>NZ_JBIRJY010000002.1:214173-648847 GCF_044329785.1 Streptomyces sp. NPDC017529
CGGGGGGGGGGGGTTGGGGGGGGGGGGGGGGGGGGGGGGGGGGGGGGGGGGGGGGGGCGGGGGGGGGGCCGGGGCCCCAGAACCGCTCGGCCCAGCCCCCACCGCCCGCCCACCCGCCTCCGCATCCGCCCGCTCCCGCCCCCACCCGATCCCGTCCCCCCGCCTCCCGCCCCATCGGGGACAATGGACGTCGTTACGTACGGCTTACTTACGGCAGGAGAGCGTCCGCGGTGTCCCAGAAGCAGGAAGTCCCGTCGGCCGGCGGCGACCGTCTCGACCTCCAGGCCGACTGCGGCAGCTGCTTCGGGCTGTGCTGCGTCGCGCTGCCCTTCGCCGCCTCGGCCGACTTCGCCGTCGACAAGCCCGCCGGCAAGCCGTGCGGCAACCTCCGGCAGGACTTCAGCTGCGGCATTCACGCCCGCCTCCGCGACAAGGGCTTCTCCGGCTGTACGGTCTTCGACTGCTTCGGCGCGGGGCAGAAGGTCTCCCAGGTCACGTTCGGCGGCCGGGACTGGCGCGGCGCGCCGGGTTCCGCGCGGCAGATGTTCGACGTGTTCCCCGTCATGCGGCAGCTCCACGAACTGCTCTGGTACCTGACCGAGGCGCTGTCGCTGCCGGCCGCCCGCTCCCTCCACAAGGACCTCCGGCGCGCGCTCAAGGAGACCGACCGGCTCACCCGCGGCAGCGCCGAGGCGCTCGCCGAGGTGGACGTCGCGGCCGTACGGCAGGACGTCAACGCCCTGCTGCTGCGTACCAGCGAGTTGGTCAGGGCCGGCGTTCCCGGCCGTAAGAAGAACCACCGGGGCGCCGACCTGATGGGGGCCCGGCTCAAGGGGGCCGACCTGCGGGGTGCGAATCTGCGCGGGGCCTATCTGATCGCCGCGGACCTCAAGGGCGCCGACCTGCGTGCCGCCGATCTGATCGGGGTGGACTTCCGCGACGCCGACCTGAGCGGCGCCGACCTGACCGGCTGCATCTTCCTCACCCAGGCCCAGCTGAACGCGGCCAAGGGCGACGCGGCGACGAAGCTGCCGGAAACGCTGAGCCGCCCCGCTCACTGGTAGCGGGGCGGGGGCTCAGGACTTCGATACGGACCGGTCCGCCGTCCCGGCTTCTTCTCTCCCTCGGGCCCCGTCCGTCTCCTCCTCCGGAACCAGTCCCAGCGCCACGTCCCGTGCGGCCTCCGCCTCACGGCGGAAGAGCCGGAACCACATGAAGAGGACGAACCCGGCGAAGACGAACCATTCGCCGGTGTAGCCGAGGTTCTGGAACGCCTTCAGGTCCAGCCCGCTGCCCTCCGCCGCCGCCGGCGGCACGGCCCGCAGCGGGGCCTGCGCGTCGGTGACGGTGACCCAGGCGTCGTAGACCTCGTACGGCACGATGTTGACCAGTGACGCCGCGCTGATCATGCCGAGCTGCCCCTGCGGCAGGCCGCCGCCCGCGTGCACCCCGTCCGTGCCCTGGTTCTCGGACGCCTGTAGGGCGCCGGTGACGGTCACCTCGCCGCTCGGCGGCGCGGGCACCTTGGCCCGCGCCTCCCGCGCGTCCGCGTCGCCCGGCAGCCAGCCGCGTACGACCGGGAGGGCCTTGCCGCCGTCCGTACGCAGCAGCGTCAGGACGTAGAAGCCGCGCTTCTCGTCCAGGGTGCGGTCCGGTACGAGCAGCTGGTGCGCGGTGTCGTAACGGCCGGTCGCGGTGGCCTGGCGGCCGGAGGTGACCTTGTCCACCGGCAGCAGCCCGTCCAGCGGCGTGGGCGTCGCGGCCTTGGCCTCGGCGGACCGGTCCTCCTGCTGGTGGTGCGTGTCGACACGGTCCTCGAAGCGGCCCAGCTGCCAGCTGCCCATGAAGACGCAGAAAGGAATCGCCAGTACGGCGAACACGTTGATTCCCCACCACCGCGGGGTCAGCAGGAATCGGTACACATCGCCAACGGTACGGGGAGCGCCGCCGGGCCCGGACGGCGGGGCGCTACTGGGCCGGCAGCGCCTCGGTGCGGTAGACCGTTCCGGCGCAGGCGTCCGGGATCTTGGCGTCGGCCGCGGCGGGCTCCCCGGCCTCCGGGGTGTGGCTGAGGACCACGCTGCCGCCCGACGGCTTGGAGCCGCCGCTGCCGGGCGACCCTTCGTTGCCGCCGGCCTGGCTGCCGCCCGTGGTGCTCGCGACGCCCTCGCCGGAGGACGACGAGGAGGAGCCGGGGGACTCGCCGGGGGTCTTCGGCGGGGCCGGGGTCGGCGTGGTGCCGGGTCCGGTGCAGCCGGAGGCGCCGCCGCCCGCCGCCGGGACCCACGCGAACTTGACCTCGTACGCCTGGCCCGGCTTGAGCACCAGGTTCTCCGGCGTGGTGATCGGGTCGGGCAGGCCGGGAGCGTCGTCGCCTGCCGTGTGGTCGACGACATGGACCTTCGAGCTGTCCGTGCCGCCCTGGGCGACCACGCCCACCTCGCCGCCGCCCTCGACCGAACACGCGGTGTCGGAGGTGTTCACCACCCGGAACGAGCCGTAGACACGGCCCTGGGAGTCGGCGGGGCCGACCGAGCTGACGCCTTTGCCGAGCTGCGCCCGCGAGCAGGCGGGCGAGGTGACGTCCATCGTCCCGGACGGGTCGGGTGTGGTGCCGCCGGCACCGGGCGGCTTGCCGTTCTTGCCCGGCTCCTTGCCCGGCCCGGCGGTCTTGCCCTCGTCGGACTTCTTGCCGCCGTGGCCGGACGGCGGCTTGCCGCTGTGCTCCGTGCCCTCGCCGTGCTCGCCCGAGGTGCCGCCCGGTGTGCGCTGCGTGCTGGCGGCGTTGGCGGGCCGGTCTTCGGGGCCGTCGGCGAAGTCGGCCACCTGCACCATCGCGGGGATGGAGGTGCCGCCGAGCAGGACGGCCGCGATCGCGCCGACCACGGCGTGCCGCCGCCGGCGGCGCCGGGCCGGGACCGCGCGGCGCAGCTGTTCGAGCGAGTCGGGGGCGGGTTCCAGGTCGTCGACGGCGGACCTGAGCAGCCGCCGCAGTTCGTCCTCGCCCACGCCGGGGCCGTCGCTCGCCTGGCCGGCGTTCCGGCGTTCCTCCGGGGCTTCCTGTTCTCCCTGCCGGTGCGGTCGCTCGGGGTTCTCGGCGTTACGTGGGGCCTGCGGGTCCTGCGGTTCTTGCGGGTCGTACGGGCCGAACTGCTTGCCACTCATGCGGGAGCCTCCATGGCGACGCGCAGCGCCGCGATACCCCGAGAGCCGTACGCCTTCACCGAACCGAGCGATATTCCCAACGTCTCGGCGACCTGGGCCTCTGTCATGTCCGCGAAGTACCGCAGGACCAGGACCTCGCGCTGCCGGCGCTGCAGTCCCCGCATCGCCTTGATCAGTTGATCGCGCTCCAGCAGGTCGTACGCGCCTTCCTCGGCGCTCGCCATGTCGGGCATCGGCTTGGAGAGCAGCTTCAGCCCGAGGATACGGCGGCGCAGGGCGGAACGGGAGAGATTGACGACTGTCTGGCGCAGGTAGGCGAGGGTCTTCTCGGGATCACGCACCCGCCCGCGGGCGGAGTGCACCCGGATGAAGGCTTCCTGGACGACGTCCTCGCACGAGGCGGTGTCGTCGAGGAGCAGCGCGGCCAGTCCCAGGAGCGAACGGTAGTGCGCGCGGTAGGTCTCGGTGAGATGGTCGACTGTCGTGCCCGCAGCCATCGCGTCGTCAGCATCCCCACGCTGGGAGGAGATCTGCGCGGGCTGCGCGGCGGGCCACGGGGCGATCACCGGCATGCCTCCGGGCATGCGGGGCCGCAACGGCCGCACCGCTGCGCCACCGGAGCCCCCTGGGGCGATCGTGATCCCGAGTACCTCTGCCACGCCTGTTGGACACGTTTCCCCCCATCAGGGTTGTACGCGTAAGACACCGCTTTTGATGGCGAGTCGAATGCCCTCATGCGTACCAGCTCTTCCCCAATACCCCATTTATCCCGCGGGTCCATGGACGCCCTTGAGGGGCGGCCACAAAGACGCCCCCCACCCAACTGCCGGTTGCAGCAAGGGGGAGCGAATAGTCGAACACACCGTCGGACCAGTTCAAGCGGTTTGGACCAACGATTCGCTCACAGGACCTTCACACTCCACTCAAGGTATCTCCTGTGCGGATCAGCGACAGCACCAATCGGGGCAGAGCCCGTCGTGAAATGCAACATCGCGGCCCGGAACGACGATTCCCGGCCACCGCGCGGCGACTACCGGTCACCGGCGCACCGCCGCCGGCTACGCCGTCAGGTCCGCCGCGATCACTTCGGCGATCTGCGCGGTGTTCAACGCCGCGCCCTTGCGCAGGTTGTCCCCGCACACGAAGAGCTCCAGCGCCCTGGGGTCGTCCAGGGACCGCCGCACCCGCCCGACCCAGACCGGGTCCGTACCGACCACGTCGGCGGGCGTGGGGAACTCGCCCGCCTCCGGGTCGTCGCAGACCACGACGCCCGGCGCGGACGCCAGGATCTCGTGCGCCCCGGCGACCGTGACCTCGTTCTCGAAACGCGCGTGCACGGCCAGCGAGTGCGCCGTGATCACCGGCACCCGTACGCAGGTCACGCTGACCCGCAGGCCGGGCAGCCCCAGGATCTTCCGCGACTCGTTGCGGACCTTGAGCTCCTCCGAGGACCAGCCGTCCTCCTGAAGGGACCCGGCCCACGGCACGACGTTGAGCGCGACCGGCGCCGGGAACGGCCCGAGCGTGTCACCCATGGCCCGCCGCACGTCGCCGGGCGTGGTGCCCAGTTCCGTACCGGAGACCGCGGCGAGCTGGGCCCGCAGCGTGTCGACGCCCGCCTTCCCCGCTCCCGAGGCGGCCTGGTACGAGGAGACGACCAGTTCGCTCAGCCCGTACTCGGCGTGCAGCGCGCCCAGTGCGACGATCATCGACAGGGTGGTGCAGTTCGGGTTGGCGACGATGCCGCGCGGGCGTACCCGCGCCGCGTGCGCGTTGACCTCGGGGACCACCAGCGGTACGTCCGGGTCCATCCGGAACGCGGCGGAGTTGTCCACGACCACCGCGCCCTTGGCGGCGGCGATCGGCGCCCACTGCGCGGCGACCTCGTCCGGTACGTCGAACACCGCGATGTCGATGCCGTCGAAGACCTCCTCGCTCAGCGCGAGGACCTCGACCTCCTCGCCCCGCACGGCCAGCTTGCGGCCGGCCGAAGGGGGATGGGGGTCCCCCGAACGCAGTTGAGAGTTCGGGCGTGGGTCGATCAACCGGATCTCGCCCCAGATGTCGGCCCGCTCGGAGAGGATCCCGAGCAGCACCGAGCCGACCGCGCCGGTGGCGCCGACGACGGCGAGATGCGGCTTACGGGCCGCGCGGTCACCCGCGCGGCCCGTAGCCGTACCCGAGAAGGGGGTCGTCATCGACCGGTGCCGCCGTACACCACGGCCTCGTCGCTCTCACTGTCGAGACCGAAGGCGCTGTGCACGGCCTGCACGGCCTCCTTGACGTCGTCCGCACGGGTGACGACCGAGATGCGGATCTCGGATGTCGAGATCAGCTCGATGTTCACGCCCGCGTTGGACAGCGCCTCGAAGAAGGTCGCCGTCACGCCCGGGTTGGTCTTCATACCCGCGCCGACCAGCGAGATCTTGGCGATCTGGTCGTCGTAACGCAGCGAGTCGAAGCCGACCGACGGCTTGGTCTTCTCCAGCGCCGCGACGGCCTTGCGGCCCTCGTCCTTCGGCAGCGTGAAGGAGATGTCCGTCAGCCCCGTCGCGGCGGCCGACACGTTCTGCACGACCATGTCGATGTTGACTTCGGAGTCCGCGATGGCGCGGAAGATCGTCGCCGCCTCGCCCGGCTTGTCCGGGACGCCGACGACCGTGACCTTCGCCTCGGAGGTGTCGTGCGCGACGCCCGAGATGATCGCCTGCTCCATGGGCTGGTCCCCTTGCGGTTCGTTGCTGACCCAGGTGCCGCGCAGTCCGGAGAAGGACGAGCGGACGTGGATCGGGATGTTGTAACGGCGTGCGTACTCGACGCAGCGGTGCAGCAGCACCTTGGAACCGGAGCTGGCCAGCTCCAGCATGTCCTCGAACGAGATCCAGTCGATCTTCCGGGCCTTCTTCACGACCCGGGGGTCGGCGGTGAAGACACCGTCCACATCGGTGTAGATCTCGCAGACGTCCGCGTCCAGCGCCGCGGCCAGCGCGACGGCGGTGGTGTCCGAGCCGCCCCGGCCCAGCGTGGTGATGTCCTTCTTGTCCTGCGAGACGCCCTGGAAGCCGGCGACGATGGCGATGTTGCCCTCGTCCACGGACGTCTTGATGCGGCCCGGCGTCACATCGATGATCCGTGCCTTGTTGTGCACGGAGTCGGTGATGACACCGGCCTGGCTACCGGTGAAGGACTGCGCCTCGTGACCGAGGTTTTTGATCGCCATCGCCAGCAAGGCCATGGAGATCCGCTCTCCGGCGGTCAGCAGCATGTCGAACTCGCGCCCCGACGGCATCGGGGACACTTCCTGCGCGAGATCGATCAGCTCGTCCGTCGTGTCGCCCATCGCGGAGACCACCACAACCACCTGGTTGCCGTTCTTCTTGGCCTCGACGATTCGCTTGGCAACGCGCTTGATGCCCTCGGCATCCGCAACGGATGAGCCGCCGTACTTCTGCACGACAAGGCCCACGTGCGCTCCTCGCAACTGTCTCTTCGGGAGTTTCCTCCCGGACCCCCGGATATGGGGGTACTGCGGTCGGCTCAGTCTAACGAGCAGGCGGAATCCGCCTCGCCAATACCACATGGTGAGACACAGCGCTCACGTCACGATCGTCGTGGACCGGCGTGGGCGCGCCGTTGCGCCCGCTCGGCCAGCACATGCCCGCTTCTCACAAGGGCACACGGAAAGGTAAGCCAGGTCACACCGGACCCGGCACTCCCTCGCACGACCCGGTGGGCCCCGCCTCAGACCTCGCGCAGCCCCAGCGGCCCGGCGATCTCCGCCGCCATCACCTTGCCCGCCTCCTCGGCGAGCCGCTCCTCGTCGCCGTCCACCGCGCCGCTGTCCGTGTCCAGGCCGTCCAGCTCGACGAGCGGCTGGTCGAGGCGTACATGGGTGACCAGCGACTGCAACGCGCGGAGCGCGGCGCTCGCCGTCGGACCCCAGTTCGACAGGTACGAGAACTGCCACCACCACAGCGCCTCGCTGACCCGGCCCGCGCGGTAGTGCGCCAGGCCGTGCCGCAGGTCCGTGATGAGGTCCGCGAGGTCGTCGGAGATCCGGCACGCGACGGGCGCGCTGCGCGGCACGTACGGGTCGAAGACCTCGGAGTACACGTCCACCGGGTCCAGCAGCCGCGCGAAGCGCTCGCGCAGCTCGTCGACGTCCGGCTCCGGGCCGACGTCGGGCTCGTACCGCTCGTCCGGCACGATGTCCTCGTGCGCGCCCAGGCGGCCGCCGGTCAGCAGCAGCTGGGAGACCTCCAGCAGCAGGAACGGCACCGCGCTGTCCGGCTCGTCGCCCTTGGCCACCTCCGTGACCGCGACGATGAAGCTCTCGATCGAGTCGGAGATCTGTACGGCGAATGAGTCCGGGTCCTGCGTTGCGTTGTGGAGCGTGGCATCAGACATCGAGAAGTCTCCTCCCTTCGAAGGCCCGCCCGAGCGTGACCTCGTCGGCATACTCCAGATCGCCCCCGACGGGCAGTCCGCTGGCCAGCCGCGTCACCCGCAGGCCCATCGGCTTGACCATCCGCGCGAGGTACGTGGCGGTGGCCTCGCCCTCCAGGTTGGGGTCGGTGGCCAGGATCAGCTCGGTGATCGTGCCGTCCGCGAGCCTGGCCAGGAGTTCCCTTATCCGCAGATCGTCGGGGCCCACGCCCTCGATGGGGCTGATCGCCCCGCCGAGCACGTGGTAGCGGCCGCGGAACTCCCGCGTCCGCTCGATCGCCACGACGTCCTTGGGCTCCTCCACGACGCAGATGACCGCCGGGTCGCGGCGCGGGTCCTGGCAGACCCGGCACTGCTCGTCCTGCGCGACATTGCCGCACACACTGCAGAACCGGACCTTCGCCTTGACCTCCATCAGCGCGTTCGCGAGCCGGCGTACGTCGGTCGGCTCGGCCTGAAGAATGTGGAAGGCGATCCGCTGCGCGCTCTTGGGACCGACGCCGGGCAGCCTGCCCAGCTCGTCGATCAGATCCTGGACCACGCCTTCATACACGGAACGTCTTCTCTCTCTTCTGCCGTGTTGCGTACGCTAGTTGGCTCCTCCCCGGAATGGGAGACCAATCCCTCCAAGTCTTCGGTCCCGAAACCACGGAACCGCGGTTCCGGAACCGGGGCCGGGGCCGGAGCCGCCGGCTCAGAACGGGAGGCCGGGGATGCCTCCGCCGCCGCCCAGCCCCTGGGCGAGCGGGCCGAGCTTCTGCTGCTGGAGCTGCTGAGCGCTGGCGTTGGCGTCCCGCACGGCGGCCAGGACGAGGTCAGCGAGGGTCTCGGCGTTCTCCTCGGCGGTGCCCGCCTCGGGATCCACCGCCTTCGGGTCGATGACCAGGCCCTGGAGCTCGCCGGAACCGTTCACGGTCGCCTTGACCAGGCCGCCTCCCGCCGAACCCTCGACGGGGGTTTCGGCCAGCTCCTGCTGGGCCGCCGCGAGATCCTGCTGCATCTTCTGGGCCTGCTGGAGCAGCTGCTGCATGTTGGGCTGACCACCGGGGATCACTACGTGACTCCTGCCGTACGACAACGATTGGTGCGGTAGCCCGAGCCTACGTGCTCGAACGGCGCTACGCCCTACGCCGTACGGAGGAGCACGACTGTGCGCCGGATCACCGGCGCGGCAGAGCCCGCCCGCACTCCTCAGTGCTCCTCAGTGCTCGTTGTTGAACTCCTCCACCACCGTCGCCCCCAGCTCGCGGACGATCAGGTCGTGGCCGCTCAGCGCGGAGTCGACCAGGTCCGGGTCGTCCTCGGCCGGCATGTCGTCCTCTATCGACATCGACGAGGGCTCCGGCTCCCGGTACCCGGCCCCCGCCGCCGCGCCGCCCGGGGCACCGGATCCGTACGTTCCGCCGCTCCCGCTGCCTCCGGCGCTCCCGGAGCCCGCATAGCCACCGCCGGACGAGGCAGCTGCCGGCGCCGGCGCCACCGCCTGCCGCGCCGCCTGCGCGGCCTGGCCGCCGCCACCCGTAGCGCCGCCACCGGCTTCGTACCCGGAACCGCCGTCGTACCCGCCGGCGCCTCCGGAGGGACCGCCTTGGGCCCCCTGGCCACCGGGCGCACCGCCGGCCTGCGACGGAGCCCCGGAGCCACCGCCGAAACCACCGCCGCCGCCACCGTTGCCGGCGAAGCCGCCACCGAAGCCGCCTTGCGGCGCGCCGCCGCCGGAACCGCCACCGCCGGGCGGATTGGCGCCCCCGGACGGATCGACGATCGCCTCGACCTTCCACTGCACGTTGAACTTCTCGGCCAGCGCCTGCCGCAGCACGTCCTCACTGCCGCCGTTGGCGAAGCTGTCCCGCGCCCCGGCGTTCGGGAAACCGATCTGCAGCGTCGTGCCGTCGAACCCGGCAACCTGCGCGTTCTGGCTGAGCAGGATCCAGGTGAAGCGGCGCCGCCCCTTCACGGCCTCAAGAATCTCCGGCCACAGCTGCCGCACCTGAGCGGCCCCCTGTGCCATCCCGCCGCCCTGCTGGGGCTGCTGCGGCTGCTGGGACTGCTGCGGCTGCTGTACGGGTACGGACTGTGCCGGCGCGGACGGCGCACCGCCACCACCAGGGGCGCCCTGACCCGGCGCCGCAGCCGAAGGCCACCCACCGGGCTGGCGCGCGGCCGCACCCCCCTGGGGTTCCTGCCCCGGCCAGGCCCCCGGCCGCTGGGCAGCGCCACTCTGACCGCCCTGGCCGCCCTGCGCACCCGTAGGCCAGGCACCCGGCTGCTGCCCGGCACCAGCACCGGCACCGGCACCGCTGTTCGTACCCGCCCCCGGCCCGGCCGCCGGCCACGCACCAGGCGGGGAGGCGGCCTCGGAAGCAGCCGCAGGCGCGGGCTCCCGCTCACCCCCGGAAGAGACAGGCGCGGACGGCACAGCAGCCTCGGAAGACGCCCCCGGCCCGGCTCCGGCACTCGCCCCCCGCACCGCGGCACGCGCCGCCGCGGGGCCTGCCGGACCCGCGGGCGGCCCAGCCGGCGGCGCGACCGCATGGCTCCCCGGCCCCGGTACGTACTCGACCGCGGGCCCGCCGACGCCGCTGGTCGCCACCGGCCCGCCGAGGCCCAGACCGGCCGTGCTCGCGCCACGCTCCAGGCGGTCCAGGCGCGCCTGCACCGACCGCTCGTCGTCGTACGCGGCAGGCAGCAGCACCCGGGCGCAGATCAGCTCCAGCTGGAGCCGCGGCGAGGTCGCCCCGCGCATCTCCGTCAACCCGGTATTGACCAGGTCCGCGGCCCGGGCCAGCTCGGCGCCCCCGAACACCGAGGCCTGGGCCTGCATCCGCTCCACCACATCGGCAGGCGCGTCGATCAGGCCCTTCTCCGCCGCGTCCGGCACCGCCGCCAGGATCACCAGGTCCCGCAGCCGCTCCAGCAGGTCGGCGACGAACCGCCGCGGGTCGTTGCCTCCCTCGATGACCTGGTCCACGACCTCGAAGGCCGCCGCGCCGTCCCCCGCCGCGAACGCCTCCACGATCGAGTCCAGCAGCGACCCGTCGGTGTACCCGAGCAGCGCCGTGGCCATGGCATATGTCACACCGGCGTCGCCCGCCCCGGCGAGCAGCTGGTCCATCACCGACATCGAGTCCCGCACGGAGCCGGCCCCGGCCCGCACGACCAGCGGCAGCACGCCCTCGTCGACCGGAATGTCCTCCTGCCCGCACACCTCCCCCAGGTACTCGCGCAGGGTCCCCGGCGGCACCAGCCGGAACGGATAGTGGTGCGTACGCGACCGGATCGTCCCGATGACCTTCTCGGGCTCGGTCGTCGCAAAAATGAACTTCAGATGCTCCGGCGGCTCCTCGACCACCTTGAGCAGCGCGTTGAAGCCCGCCGACGTGACCATGTGGGCCTCGTCGATGATGTAGATCTTGTACCGGCTGCCGGCCGGCCCGAAGAACGCCTTCTCCCGCAGCTCACGCGCGTCGTCCACGCCACCGTGCGAAGCGGCGTCGATCTCGATCACGTCGATGCTCCCCCGCCCGTTCCGGGCGAGATCCACACACGACTGGCACTCCCCGCACGGATCGGGAGTGGGACCTTGCTCACAGTTCAGGCAGCGCGCCAGGATCCGCGCACTGGTCGTCTTGCCGCAGCCACGCGGGCCACTGAACAGATACGCGTGGTTGACCCTGTTGTTACGCAGGGCCTGCTGCAGCGGATCGGTCACGTGCTCTTGCCCGATGACCTGAGCGAAGGTCTCGGGACGGTAGCGGCGGTACAGCGCAAGGGACGACACGCATACGACGATATCGGCCCCCACTGACAACCGGGCCGCCCCCGAGCCCCGAAACGCAAACGCCCCCCACGCACCCGCCAGAGCTCACTTACCCTTGCTGCCTTCCGGCCCTGGGGGAGTTCGGTGAGATAGCGCCACGTGAGGGGCTGCGCCCAACACTAGCGGATCCCCCGCCCAACACACGACCCCGCCCCTCCCCAAGATCACTCCCCCACCCCCGCCCCCCGACCGTGTTCGCGAGCACCCCTCAACGTCTTGTATTGTTTGCGGCGGAGGATTCGCCTAGTGGCCTAGGGCGCACGCTTGGAAAGCGTGTTGGGGGCAACCCCTCACGAGTTCGAATCTCGTATCCTCCGCCAGTGCCTCACCGGGCACTACGTCGAAGGCCCCTACCGTTCGCGGTGGGGGCCTTCGTCGCGTTTCGGCTCGGTCGATCGGTCCGCTGGTCGCGCTCGTGTTAGCCGGGTGTTAGCGGGGCGGCAGCCTGGCGGTAGCGGTCCCGATCAGAGTGGTTGTCGTACGCAGGAGAGAACGACACCGACTTCCCGGGGGGACTCGAAATGAGCGCCGACACCACTGCCCGCACCACTCGCCGCCGCACCCTGCGTGTTGCCGCCGCGGCCCTGACCGCGGCCGCCGCGCTTTCCCTGACCGCCTGCTCCGGCTCGGACGCCGCCGCCTCGAAGCCCGCCGGCCAGTCGGGGGCGGGCGTTGCCGCCGAGTCCGGTGGCGCGGGTTCCGCTGCCGGGGCGCAGGGCGCCGAGACCCAGCCGGACAACGCCAAGCCGGGCTCCGGCGACGGCACCTCGCCCCGCGCCGGCTCCGGCGGCACCGCCCCGTCCCGTGCCGGCTCCGGGAACGGTGCGGCGAAGGGTGGCGGAAAGGGCGGGGGGAAGAGCAAGTTCTGCCGGACGACCGAGCTGAACATGGAGGCTGTGGACAGCTCGCCGGACCAGAAGACGGGCGACGTCACCGTTCAGATGACGAACAAGGGCGGGCGCACCTGCTCGGTGACGGGCTTCGCGGGCGTCGACCTGAAGGACGCCGACGGCACCTCCGCCCCGGTCCACCGCGGCGGTGAGCAGCCCCGCATCACCGATCTGAAGCCCGGTGACACCGCCACCTTCAGCATCTCGTACTCGGTCGACTCCAGTGGTGGCAACATGGCCACCCCGACCCACCTCATCGTGACGCCGCCGAACGAGACCCACAGCGTGTCCCTGAAGTGGCCCGCCGAGGCGCTGAAGCTGGCCGGCCCGTACGACGAGAAGATCAAGGTCCACCCGGTCGGCATCGCCAACTGACCTTGCCGGGGGCGGTGACCCCGGTGCGGCCGGTCACGGTGGTGGCGTCGGCATGCACCGTGACCGGGCACCAGAGCCAGGGAGATCACCGACTGCCGGCCTGGGAGACGCTTTGCGTGATCTGGCCCACCACCTTCAGGACTCCCTGACCGAAGCCTGTCTGGGCGACGAGCAGGCCGAAGACCAACACGATGGCCACGGTCAGCCACTGGTCGGACCGGCTCCGGGCCTCCACGCGTCGACGTACGCGCAGGAAGATGATGACGGCCAGGATGACCGCCACGTTGATCGTCAGAATCATTCGGCCGGTCCTCGCGTTAGGCACGGCATCGGACGTCCCGGCTTTCCTGCATAGCCGAGGGGCGGGGGCGCGGTGAGCCGGATACCCGGGGTTGGCGGCAAAGCTCCTGTGCGAGGCTGGATTCGCCGGGGACGTGCGCGGCGCATACGACGCACCGGCGCCCCTCGTACCCCCTCCCCCACCGGTCAGGGCAGTGTCGGCGGCCGGTGACGGGGCGCGAGGCGGTCCAGCAGGTCCCACAGCGGGCGCGGTCCCGCGGCCCACTGGCCGAGCATGTGACGGTCGACCAGATGGATACGGTGCTGCTTTCCCCAGGGGACGGCCTTCGAGGAGAAGCAGCCGTTGGTCAGGACGACCGCGATGTCCGCCCCGTGGATCTGCCGGGCGGTGCCGTTGACCTGTTGCAGCACACCGACGCCTACGGCGGAACCTCGTTCTCCGTTCCGGCGGTGCTTGCACTGGATGGCCCAGACCCGGCCGACGGGGTCGACCGCGCGCACGTCGCAGGCATTGTCACCAGCGCCGCCGAGCCGCTCGGCCTTGCAGCCGTCCCGGCGCATCAGGTCTCGTACCGCGAACTCGAACGCACGGTGGTCCAAGGCGTCGATTTCGGCGATGCGCAGCCGCAGGGCCCGGGAGCGGACGCGCGCCCACTCGGCCCGCCGACGGGTCTGCCGGAACCAGAGGCCGCCCGCGCCGGAGGCAACCAGAGCGGTGAGGGCCAGGATCCACCAATGCGCGAGCAGCCACTGCACGACAGCGGCGACCAAGCCCACCGCGGCGACCGCGGCGACCGTGGCCACCAGCAGGACAACCGGCTGGTCCCGCTTCCTTGGGCGGCGACCCGGACGACGATGTGCGGTGCGCCGTACCGGGCGGCGGCTCATCACGAAGGAACTCCCCTCGTATACGGGGTTGCTGGCATGCCGACGCGCAGGCCGTGTGGCGGCACGGGCACCGCGCCCCGCCGAACCGCGGTGCAACCATGGATGATCCGTCGCTGATTCTGTGCGTGGTCCTGTTGCCGTTCGTCCTGCTGTATCTGGTGGCCCTGGCGCTTTCCGACTCTCCGGCCGGTACCGCCGCCGCTCCGCTGCGTACGGCCTGGAAGCATCCGGGTGGACTCTTCGGGCGGGCGGCTCTGACCGAGTCGGCGCGCGGCCGGTTCCGGGTCCGGGGTGGCGGGCTTGGGCTCGATCACCGGGTGGCGTACGCGCAGGCGGTGGCGAAGTACTGGGAGAGGTGAGCCGGCGCCGGGGCACGAACACGGGGACGGGCAGGAGCCCGGGCACCGGCACGAACACTGGCAGGGCTCGGGCGCCACAAGTGCGCATAACAGACATCAACCCCCGTGTCACGGCCGGTGTTCGTGACACGTACCGTTGTCCGAACCTTTCAAGGCATGTCGCTTGACCACGTCTTGACCTTGTCTTGACCAAGCCATGACAACGGATCGGGGGAGATCTGTGCCTGAGCAATTCACCGCTGCTCAAGAAGCCCTGCACAAATTCGCGAAGAGTTCCGACCAACGCGCGGAGAAACTGCGGGAGATACGCAGCAAACTGGCCTCTCACTCGCTGAACCCGGAGGCGTTCGGCAAGCTGCCGGAGGCCGGCGAGCTCTACACGGCCTACTCGGAGCAGAGCGAGGACTGCCTGGAGATTCTCCAGGCGGCGGCGACGCTGGAGGAGAAGGTCGGCGAGGGCGTCACCGAGACGGCGCGTGCGTACCAGGCCGACGAGGACGAGACCGTACGGACGATGGAACACGTCCAGGGCGGGGCCGGGGGCGCCCGATGAGCGGGGTGGCATCGGGGGCGCTGGGTGCCTACAACAAGGTCAACGACTGGATGAGCGGGTTCGACTCCGCCGTGGACGCCATCATGCGCCCGCTCGTCGAACCGCTCGCCGAGCACCTGGAAGCCGTCACCGGTGACGACGAGGGCATCGCGGAAGCCGCCAAGCTCTGGCGCGACCAGGCTTCCGAACTCCGCGACCTGATCGCCGACCAGCGCCGGGACCGCGCGGACCTCGCCCACGAGTGGACCGGCCAGGCGGCCGAGGCCTTCCAGGGGCACCTGGCGGAGATGGAAGCGGCCCTGGAGCAGGAAGCCGCCGACATGGACGCCGTCGCCGACGTCCTGGAGCAGGCCGGCGCGCAGGCCAAGCTGGCCGAGCAGGTCGTCGAGACGCTGATCCGCGAGCTGATCGAGTGGGCGATCATCGAACTCGCGGTGGCGCTGGCCACCTCGATCATCACGGTCGGCGCCTCGGCCGCCGCCGCGGCGGCCACTGCCGTGGCCCAGGCCGGTATCGTTTCGTCCCGTATCGCCAGAATCCTGCACGAACTGGCCACGGAGCTCAAGGCTTTCGTCAACATCATCAAGTTGCTGAAGAAAGCCAAGAAGATGTCGAAGGTCAAGAAGCTCAAGCCCTGGACCTGGAAGCACATCAAGGACCCGGGCGAGGCCGAGAAATTCGTGAAGGCGCTCGCCGCGAAGAAGGCGTTGAAAATCGCCAAGGTGCCGATGAAGGGCGCCGTCGGGCTCGGCATGGGCGGCCTGGGCTTCTCGGGCGATCCGACACAGGCCCTCGGGCCGATCGCCCAGGCAGGCGCCGAGAAGCTCGACAACATGATCGACGGTGACGACGGCGGAGGCGCCAAGTCCGGCGGCGGCGCGCAGCGGCACGGGGACGTCCACCTGCCGCCCGCGTCGGACTTCGACCCGTCGCCCACCGGGCGGATACCGGCCGGTCAGCACCCCGAGCCGGGCGTCAGCGGGCACCTGAGCCCGCCGCCGAGGGCCGGAGTACCAGCCGATCCGGCCCCCGCCAACCCGGACCCGCTCGACCGTTACCAGGAGCCGGCGCCGGTACCGGCGGCCGACCAGGACATCCGGTTGGGCTCCCGCCCCGCGGCCGCCCAGCAGCCGCGCGACCCCGGCAACCCCTTCGGCTGAGCCAGGGCCGAGGGACCAGCGCGTACGGCCGGGGGCGCACACCGTGCGTCCCCGGCCCCACCCCCGCCCCCCACACAGAGAGAATGGCCGCGTGATTGACCACGAGACGCCCTGCCGGACGTTCCTCCAGCCCGGCGAGGTGCTGTTGCAGAGCGAGCAGTACGAGGTGTACCCGAATCTGCCGCTGGTCCCCGCGCACCTGCGGCTTCCGCCGAAGCAGTCGGCCTTGGAGAAGCGGATCCGCGGCGTGCTGGGCAACGTCTGGCACAAGGCGTCGCGACCCATCGACGCGATCAGCGACAACCGGTTCACCAACCACCGGGTGACCCGCGTCGTCGGAAACGTCGCGGAGGGGATCAGCGAGGCGCAGGAGAACTTCGAGGACGCCGTCGACGACGCGGCCGAGCGCATGATGTACGGCAAGCCCATGGAAGGCAGCTGGACGAGCATGGCCGGGCGCTTCCACGTCCAGGTCACCAACGCGGGCGGCGTCCCCAGGCATCAGGCGATCACCGACCGCCGCCTGTTCGTGCTCACCGACCACGCCCACGGCTGGCGGGCCCGCGAGCCCGAGCTGGCACTCGCCGTGGAGGTGCCGCGCCAGGACATCGCCGAGCTGCGGCCCAGGCCGCGCATGACTCTCCCCCGCGGCCGCTTCGACCTGGTCTTCGTGGACGGTTCCTGGATCGCGCTCTGCTGCTCGTTCCAGAAGAGCATGGAGTCGCTGGTGAACGCCTTCTACGGCAGGCACTGACCCCGGCCCCGTTGCCGCCCTCGTGACGGGGTATCCGCCCAGCCATGGGTGAGATTCTGGTCGGTACGTGTTCCTGGACGGATTCCGCTCTGGTTTCCAGTGGGTGGTATCCGCCGGGGCAGCGGGACGCGGAGGGGCGGCTGCGATATTACGCGGGCCGGTTTCCGGTCGTGGAGGTCGATGCCTCGTATTACGCGTTGCCCAGTGTGCGTAACAGCCGGCTGTGGGTCGATCGGACTCCGGACGGGTTCCGGTTCGACGTGAAGGCGTTCTCGTTGCTCACCGGGCATCCGACGCGGCCCGGGGCGCTCCCCGCCGACCTGCGGGACGGCGTATCGGGGACGGAACTGCTGGACGAGGTGTGGGAGCGGTTCCGCGGGGCGGTGGAGCCGTTGCGGGAGGCCGGGCGGCTCGGCACCCTGCTGTTCCAGTTTCCGCCCTGGTTCGGGCCGGGCGCGCGGGCCGAGGCGTTTCTTGAGGCGTGCCGAGCGCGTATCCGGGGGTGGCCGGTGGCCGTGGAGTTCCGGCATCCCGGGTGGTGGCGGGACGATCAGCAGGGCTGGACGTCCGCGTTGCTGGCGGATCTGGGGATGTCGGCCGTGGCCGTCGACATGGCGCAGACCCTGCCGGTTTCGATACGTCCGGTCACCCCCGTGACGGACGGGCGGCTGGCGGTGGTGCGCTTTCACGGGCGCAACTCCGCGTGGGGGTCCGGGAGCAAAGAGGAACGGTTCCGCCACACCTATACGCGGGAGGAACTGGCGGAGTGGGTGCCGCGGTTGCGCGGCATGGCCGAGCGGGCCGACGAGGTGCACGTCCTGTTCAACAACTGCTGCGCCGACGCGGCCGTACGCGCCGCCGAGTCGATGGGGGAACTGCTGGCAGTGCCGTCCGGGACGGCGTGACGGGCGGCGGGGTAGCGCGCGAATGCCCCGGGTCGTCCGCTGTGGGCCGGGATGGCGGGCTCGAAAAGTGGGAAATCTTCCTCCACTACTCCTTTCCCCCCGCATTCCCCCACCGAGGAGCCCGCCATGCTGCATGGTGTCGACGTTTCCGCCCACAACTCCTCTTACGAAGCGAAGGGCTTGGACTTCGTCTTCATCAAGGCGACAGAAGGCCGTTCCTACGCCAGCCCGCGCCGGGCGGACCAGGCTGCCAAGGCCCGGGACGCCGGGTGCGTGGTCGGCTTCTACCACTTCCTGTGGCCCGGAAACATCGAGGCGCAGGCGGAGTACTTCGTCGAAAAGTGCGGCGCCAAGGAGGGTGATCTCCTCGCCGCCGACTGGGAATCGACAAGTTCCGGAACGCATGCCAGCGGCGCGCAGAAGGACCAGTTCCTGCGCGCGGTGAAGAAGTTGCGCCCGCACCACCGCGTACTGCTGTACACCAACGTGTCCTTCTGGAAGGGGCACGACTCCACGTCGTACGCCGGGGACGGGCTGTGGATCGCCGACTACGTCAGCCCGGGAAAGCCGCGCATCAAAGGGAAGTGGCTCATCCACCAGCACACCGACCGCCCGCTGGACAAGAACGTGGCACGGTTCGAGAACCGGGCGGCGCTGAAGAAATGGGCCGCCGGGGGGAAGGAGTGAGGGGAGGCGCGGGAGCAGACTGCCGGACTGTCGGGCTGTCGTCCTGAGGGCGCTCCGCCGGGAACACGCGCGTCCGTAGGTCAGGCGTGCGGACCGTGAACCGGTCAGGGCCTCCGGGGCGATAGACGGAACGTGAGACTGTTCCGCCCCATGGGGGCAGACCGAGACGGCGACGGTGCCGGCGAGGAGGACGCCGTGCTGCTGCGCGCCGTCGCCCGCGGGGACCAGGCCGCGCTGGCCGTCTACTACGACCGGCACGCCGGCTGGCTGCACGCGCGGCTGTCGCGGCGCTGCGCGGACCCGGAGACGGTGCGCGAGGTGCTTCAGGACACCTTCGTGACCGTGTGGCGGTCGGCGGGTTCGTACCGGAGCGGTTCGCGGCGGGGCGGTGGGTCCGGCGGCTGGCTGTGGGTGATCGCGGCGCGCCGGCTGGTGGACGCGCAGCGGGCGTGCGCCAGGGCCGGGCGCGTCGGCCAGGAGCCGCCGGCACCGGCGCCGTCCGCCGAGGAGCACGCGCTCGCCGGGCTGGAGTACGGGGACGTGGGCACCGCCCTGCACCGGATCTCCCCCGAACTGCGCGAGGTGCTGCGGGCCACGGTCATCGACGGTCTGACCACCCGCGAGGCCGCGCGCCTCCTCGGCATACCGGAGGGCACGGTCAAGACCCGCGCCATGCGCGCGCGGCGGGAACTACGCGCTGCCCTGGCCCAGTTGGACGGCTTCGAGGTCCCGTTTGGAGGGCTCGCATGACGCGTACGCGAAAGGACCGCCGGGGGGATGCAACCGGTCCCGCTTGGCATGTGGATGCGGTGCTGATCGCGCGGTACGCCGACGGGTCGCTCTCCGAGCCGGACGCGTGGTCCCTGGAGAAGCATGTGGAGGGCTGCTCCCGGTGCGCGGCCACGGTGTCGGCTGCGGTCCGCTCTACGGCACCCACGGGGGTGGTGCTGGACGAGGTCCGGGACGTACTGCTGGCAGGGGTGGGGAGCAGGGACGAGGGTGCGGCCAGAGTCGGTGAAGCGACCGCTGGATGGCGTTCTCCGCTGGTTCCTCAGCGCTTCGCCCGTGCCCTCTGGGCCGCCGGACCCGCGCTCCGGGGGTCGTGGCTGGTCGCGCTGCTGGTGGTGTGCGCGGGGGCCTTCGGGCTCGCGTTCGGGGCCGGGTTCGCGGGGGCTCGGCCGCTGCTGCTCGCGCTCGCGCCCGTGCTGCCGGTGGCGGGAGTGGCGTTCTCGTACGGCCCGTACGCCGACCCGATGTACGAGATCGGAGCCGCGTCGCCGTCCGGCGGCCTGCGCCTGCTGTTGACCAGGACGGCAGCCGTCCTCGCTGTGTGCCTGCCGCTGCTGACCGCGGCCGGTGCCTTCCTGCCGGGGGCGCCCGGACTGCCGGGCGCGGCGGCCTGGCTGCTGCCGGGCCTGGCGCTGACGCTGGGCGCGCTCGCGCTCGGGTCGTACGTCGGGTGCCGTACCGCCGCCGGGGCCGTCGCGGCGGGGTGGGTGTCCGCCGTGTCGCTTCCGGTGATCGCGGCGCAGCCGGGGGAAGGCGGCGCCGGCCGGTTCCCGGTGGCCGCGCTCGCGGAGCAGCTGGACCGGTATCTCGCCGGGGGTGCCACCCAGGGCGCTTGGGCCGCGGCGGCCGCGCTGTGCGCGGGGTTGCTTCTGCTGCGCCGTGATCGACTGGAGAACCTGTGAGTACGGAGCCCGTCGTGGACGTCGCCGGACTGTCCGTCCGGCACCGCAGGACCGTCGCACTCGACCGGATCGACCTCGGCCTCGGCCCGGGGGTCCACGGCCTCCTCGGTCCGAACGGCGCCGGTAAGACCTCCCTGATCAGGGTTCTGGCGACGGTCTCCCGGCCCACTGCCGGCCGTGTCCGCATCCTGGGTCACGAGCTGTCCGGGCACCGCGGGCTGACCGCCGTGCGGCGCCGGATCGGCTATCTGCCGCAGGATGTCGGCTTCTATCCGGGCTTCACCGTGCGGGAGTTCGTCGCCTATGTGGCGTGGCTGAAGGAGATACCCGCCGCCGAGGCCGGGGCGGCGGTCGAGCGGGCCGTGGCGCGGGCCGGACTGGCGGACCGTATCGACGCCCGGATGAAGTCCCTGTCGGGCGGGATGGTGCGGCGGGCCGGTATCGCGCAGGCGATCGTCAACGACCCGGACGTGCTGCTGCTGGACGAGCCGACCGCCGGTCTCGACCCCGAGCAGCGCGTCGAGTTCCGCTCGCTGCTACGGGAATTGGGGGCATCCGGGACGGTGGTCGTCTCGACCCATCTGGTGGAGGACGTGGCCGTCGCGTGCACCGGGGTCACGCTCGTCGAGGGCGGCCGGGTGGTCTACCGCGGCACGCCGGAGTCGCTCGCGGAGCGGGGCGCGGAGGGCGGTCCCGAGGGCCCAGGAGAGGCGGACGAGCTGGGCGGCAGCCCGGCCGAGCGTGGCTACACCGCGATACTCCGCGCCCACCGCGCCGCCTCCGCCACCCCACCGGGAGCACGCCGATGACCGCCCTCGCCACGCCTTCACCGGGCCGCGGCGCCCGCCGTCCGCACCACCCCCTCGCCTCCGAGACGCGGAGCGGCATCGCCCCCTGGACCGCGCTCGCCGTCTTCGTCGCACTCGCCGTCGTCATGGCGTCGAAGGCGAAGTGGTGGCAGGGCGGTTGGAGCGAAGCACAGTTCACGCTGCACTCCGCCGCCACGCTGCTCGGCGGTCCCCTCGCCGCCGCCGTCGGGTGCCGGCACGGCGGGCGGGAGCGCCGGGCGCGCATGGACGGCCTGCGCGGCTCCGCCGTGCGGAGCCCGCTCGCCCAGTTCGCGGTGTCCGTGCTGCCCGTCGCCGTCGCCGTGGTCCTCGGTTACTCGCTCGCCGCGGCCGGGACGCTGCTGGCGACGTGGCCGTACACGTCGGCGGGCCGCCCCCGTGTGCTGCCGCTGGTGGGGGATGCGGCGTTCCTGGCCGCCGCGACGGCGGGGGCCGTGGTCGTCGGGCGGCTCGTACGGTGGCGGCCCGCTGCCCTCGTGTTCGCCGGTCTCACCTACGTGGCGCTCGCCCTTCCCGCTTACCACGGCTCGGCGGTCCGCTTTCTCAGCCCGGCCGTGGACGGCGGGGTCGGCGAAGCGCTGCCGGTCTGGTGGCAGCCGGTGGTGATGGCCGGGTGGGCGGGCGGGCTCGCCGTAGCGGCGGTCCTCGCGTACACCGCTCGCCGGCCGTCGCACCGCTGCTTCGCGCTCCTCCCGCTGGCCGTCGCGGTCCCGGCCGCCGTACTCCTCGTGCTGGCGGGCAGCCGCGCCTGGCAGCACGACCCGGCCGGCGGGCGCCAGGTCTGCGACGGCTCGGTGCCGCGCGTGTGTGTCAACGCCCTGGACCGGGGCCTGCTGCCGCAGGTGTCGCGGGCCCTGTCCGGCGTCACGGGCCGGCTGGCCGGAGTACGGAACGCGCCGGTCCGCTTCGAGGATCTGCCGCGTGCGACGCGCGCCGACGAGGCCCGGCTGCCGCAGCTCTCCCTGGGGCAGAGCGTCGTACGGGGCAAGCTGACCGATCCGGAACGCTTCGCCTGGGAGGCCGCCGCCGGGATGACGTCGAGCCGCCTCGACGCCTGCGGGGATGCCGCCCTTGCGCGCTTCGGCCGGGTCGACGACGCCGTACGGGACTGGCTGGTCTCCAACGGGTACAGCGAGCGCCGGCGGAAGTACTGGGCGCGTGCGGCACGGGAGAGCGGTGACGCACAGCGCGTCGCTTCCGCGGAGGCGGACGCGCGGGCCTTCGGGCACCTGGCTTCCATGGACGACGAGCGGCGGCGGGAGTGGCTGAGCCGGTATTTCGCCTCGGTGAAGAGCTGCGACGCGCGGAAGGTGCCCCGGCTGTGAGCGGAGCGGCGCTTCCCGGCTCCCGGGTCCCTCACCCCGTGGCGAACGGGATGGTCGCGTCCCGGTCGTAGGCGAGCCGGCCCGCCGTGTAGGTGGCCCTCACGGCGCGGTCGTCGCCGAGAACGACGAGGGCGAAGAGGAGGTCTTCGACGTCCTCGGCACGAGCGGCGCGGTCGGCCAGGAGCGGTGTGGCCCGCGGGTCGAGGACGGTGAAGTCGGCCTCCTGGCCCGGGGTGAGGGAGCCGATCGTGTCGCCCAGGCCCATGACCTCCGCGCCGCCGCGGGTGGCGAGGTAGAACGCCTTGACGGCATCGAGGGCGTGGCCGCGCAGCTTGGCGACCTTGTGGGCGTCGTGCATGGTCCGCAGCAGGGCGAAGCTGGTGCCGGCGCCGATGTCGGTGCCCAAGCCGACCGTGAGCGGGTGGTCGCCCTCCTTGGCCTCGCGGAGGGGGAAGAGGCCGCTGCCCAGGAAGAGGTTGGAGGACGGGCAGTGGGCGACGGCCGTCGCGGTGCGGGCGCAGCGGTCGCGTTCGGCGGGGGTGAGATGGATGCCGTGCGCGAGGACGGTACGGGGGCCGAGCAGGCCGTAGTGGTCGTAGACGTCCAGGTAGCCGTCGCGGTCGGGGAACAGGGAGCGGACCCAGGGGATCTCGTCGCGGTGTTCCGAGACGTGGGTGTGCACGAGGGTGGTGGGGTGGGCGGCACGCAGGGCGCGGGCGGCTTCCAGTTGTTCCGGCGTGCTGGTGGGGGCGAAGCGCGGGGTGACGGCGTACAGGTTGCGGCCCGTGCCGTGCCAGCGCTCGATGAGGGCGTGGGACTCCTCGTATCCGCGTTGCGCGGTGTCGAGGAGGCCGTCGGGGGCGTTGCGGTCCATCAGCACCTTGCCGGCGGCGAGGCGCAGGTCGCGCCGGGTCGCCTCTTCGAACAGCGCGTCCGCCGAGCCGGGGTGCACGGTGGCGAAGGCGAGAGCCGTGGTGGTGCCGTTGCGCAGCAGTTCGTCGCAGAAGGACGAGGCGACGCGGCGGGCGTGGCCGTCGTCGGCGAAGCGCTGTTCCACGGTGTAGGTGTGGTCCAGCCAGTCGGGCAGCTGGTTGCCGAAGGCGGCGACGGCCTCCTTCTGCGCGTAGTGCGTGTGGGTGTCGACGAAGCCGGCGGTGACGAGGTGGCCGGGGTAGTGGACCGGCTCGGTGCCGGCGGGCAGCCGGTCGCGGAGGGCGGCGTACGCGCCCGCTCCGGTGATGCGGCCGCCCTCACAGATCAGCAGGCCGTCGGGCTCGTAGGCGAGGGCCGGCGCGTTGCCGGTGCGGAAGGGGTCGGCACGGAAGCGGACGAGGGGGCCGCGGACGGCGGAGGCGGCCGGCGGGGTCGTGGTCATGGCCGGTCGCGTACCCGTTCCCGTGGGGGCGGATTCGGTACGGGGCCGGGGCGCGTCAGCGGCGGGGGCCCGTACAGCCGAACGGGTCGGGTATCGGCCGGGGACGACAGAGGTGGGGGCGGCGGCGGCAACACTGTGACCGGACGGTGCCGGGCGGGACCGGGCCGGTGCCGGGGACGGGCGCCGGGCCCCGGGCCGGTTCGGCGACCGGGTCGTGACAGCCGAGGAACAGGGGCCGCATGGGTGGGCGTACGGGACAGGGAACGGGCCGCCGGGCGGGGTGGTACGCGGTGCGGGCCGCCGTGGCGCTGCTGATCCTGGCGGGGCTCGCGGCGGGCGGTGCCGCCGACGCGAAGTCGGCGGGCATGCCGGTGCGGGCGGACCGGCTGGAGGCCTACCGCGCCGCGCAGGCCGTCCGTACGGCCGAGACGACCAGGGCCGCCGTCGTCCGGCTGGTCAACCGGGAGCGCGCGAGGGCCGGCTGCCGTCCGGTACGGGCGCACCGCACGGTGACGCGGGCCGCCCAGCGGCACAGTGACCACATGGCACGCGAGGGCTCGCTGTCCCATCGGGAACGCGGCGGTTCCGGGCCCGGCAGCCGGCTCTCGGCGGTCGGGTACGACTGGCGGCGCGCGGGCGAGAACATCGCGCGCGGCCAGCGCGGCGCCGCCGCGGTGACGCGGGCATGGGTGCGCAGCCCGGAGCACCGGGAGGTACTGGCCGACTGCTCGTTCCGGCACGCGGGCGTGGGCGTCAACGCCGGGGACCGCGGCCCCTGGTGGACCCTGCTGCTCGCCGCACCGGCCTGAGGGTTCCGGGGCGCCACCCGGCCGGGTGGCGCCCCGGGTCCTCAGTTCGGGGACGGTGCCGCGGTGCTCTCCGTGCCGCGCGGCGGTGCGGCCGCCGCGACGGTCCGGCGCGGCCGGGTGGCCCGTTCGGCCAGTTCGCCGAAGAGCAGGCCGAAGCCGGCCCACAGGACGAGCTGGACGGCGAGCGCGGAGACCCGGAACTTCCACAGCAGCAGGGCGGGGAAGTCGGCGGGCAGTTCGTTGACGGCCGGCAGGAACGCGTAGGCGAGGCCGACGGCCACGGCGAAGGCGGCCAGCGCCGCGACCGTCGCGTACCAGGCGCCCAGGCGCGGAGCGAGCCGCTTGCCGAGGATCACCGCGGCGATCGTCAGCAGCACGCTGAGGGCGATCATCAGGAAGTACAGCGCGGTGCGTTTGCCGATGGAGTCGGGGTCGCCGACCGACGGCGGGTTGGCCGGGTATTTCAGGAACGGTACGAGGTAGACGGCGGCGAACGCGGCGCCCGAGAGCAGCAGCGCGGTGGCGCGGGGCCCGAAGCGGCCGGCGCGTCCCAGCGCGAAGCAGTAGGCCAGGGCGGCGATCCCGCCCAGCGCGACGCCGTACACCAGGACGCCGGTCGCCAGGCCCGCGGTGGACTGCACCGCGCGGCTGACGACTTCGGCCTCGTGTTCGTGGGCGTGCGCGTCCTCGAACGCGATGGCGGCGTCGACCTGGGGCTCGCCCAGCAGGTAGGCGACGAGCAGGGCGAGCAGGCCGGCGGCGAGGCCGGCCAGCATGCCCCGCGCCAGGAGGGATCTGACGGTGACGGAGTTCATCTGCGGGCCCCCGGTCAGTGGCAGGGGAAGCCGAGCAGGTGGCGACCGTCGTGGACCCACTCGTGCACGTCGGTACCGGAGAGCAGCGAGGTGGCGCCCTGTTCGGCGCCGACGAAGTAGAGCAGGACGAGCATGAGCACGCCGCCGAAGACCGCCCAGGGCAGGACCGTCCTGACCGGCAGGGTGGCGGGCGCGGCGGGTGCGGCGGGGCCGGTGGACGGCGGCACGGCGGACTGGGCCATGGCAGGACCTCCTGGGGGAACTCGCGTCCCGGTGGGTGGGAGTCGTAATGGCAGGACGGGTCTGGCTCGCCCGGCGGCCCCGTACGGGACCGGTCCGGGCTCACAGTGGCGCGACCGCGCCGGAATTCCACCGGCTTCCGTCATGTCATCGTCAATATCATCGGGAACGTACCGCGTGGCGGCGGCGGGGAAAAGACCCCGCGGGCGGGCCCGCGGACGCACGGTGGGGGTCGCGCGCCCCGCTGTTCCCCTTGTGCGCCATCAGGTGTACCGCGTCGGAAGAGGTGCCCATGACAACCCGGGTGACGTTGCTCTCACCCTCCTTCGACGAAGCCCTGCGCACGGTGCGCTTCCCGGCCGACGAACCGCTGACGCCGGACGGACTGCGCCGGGCCCGCGCCGTACGCGCCGCGGCCGCCGCCCTGCCCGCCGACCGGGCCCTGGCCTCCCCTTCCGCGCGCTGCCGGGAGACGGCCGAGGCGCTCGGCCTGCGGGCGGTCCCGGACGCGGGCGCGGCGGGCTGCGCGATGGGCCGCTGGCGGGGCCTGGCCTTGGAGGACGTGCTGGCCGCCGAGCCCGCGGCGGTCGCGGCCTGGCTGTCCGACGCGGACAGCGCTCCGCACGGCGGCGAGACGCTGGCCCAGTTGCTGGGCCGGGTGGCGGACTGGCTGGCGGGTCTCGCGGCGGAGGGCGGCCGGGTCGTGGCCGTAGTGGAGCCGGACGTCGTACGCGCGTCCGTGGCGTGTGCGCTGGGGGCCCCGCCCTCGTCCTTCTGGCGGGTGGACGTACCGCCACTGGCCGTGACGGTGCTGAGCGGGCGGGACGGGCGGTGGAACGTGCGGATGGCGGGGAACCTCGGGCCGGGGACGGCGCCGCAGGCGCCCTGAGGGAGCGCGCAGGCCGCCGTATCCTGGACGGAACCGGTTATTGCACATCACTCGCAATAACGGATCCGGCGGGAATCGGGAACGAAGGAGCGGTGCGGTGGCATCTCCAGGCTCTCCAGTGGTGCTGGGCATCGAGTCGTCCTGCGACGAGACCGGGGCGGGAATCGTCCGGGACGGGCAGCTGCTCGGGCACGCGGTGGCGTCGAGCATGGACGAGCACGCGCGCTACGGCGGCGTCGTACCCGAGATCGCGGCCCGCGCGCACGTGCACTCCCTGACGCCCGTCGTGCGCCGCGCGCTCGACGACGCGGGCCTGACCATGGCCGACATCGGCGCGGTGGCCGTGACCACAGGACCCGGCCTGTCGGGCGCCCTCCAGGTGGGCCTGGCCGGCGCCAAGGGCCTGGCCTACGGGCTGGGCGTGCCGCTGTACGGGGTGCACCACCTCGCCGGCCACGTCGCCGCCGACACCTTGGAGCACGGCCCGCTCCCCAACCCCTGCATGGTGCTGATCGTCTCCGGCGGCCACACCTCCCTCCTCCTCGTACGGGACCTCGCACGCGACCCGATCGTGCACCTCGGCGACACCCTCGACGATGCCGCCGGGGAGTGCTTCGACAAGGTGGCGCGGGTCTTCGGGCTGCCGTACCCGGGCGGACCGGCGATCGACCGGGCGGCGCGCGAGGGCGACCCGAAGGCCGTCGCGTTCCCGCGCCCGCTGACCGGGCCGCGCGACGACCCGTACGGCTTTTCCTTCTCCGGTTTGAAGACGGCCGCCGCGCGCTGGGCCGAACGCCACTCCGGCCAAGAGCTGCCCGTGGCGGACGGCGCGGCCTCCCTCCAAGAGGCAGTGGCCGACGTGCTGACCCGCAAGGCCGTCGCGGCCTGCAAGGAGCACGGCGTGGGCACTCTGGTAGTGGTGGGCGGCGTCGCCGCCAACTCGCGCGTGCGGTCCCTCGCCGAGGAGCGCTGCCACGCGGCGGGCATTACGTTGCGGGTACCGCCCCTGCGGCTGTGCACGGACAACGGCGCGATGATCGCCGCCGTCGGTGACCTCCTCGTACGGGCGGGCGCCGAGCCGGCTCCGCTGGACCTCTCGACCGACCCGTCGGCGCCGCTGGAGTACGCGGCCCTGCACCCGGTGGCCAGGGCAGCGCAGGCCGCCGCGTAACAGCCGCCGCGCCCGCCCCCACCTCCTCCCCCGACCGCCCGGAGCCCCCTTTGCGTACCGCCGAGATCCGCACCCGCTTCCTCGACTTCTTCGCCGAGCGCGGCCACACCGTCGTCCCCAGCGCCCCGCTGCCGACACCGGACCCTACGCTGCTGTTCGTCAACGCGGGCATGGTGCCCTTCAAGCCGTATCTGACCGGCGAGATGGCGGCGCCCTGGCCGCGGGCGGCCAGCGTGCAGAAGTGCGTGCGCACCCTGGACATCGAAGAGGTCGGCCGCACCACCCGGCACGGCTCCTTCTTCCAGATGAACGGCAACTTCTCCCTCGGCGACTACTTCAAGGAAGACGCCATCCGCTTCGCCTGGGAGCTGTCCACCACCCCCATCGCCGACGGCGGGTACGGACTCGACCCCGACCGCGTCTGGGTCACCGTGCACCACACCGACGACGAGGCGCGCGCCCTGTGGCGCGAGATCTCCGGCCTGCCCGAGGAGCGCATCGTCTCGCGCGGGGACGAGGACAACTTCTGGTCGATGGGCGTGCCGGGACCGTGCGGCCCCTGCTCGGAGCTGTACTACGACCGGGGGCCGAAGTTCGGCCGGGCGGGCGGCCCGGAGGTGGACGAGGACCGGTACATGGAGTTCTGGAACCTCGTCTTCATGCAGTACGAGCGTGGCGAGGGCACCGGCAAGTCCGGCTACCCGATCCTCGGCGAACTCCCCCGCCGGAACATCGACACCGGCATGGGCCTGGAACGGATGGCCACCCTCCTCCAGGGCGTCGACAACCTCTACGAGATCGACGAGACCCGCCCGATCCTGGACCGCGCCGCCGCGCTCGCCGGCGTCCGCTACGGCGACGACGAGCAGAACGACGTACGGCTGCGCGTCGTGGCCGACCACGTCCGTACGGCCCTCATGCTGCTCGCCGACGGCACCACGCCCGGCAACGAGGGCCGCGGCTACGTGCTGCGCCGCATCCTGCGCCGCGCCGTCCGCTCGATGCGCCAGCTCGGCTACGAGGACCGCGCCCTGCGGGAACTCCTCGCGGTCGCCCGCGACTGCATGGCCGCCGGCTACCCGGAGGTCGCCGAGTCCTACGACCGGATCGCCGACCAGGCCGCCGGCGAGGAGGACGCCTTCCGCGCGACCCTGCGCCAGGGCACGGCCGTCCTGGACACCGCCGTCACCAGGGTCAAGGCGGAGGGCGGCCGCTCCCTCCCCGGCAAACAAGCCTTCCTCCTCCACGACACCTACGGCTTCCCCATCGACCTCACGCTGGAGATGGCCGCCGAACAGGGCGTAGAGGTGGACCGCGAGGGCTTCGCGGCCCTCATGCGCGAGCAGCGCGAACGGGCCCGCGCCGACGCGCGCGCCCGCAAGTCGGGCGGCGCCGTGGACACGTCGGCCCTCCGTACGGTCCTGGACGAGCACGGCCCCACCGACTGGCGAGCCTGGGACACCCTGGAGACCGACTCCAAGGTGCTGGCCGTCCTCGGCGCCCAAGGGCCGGTCCCCGTAGCCCGCGAGGGTGACATCGCCACCGTCATCCTCGACCGCACCCCCTTCTACGCCGAGTCCGGCGGCCAGGACAGCGACGCCGGACGCCTCTCCGGCACCTCGGTGGAGGCCGAGGTGCTCGACGTACAGCGCCCCCTCCCCGGCCTGGTCGCCCACCAGGTGCGCGTCACCGCCGGCGAACTCGCCCTCGGCGCCGCCCTCCACGCGGCCGTGGACCCCGAGTGGCGCCTCGGTGCCCGCCAGGCCCACTCCGGCACCCACGTACTCCACGCCGCCCTCCGCGAAATCCTCGGCCCGACGGCCCTCCAGTCCGGCTCGTACAACCGCCCCGGCTACCTGCGCCTGGACTTCCCCTGGCGCGGCGGCCTGTCCGCCACCGCCCGCAGCGAGATCGAGGAGGCCGCCAACCGGGCGCTCCGCCGCGACCTGCCGGTGGGCGTGAAGTGGATGACGCTCCCGGAGGCCAAGGAACTGGGCGCACTCGCGCTCTTCGACGAGACGTACGGCGAGAAGGTACGGGTCGTCGAGATCGGCGGCGCCTGGTCCCGGGAACTCTGCGGCGGCACCCACGTCGCCCACGCGTCCCAGGTGGGCGTCGTCGCCCTCACCGCCGAATCCTCCGTAGGCGCCGGAATGCGCCGCCTGGAGGCCTCCGTCGGCATCGAGGGCTTCGGCTACCTGGCCCGCGAACGCGACCTGGTCACCCAGCTCGCCGAACAGCTCCAGGGCCCGCGCGCCGAACTGCCGGACCGGGTCGCCGGATTGCTGGAACGCCTGAAGGCGAGCGACCGAGAGAACCAGCGGCTGCGGCAACAGGCCACCGTGGCGCGCGCCGCCGCCCTGGCCGACTCGGCCGTACAGGCAGGCGGCTTCCGCGTGGTCACGGCCACCGCGGACGGCGGCGCCGACGCGGCCCGCGCGCTGGCCATGGCCGTACGCGACCGGATGCCGGCCGGACAGCCCGCCGCGGTGGCCGTCGGCTCGGCGGCGGACGGCAAGGCGGCCCTGGTCGTCGCCCTGAACAAGGCCGGACGCGAGACGGGCAGCTCCGCATCCGACCTGGTCAAGCGCCTGCTGAAGGGGCGAGGTGGCGGCTCCCCCGAACTGGCCCAGGGCGGTGGCCTCCCAGCCGATCAGCTGCCGGAGACGCTGGCTGCGCTGCCGGGGCTGCTCGGGAAGTGACCCCGGGTGGGCGGCCCCTGCCCGGGGCCGCCCACCGCCGCCCCGGCTAGGGAACGCCCCCGTCCCGCCCCTCCCTGTCGAGCACGAACCACACGCCCTTACGGGAGCGGCTTTCGGTGTTGGGCCGGTAGATGCCCCACCGCGACGCCAGACTCTCGACGAGGACCAGCCCGCGCCCCGAATCGCCATAGGCCGGGACAGGCAGGCTGAGAAGCCGACTGCGCGGAGCGTCGTCCCACACGGCCACGCGTACGTAATCGGGGTTCACGGCCACATCGAGGCGTACGACGGCCGTCCGGGTGTGCCGGTACACGTTCGTGACCAGCTCGCTGACCAACACCCGCGAATCACCCACGAGTTCGGCGCAACCACACAGGGACATCAGGTCCGTCACCACGGCCCGGGCGATTATCGGCGCGGTGGCACCGTTGGGCAGGTCGAACCGGAACGAGCGACGCGCTCCGGCGAATGCGGGGGTTCGTTCCGGGGATGCGAGAGTCATGGCTACGTCTCCCAACGCGGTGTGACGCGCTGCGCGCCGCCGTGGCTCTGACCGCACAGACGCGCTCGAACACGCGCTTGAGCGGCTGCACTTCGGATATCCGGCGTGCGGCGCGATGCTGCTGGGACCATAGGATGCAAACCTGCACCGGTACAACCCTGTAACTCGAAAGAGTCCCCGTAGGTGGACCTGTGCCGCCGTTCCCGGCACACTCAGAGATGACAAGGGGAAGGGACACATGCCACCGAGGGACAATCCGACCGCCCGACAGATTCGACTCGGTGTCGAGCTTCGGAAGCTGCGCGAGCGGGCCGGCAAGACGGCGCGCGAGTCCGGTGGCCTGCTTTCCACTGATGCGGCCCGTATCAGCAACATCGAGGCCGGCCGGCTCGGAATCAGTGAGGAACGCATTCGCCGCTTGGCCACCTTTTACCAGTGCGACGACAAGTCCCTCATCAACGCCTTGTGCGAGATTTCGGCCGAACGCAGGGGAACACACTGGTTCGACGATTACCGAGGCGTCCTGGCCCCCGGGTGGTTGGACATTGCCGAACTCGAATTGCACGCGACGGCGATCCGCACATTGCAGTCGACCACCATGCCCGGCCCGTTCCAGACCGAGACCTACGCGCGGGCGCTGTTCGAGGGCGTGACGCCGACATTGCCGCCGGACGAGGTGGAAACTCGCGTCGAGCATCGGCTCAAGCGGCGAGCGACTTTCGAGGGATCGGCACCCACCCCGTACACGGCGATCCTGCACGAGGCCGCCCTGCGCATGAGGTTCGGCGGACGCAGGGTTGCACGCAATCAGCTCGAATACCTCATCGAGGTCTCACACCTGTCCACGGTGACCGTACGGGTGATCCCGTTTACGAACGAGAGGTTCATCGAGGTCACTCAGCCGGTCATGTACGCACACGGAACCGTTCCGCAACTCGACACCGTGCAGATCGATGCGGCATTCGGCGGCAGGTTCCTCGACGCAGAGGCCGACTTGAGGAAGTACGACGGCTTGCTCGACATCGCCCACCGCGCGTCTCTCGACGAAGCAGAGTCGAGACGGCTTACCCACCGCATCGCAAAAGAAATGTGAGGCAGACGGACGTGAACACAACCGCCGTGATCAATTGGCAGAAGTCCTCCTTCTCCGGGGGCGGTGGGGAGAACTGCGTCGAGGTCGCGCTGCACGAGGGCAACGTCATGATGCGCGAAAGCGACGAGCCCGGCAGCACGATATCGACCACGCGCACGAAGATGGCTGCGTTCATCGGGAGCGTGAAGAACGGAGAGTTCGACAACCCGGTCAACTAGCTTCACCCCTCGCACACCAGTACTGCGCGAGCACACCCCCGCCCAGCCAGGTGGGGGTTTTTGCTCATGCCGGTCTGCATGTTTGTACCGGTACACCCTTGCAGGCTGATTTCGGGTGGCGCTACCTTCCCCGTACGCCACCGCCCCTGAAGGGCGCGGGCCTACCCAGTTCCCGTATATCTGACCGGGAGCGGGCAACGCTATTCAGACGAAAGGCAGTACCGTGACTCAAGAGCTGGTAACGCCATGGGGAATGTCACGACTGGCCCCTTACCCGAACTCGACCCAACTCCCGTACAGCAGCCTCGACATCGACCCTGCCTCGCAGACCAGTCAATACTTCACCGCCGACGGCCTCCGGCTCGACATGCCCAAGCACGGCACCGGAACGGACACCGCGACCCAGACGCAGACAGGCGGCGACGGCGGAGGGAAGTACCCTCCGGCGCCCCAGGACGATGACCTGATCCACGACACCGACTCCGACTGACATGGGTACGCCGCCCGTACTCGTCGTCACCGCCCTCGGTGATGTCACCGCGGACCTGGTGATCTCCGAACTGCACAGGCGAGGAGCCGGCGTTGTGCGGCTCGACCCGAGCGTCGACTTCCCCGCCGGCGCCCGCATGGCCGCAGCGTTCTACGACGCTGGCCTACGGGGCGCCATCAACACATCCACGCGTCGGCTCGATCTGTCAGCCGTGCGGTCCGTCTACTGGCGCCGCCCGACCCCGTACGGCAGCACCAGCTCCGGCGAACCCTCGGCAACGCGCTTCTCCAACTCGCAGTCCGGAGCCGGATACACCGGCGTTCTCGCCTCCCTCCCCACGGCTTCGTACGTCAACCACCCTTGGCGGAACCGTGACGCCGAATACAAACCCGCCCAGCTCGCCGCCGCCGCGCGGACCGGGCTCACCGCCCCGCCCACTCTGGTCACCAACGACCCGTGCGCCGCGCGCCGTTTCGTCGACGATCACTCCCCCGCCGTCTACAAGCCCGTACGCGGCGTACACCTCGCCGCGGAGGACGGCAGCGGACGGACCATCTGGGTCAAGACCGTCTCCCCGGACGAGATCGACGACCGGGTGAGCACCTGCCCGCACCTCTTCCAAGCGCGCGTACCGAAGGTCGCCGACATCAGGCTCGCCGCCGTCGGCGAAGAAGTCTTCGCCACCCGCATCGACAACGCCGGCGAACACCTCGACTGGCGCCAGCGGCAAGACCTGCTGACCTTCACTCCCGTCCCCACGCCCCCAGCCATCCGCAACGCCGTACACGCCTACCTCGATGTCTTCGGCCTGTCCTTCGGTGCTTTCGACTTCGCCCTGACCGCGGACGGGCAATGGGTCTGGCTGGAGACCAACCCGAACGGCCAGTGGGCCTTCGTCGATCCCCCCACCTGCGCGGCCATCACGTCCGCACTCGCCGACTGCCTACAGAAGGGCACCACCCCATGACCGACCCCGGCGCCCGGCGGCGTGCCCTCGCCGAGCGGCTCGTCGCCGAAGAGTGGCTGCGTACGCCCGTGTGGCGCACGGCAGTTGAGGCCGTGCCGCGTGAGGCGTTCCTCGGGCCCGCCATCTACCGGCCCAGTCAGCCCCCGGGCCCGACCACATGGACCCCCGTCCGCCGCGACCATGTCAACCCCGCCCAGTGGTCAAGCTGGGCGAACCAGAACACCACATGGGTGACGCAGATCGACGGTGTCCTCGCCGAAGACGCCACAGTCCCCGTACAGGGCGCACCGACGTCGTCCTCCACCCTGCCCGGGCTCGTCGTGCAGATGATCGAGCAGGCCGGCGCCGGACCCGGTGACCGCGTCCTCGAAATCGGCACCGGAACCGGGTACTCCACGGCCCTCCTGTGTGCCGTGCTCGGCGCACAGGACGTGACCTCCGTCGAGGTGGACCCCCGCGTTGCCGAGCGGGCCCGCAAAGCCCTCGCCGGGCTCGACCGGCACCCGCACCTCATCGTCGGCGACGGCCTGCTCGGTGCCCCCGGCCGCGCCCCGTACGACAGGCTCGTCGCGGCCTGCTCGGTGCGCCACATCCCCTACCGATGGCTACGGCAGGTACGCCCTGGCGGGACCATCCTGGTCACCTTGAGCGGCTGGATGAGCGGGTACGGCCTCGTCCTGCTCACCGTGGACGACAAGGGCGGCGCCACCGGACGGTTCCTGCCCGGGTACACCTCGTTCATGATCGCGCGCCCGCACGATCATCCGCCGCACGGCACCATCGAACTGCTGCCCGGCAGCGAACGCGAAACCCGCGTCTCCCCCGCGCTGCTCGACGACTGGACCGGACGGTTCGTCGGTCAACTGGCCGCTCCCTCCGCGCACCGTCTCGGTGCCGGCGACGAACAGGTGCTGATCGACGTGTCCACCGGATCGCAGGCGCGCACCCGGCGCAGTCCCGATGGCGAGGGGTGGACCGTCATCGAGCGTGGCCCGCTCGCCTTGTGGGACCTGGTCGAGGCCGCCATTGCATCGTGGCAGGCCGCCGGCGCTCCGCATCAGTCCGGCTTCGGTATCACCGTCACCCCGGACTGCCAACGGGTGTGGCTCGGCGACCCGGAAGGGCCGGGATGGAGGCTTCCTGTCTGAGAACGCGCCCCCGCCTCCGAACGGTTCGACTCACGGTGCGGCTCCCGCCCCGTTGCAGGCACTGCGGACACCCCAACACCCCACCCTCACCACTGTAACTACTGGTATGTACAGTCGGCGTGGTACGTCACCGAATCCCCTGGAGGCCCCATGCCACTCGTCCGTATCGACGCTATGGGATGTGACGCCCAGCGGCTGAAGGCACTGGGGCGGGCCGTCCAAGAGGCCCTGGGTGAGGCGATGGGGTTTCCGGCAGACGATCACTTCCAGGTTCTGACCGGGCACGACGGGGAGCGGGGCGTCCTGCGGCACGGCACCTATCTCGGCGTGCAGCGGGACGACGGCATCGTGTACGTGGCGATCACCTTGCGGGGCGGCCGGCCGGCCGCGCAGAAGCGGGTGTTGTACCGGCGTATCGCCGAGCTCGCCCAGGAGTACGCGGGTACGGAACCGCGCAACGTGTTCGTCGTCCTGACCGAGAACACCGACGCCGACTGGTCGCTCGGCAACGGGGAGGCCCAGTACCTCGACTGACCGGGCGGCGTCCCGGGGGCGGATCCTTCCGGAGGTCCGGATCGGCCCGGGCCGGCCCGGGTAGTAGACCGACCCGCGGGCCCTGTATCTCTTATCCGTATCTTTCGACGCAGTTCGACAGGGGGACCCACCATGCCCGCAATACCCGCACCCAGCAGACGCACCCTGCTGGCCGCCGCGACGGCCACCGCCGCCGCGCCTTTTCTCGCCGGGCTCACCGTGCCGGACGCGTACGCCGCGACGGCCGCCGCGAGTGACGTGGAGATCGCGTCCAACACCGTCCTGTACGCGGACCCCTCGTTCGTCGAGGGCACGCACTACGCCCGCCGCCACCGCCGCCACGCGATGTTCGACGACGACCGCGACAAGCGCCACGGCTTCGCCAAGTCGGTGATCCTCGCCCCGCACGGCGGCGGCATCGAGATCGGCACCTCCGAGCTGTGCCTCGCCATCGCCGGTTACGACCCCAAGGACAACGCGCCCAGGCCGGCCCAGGGCCCGGTCTTCGACTACTGGATGTTCGAAGGGCTTCTCAAGGAGGACAACGGCAAACTCCACATCACCTCCACCAACTGCGACGACCACGTCGCCCGCTCGCTGTGCGCCGGGAGCCTGAACGCCCTGAGCCTGCACGGCTGCAAGCCCGAGCAGGCCCAGCTGCCGGCCGGCACCCCGGCCGTGCTCGTCGGCGGCCTCAACGCCACCCTGCGGTCGTACCTGGTCGCCGAGTTCAAGGCGGTGGGTATTCGCGCCCAGGACGCCACCGGCATCGCCGCCCTCGCCGGCACCGACCCGGAGAACATCGCCAACCGCACGATGCTCGGCAAGGGCGCCCAGCTGGAGATCACCACGGACCTGCGCAAGTCGATGTTCCCGCACAACACCGCCGAGGGGCGGAAGACGGCGCAGAACCCGGTCTTCTGGGACTTCGTCGGCGCGGCCCGTGCCGCCCTCCAGCGCCTGGAAGCGGGACAGAAGATCCTCTGAGCGCGGCGTAGCGCAGTAGCCGGGCAGCCCGGCGCGTGAGCCGCTGCGGCCCGGACGTCAGTCCGTCGCCGTCAGCGGCCCGTACGCGTCCGGGCGTCGCGTGGCCAGGAACGGGAACAGCTCCAGCCAGTCGCGGCGGGCGTCCAGGTCGAGGTCGGCGACCAGGACGGCGGGTTCGTCGCGGGGCGCCTGGGCCAGGACGCGGCCGTACGGGTCGACGATGAAGGAGCTGCCGTAGAAGGTGAGCGGGCCCTCGGTGCCGACGCGGTTCGGAACGATCATGAAGGTGGCGTTGGCGATGGCGTTGCCGGTGATCACCTTTTGCCACAGCGGCTGGGTGTCGAAGCCGGGGTGGCCGGGCTCGGAGCCGATGGCGGTGGGGTAGACCAGGACGTCGGCGCCGGCCAGTGAGTAGGCGCGTGCCAGCTCGGGGAACCACTGGTCCCAGCAGGTGGGCAGGCCGAAGGTGGCGTTCTCGACGGGGACGGTGGGGAAGGCGTCGGGGCCGGCGGGGCCCGGACGGAACCAGTGGTCCTCGTAGTAGCCCTCGGAGACGGGGATGTGGGTTTTGCGCGTGCGGGCCGCGAGGGTGCCGTCCGGGGCGACGAGGACGGCGGTGTTGTAGCCGAGGCCGTCGGGCGTCACCGTGCCGTCGGGGCCGGGGGCGGCGTCCGCCCGTTCGTACAGGGAGGCGTGTACGTATACGCCGTACTCACGGGCGGCCTCGGCGGCGAAGGCGACGGTCGGGCCGGCGCGCAGGTCCTCCGGCTCGGCGGGCGCCGGGTGGTCGGCCTTGCGGAGCACCGCGAAGTACGGGGAGAGGGTCAGTTCCTGGAGGCAGACGACGCGGGCGCCCTCGGCGGCGGCCAGACGGATGCCTTCCTTGAGGGCGGCGCGGTGTTCGCCGGGGTCGCGGTGCCAGCGCTGCTGGACGAGGGCGACGCGCAGCGCGGCGCGTTCGGCCGGGCGGGTGCGGGTCGGCGAGGCGGGTGGGGTGAGGGCCGTGATCACGCGCATCGGGGCTCCTGGGGGAGAGGAGGGGTGCGGAAGGCTCGGGGATGGCTTGCCGGAACGTTCCGGCAGCAGGCAATGTACGACTGCCGGAACGTTCCGGCAAGGGGCCGGGCACGTCCGCGCCGCCCTATCGCCGGAACGATCCGGCACAGCAGCCGCCCCGGACCCCACCGTCTAGACTCTCGCCCCGTGACCAGCCCCCGCACCGTGACCCTGCTCGACGTCGCACGGGCCGCCGGCGTCTCCAAGAGCACCGTCTCCGACGCGCTCCAGGGCTCCGGCCGGGTCGCGGAGGACACCCGCCGCCGGGTCCGCGACACCGCCGAGCGGCTGGGCTACCGGCCCAACAGCGCCGCCCGGCGGCTGCGCCGGGCCAGCACCGGCGCGATCGGCCTGCATCTGCCGCGCACCGCGACCCGGCTGGACTTCTACATGACCCTCGCCTTCGGGGTGGCGAACCACGCCCAGGAAGACGGCCTGGACGTGGTGCTGCTGGCCCCGGACGGCGGCGCCGCCGGGCGGCTCGCCTCGCGCGTGGACGGTCTGCTCGTGATCGACCCCGAGGCGGCCGACGCGGCCGTGCCCGGCCTGCTCGACACGGGTGTCCCCGTCGTCACCGGCGAGCGCTACCCCGGGCCGACAACCGCCCCGGCAGGCGCGGTGGTCTGCGACAACGCCGCCTCGCTGACCGCGCTGCTGGACCACGTACACGAGAACGGCGCCCGGCGCCCCGCCCTGCTCGCGCCCGCCGGCACCTCCGCGTGGGCCACCGCGCTACGGGAGGCGGCGCACACCTGGGGACGTTCGCACGGAACCGGCGTCACCGTACGGACCGTGCCGTTCGCCGCGACCGCCGACGAGGCGGCGCGGGCCACGGCCGACCTGCTGGCGGCCGATCCGGCCATCGACGCGGTGCTCTGCGCGCCCGACGGCGCCGCCACCGGCGTCTTGCGGGCCGCCGCCGCGCTCGGCCTGGCGCCCGGCCGCGACCTGCTCGTCGCCTCCTGCGTGGACGGCGCGGCCCTGCGCGCCTGCACGCCGCCCGTGACGGCGATCGACCTGCGTCCCGACGCGTACGGGCGGGCCTGTGCCGCCCTGCTCTGCGACATCCTGGCCGGGCGCGCCGAGCCGCACACCGTCCGCCGGCACGACTGGTCGCTGCGGGTACGGGCGTCGAGCCGGGGATAGGGCGGTATTCGCCGACGCGAAGGACAGGCGCGGGACCGGCTGCCGCTACGCGTCGGGCCCGTCCGGCCACCCGTCACCACCGACCCGTCGGACCCGCGCGTCAGGGTGAGCGGCCAGGCCGTCCCGCTCCCCCGACCACACGCCCCGGCGCGGTCACCGTTTGGCGTACGGTGCGAGCGCGGCCGTCACGGTGGCTTCGAGGGCGTCGGGGTCGGCGCCCGTACGGGAGCGCAGGTTCACGCCGTACGCGAGGAGGGCCAGCGTTTCGGCCGCGGCGCCCGGGTCGGCGCCCGGGGCGAGTTGGCCGAGCGCGGCGGCGGTATCGAGCACCGCGCGCATCGCGTCGCACAGCAACTGATGGTGCTCCTCAAGGAGTTCGCGTACACCGGGCTCGGCGCTCGACGGGCCGGTGTGCGCGTTGGCGACGAAGCAGCCCCAGCGCGCGTACGTGCCGCGGCAGCGCAGGCGGATCAGCTCGGCGAAGAACTCGGTGACGGCCGGCAGGCCGCGCGGATCGTCCGCCAGCCGCGCGAAGGCGGGCCGCGACCACTGATCGACGTACCGGCGCAGGGCGGCCAGGTAGAGGTCCTGCTTGCCGCCGAACGTCGCGTACAGGCTGGAGCGGCTGACGCCGGTGCGGTCCACCACGTCCTGGATGCCGGTCGCGGCGACGCCCCGCTCCCAGAACAGGCCCACGACGGCCTCCAGGGCCGCGTCCGGGTCGAAGTGTTTGATGTCCGGCATGCCGGGGTTCGCCGCCCTCCACCTCATGTACTCGATGTACTCGACGTACGCGCGTTCTTGAATCAGCCGTTCCAAGATAGCGCCGCCCAACCCTTGGCAAGGGCACCGCTCCGCCCGTAACTTGAAACGACCGTTCCAAGATGTGGGTGGAGTGAACACATGACCCTTGCAGCCGAGTTGCACGCCTTCTTCACGTCCCGGTATCCGGACATACCGGCCGCCGACCGGGCCGTCATGGAGCGCGCCGGGCGCGAACTGGCCGAGTCCGGCACAGCCGACGCGGCCCTCGGGCCCGGCGCCCCGGCCCCCGACTTCACGCTCCCCGCCGCGGACGGCCGGACCGTGACCCTGCGCGGCCTCCTCGCCGAGGGGCCGGTCGTGCTCACCTTCTACCGCGGCGCCTGGTGCCCGTACTGCAACCTCGCGCTGCGGGCCCTCCAGCAGCACCACGACGCGATCACCGCGCGCGGTGCCCGCCTGGTGGCCGTCTCGCCGCAGGTCCCCGACGAGTCCCTGACCCTCACCCAGAAGCACGGGCTGGCCTTCGACGTGCTCAGCGACGTGGGCTCCGAGGTCGCCGGGCGGTACGGCATCGCCTTCGACCTGCCCGAGGACCTGGCCGCCGTCTACGACTCGTTCGGCTTCGAGATGCAGCGCGTCAACGGCGGGCACCCGCGCACCCTGCCGCTGCCCGCCACCTACGTCATCGACCGCACGGGCACGGTCCGCTGGGCCTTCGCCGACCCCGACTACGTCAAGCGCGCCGAACCGGCGGACGTCCTGACGGCCCTCGACACCATCGGCACCGGCGACACCATCGGCATCAGCGACAAAACACATCAATAGGCATAATAAGTAGCAATCTCTCCCATTCGCCTGAGACGATTCCCCCATGACCCCACGCACCTTCGACGACCTGGTGGCCGAGGCGGAGTCCGTATCCGTGGACGGCTGGGACTTCTCCTGGCTTGACGGGCGGGCCAGTGAACAGCGGCCCTCCTGGGGGTACCAGCGGTCCCTCGGCGCCCGGCTGGCGCGCGCGAGCGCCGCGTTGGACATCCAGACCGGCGGCGGCGAAGTCCTGGCCGGCGCCGGGCCGTTGCCGCCGGTCATGGTGGCCACCGAGTCCTGGCCCCCGAACGTCGCGAAGGCGACCCGGCTGCTGCACCCGCGCGGCGCGGTCGTCGTCGCCGACCCGGACGAGCCGCCGCTGCCCTTCGCCGACGACGCCTTCGACCTCGTCACCAGCCGGCACCCGGCGACCGTGTGGTGGGCGGAGATCGCCCGCGTACTGCGCCCCGGCGGCACGTACTTCGCCCAGCACGTCGGCCCGGCCAGCGTCTTCGAGCTGGTCGAGTACTTCCTCGGCCCGCAGCCCGAGGAGGTACGGCGCAAGCGCCACCCCGACGACGAGAGCCGGGCGGCCGAGGCCGCCGGACTGGAGGTCGTGGACCTGCGCGCGGAGTCCCTGCGTACCGAGTTCCACGACATCGGCGCGGTGATCTACTTCCTGCGGAAGGTGATCTGGATGGTGCCGGGCTTCACCGTGGACCGGTACCGCGACCGGCTCCGCGAGCTGGACGCGCGGATCCGGGCGGAGGGGCCGTTCGTGGCCCACTCCACCCGTTTCCTCATCGAGGCCCGCAAGCGCGGCTGACGCCGAGGGGGCCCGCCCCCTCACGCCAGGTCGACCAGTTCCGCGTACTCCCGCCCCCACAGGTCCTCCGTGCCGTCCGGGAGCATCAGCACCCGGTCGGGGCGGAGCGCCGCGACGGCGCCCCGGTCGTGGGTGACCATCACGATCGCGCCGGGATAGGTGCCGACCGCGCCCAGCACCTCGTCCCGGGAGGCCGGGTCGAGGTTGTTGGTCGGCTCGTCCAGGAGCAGGACGTTGGCGCGCGAGTGGACCAGGCCGGCCAGCGCCAGCCGGGTCTTCTCACCGCCGGAGAGCACCCCCGCCGGCTTGTCCGCGTCGTCCCCCGAGAAGAGGAACGAGCCGAGGACGTGCCGGGCCTCGCCGTCGGTGAGGTGCGGCGCCGCGGCGGCCAGGTTCTCCCGTACCGTACGGGCCGGGTCCAGCGTGTCGTGCTCCTGCGCGAAGTAGCCCAGCCGCAGCCCGTGCCCGGCCACGACACGGCCCGAGTCCGGGGTCTCGCGCCCGGCCAGCAGCCGCAGCAAGGTCGTCTTGCCCGCGCCGTTGAGCCCCAGCACGACCAGCCGGCTCCCCCGGTCGACGGCCAGGTCCACCCCGCGCAGCACCGGCTGCTCCCCGTACGCCTTGGCCAGGCTCACGGCCCCCAGCGGCACCCGGCCGCACGGCGCGGGCTCGGGCAGCCGGATGCGCGCGGTCCTCTCGGTCCGCCGCACCGGCTCCAGCTCCGCGAGCATGCGGTCAGCGCGACGTGCCATGTTCTTCGCGCTGACGGCCGTCGCGACGTTCGCGCGCATCTTGTCCGCCTGGCTGTGCAGGGCCGCCGCCTTCCGCTCGGCATTGGCGCGCTCCCGCGCCCTGCGCCGCTCGTCCGCCTCGCGCTGGGCGAGGTAGGCGTGCCAGCCGGTGTTGTGGACGTCGATGGCGGCCCGCGCCGGGTCGAGGTGGAAGACCCGGTTGACCGTGTCGGCGAGCAGCCCGGTGTCGTGGCTGATCACCACCAGGCCGCCCCGGTGGGCGGCGAGGAAACCGCGCAGCCAGGCGACCGAATCGGCGTCGAGGTGGTTCGTCGGCTCGTCCAGCAGCAGAGTGCGGTGCCCGGCGAACAGCACGCGGGCCAGCTCCACGCGGCGCCGCTGCCCGCCCGACAGCGCGCCGACCGGCTGCCCCATCACCCGGTCCGGCAGCCCCACCCCGGCCGCGACCCGCGCCGCCTCGGCCTCGGCCGCGTACCCGCCACTCGCCTGGAAGGCGTCCTCTGCCCGCGCGTACGCGGCCATCGCCTTCTCCTGCGCGGCCGCGCCCACGGCCGCGGCCAGCGCGTCGGCGGCCCGGTGCAGGTCGCGCGCCGCCCGGTCCAGCCCGCGCGCGGACAGAATCCGGTCGGTGACGGTAACGGCCGGATCGGCCGCCCGGGAGTCCTGCGGCAGATACCCCACACTCCCCGTACGGATCACGTCCCCGGCAGCGGGCCGCACCCGCCCCGCCAGGGTGTCGAGCAACGTCGTCTTCCCCGCCCCGTTACGCCCCACCAGGCCCACCCGGTCCCCGGGGGCCACATGAAAGGACACGTCGGACAGCAGCATTCGGGCGCCGACACGCACGTCGGCACCGCGCACGGTGATCATAAAATTACGCTCCGGAACAGCTCAAGGACACACCTATGACGCGAAGGCGGGTATCCGAGCTAAGAAATCCGGGGCATGGACATGAGGCCGAGGATAGAGGGCGGGGCTGCGGGACGCATGGGGTTTTCGGGCTGAGGGGGGAGCAGAGCAGTGCTCCGGTGGCGTGTGCGCTGGTGCGCATGCGGATGTCCTGAGGTTGTCCAAAGGTTGCAAAATCCCGGCATCCAGCCACCCCGGTACCTCCCGAAACGCCTGATACGGGATTAAGGTTCGCGTCGTACGCACCGAGTTGTGCTGCATCGCAGACCACCACAGAGCAGCCTGCCGGGTGTGCCCCTCGATGCGGCGGCATTTGTGGGGGCTCCATGCACGAAATGATCAAAGGTGGCAATGTCGGTCTGGCGGCCCTGAGCGAGGACGCCGGTTCGCTGATGGTGAGCCTGAGTTGGAGCAGCGCGTCGGGGAATGGGGATGCGGACGTCTCGATCCTTCTGCTGGGCGCCGACGGCAAAGTACGCGGAGACGCCGACTTCTTCTTCTACAACAACCCGGCCGCGGCGGACGGCAGTGTGCAGTTACTGGGTAAGACGCCGACGGCGAACGGCAGCGAGGACCGCGTCATCATCGACCTGAGCGCCGTGTCACCCGATGTCGAGCGCCTGGTGGTGGCGGCCAGCCAGTACGGCTCCGCCCGCTTCGGCGAGCTGGACGACCTGCGGGTGACGGTCGCCGACCGTACGGGCGATACGCTGCTCGGCTTCTCCATCACCGACGCCGGGACGGAGAGCGCGTTCATCTTCGGTGAGTTGTACCGGCGGGGCGGGGAATGGAAGTTCCGCGCTGTCGGGCAGGGGTACGACACCGGGCTCGCCGGGCTGGCCACGGACTTCGGCATCACCGTGGACGAAGAGGAAGAACCGGTGCCGGCGGACGAGGAAGAGCTGGTGAAGGCGCAACCGGCTACTGCGACGACGGCGGTGGAGGAAACAGCAGCCGCCGCTCCGGTGGTCGTCCCGGCACCGGCGGCCGAGGCGCCGGCAGCCGTACCCGCGCCGCGGCCGGCACCGGCGGCCGAACGCCGCTCCCGTGGTCCGCGTACGGCGAAGAAGAAGATCACCCTGCCCAAGGTGGCGAAGAAGTCCCTCGCCGAGAACGACTCCTGGCGCCAGTCCCGGCTGTTCCCGGTTCCCACGCTCAAGAGCGACCGGGAGCGGGAGATGCGCGCGACGTCGGTACTGCTGGCGGTGATGGCGCAGGTGCCCGAGTTCGGCCGCCGGCTCACCGCGGCGTTCGGCGCCCCGGCCGGTCATATGCAGACCTTCACCGAGGTCACGCTGCCGAACGGAGACACGCCCCGGCGCCCGGACGGGGTCATACGCGTGGAACGGGCCGGCAAGCTGTGGACCGCCCTGGTCGAGACGAAGACCAACGGCAACTCCCTGAAGTCCGAGCAGGTCCAGGACTACATGGACATCTCGGCCCGGCGCGGCTACGAAGCCGTGATCACGCTCTCCAACGACGTGGCGCTGGAAGGCAGCCCGCTGGTCGAGGTGAAGACCGACGGACGCCGCAAACACAAGGTCGCGCTCTGGCACCTGTCCTGGGCCGAAGTGGCACACCAGGCACAGCTGCTGATCCGCCACGAAGGGGTCGGCAACGCGGCACACGCCTGGTTGCTCCAGGAACTGCTGCACTACCTCCAGCACGAGAATTCCGGCTGTCACGGCTTCCAGAACATGGGCCCGGCCTGGGTGCCGGTCCGCAACGGCATCGACACCGACACCCTCTGCCAGGGCGACGAGCGCGCCGTGGCCGTCGTCGAGAGCTGGGAACGGCTCATCCGCCAGGTCTGCCTGCGGCTCGGCGGCGAACTGGGCCAGAAGGTGCTGCCCGTCCAGCGCGCCAAGCGCGGCACCGACCAGGTCACCCGCCGTGCCGCGCTTGCCGACCGGCTCTGCGAGGAAGGCCGCCTCGACGCCGAGCTGCGCATCGACACCACTCCGGGCATCCTGGCGATCACGGCGGATCTGCGGACCGGGAAGCTGCGCACGTCCATCGAGGTTCCGGCCCCCGAGCAGGGATATCCCCTCAGCTGGGCCAAGCGCCTGGTCCGCCAGCTGGCCGAGGCACCGGCGGATCTGCACGTGGAAACCCTGGTGGAAGACGGCCGGGGCCCGCGCGGCACCCTGGAACGGCTGCGCCCCGAGCCGGGCGACATTCTCCCCAAGGACGGCTCGCCGATCACCGGGTTCAGGCTCTCCCTTTTCAAGGGCATGGGCAGCACCCGCGGCAATGCGGAATCCGGCTTCATCCGCAGTGTCGACGAAGCCGTGGACCGCTTCTACGCGAGCGTCGTCTCCCATCTCACGCAGACCGGCGGTACGGAACGCCGGTCAACCCGGCGCGCGACGTCCGACACGACCGCCGTGGCCTGACCGACCGGCCAGAGGTTGACGGGTCGGCACGGCACCGGCCCCCGCGACGGGCACCGCGGGGGCCGGTGAGTGGTGGGGCCGCCGGGTGGGGGTCAGGTCTGGGCGGCGAGCCAGGCGATGTGCCAGCCGTTCTTGGCGGCGTACTCGGGGTCGATGGGCTGGCGGTCGACGCGGCGGACGTAGATGCGGAAACCGGTGGGGGTGGCGTTGTAGACGGCGTTTCCGCCGGTGGTCATCCACATGCGGTCGTCGCCGGTGAGCGCGGCGATATAGGCGGGGGTCTCGGTGAATCCGCCCGCGCTGGTGTCGACATCGATGTAAACGCCGTCGCCATTGCGGTCGGGGTAGTTCTGCCAGCCTTCGCCGGGGGCGGTCCTGCCGGAAAGGAACGTGCCGTTCTGCATGCTTGCTCCCGTCGCGTCCTCGTAGGAATGCGGACCGGCGATCCACTGATCGGCGGCCATAGCAGTTTGTTCCGGGTTTCCTTTGCCAGCAAGGGAGTTGGGAAGAGTTGGCTGGATGTGAGGAGTGGGCGTGAGGTGCGGGCCGGTGGCCGGAATGGCGGGTTGACCGGGGGACGGTGCGGGCGTAACCGGGCGCTGTGGGGGGCTGGAGACATGATTCTTTTTCGGGAGGGTTGACAGTCTCCGGGCGGCTCACAAACCTGGTACGCAGCCTTTGGCGGCCCCGGCACGATCGACGCAGAGAATTCGCGATCCGGGCCTCGCGACAGGGACCTCTCCGGCCTTGCGGCCCACACCGCCGCACCGGAGCAGCCGAAACGGCCTCCGCGTCGAACGCCGACGATATTCCGCGCCGCGCTCGCCGCACCCCGTCCACGGTACGAGGCCGATGACAGGCTTTGGAGAGGGATGTGGGATCACCGAGGGATTCGGCAGTGGGCCCGGCGGGTGCGGGTTCCGGTGCGGGGGTGCCGCCGGGATTAGCCGGCGGCCGGGCCGCGGGGTACGCATTCCGCGCCGCGGCGGACTGGGCGGAATTCGGTGCGGTACTCGATCTTGCCTACGGCGGATATCCGCACTCCGCGGCCCACAGCGCCCTGGCCGGCGCGGTCTTCGAACCCAAACGCTCGCTGGTCGCGTGCCGCGGCGGCCGGGTGTGCGCCACCCTCGCCGGCTACGCGCTGGAGATGACGCTGCCGGGCGGCCCGGCCCCGGTGGCGGGGATCGGGTACGTCGCGGTCGCGCCGCAGCACCGGCGCCGCGGGCTGATGCGGGAGCTGGTCCGGCGGGCGCTCACCGCGCTGCACGAGGAGCGGGCCGAGCCGGTCGCGGTGTTGCACTCCACCGAGCCGGGGATCTACGGGCGCTTCGGGTTCGGGCCGGCCTCCCAGGTGGTCGGCGTGTCCGTGCCGCCCGAGGCACGGGGGTTCGCGGCCGGGCCGGAGGCCGGTGGGCTGGCGTTGGACGTCATGTCGCCGGTGGACGGGCGGGCGGCCGTCGCGGAGGTTTACGACGCTTGCCTGGCCCAGCGGCCCGGCCTGGTGCGCAGGGACGACGCCTGGCTGCGCCGGGCCTTCGAGGACCGGCCCGAGGAGCGGCACGGCGCCGGGCGGCTGCTGTGCATGGTGGTGTCGGGGGCGGGTGCGGAGGCGGGGCCGGGCGGTGGTGCCCGCGGGTATGCGTTGTATCGGTTGCGGGCCAACTGGGAGCGCTCCGCGCCGCGTTACGCCTTGTCCGTGCGGGAGGTGTTCGCGCGGGATGCCGCCGCGTACGCCTTTCTGTGGCGGTCGCTGCTGGACACCGACCTGGCCGGGACCGTCAGCGCGGCGACCCGCCCGGTCGACGATCCGCTGCTGGCGCTGCTCGACGACCCGCGCAGTGCCGCGCCGACCGTGCGCGATCAGCTCTACGCCCGCGCCGTGGACCTGGACCGGGCGCTCGCCGCCCGTACGTACAGCGCTCCGGTCGAGGTGGTGATGGAGGTGCGGGACGCCATGTGCCCGTGGAATGCAGGGCGTTGGAGACTGGAGGGTGGCGCTGAGGGTGCCGTGTGTGCGCGTACCGGGGCGGCTGCCGATCTCGCGCTCACGGCCCGCGAGCTCGGTGCCGTACTGCTCGGCGGCGGCTCGCTGGTCCAGCTCGGGCACGCGGGCCTGGTCACGGAGCTCCGGCGCGGCGCGCTGCGTGCCGCCTCCGCCGCCTTCCGCCACGATCCCGCGCCGTTCTGTTCGGTGGCGTTCTGAGGGCGGCCGCAGCCCAGGGCGCGGCGTCACATTCCCGTCTGCCGACTTCCCATGCTTGTTCTCGTTCTTGTGAGGAGATCGTCATGCCCGGTCCCGGCTATGCCTTCTTCGGTGACGAGGAGCGCGAGAACGTCCAGCAGGTGCTGGACGTGTGGTCGCGTACGACCGCCGCGCACTCCTACCCGCTGGGTGACCTCACGCAGACCCGGCTGTTCGAGCAGGCCGCCGCGCACCGGCTGGGCAGCCCGTACTGCCTGTCGGTCAACAGCGGCACGTCCGCCCTGCTCGCGGCCCTCGCCGCGCTCGGCATCGGTCCGGGCGACGAGGTCGTCGTGCCGGGGTACATGTACGGCGCGTGCATCGCCGCCGTGGTCTACAGCGGGGCCACGCCGGTACTGGCCGAGGTGGACGCCTCGCTCACGCTCGACCCCGAGGACGTGCGGGAGCGGATCACACCGCGTACGAAAGCGCTGATGCCGGTGCACATGCTCGGTGCGGCGTGCGACCTGGAGGCCCTGCGGAACGTCGCGGCGGAGCACGGGCTGCTGGTGCTGGAGGACGCCGCCCAGGCGTGCGGGGGGACGTACCGGGGGCAGGCGCTGGGCACGTTCGGGGACGTGGGGGCCTTCTCCCTCAACATGTTCAAGGTGATCACGGGCGGGGACGGCGGTTTCCTGCTCACCGCCGACGAGCGGGTCTTCCAGCGGGCGTACGGCTTCCACGACCACGGCTGGTTCCCGTACCGGCGCGAGGACGGGCCCGGCGACCGCCTGTGGGGCCTCAACCTGCGGATGACCGAGCTGACGGCGGCCGTGGCGCGGGCCCAGCTGGCGCGCCTGGACGCCGTGCTGGCCCGTACCCGGGAGCTGCGGGACGCGTTGCTGGCGTACATCCCGGCGCGGGACGGCATGGCGCGCCGCACCCTGCACGACGCGGCGGGGGACTGCGCCACCGTTCTCGTGTACGTCTTCGACGAGCGGGCCGACGCCGAGGCCGTCGCCAAGCGGCTCGGCACCAAGACGCTGCTGCACTCGCCCAAGCACTACTACGGCGGACTGCCCGAACTCGCCGCGCTGACCGCGCCGGACGGCTCGTCCTGCCCGTTCCGGCCGGCCGCGGAGGCCTGGCGGCGGGACGGCTGGCGGGCGGGCGCGCTGCCCCGTACCGACGACGTGCTGGGGCGGGCGGTGGCGCTGACCGTGGGGACGTCCGACACGTACCTGGGAGCCGACTTCGGGGTGACCGTGTTCAGCGGTACGGACGAGGTCGCCGAGGTCGCGGAGCGGTTCCGGGAGACGGCCGACGAAGTGCTCGGCTGACCGGCCGCAGCACCGCCGTACAGGTCCCCGCAGCCCGCCGCGCACACCCCGAGGAAAGGACCGCCATGTCCGCGACCCGACCGTCCGCGCACCTGTCCGCCGGGGCCGGCCGCCCCCTGGTCAGCGTCGTGGTGCCGTGCTTCGACGAAGAGGCCGTCATCCGGGGGACCCACCGCCGGCTCAGCGCCGTGCTGCGCCGCCTGCCGGAGTGCGAGTACGAGGTGGTGTACGTGGACGACGGCAGCCGGGACGGGACCTGGGACCGGCTCACGGCGCTCGCCGGGACCGACGCGCGGGTCCGCCTGGTGCGGCTGACCCGCAACTTCGGGCACCAGCCCGCCGTCCTGGCGGGGCTGCGCGAGGCGGCGGGGGACGCGGTGGTGACCATCGACGCCGACCTCCAGGACCCGCCGGAACTCATCGCCGACATGGTCGAACGCTGGCGCGCCGGCTGGCCGGTGGTCACCGCGCGGCGCACCGGCCGGCAGGGGGAGAGCCGCTTCAAGACCACCACCGCGCTCGTCTTCTACCGGCTGCTGGCCGCGGTCGCCGACCATCCGGTGGGCGTGGACACCGGGGACTTCCGGCTGCTGGACCGCGCGGTCGTGCGCACCCTCGCGCTGCTCCCCGAGTGCGAGCTGTACCTGCGCGGATCGGTGTGCTGGACGGGCTTTCCGGAGACGAGTCTGGAGTACGGGCGGCTGCCGCGTCCGGCGGGCCGGACGAAGTACACGCTGCGCAAGATGGCCGGCCTGTCCCGGCGCGGGCTGCTGGCCTGTTCCTCGGCCCCCGCGCGGGTGCCCGCCGTCGTCGGCCTGACCTGGCTCGGCGGTACGGCCATGACCTCCGCGGTACGCCGCAGGCCGCTGCCGCTGGCCGCGTGGACGTTCGGCTGCGAGGCGGTGCTGCTCGGGGTGCTGGGCGAGTACTTGCTGCTGGTCCACCGCGAGGTGCGCGGCCGGCCGCCGTACGTGGTCCTCCAGCGGACGGGGGCGGGCGGGGGCGCGGTACCGGCCGGGCTGGTGACCGGCGAGACGGCCGGGAGCGCGCGGTGACGGCCGCGCACGGCAACCCGGGGGCCCGTTGGGACGTCATCGTCGTCGGCGCCGGCTTCACCGGCCTCGCCGCCGCGCACGAACTGGGGCGCGCGGGGCTGCGCTGCCTGGTCCTGGAGGCCGACGACCGGGTCGGCGGCCTCGCCGGCACGTTCTCCGTCGGCGGCCGGCAGCTGGAGCGCTTCTATCACCACTGGTTCGCCTCCGACACGGACGTCTTCCGGCTCTGCGCCGACCTCGGCCGCGCCGACCTGGTGCAGCGCCACCACGGCCGTACCGGCTTCTACTACGCGGGCGGCATCCACCGCCTGTCCTCCCCGCTCGACGTGCTGCGCTTCGCCCCGCTGCCGCCGGCCGACCGGCTGCGCCTGGGCCGGTCGGTGCTGCGTGCCGGGCGGGTCCGGCACTGGCGCGAGCTGGAGGCGCTCACCGCCGAGGAGTGGCTGGTCGGCCTGGGCGGGCGGCGGGTCTACGACCGGGTGTGGCGGCCGTTGCTGGAGGGCAAGTTCGGCCCGTACGCGTCCGAGGTCGGCGCCACTTGGATGTGGACCAAGCTGCACCTGCGGGGCGGCAGCCGCAGCCGGTCGGGCCGTGAGGTGCTCTACTACCTGCGCGGTGGCTGCGGCGCCCTGCTGGACGCCTGGCTGCCGCGGCTGGCCGCGCTGGGCGTGCGGATACGGACCGGCAGCCCGGTGGCGGAGGTGCTGACCGGCCCCGAGGGCGTGACCGGCGTCCGGTGCGCCGGCGAAGTGATCGCGGCCCCGCGGGTGCTGGTGACGTGCGCGCCCGGCCCCGCCGCCGCGCTGCTCGCCCGGTCGGCGCACCCCGCGGCGCCGGGGCTGCGCCGCCGGCTCGGCGCGATCCCGTACCTGGCCAACCTCTGCCTGGTGCTGGAGAACGACCGGCCGCTGTCCGGCACGTACTGGCTCAACGTCACCGACCCGCACTTCCCGTACGTCGGCGTCATCGAGCACACCAACCTCGACGCGCCCGCGCACTACGGCGGACGGCACCTGGTCTACCTCTCCACCTACCTCCCGGCGGACGCCGCCCTGTACCGGATGGGCGACGCGCAGGTCTACCGGCACAGCCTCCCGCACCTGCGGCGGATGTTCCCCGCCTTCCGCGAGGACTGGGTGCGCGCCCACCACGTGTGGCGCGCGCCGTACGCCCAGCCGGTGATCACCCGGCACTACTCCCGGATCGTGCCGGGCGCCGAGAACGCCGTACCCGGCCTCTACCTGTCCGGGATGGCCCAGGTCTTCCCCGAGGACCGGGGCACCAACTACGCGCTGCGGGGCGGGCGGCGCGCCGGACGGCTGATCGCCGACCGCGTCCGTACGGCCCCCCGCAGCACGGCCGGCACCGCCGTACGGACAGGAGCGGACCATGACTGACCGCCGCGCCCCGCTGCCCCTGCTCACCGCGGACGACTGCGAGCGCATGCCCGAGCACCAGGTCCACGACCTCTACCGGCGCTACGTCAGCCGCGCCCAGGTCTCGCTGCTCGGCTCCTTCGGCTTCGGCCAGGACCTGGTCGAGCACGCCGAGGGCTGCTGGATCACCTTGCGCGACGGGCGGCGCATCCTGGACTTCACCGGTGGGATCGGCGTCCTCAACCACGGGCACAACCACCCCCGGCTGCTCGCGGCCCGCCGCCGCTTCGCCGAGCGGCGCGCCATGGAGGTCCACAAGAACTTCCTGTCGCCCTACGTGGCCGCGCTCAGCCACAACCTGGCCCGGCTGCTCCCGGGGGACCTGGACATCAGTTACTTCCCCAACTCCGGTGCGGAGGCGGTGGAAGGCGCCGTGAAGCTCGCGTACAAGTACCACCGCGGGCATCGGGGCACAGTGCTGCACAGTGACATCTCCTTCCACGGCAAGCTGCTCGGCGCGGGCAGCCTCACCGCCTCTCCCGAGGTCGACTTCCCGTACCCGGGCCTGCCGGGAACCGACCACTTCGCCTACGACGACCTGGACTCCTTCGCCCTCGCCCTGGAACGGCACCGGGCCGGGGACGGCAGCAGCGACGTGTACGCAGTGGTGCTGGAGCCGTTCAGCGCTTCGAGCGTGCGCGAGTGCTCGGCGGAGTTCCTGTACGAGGTCCGCAGGCTGTGCACGGAACGGGACATCGTGCTGGTCTTCGACGAGGTGTACACAGGCTGGGGACGGACCGGGACGCTCTTCCACTTCATGCGGCATCCCGGCCTGGTGCCCGACGTGCTGACCACCTCCAAGTCCTTCGGCGGCGGCAAGGCGTCCATCTCCGGCTACGTCGCGCGCGAACCGGTCTTCCGGGCCGCGTACGACAACCTCGCCGACGCGACGCTGCACAGCACCACCTACTACGGCTTCGGCGAGGAGACCGTCACCGCGCTGGAGGCCGTTGCCATCGCGGTGGAGGACGACTACCCGACGCGCGCCGTGCGGATCGGGGAGCGTCTGGGCGGCGGCCTGGCCGACCTCGCCGCACGCCACCGCGCGCTGGTGACCGGCACCTTCGGCCGGGGCGCGCTGCACGGCGTGTTCCTCACCGAGGGCAGTCCCGCCTTGGACCGGCTGCTGCGCCTGGTGCCCTCCTCCTTCGCGCGGGACCCGCGGGCCCGCCGCAAGCTGGTCACCGCCGCCGTCATCGCGTCTCTCTACCGCGACTACGGCGTGCTGGCCTACTACGGCTCCAACCACGGCTTGCCGCTTATGGCCTCGCCTCCGCTGGTGGCCGGGGAGACGGAGGTCGAGATGTTCCTCCAAGCACTGGACTCGGTACTGGAGCAGGGTGCTGCGCGCTTGCTGACCCGGTTCGCCAAGGACGTACTGGCTCAGCATGTGCCCGTACGGGCCAAGGAGGGGGCGGTGGCCGGGTGAGCGGGCAGGAGGGCGACCGGAGCGACCGGGTCGGGCGAGCGCTGCGCGCCAGCGGTCTGCCTGCCCTATGGGCGGCCCGCTATCCGGCCCTTGCCGACGCGCGGGCGGGCGCGCGTGCCAGCGAGCATGTCTGCGGCTCGCTGGGAGCGCTGCCCGGGGCGTACCGCCTCGCCGCCATAGTCGCTCTGCGGGTGATCGGCCTGGCTCTCCGTGTGACGGCGCCGCGGCGCTCCGGGCCCGCCGCTGGGTACGACCGGCTGGCCCGGCTGCCCTTCGCCGCCCGCTTCTTGGCCGTCACCGACTCCCTCGCGCTGTACGGCGGTCTGGACGGTGAGCCGGACACATGACCCAACACCCCCGCCCGCCCCGCGCCGTCCCGTGCGACGCCCTGGTCATCGGCTCCGGCGCCGGTGGCGCGGTCGCCGCCCTGGAACTGGCGCGGGCCGGCCTCCACACCGTCGTCCTGGAAGAAGGTCCGCGCACGACCACCGCGGAACTGGCCGCGACGGCGCCCGCCGAGAACCTGCGCCGCCTCTACCGCGACGCCGGACTGGCACCGATCCTCGGCAGCCCGGTCATCCCCTACGGCGAGGGACGCTGTGTGGGCGGCAGCACGGTCGTCAACGGCGGTCTTCTGTGGGCGCCACCGGACGCACTGCTGGAGCGGTGGGCACGGGTGATGGGCACCACCGATTACCGCCCCGACCGGCTGGCAGGCCATATGCGTACGGTGTCCGACCGGCTCGGCGTCGGCGAGCAGCCGCACGGCTCCGGCAACGCGGACTCCCGGCTGCTGGCCGACGCCGCCGACGCCCTGGGCTGGCGCTGGTCCGCCGCCCGGCGCGCGGCCCCCGGCTGCCTGCACCGCAACCGCTGCCCGACCGGCTGCCCCAGCGGCGCCAAGCAGAGCATGCTCGTCAGCTATCTGCCGGAGGCCGAGCGGTACGGCGCGCGGGTCGAGCCCGCGACCCGTGCCGTGCTGCTGCGGCACGACGAGCGCACCGTCCACAGTGTGTGTGCCCTGGGCGGACCGGGCGGGCGTACGCGCGTCAACTACCGGCCGCGTACGGTCTTCCTGGCCGCCGGAGCCGTCGGCAGCGCCCTCCTGCTCCAGCGGAGCGGCATCCACCCCCGTACCGCCGGGCGCGCGATGGGCTTCCACGTCAACTTCCGCCTGGTGGCCCGCTTCGCCGATCCGGTGCACGCCACCCAGGGCACCATCTTCACCGCTCAGATACGGGAGTTCGCCGACCTGGGCATCCACCTGATGGCCGCCAACCTCACCGCCGGATCGCTGGCGGCAGCCCTCACGGGACACCGCCCGGCCGTGGTGAACGCGCTGGTCGAGGACCTGGAGAAGGTCGCCGTCTGCACGGTGCAGGTGCGGATGAGCGGACGCGTCACCGTGCGCCGGCTGCCGCGCGCCGGACGCCTGCTGCGGCACCGGATGACCGCCTACGACCACGGCCTGCTGCGCTTCGCGCTCGGCCGGGCGGCGCGGGTGCTGTTCCGGGCGGGGGCCGTGGAGCTGTACCCGCCGTGCCCCGGGTCGCTGCGCTCGGACCGGGCGGCGCAGGAGTTCGCCGCCCGCTCGGACCCGCGCGGCTGGAGCCTGGTGTCCGTCCACGCCATGGCCTCCTGCCCGATGGGGCGGGCCGCGTTCGGCGGGGTGTGCGACCAGGACGGCCGCCCGTACGGGTTCACCAACCTCCGGCTGTGCGACGCCTCGGTGCTGCCGGGGCCGACCGGCGTCAGCCCCCAGGGCACGGTCATGGCCTTCGCACACGAGATCGCCGCCCGCCACCTCTGCGCACCACCACAGCACCCCTTGAGGAGGCACGGTGACAGCCACACCACACCCTGACGCCGCGGGACGCCCGCCAGGGTCGGTCCGCCCCGACGGGCCCGTCCTCGACTGCGACATCGCCGTCATCGGCTCCGGCATGGGCGGCGCGACGCTGGCGTACGCGCTGCGCGGCACCGGCGCGCGGATCCTGGTCGTGGAACGCGGCGACCACCTCCCCCGTGAGTGGCAGAACTGGTCCGCGCCCGCGGTCTTCACCGCCGGGCGCTACCGCAACGCCGAGCCCTGGTACGACGCCGGGACGGGACGTTTCTTCTCGCCCGGCGTGCACTACTACGTCGGCGGCAACACCAAGGTCTTCGGCGCGACGCTGCCGCGTTTCCGGGAGGCCGACTTCGGGCCGCTGGAGCACGCGGAAGGCGTCTCACGCGGCTGGCCGTTCCCGTACGGGGCCCTCGAACCGCACTACGCGCGGGCCGAACGCCTCTACCGGGTGCACGGCACCCGCGCGGCCGACCCGACCGACCCCTGGCGCTCCGGCGACTACCCCTGGCCGGCCGTGCCCCACGAGCCGCCGGTCGCCGCGCTGGCCGAGGCGCTGCGCGCGCAGGGCCTGACGCCGTACGCGCTGCCCACCGGCGTGGACCTCCGGCACGGCGGAACGTGCCTGCGCTGCGCCACCTGCGACGGCTTCCCGTGCCTGGTCGGCGCCAAGAGCGACGCCGACCTGTGCGCGCTCCGGCCCGCGCTGGCCGCGGGCAACGTCTCGCTGCTCACCCGGGCCACGGCGGCCCGGCTGGTGACCGGCGCCGCGGGGCGGCGGGTGAACGAGGCGCTGGTCCGGTACGGCAGCGGTGAGCTGCGCGTGCGCGCCGACCGTTTCGTGCTGGCGTGCGGGGCGGTCAACACGGCGGCGCTGCTGCTGCGTTCGGAGCCCGGCGCGTCCGTGCCCACGAGCCCGGTCCGGACCACGGGGCTGGCCAACCGGTCCGGCCAGGTCGGCCGCAACTACATGGTGCACAACAGCACCTTCCTGGTCGCCGTCGACCCGCGCCGCCCCAACGACGTGGTGTTCCAGAAGACCCTGGGCGTCAACGACTGGTACCTGGCCGACGGGGCGCGCGGGCCACTGGGCAACGTCCAGGCGCTCGGCAAGCTGCGGGCCCCCTCGGCGGGCGGCCTGTGGCCCCGCGCCCCGCGCCCGCTGCTCGCCGCCGCCACCCGGCGCAGCGCCGACCTGTACCTGACCAGCGAGGACCTGCCGGTGCCGGAGAACCGGGTGACCGTGGGCAGCGGCGGCCGTGTGGAGGTGCACTGGCGCCCGGTCAACCTCCCGCCGCACCGCGAACTGGTGCGCCGCGCGGTGCGGATGATGCGCCGCGCCGGCTACCCCCTGGTCTTCACCCGGCGGATGGGCATCGCGGTCAACTCGCACCAGTGCGGCACCGCGGCGGCCTGCGACGACCCGGCGGACGGCGTCGTGGACGCGGGGTGCAAGGCGCACGGGCTGGACAACCTGTGGATCGCGGACAGCTCCTGGTTCCCTTCGTCGGCCGCGGTCAACCCGGCCCTGACCATCGCCGCCAACGCGCTGCGGATCGCGCCGGGTGTGGCGGGCACGGCGGTCCCATGATCGCCGATCACGCCTACGACCTGGTCACCGACGACGTCTTCCTGCGGCTGGACGGCCTGCTGCCGCACGGCGAGCTGTTCCTCAAGCTGGAAGGGCTCAACCCGGCCGGCTCCGTCAAGCTCAAGACCGCCACCGGGCTGGTCGAGGACGCCGAACGCCGCGGCCTGCTGCGCCCCGGCGGCTCCCTGATCGAGTCCTCCTCCGGCAACCTCGGCATCGCCCTGAGCATGGTCTGCGCGGCCAAGGGCTACACCTTCACCTGCGTCACCGACCCGCACGTACCGGCGCAGAGCGTCGCGCTGATGCACGCGTACGGCGCCCACGTCTGCGTCGTGGACACCCCCGACGGCAACGGCGGTTACCTCGGCAGCCGGATCGCCCTGATCCGCAGCGCCCTCGACCTCGACCCCTCGCTGACCTGGCTCAACCAGTACGCCAACGCCGCCAACCCGGCCGTGCACGCGGCCCGCACCGCGGCCGCCGTACTGCGCGAGATCCGCCGTGTCGACTACCTCTTCGTCGGCGCCGGCACCACGGGCACCGTCATGGGCTGCGCCGCCCACTTCCGCCGCCGCTCGCCGCACACCACCGTCGTCGCCGTCGACGCGGAGGGCTCGGTGACCTTCGGCGGGCCGCCGGGGCCCCGGTTCGTGCCCGGCCTGGGCACCAGCAGGGCGCCGGAGATCTGCCGCCCGCGCGACGTGCACCACGTGGTGTCCGTACCCGAACGGGACGCCGTCCTGATGTGCCGCGGGATCGCCCGCAGCCACGGCCTGGCCGTCGGCGGCTCCACGGGTTCCGTGCTCTGCGCCGTGCTGCGGCTGCGGTCCCGCATCCCGGCGGGCGCCCGCGTGGTGGCGCTCTCCGCCGACCTCGGCGACCGCTACCTGGGCACCGTGTACGACGACGCCTGGGTCACCGAGCACTTCGGCACTCCCGCGGCCGGGCCGCCCGGCCGCTCCCGGCTCCCCGGCGCCGCGCCGGCGCCCACCGAGGAGGTGCGTTGAATTGACCCCGCCCGCCGGCGGCCTCCAGGACCTGTACTGGCCGCCCGTCCACCCCTTCGACACCCTGGACCCCGGCCTCGTCCGCTTCCTGGCGGCGCCGCCGCCCGCCCAGGCCACGCTGCTCGCCCGGCTGCGCACCGACCCCGAGGCGCACGGCCGCTTCCTCCACAACCACCTGGCCACCCTCTACGCCCAGTCCTTCGGCTACCGCGACGGCCCGGCCGCGCACGCCACCGACGACGACCTGGAGATCGCCCTGTACGCCGCACGGACGCGGCTGGAGCACGAGTTCCTGACGTACGGGACCTCCCCGGCGCCGGTACCGGACCTGCGCGGGCAGGAGGCGGCGGCCGACCACCTGGAAGCGCTGGCGGCCGACAACCCCGGCGCCTCCCACCCCCTCTTCCGCTTCCTCGCCACCGAGGCCACCCGCGAGCAGATCGAGTACTTCCTGCGCTGCGAACTGATTCGCAACGAAGTCGTGGACGACGAGGTCGCCCTGCTCGTCGTCGGCCTCCAGGGCCGGCAGAAGGCCGTCGCCGCCGCCAACCTCTGGGACGAGTGCGGCCGCGGACGGCTGGAGAACTTCCACACGTACTGGCTGCGCCGCCAGCTCGGCTCGTACGCGGGCTGGGAAGCGCTGGCCCGCTATCGCCGCGACCACCCCTGGTTCGCCAAGCCGACGTCCAACCTGTTCACCGCGCTGCTGCTGCGCCCCGCACGCGTCCAGGCCGCGTACGGCTGCTTCCTCGTCTTCGAAAGCTGGGTCGAACCGCACTTCACCCTCCTCCTGGAGGGCATGACGCGGGCGGGCATCCACGACGACGACATGCGCGTCTACTACACCGCCCACACCCGCATCGACCCCCGCCACAGCCGCGAACTGTGCGAAGGCCTGCGCGACCAGCGCCCCCGGCTGACTCCCCCGCAGGTGCGCGCCGCGCTGTACGGGGCGCACCTCGCGGTCGACACGGGGGTGCGGCAGTACGACCGCATCCGGCGTCACTTGGAGACCATGGGCCCGCGGGGTGTACCCGCCCCGCGGCCCCAGGACCACTGAGGCCGGCCGCGATCGGAGGAACCATGACGGACCTGGACCGGGCAGCGCACCAGCAAGCGGGAGCGGCCGACACCGTACCGACCCTGCGCGACGGGCCCGGCGGCCTGGTCCTCGGGCTCGACATCGGCGGCACCATCGTCAAGTCCGCGCTGGTCGCCCCCGACGGCACGGTCACCTCGGAGAGCCGCTGCGCCACCCGCCCCCAGGACGGCCCGAGCGCCGTGCTGCGCACCGTCCTCGACCACGCGGCGGGCGCCCTGGCCGCGGCCCGCGCCGCGGGCGAGGACGTGCGCGCGGTGGGCGTCGCCTCGTGCGGGCTGGTGGACGAGAACGCGGGCACCGTCGTGTTCTCGTCCAGCATCCAGTGGCGCGACCTGCCGCTGCGGCGGCTGGTCTCCGAGCACCTGGGCCTGCCGGCGGCGCTCGGGCACGACGTGCGCTCCGGCGGCCTCGCCGAAGCACGCCTGGGCGCGGGCCGCGGGCACCGGGTCGTCTTCTTCGTCCCCGTCGGCACGGGCGTGGGCGGTGCGCTGCTGCTGGACGGGAAGCCGTACCCGGGCAGCCACTGGCGCTCCGCGGAGATCGGGCACGTCGTCACACAGGTGGACGGCGAGGCGTGCCCGTGTGGGCAGCGCGGCTGCCTGGACACCATCGCGGGCGGCGCCGCCGTCGCGCGCCGCTACAACGAGCGGTGCGGCGCGCGGCCGCCCGTGCCCGGCGCCGAGGAGGTGGCGCGCCGTGCGGCGGCCGGGGACCCGGTGGCCGTGCGGGTGTGGGACGAGGCGGCCGACGCGATGGCGCAGACGCTCCTGGCGGGCATCACGCTCTTCGATCCGGCCGTCCTGGTGCTGGGCGGCGGCCTCAGCCAGGCGGGCGAGCAGCTGCGCGTACCGCTGCGGCGCGGCCTCGAACGGCGGGCCGCCTTCCAGGCTCTGCCCGACCTCGTCTTCGCCCGGCTGGGCGAGCGGGCCGGGCGGATCGGCGCCGGGCTGCTGGCCTGGGACCTGCTGCATGCCCGAGCGGGCGAGCGGTCATGAGTGCGCACGTACGGGCAGGAACGGTCGCCGACCCGCCCGTACGCGGACACGACCCGCCCCAGCCGCACACCCTGACCGGCTGCCGACCCGGCTCTGACCGGCCGCTCGGCCACCGCTGACCGGGTCTGCCCGCGGAGCGGCGGGGGCGGGGGAAACGGGCATGTACACCGCAGTGGGCGCGGCGGACCGGCTCTGGAGGCCCGTCGTCGGGTTCGCTGTCCAGGAGCCGGGTTCTCCACCCCCCTCCCGAAGGGAGCCCCGACCATGAACCACCCCACCGCGCCCGGAGGCCGAGAGCGGCACCTCGTCGAGGGCCGCACCATCGACGCCGTACCGGAGAGCGAACGCCGTGGCCGCCCCCGCGACCTGTTCGCCGTGTGGTTCGCCGCCAACATCAGCCCGCTGACCATCGTCTCCGGCACCATCGCCCCGCTCGTCTTCGGCCTGGGCCTGTGGCCCGGCATCGCCGCGGTGCTCCTGGGCAACATGCTCGGCGGCTTCCTGATGGCCCTGCACGCGGCGCAGGGCCCCCGGCTGGGCGTCCCCCAGATGATCCAGAGCCGCGGCCAGTTCGGCAGCCACGGCTCGCTGCTCGTCACCCTCGTCGTCGTGTTCATGTACGCGGGCTGGTTCGCGTCCAACCTGGTGATCGCCGGCCAGGCGCTGCACCGGTCGGTGCCCGTCCTCGGCACGTCCGGCTGGCTGGTGCTGTGCGCGCTGGCCGGGCTGGTCGTCGCCACCGTCGGGTACGACCTGATCCACCGGGTGGGCCGCTGGGCCACCGTGATCACCGTCTCGCTGCTGGCGCTGTGCGCGGTACGCGTCTTCACGGCCCCCGGCGTCATCGAACGCGCCACGAACGCCACCGGCTTCACCCTCTCCGGCTTCGTCGGCATGACCGCGCTCGGCATCCTGCTCCAGATCACCTACGCGCCCTACGTCTCCGACTACACCCGCTACATGCCCGCCCACGCCGCGGCCCGCCGCTCCACCCTCTGGTTCACCTACTGGGGCAGCGTCCTCGGCAGCGTGCTGCCGATGTTCCTCGGCATCGTGATGGGCATCGCGGTGGCCGACGACGCGATCGCCGGGCTCGACACGGTCCTGGGCGGCCCCCTCTCCGCCGTGGTCCTGTGCTCCTTCGCCGTCATCGTCGTCCACGTCAACTCGATGAACCTGTACGGCACCTCGCTGTGCCTGGTCACCGCCGCGCAGACCTTCCGCACCACCTGGCTGCCCGGACGCCTGGCCCGTACGGCGCTGATCGCGGGCCCGCTCGCCCTCGGCCTGACCCTCGCCCTGGCCTTCCAGGACACCTTCCTCGCCTCGTACACCGACTTCCTGGCGATCCTCCAGTACGTCCTGATCCCCTGGACCGCCATCAACCTCGTCGACTACTACCTGATCAGGCGCGGGCGCTACGACGTGCCTTCCTTCTTCGCCCCCGGCGGTGGCGTCTACGGCCGCGTCAACGGCCCCGCAGTCCTGGTCTACGCGGTCAGCTTCGCGCTGGAGGTCCCCTTCATGCACACCTCGGCCTACACGGGCCCGGTGGCCGTCGCCCTCGGCGGCATAGACCTCTCCTGGGCCGTCGGCCTCCTCGTCCCCACCGTCGCGTACTGGGCCATCGCCCGCCGCCGCGCCCGGACCCCCCTTCCCGCCACCGCGCCTGCCACCCCGTCCCCCGCCCTCCCCCAGGAAGGCTCCTGACCCATGCCCATATCCGACTTACACGCCCAGGCGGTCCGCCTCCTGCACGCCAACCGCTACCTGACCCTCGGCACCGCATCTCCCGAGGGCGCCCCCTGGGCCGTTCCCGTCACCTTCGCCTGGGACGACGCCGACCACTTCTACTGGTGGTCGGCGCGCGACGCCCGGCACTCCCGCAACATCGCCGCCAACCCCGTCGTATCACTCCTGGTCTACGACTCCCGGGCGACCGACGCCGAGGCCCAGGGCCTCTACGGCGAAGGCACCGCCCAGGCCCTCCCGCCGTCCGACCTGGCGGCGGCCCTCGCGGTCTTCTACGCCCGCCGCTATCCCGACCCCGCCCTCCGCGCGCGCAAGGCCCGCCTCCCCGGCGAATTCCAGGGCGACTCCCCCAAACGCGTCTACCGCGCCACCGTCCGCACCTACTCGATGCTCACCACCGCCCCCCACCCGGTTCACGGCAACGCGGTCCCGCACCGGATCGCCTTTCCCTTCAGCACGGCGTCGGTCAACGGCGACACCCACTGAAAAGGGCCTCTGAACTCCGTAGTTGGGGCTGTTGCAAGCTCCGTTGCAAGCCTGCCGTACAGCGGTTCGCAAGATGGCGTTCCCACAATCGTGGCTCAGCGTTGCGCTGAACAGACCTTCTCCGATCCGGACGGCCCGGGGCGGGCCTGGGCGTACTCATTCAGAGGAGGGCCACTGTGGTACCTCTCGATGAGAGGAGAAAGCCATGTCCGAAGGAGTCGTCTTCGTCGTTGGTGACAATCTGGCGGGCAGTTCTCCCTCCGCACACCTGCTGTCCCTCTCCGAACTTCTCTCCGGCTTGAGGGACGGACTGGTGCGCGAGCCGTGGCCGGTACTGGTGCCGGGGCAGGGAGTCGAACGCTACGAACGCGACCTCGTACGCGACCGATTGCGCCGGCTCGGCCTGCCGGATTCCATCCTGCAGGACCCGCCGATCCCCGAATTGCTGGGCTGCGCCGAGGTGCACAAGCACAATCCCGACAACGTGCTCATCGCCGGGCTGCACAAGGTCGAAGAGGACCTGTTCCACGCGTCCCTGCGGGTCTCCGACCGCCAGGAGATGGTGCTCGACCACGCTTCCAGCGCCCATGTGACCGCCATGGTGATCACCGAGATGGTCCGGCAGATGTCGCTGGCCATCGGCGAGCGGTACCTGCTGGGCACGACGGGAGTTCCCCGCCGCTTCATCATCAACTCCCTGGAGACGTCGTTCAGCAAGTTCCTCCTCCCCCTGCCGGCCCGCATCGAGTACCGCTTGGAAAAGCTGAGCGCGAAAGGCCCGGACCGGATTCGGTTCCAGGGCCGGTGCGACGTGGTGCAGGCAGGCATCACCGCAGCCTCGGGCTCGATGGACATGGTGGTGATGGAGGAGACCCGGTCCGCCCAGATCGAGGAAAAGCAATTCCTGGAGGCACTGCCGCTGCTCGCCGAGGACCGGCAGTGCGAGGACGCGGCCGGCCGGCTGACTTCCCCGCTGTGACGTCGTAGCGGCGGCTCACCATTCTCGGAAGGCGTTCATGCACTGGATTCTGCGCAAGTATCCGCTGTTCATCCTTGCCGTCTGCGTGGCAGCGACCGCGACCGCGGTGCTACGCGGGGCCCTCGACTGGTCCGACCCCTGGCAGCGCGTGGCCGCGGTGCTCGCCGGGCTGCATCTGCTGTGGCTGCTGCTGGAAACCTGGACGACCGTCCGCAGTTCGACGTCCACGGAGAACGCCACCGACCGCGGCACCATCTACGTCTACGCCACCGCCCGCGCGGCCACCGTCGCCACCGCCTGCCTGATCCCCGCCGACCAGCGGACCTATCACCCGTGGATGCTCGCGGTGCCGGTGGTCTTCGCGGCGTCCGTGGCCGTACGGCTGATCGCGATCCGCACCCTCGGACGCTTCTACTCACACCGGGTACGCGCCCTCGACGACCACCGGATCGTCCAGACCGGCCCCTACCGGTGGGTGCGGCATCCGGCCTATCTCGGCATGGCACTGGCCCATGTGGTGTTCGTGCTCTTCTTTATCAATCCCTTCAGCGCCGCGGCTTTGATGATTCTGCTTCCGACGCTCGTGGTCCGCATTCTCGTCGAGGAGCGGATGCTTCTCTCGCTTCCCGGCTATTCCGACTACGCGGCGTCCCACCGCCGCCTCATTCCCTGGGTGTGGTGAAACGCTCCGTGAATTCCCTCCGATTTCGACCCGGCGCACCCGCCCGGCCCGTGGTGCGCGGCCGTGCGCTGCTGAACACGGCGGCCGTCGGCCCCAAGTTCGCGCGGCAGGCACGGATGGCCGAGGCCGGCCTGCCCGTACCCCGCTTCTTCTGCCTGTCGGCCGCGGTGTTCACCCGCGTACTGCGCCCGGTGCGCGCCGAGATCGACGCCCTGCTGCGCCGGCTCGACCCGGCGGACCCCGCATCCGTCGAGGAGAAGGCCGCAGCGATCAGGGAACTGATCCTGCGGGCCCCGGTACCGGCGGACGTGGAGCGCCTCCTGTACCAGGCCTTCGACCAGGAGTTCGGCGACGACGCGGTCGTCTCGGTACGCTCCTCCGTCGTCGGCACGGCCGGCCAGCAGGGCGAGGACTCCGCGGACGACGCGTTCGCCGGCATCAGCGACAGCTTTCTCTACGTGACCCGCGACGAGTTGCTGGACAAGGTGAAGCAGTGCTGGGCCTCGGGCTTCGGCTCGCAGGCCCTGCTGTACCGGTCCGCCCGCGGCAGCACCCAGCACGGTTTCGCGGTGGCCGTCGGCGTACAGCGGATGCGGTTCGGACAGGCGTCCTTCGTGCTGTTCACCTGTGATCCGCTGACCGGCGCCCGCGACCGGGTGCTCGCCGCCGGCCTGGGCATCGGCGAGGGCGTGGTCCAGGAGAAGGTCCCCGTGGACCACTACTTCGTCTCCCGCCGCAACGACACCGTACGCCCGGTGCTCGCCCACAAGGCGGAGCGCATGGTCGAGAACCCCGGCCGGCTCGCCGACGGACCGCAGCTGTCGGCGGTGCCCGAAGAGCTGCGTGACGCGCCGGCGCTCACCGACGAGCAGATCCGGCAGGTGGTGGCAGCGGGAGACCGGATCGAGAAGCTGTTCGGCTGCCCGCAGGACATCGAGGGGACGTTCACCGCCGACGGCGCCCTGCACATCCTCCAGGCCCGGCCTGTGGTGCTGGACCTGGACCGCCAGCGGCTGTGGAGCAACGCCAACATCACCGAGAGCTACCCCGGCGTCACCACCGCGCTGACCTACTCCTTCGCCCAGCGCTTCTACCGCGAGGACTTCCACGACTTCTACCGGAAGCTGGGCGTTCCGCGCGACCTGCTCGACCGGCACGAGAACGAGCTGCGCGGCATGATCGGGCTGCTGCGCGGCCGGGTCTACTACTCGCTCAGCGTCTGGTACGTCCTGCACGGCCTCAGCAGGACCTTCCCGCTGTGGCGCAACAGCTTCGAGCGCATGATGGGCATGTCGCCGTCGGTCTACCACGTCCGGCCCACCCCCCTGCTGAAACCGGCCGACCAGCTGCCCGCCACGGCGGCGGCCCTGCTGCGCCTGACGGCACGCTGGGCCATCCACGTCCCGGCGGCCCGGCACTTCGGGCAGTGGTGGCAGCGGACCGTCACCGAGCACCGGGAAGCGGCCGCCACCGCCGACCCGCTGCAACTGGCCCAGCTGATGCGGTCGTTGTGGCGCGAGGCGGGCAGCCACTGGGGCATCACCCTGGTCAACGACATCCTGCTCCAGATCCACGAGACCATGGCCATGCGCCTGTTCGACCGCTGGCTGCCGGACGCCGACCCCGGCCTCCACAGCGACCTGCTGTGCGGCGGCGAGGAGAACCGCAGCGTGGTGATCCTGATGTCGGTCATCGACATCGCCGAACGGATGCGCACCCTTCCGGCGCTGATGGACGCCCTCGCCACCAAGCCCGTCGAGGAAGTCTGGGACGAGGTCGCCGACGGCGCCTACGGAACCGACATCGCCGACCGGCTGCGCTCGCACGCGGAGCTGCACGGCGACCGCGGGCTCCAGGAACTGAAGCTCGAAGTCCGGGTGCCACGCGACGACCCGGCCCAGCTGCTGCGCATGGCGGCGGAGTACGCACGCGGCGACGTCACCCGGCAGATGCTGCGCGCACGCGAGACCGACACCCGCGACGCCGGCGAAGCCCGGCTGCGCACGCTGCTCGCGGGCCACCCGCTGCGGCGCCGGGTACTGCGCTCCCTGGTCGCGGGGCAGCGCCGGTACGTCAACATCCGCGAGAACACCCGCTACAACCGCAGCGAACTGTTCGGCTTCGCCCGCTCCGTGTACCGCAGGCTCGGCGCCGACCTGGCGGCCCGCGGCCTCCTGGAAACCGCCGACGACGTGGTCCACCTGACCGAGGAGGAGATCCTCGGCACGTACGACGGCACCGCGGTCACCGACGACCTGCGCGGCCTGGTGGCCGTACGCCGGGCCGAGTACGAGGCCAGGGGCGCCGAGCTGCCGATGGACTTCGTCACCATGGGCCCGGTCCGGGACGGCCTGCCGGACCCGACCTCCGGCACGGTCGGCGAGGGCACGCTGTACGGGCTGGGATCCAGCGGCGGAGTCGTACGGGGGACCGCGCGCGTGGTCGTCGACCCGCACGAGATGGGCGAGCCCAGCGACGACATGATCCTCGTGGCCCGGGAGACCGACCCCGGCTGGCTGTTCCTGATGCTCTCGTCCCGCGGCATCGTGGTGGAACGCGGCACCCTGCTGTCCCACACCGCCATCAGCGGCCGCAAGTTCGGCATACCGACCATCGTCGCGCTCCAGCACGCGACAACCCGCATTCCGGACGGCGCCCGCGTCGAGATCGACGGCGCGGCCGGCACCGTGACGATCCTTGAAGAGGACAGCGCATGACCGCCCCCGCGTCCGGGCCGACGCTCCACCCGCCCGCCCACCGGCCCCGCTCCTGGACCCACAGCGTGCCGCGGCTGCGCGCCTTCTTCACCGAGCGGGCGCCGTCCCGGGTCTACGTCACCTACGCGGTGCTGTGGGTGCTGGCCCTCCAGGGCACGCTGGCGGTGCTCAGCCCGGCGGCCGACTGGAGACTCGGGCCCCGGCTCCTCGCGGAGATCGTCAGCGTGTACCTGGCGCTGCTGTTCGTCCGGGTCGTGGACGAGCAGAAGGACCTTGAGTACGACCGGCGGCACAACCCGGACCGCCCGCTGCCCCGGGGCGCGATCGACGTCGCGGAACTGCGCGCCGCCATGGCCCTGATCGTCATCGCGGAACTGGCGCTCAACACCTGGCTCTCCGCGCCGCTGACCGTCGTGATGATGCTGGACCTCGCCTACATCTGCTTCCTCGTCCAGCTGGAGCGCTGGTCGGCGACGGTACGGGACCGTATCTTCGTCAACCTGCTGGTGAGCTACCCGGTGCAGATCCTGCTCAGCGTGCACATCTGGCTGTCCTTCCGGGAGGCCACCGGCACCGGGCCCGCGACCCACCTGCTGCTCGCGGCGGTGCTGTGCGCCTGCACCTTCATGCACTACGAGTTCGCCCGGAAGACCAGCGCACGGAAGGTGCCCGGCGCCACCCTCTACTCGAACACCGTCGGCCTGCGCGGCTCGGTGGGCCTCACCGTCGGCTGCGCGGTGGCGGCCGTCGGCATCACCCTCGCCGTCATCCGGCCCTGGGAGCTGCACGGGCCGGCCACCCTCGCGGGCTGGCTGCCGCTGACCGCGCTGGCCTTCGTCTGGGGCGGCGGCGAACGGTTCACCAGCCAGCGCACACCGACCTGGCCGCCGGGCCCGGCCATGGGATTCCTGGCGTGGTGCTACCTCGGCCTGTTCGTCGCCGCGCTCGCGGTGGTCCGCCCCGGCCTGGGGGGCTGAGACCGGTGCCACCCTCGACGTACCGCGAGGTCAGACTCGCCGCCCGGCCCGGCCGCGACCTGGGTCCGGAACACTTCGAGATCGCGGAGGTGCCGTTACGGGCCCCGGCGGCCGGGGAGGTGCTGGTACGCAACCTGGTGCTGCGCATCGGAGCCGCCACCCGCACCCTGATGGCCGACGCGCACGGGCTGCCGATGGCCTCCTACGAGCCGGGGCGGCCGTTGCGCGGCAGCGCCCTCGGCGAGGTGGTCGCGGCCCCCGGCACCTCCTTGAGCCCCGGCGACCTGGTCCGGCACGATTTCGGCTGGCAGCAGTACGCCACGCTGCCGGCCGCGAACGTCCGGCGGATCGACCCGGCCCGCTGGCCCGACCCCGCGGCCTGCCTCTCCCAGGGGTTCGCCGGCTGGCTGGCGGTGGACCGGGTCGCCCGGATCCGGTGCGGCGACACCGTGCTGGTGACCGGCGCGGCCGGCGGAGTCGGCTGCGTCGCCGCGCAGTTCGCCCGCCTGCGCGGCGCCGGCCGGCTCGTCGGCACCACCGGGTCCCGCCGGAAGGCCGGCTTCCTGCTGCGCGAACTGGGCGTCGACGCCGTACTGGTGCGCGGCGAGGGGCCGATGGAGGAGCAGTTGCGTGCGGCGGCACCGGAGGGGATCGACGTCTTGGTGGACACGGTGGGCGGCGAGCAGTTCCAGTCCGCGCTGGCGCTGGCCCGCAGACGCGCCAGGCTCGTGGTGGTGGGCGCGCTCTCGGGCCAGGCCGCCGGCGGCACCCGGTCCCACGTCGCCCTCGACACCCTGGCGCTCTGCTCCCGCGGCATCACGGTCAGCGGCCTCTCGGCCACCGACCACCGCGCGTCGGCCGAGCGCTGGGAAGAGGAGTTCAGCGCCGGGCTGCGCGAAGGGACGCTCACCTTCCCGCACGTGCGCCTGTCCGGCATCGACCAAGCCCCCGGCGCCCTGCTTGACTTGCTGGCCGGCCGCCACCTCGGCACGGTCCTCGTGGAACCCACCTGAGGCGCGGGCCGCCCACCAGGCGAGGAAAGGGAACATGGAACCAACCGCCGAAGAGATCGTCGCCCTCTACGCCCAGGACGAGGTGCCCGGCCGAGTGGTCGGCACCTCGGCCAGGAGCAGGATGCGAGCGGAGAACCTGCCCCACGCGGCCACCAAGATCCTGCTGCGCGACGCCGCCGGACAGGTGTACGTGCACCGGCGTACCGAGAGCAAGGATCTCTACCCTGGCCTGATAGACGTCTGGGTCGGCGGGGTGATCGCCGCCGGCGAGGAACCGCTCGCGGCCGCCGAGCGCGAGTTGGGCGAGGAGGTGGGCCTGCACGGCTGTGTCCTGGAGCCGGTCATGCGCCGCTGGTACACCGACGCACACACCAACTACCTGGCCTACATGTACGAGACGCGCTACGACCCGGACGCGCACGGGCCGATCGTCCACCAAGCATCCGAGGTCGCCGACGGCTGGTGGCTCCCCTGGGACCGGCTGACGGCCCGACTCGACGACCCTGCCTGGCCGTTCGTGCCCGACGGTCGGTCACACCTGGCCCACTACCGCGCACAGCAGCCACGAACACGCGCGGGCTCACCGCGCTGACCCGCCGTCCGCTAGCGGCACTTCCGCATCCAGGCAATAAGGGCCACGAGCGCGATCGGCGCCCCGACGGCCGCCTTGACGGCCAGCTTCGTGGACAGCCATGCGTAGGCCGGGTTCCACCATTCCATCCACCGGGCCAGCATCAGGGCCGTGAGCGCCACCAGGATGGCGCACACCACGGACACCGCTATGCGAACGCCCCGGTTGCCGAGCTGCTCCGCGTTCTCCCCCTCGCTCATGAGCGCGATGGTACGAAGGGAAGATCAACCGCGGGCGGCGTCAGCTGCCGGTCGCGCCGGGAATGGCCGGTTGGCGACGGCCGTGGCCGGTTTTGCGGGTGCCGGCGCCTGGCCCCGGCCCGTCCATCAGGGCGCCGATCGCGTTCCCGGCCCGCTCCACGGCCTGCCGGTCGCCGTGCCGGACGCCGCGTTCCATCGCTTCGGCGGCGTCCAGCGCGGCGAGCGCCGGCAGCGCGTACCGCTCCGCGTCGGTCAGCTCGCGCCCGTACCCGCGCAGGAAGGCCGTACGCAGCGCCGGGTCCTGCCGCGCCGGGCCGTACGCGACGCGTACGAGGTCCTCGGCCGCGCGGCCGCGGCGCGCCCGTGCGAAGCCGACGAGCGCCAGGCGGCGGCCCGCCGCGTCCCACAGGAAGTGGTGCTCGCGGACGTCGCCGTGCAGGAAGGCGGCGGGCAGCGGCGGCAGGAGGCGGAGCGCCGCGGCGCGCTCGCGGATCATCCGGCACTCCGCCGCGCCCAGTGCGCCCGCCGCCCGCAGCGCGGCCGCCCGTTCCCCGGCTGCCGCGTGGCGGCTGTCCGCCCATGCGTCGTCACCGTCCGCCGGACCCGCCTCGCACGCGTCGTGGAGGCGGCGGAGCAGGCGCCCCGCCTGCCGGTACAGCTCGGTGCGGTCCGCGCTGCCCGGCGCGAGGGCCGCGGCGCTGCCGCCCGGCACGGCGGTGAGCAGCAGCGCGAGCCGCCCGGGGGCGCTGTCGACGAGGACCGGCGCGTGCGCGTGGCCGAGGGCGGGGACGGCATGGCGGTACGCGTGGGTCTCCCGCGTATAGCCCGCCGGCTCCGTCGCGACCTTGAGGAAGAACCGGGCGGCGTCGGCGCGCGTCAGCTCCCATACCCGGGGGCCGCCCGGCCGCCACGCCACGGGCCGGATCGCGGCGATCTCGCCGCCGGCCCGCCGCCGGGCCCAGGCCCGTACGGCGTCGGACGGCTCGTCGGCACCGGCGGTGTTCTGGACGGGGTGCACAGCTCCTCCTCGGGTGGTGCCGGTGGTGCCGGCCCCGGGCTCGCGGTGGGGGCCGAATGGCTGGAAGTCGGCAGCACCGCCACCGTACGACGCCAAGGAGTTATACAGTTGCGCAATCCAGCAAGTTAAGTCAGCACATTGAGCGGTACGCACCGCCAGGGGGACACACATGCCCGACACCGGCTCCCTACGGACCGAGGAGGCCACCGCCTTCGCGCAGGCCCTCGGCCAGGCACTCGACTCCCCGGAGATCAAGGAGGCGCTGCGCAACGGCCCGGGAACCACCGGCACCGAGCGGCTGCGCGTCCAGGCGTTCCGGTCCCGCGCCGCCCTCTGCGCCACCGCGGCGACCGAGTACCGGGCCTACGCCCGGCTGCGCACCGAGGAGGCACGGCTGGCCGCGCCCTCCCCCGAGGACGGCCGGCCCTCCGGCGGCCTGCTGCCCGCGCTGGCCGTCCTCGTGCCGAGCCTGGGCGCGGTGGCCGCCGTCATCTTCCTGGCGATCGGCTTCGGGATGCGGCTCGTCGGCGTACACCGGCAGTTCTCCGACGAACTCCTGTACGCGGGCTGGCTCGCCGCCGGCATCGCGGTGGCGGCGACGGCGGCCGGCCTGGTCTGGCTGCTGGTGACGGCGGCCCGCAACCGCTCGGCGCCGCCCCCGGACGGCGATGCGGCGCCATGCGCCGACGCCGGCTCGGGCTCCGAGGTGGCGCGGGCCCGCGAGGCGTGGCGGCTGGCGCTGCTGGAGCGCGGGATCCTGCCGTTCCTGCTCGGCCGCATCCAGGAGGAGCAGGCGCGCACCACGACGGACCGCGCCCGCCCCGGCTACTCGGCCCCCGAGTACGCCAGCCCCGAGTACGCAAGCCCCGCATACGGCAGCCCCGGGTACGGCAGCCCGGAGTTCGCCGGGCCCACCGCCACGCCGGCCCGCTCCTCCCCCTCGTAACCCGGCACTTGTTGTGAGCCACGCCACACGCGCACTATGGCTGTATGAGAAAGGCCGCCGGTCCGGCGTCACCAGGGCCGCCGCAGCCGTCGCCGCGGCGGCACAACGCGGTGCTCAGGCTGTACGACGCGCCACTGCACCGGGACTGGGCGTTCTGGCTCACCTCCGGCCTCGCCGTCATGACAGCCCTCAGCATCGGCACGAGCGCCGAGCAGTCGAGCGACCTGCCGCGCTGGCTGGACACGCTGCTCGCGGTGATCACCTTCACCCTCCTCTTCGGGGCGCTGCCCGCCTGGATCCGGCTGGTCGCCCGCAGGCGGCAGTGGCGTCACCAGCGCGCCGGACCACCGCCGCCACCGCGCGCCGCCCCGCAGCCCCGTACCGCCCCGCCACCGCCCCGTACGGCACCACCCCCGGCCCCCACGCCCGGCCCGGCCACCGACCCGGCCACCGGCCCCGCCCGCAGCACGAACCACGCACCTCGGCCCGGCCCCCGCCCCGCCCCTTCTCACCACCCCGGCCCGGCGCCCGATCAAGACCCCCTGGCCACCGCCCGCCGCGCCCTCCCCCACCCCGTGGCCCGTACCGTCCACGAGATGCAGCGGGCGCACACCCACAAGGACCGCTACGAGGCGCTGCTCGAAGCGGGCGAGACGCTCGCCGCCACCGTCGCCGTGACGGCGGCCGGACTGCTCCAGGCGCACGGCATCGGCGCGCGCAACCTGTCGGCGCTGCGCTCCGCCCTCGCCTCCGGCGGCGGCGTCACCTTCGGCACCTGGACGGAATGGCTCCGCAACCTGTGCCCGCTCGTACGGGACCGTACGGACGTGGTTCCCGGCCTCGCGGAGGCCCTGCGGAACCAGTCCGACATGGCCGCCAGGCCGGACGACCCCGGCCTCGTCCAGTCCCTCGACCGCCTCAGGGGCGAGCGCAACCGCACCGCCCACGGCGACAAGCCGCGGACCCAGGAGGAGGCCGCCCTGCGCGTCGCCGAACTCCAGCCGGCCTTCGAACGCGCCCTGTGGCACGCCCAGTTCCTCGGCGGCCTGCCCTGGCTGCTCACCGTGTCGTGCGCCTACCAGCGCAGGACGGGCACCTTCGAGGTCGTGGCCCACCACCTGATGGGCGACCACCCGGACTTCGACCGGCTGACCTTCCCCTGCCAGGAACCTGTGGCCGACGACACCGTCTACGTGCTCAGCCCGGCCGGCCCGGTCGCCCTGTCGCCCTTCGCCGCCAGCCGGTACTGCGCGGAGTGCGGGCAGCGCGAGGTCTGTTACGCCGCCCGCGCGGGGCACCGGACCCTGCCGGCGGCCTACAAGAGCTTCGGCCGCGGGCACTCCATCCCGTGCCCCGAACTGGACGAGGAGATCGCCGCGCCGCCCGGCCGCCGGCCACCGCCCCGCACCCCTCGTTAGAAATGGGATCCATTTTCATATAGCCTCTCCCCAGCCCGCGGCGCCACCGCGCCCGGCCCCGCACCGCCGCCCCCCGGAGAGGTTGAGGACCATGGCCGTCCCCAAGCGGAAGACGTCCCGCAGCAACACCCGCCACCGCCGCGCCCAGTGGAAGGCCACCCCGCCCGCCCTGGTCCCGGTCACCGTCGACGGCTCCGTGTACCGGGTACCGCGCCGCCTGGCGAAGGCGTACGAGCGCGGCCTGCTGCGCCCGGAGGACTGACCGCCCATGCCGGCCGTGCTGCCCGTCACCGTGCTCTCCGGCTTCCTCGGCGCCGGCAAGACGACGCTGCTCAACCACGTCCTGCACCACCGCGGGGGCCTGCGCGTCGCCGTGATCGTCAACGACATGAGCGAGATCAACATCGACGCCGCGCTCGTCCGCGGCGGCGCGGCGGCCCTGTCGCGCACCGAGGAACGGCTCGTCGAGATGACCAACGGGTGCATCTGCTGCACCCTGCGCGACGACCTCCTGGAGGAGGTCGGCCGGCTGGCACGCGACGGGCGCTTCGACTACCTGCTCATCGAGTCCAGCGGCATTTCCGAGCCGATGCCGGTGGCCGCGACCTTCGCGTTCCCGCGCGACGACGGCGCGACGCTGGGCGACCTGGCCCGGCTGGACACCATGGTCACCGTGGTGGACGCCGCCGGCTTCCACGCCGGGCTGGCGGGCGGTGACGGCCTGGCCGAGCTCGGCATCGCCCCGTACGAGGACGACGAGCGCACCGTCAGCGACCTGCTCGTGGACCAGGTCGAGTTCGCCGACGTCATCGTCGTCGACAAGCTCGACCTGGTGGACGAGGAGCAGGCGGCGCGCCTCCGGGCCGCCCTGGCCCGCCTGAACCCGGCGGCCCGGGTCGTCCCCGCCCGGCACGGCCGCGTCGCGCCCGCCGAAATCCTCGGCACCGGCCGCTTCGACCTGGAGCGCGCCCAGCAGGCACCCGGCTGGGTCATGGAGCTCAACGGCGACCACGTACCGGAGACCGAGGAGTACGGGATCTCCAGCACCGTCTTCCGCGCGGCGCGCCCCTTCCACCCCGGGCGGCTCTGGGAGTTCGTCACGGAGGGCATGGACAGCGGCGCGTACGGGGACATCCTGCGGTCCAAGGGGTTCTTCCGGCTCGCCGGCCGGCCCCGGGTGACCGGCCTGTGGTCACAGGCGGGCTCCGTCGCGCGCTTCGAACCGTCCGGGGCCCACGGCGCGACCGGGGACGCCCAGGAGCTGGTCTTCATCGGCGTCGGGCTGCGTGCCGCGGCCCTGCGCGAGGCGCTCGAAAACTGCCTGGTCACCGACGCCGAGGCGCCCGGCACCGACCCGTTCCCCGCCTGGGACACGTACGGCGTGGACGACAGCTGCGAGCACGAGGGCGAATCGGCGTGGGCGGCCGGCTGACCCGTCAGCGCTCCTCCGTCCTGCGCGTGCTGGACGCGTGCCAGGACTTCGTCTCGGCCCAGGAGCTGCACGTACGCCTGGTGACCGTGGACATCCCGGTCGGGCTGTCCACCGTCTACCGCACCCTGCGGGACCTGGAGCGGGCCGGGCAGGTCGACGTCGTACGCGACGAGGCGGGCGAGCGCCTGTACCGGCCGCGGCCCGCCGACGGCCACCGCCACTACCTGATCTGCCGCCGCTGCGGACGCAGCCGCCCGCTGGACTCCGACGTGGTGGAGCGCTGGGCGGAACGGGTCGGCGCGGAGAGCGGTTACAGCGCCGTCGAGCACACCGTGGAACTCAGCGGCATCTGCGCGCGCTGCACCACGCTGTACGCGTGACCCCGGCCCGCGGAGAATTCTCCGACCCGTCGGCAACCCGCGCCGCTCCCGCACGTCGTGACGGGTGAGAGCGCCACCCGGCGCCGTCCCGACGAACGTGGAGCAGCCACCGTGAACGACTTCCGCACCTCCGCCTCGCACCGCCCGCACGCCACCGCTTCCCCGACCGCGCCCTCCGGCAGCGCCGGGCGTGGGGCCCGCAGCCGGGTACGCGGCGCCGCGACCGCCGGGCTGCTGGTGGCCGGGCGCCTTCCCCGACACGAGAGGACACGAGAGGACAAGCGGTGACACGTGGTCCCTCGTTCGTGTCGAATCCGCCCGTGCCGGGGCAGGCGCCCGGCCGTACCGGTATGACAAACCCGCCGGGCGCCCATTTCCGGACGTCCTCAGGTTCGCGTTGCGCCACTTTTCCCGGCTTCCCCGCACCGCCGCGGACAGCGCGTCCACCGTCGTCTGCACCCCGTTCCCGCCCCCGCACCTCCGGAATTGCGGGCGTTTGTCGTCTTCGCGCTCCTGCCGCATGGCTGCGCCCGGAGCCGATGGCCCGGTAGGCTTTCCGTGTGATCTTCAAGCGCATCGGAAATGGGCGGCCGTACCCGGACCACGGCCGGGAGAGCACCCGCCAGTGGGCGGATGTCGCCCCCCGTCCGGTACGCCTCGACCAGTTGGTGACGACCAAGCAGCAGCTCGACCTGGAGACGCTGCTCGCCGAGGACTCCACCTTCTACGGCGACCTCTTCGCGCACGTCGTGAAGTGGCAGGGCGACCTCTACCTGGAAGACGGGCTGCACCGCGCCGTGCGCGCGGCGCTCCAGCAGCGGCAGGTGCTGCACGCCCGCGTGCTGGAACTGGGCTGACGGCACCACCCGGACCTGCCGACACGGGCTCAATCCCCCGATAGGCGGATCGTATTGGCCCTTTCGAGTGGGTCTCGCGCCAGGCGTTGATCATTTAGTAGGAATGCGTCCTGACCCGCACTACGCTGCGGACATGAGCATGCTGACGCCCCCTGGCATGGGCGGTAAGAAGTACCGCATCACGGGCGACAGGTATCCGCGGATGCGCCGCCCCCGTCACCGCCGGCGGATCACCTTGCTGATCACCGCCGTCGTCTGCGCCCTCGCCCTGGCCGGGTGGGGCACGTTGCAGCTCATCGACGTCTTCGGCGGCAAGGGCGGCACGGCCCAGGCCGCGCAGGACAAGAAGAAATGCCCCACGGGCGGTACGGAACAGGCCGGCGCCCTGGCCTCCGGCACGGGCAAGCCGCTGCCCAGGCCCGCCGACATCACCGTCAACGTCTTCAACGCGACGGCCCGCTCGGGACTCGCCAAGTCGACGGCGGACGAGCTGAAGAAGCGCGGCTTCAAGGTCGGCAAGGTGGGCAACGCCCCGCCCGCCTACGACAAGAAGGTCAAGGGCACGGGCGTACTGCTGGGCGCCCAGCCGGCCGCCGAGGGGGCCAAGAAGGTCCTGGGCACGCAGCTCGCGGGCGCGGAGCCGAAAGCCGACACCCGCAAGACCGGCGACGTCGACCTGATCATCGGCGACGCGTTCAAGGCCCTGGCCGACCCGGCCGCGGCACAGCGGTCCCTCGCCGCGCTGACGGCACCGTCCAAGACGAAACCGCGCTGCTAGACCGCGTCCCGGACGAGCGGCGGGCGGGGGCAGGCCGTTACTTCCCCGGTCTGCCGCCCGCCCGCCGTCCTTGCGCGCTTCTCAGCCTGCCGTGCCGTACATCCGGTCGCCCGCGTCGCCCAGGCCGGGGACGATGTAGCGGTCGGGGTTCAGGCACTCGTCCACGGCCGCCGTGACGACCGTCACCGGCGCGCCGGCCAGCTCGCGCTCCATGACCTCGACGCCCTCGGGCGCGGCCAGCAGGCAGATCGCGGTGACGTCGTCCGCGCCGCGGTTGATCAGCTCGCGGATCGCCGCGACCAGCGTGCCGCCGGTGGCCAGCATCGGGTCGACCACGTACACCTGGCGGCCCGAGAGGTCGTCCGGCATGCGCGTGGCGTACGTGTGGGCCTCGTAGGTCTCCTCGTTGCGGACCATGCCCATGAAGCCGACCTCGGCCGTGGGCAGCAGCCGGACCATGCCGTCCAGCATGCCCAGCCCGGCGCGCAGGATCGGCACGACCAGCGGGCGGGGGTGGGACAGCCGCACTCCGGTGGTCGCCGTCACCGGGGTGTCGATGTCGACCTGCTCGGTCCGCACATCGCGGGTGGCCTCGTACGCGAGCAGGGTCACCAGCTCGTCGGCGAGGCGCCGGAAGGTCGGGGAATCGGTGCGCTTGTCGCGCAGGGTAGTGAGTTTGTGCGCCACCAGCGGGTGGTCGACGACGTGGATCCGCATGACATCGACAGTAGCCGAGGTCCGGGGCGCCGGTGCCCGCCCGTGTGCGCCGGGCGGTCCGCGAGCGGTTTTGGCCCCGTTGGCATCGAACCACCGGTCCGGGGGAAAGTGGGCACAAACGCCCGGTGTGTCGTACCGGCGCCGGGCATGGACTCGTCCCAAGGCGGTGTGCGGCGTGCCCGACGGGAATGGGAGCAAGAGCGGAAACGGAAGCGCGAGCAGGAACCGGACCGCCAGGGCGGCCGGGAGCAGAACCGCGCGATCGGCCGGCAAGGCGGCAGGGAAGGCCGCGGGCAAGACCACGTCCAGGGCCCAGCGGGGCGGTGCGGCGGGCGGCGAGCACCGGACCGCGAACACGGCGGGCGGCGGCAGCAGCCGCGGCGGTATCGGCGCGCCGGGCAGCCGCCCGGGCGACGCGATGGACGCCAAGGTCGCCGATCTCTTCGGCGCCGGCCCCACTCCGCCGCCGGGCACCGCACGGGCCGTGGGCCGCGGGCGGCCCCCGGCGCCCCTCTCTCCGGAGTCCGCCGCCGATCCCCTGTCCCCCGAGGAGCTCCCCGACGACGGGGGCGCGACCGGCGAGGAGAACGACGCGGCGCGCCGGCGCCGGCGCGCCCAGTTCCTGCGTGACCTCAACGAGGCCAAGGAGCTGCGCGATCGCGTCCAGCCGCGCCGCGCCCGGGCGGCCCGGATGCGGCAGGCCATGAGAATGCGCACGTTCCGCTGGTAGCCGAACGCCTCTCACGCCACATCAGCACCTCTCGTCCCACTAAACGTGAGCCACATCTCTCGGAACGCCCGCACGACGCAACGCCGAAGACCCCGCGCAATCGCGTTGTTTCTGCCACGATTCCGATGGGCGGGGACTTACGGCGCCATGGCGCCGTCCCGTCCGACCCGGCACGCCTATGACCAGTGGGAGAGTCACGGTGTACTTCGCCGCACTGCTCGCGCGCACCGAAGACGGGTGGGAAGCGAGCGACACGGAGCTCGACAATGTGGAGAACCTGACCGATCTGGCCGACCTGGCCCGAGAGGCCTCGGTCGAAGACGACACGGTGGTGGCGTACATCGAGCAGGAAGGCACGTGGTTCGGCGTCGTCCGCGTGGACGGCGAGGACGATCCGCGCATCTTCCTCTCGAACGCCGCCGCCGCTGCCCGCAGCTCGTACGGTGCGATGCTCACCGACGAACTGCTCGGCCGCGACGAGGAGAGCACGGAAGACCTCGACAGCCTCGACCTGGACGGCACGGAGGACGGCGAGCCCGAACCGGCGGACGGCGGAACCGAGGGCGAGGAGACGGCCGCGGCCGACGCCACGCCCGCGCCGCCACCCGGCCCGCTGGGCGACCCGCGCCTGCTGGACGACCTGGGCATCGGCGAGAAGGAGCTGCTGGCTCTCGACACCGACGCGCTGTCCGAGATCGCCGACGCCCTCGGCTGCACGGACGTCCTGGAGGCCGTGAGGTAACGCCCGTCACGGACACTGGGAGGCATGACCGCCTCCATGCCCGACCCCCTCCACACCCCGGCGCCCGACCCGCTGCGCGATCCCTGGACCGCGGCCATGCGAAGGGCGCTGGACGAGGCCGCCCTGGCCCCCGGGACCGGAGACGTCCCGGTGGGCGCCGTCGTGCTGTCCGCCGACGGCACCGTGCTCGGTACCGGCCGCAACGAACGCGAGGCGACCGGCGACCCGACCGCGCACGCGGAGGTGCTCGCCATCAGGGAGGCCGCCCGCGCCGTCGGGGCCTGGCGGCTGACCGGCTGCACGCTCGTCGTCACCCTGGAGCCGTGCACGATGTGCGCGGGCGCCATCGTGCTGTCCCGGCTCGACCGCGTCGTCTACGGCGCCGCCGACGAGAAGGCGGGCGCGGCCGGCTCCCTCTGGGACGTCGTACGCGACCGCCGCCTCAACCACCGCCCCGAGGTGATCACCGACGTCCTCGCCACCCCCTGCGCCGACCTGCTGACCACCTTCTTCCGCTCCCGCTGACCCCCGCACGCCCCCGCCACCGGATACCGATTTCGGCGTACGGCCCCCCGTGGGCTAGAGTTCCTCTCGGTAGCGTGTCCGAGCGGCCGAAGGAGCGCGCCTCGAAAGCGCGTGAGGGGGCAACCTCTCCGTGGGTTCAAATCCCACCGCTACCGCTTGTAACACCCCTCTGATCTGCGGAAACGCGGTCAGGGGGGTGTTTTGCGTGTTGCACGTGCAACACGGCGGTGTTGCACGTGCAACACGCGTACGCCGGATGGACACCGCGTCCCTTGAGAAATCGGGGCCTCGCACCGTGTCCTCCGTGGGATCTGGTCCCACAGATCCCGTAGGAGGCCTCCCGCCCGGCGACCGGCCGCTGACGTCGCCAACCGCTAGTGACGTTTGTCAGAGGGTCAGTCCGGCGAATTGATCTCCGCGTACAGGGGGTTCGGCTCCATGCAGTACAACGCGTAAATGCCGCTGCCATACAGCGGTGGGACATCTGCAAGGGGCAACCGGTGCACAGGTCATGAGCTGTGCCTCCATACTCCGCCCCAGGTTCTTCGGATTCAGCGGGTTGTAGGGCGAGGGACGCTGGGAGGTCACGTCCACGGACGTGGTGTTTGCTGAGGATGTGAGGGTTGCCGGGGCGGCCCCCCGCATGGCTCAGTGTCATCCGGGCTGGACTGATGTGCTGGATAGGCATTCGGTGAGTGGTGCGTGTGATGAGGCGGATGGCACCTGGGATGTGGGGCTTACCTGCCAGACCGTGGTGCGCGCGGTGCCGTTGGTGTCCTGCGAGGCGCACGGCACGGCGCTGTCGACGAGGGCCTTGCGCACCGTCAGCGGGTCGGGACGTTCGCCCTGGGTGAGCTGGAGGCTGAGCAGCAGTGCGGCGATGCCGGCGGTGATGGGGGGATGGAGCAGCTGGCTCCTTTGTAGACAATCACTTGTCCGTCCTCGGGGAGCCAGACGGTGGCCACCTCGACGAGTCCGGAGCCGTCGAAGCAAGGGTGTATGCGGTCCACGCCGCCGTCCACCAGGGCGACCCGCACCTACGGGTCGCCGGTGGTGCGCCGACGGCAGGTAGACCGCATCGGCCAGCACGGCCAAGTCCAGGCCGACGGCGTCGCAGATGGCTGCCTCCAGGGCCGGGGTGAAGTGCTGCTTCAACAACAAGCGGGCGGCCGCCGCGAGCGTGCCCGGGGCGGCGATCAGCCTCTCCGCTTCCCAGCCGCAGCCGACCGTGGGCACCGCGAGCGCGCAGCCAGTTGCCGCGCTCGGGGGCGTCGGGGCCGAGGTCATCCCCTTCTCCGTCCTGGAGGTCCCACAGAGTCCGCTCCAGGTGCACGAACGGCATCGCTGCCCGTCCGCGACCCGCGATGGACTCGTTACCGCGGGCCCGAAGTCATTGATCAAGCGGCTGACGGGCTCCTACGCCTTGTCGTACGTCACCGCGGTGCTGCCCGATGCCCCGAACCGCCCCTGCAGCCAGAGCGCCAGCAGCGGCTTGTGCGGGGCTGCGGCGGTTGCCTATCTGCGCCCGCCGCAGCCCGGACAGCGCCCTTATCAGGTCGTCATGCCTCACGGGGACACCTTGTCACCAAGCGTCTGCCGCCGGGCGGTGCGACCCAGAGATGAGGAGAACCCAACCCTGGCGCATGCAGAGAGGGGTGTACGAGACTGGGGTGCTGTCATGTTCCGTCAGGATTGCGGCATCATGGGGCCTTCGATCAATTGATAAACCATGGGTGCCGCGTTGGCGGAGGCAGGGGGTAGATGATGTGTGGCCGAAACGGCCTTCGTCTCCAGGACCTCGCGCCCGGTAAGGCAGTCTGCGGCATAGTCCCCGGGGCAGATGTGGTCGTCGTGGCCCTCAAGATGTTCGGCGACTCTGCTGCGCAAGTCACCTACCGGCGCCCCAACGGTGGCGTCGAAGAGACGATCCTTTACCAAGAGCACGCTGACCGTCTCTCACTGGCTACAACTGCTGCCGGCCAGCGCGCCTTTGACGCCGATCCTGAGCTGTTCCGTTTGGCCGCTGAGGCATTACGTATCCGCAGGGCTGCGCGGGGCGATGCCATGCTGGCCGTCTCGACCAGCGTGCTCGACCCGCTGCCGCACCAGATCCAGGCCGTCTACAACGAGCTCCTCCCGCGGACGCCGCTGCGTTTTCTCCTGGCTGACGACCCAGGTGCGGGGAAGACAATCATGGCTGGGCTGTACATCAAGGAACTGGCCCTGCGCGGAGACCTGGACCGCTGCCTGATCGTGGCCCCTGGCGGCCTGGTCGAGCAGTGGCAGGACGAGCTCATGGAGAAGTTCGGGCTCGACTTCACGCTGCTCACCAAGCAACTCGTCGACTCCACCATCGACGGCAACGTCTTCGACAAGCACCCACGACTCATCGCTCGCATGGACGCCCTCGCTCGCTCCGAGGAGCTACAAGGCCGCTTGATTGAGTCAGCGTGGGACCTGGCCATCGTTGATGAGGCGCATCGCATGAGCGCTAGCTACTTCGGCGGGGAGCTCAAGACCACGAAGCGGTACGAACTCGGACGTCTACTCGGTCGCATCACTAGGCATCTCCTGCTGATGACCGCTACCCCGCACGCGGGCAAGGAAGAGGACTTCCAGCTATTCATGGCGCTGCTGGACGGCGACCGCTTCGCCGGTAAGTACCGCGTGGGCGTTCACCAGCATGACGCCTCAGGACTGATGCGCCGCATGGTCAAGGAGGACCTGCTCACCTTCGACGGCAGGAAACTCTTCCCGGAGCGGCGCGCCTATACCGTGCCGTATGAGCTTTCGCCGGCCGAACAGCAGCTGTACGAGCGGGTCACGGAGTACGTACGGGAGGAGATGAACCGCGCAGAGCGGCTCGACGGCCGTCGCGGTAATCAGGTCGGTTTCGCTCTGACTGTGCTGCAGCGCCGCCTGGCCTCCAGCCCGGAGGCGATCGGCAAGTCGCTGGAGCGCCGCCGTCGGAGGCTCGAGGCCAGGCGGGAGGAACTGCTCGCCGCGAAACTTGACGCCGACTTAGGAATTGGCCAGGCCGAGCCTGTGCCAGTTGCGCCGATGGATTCCCCTGAACTGACCGGTGAGTTGGACGACCTCTCCGGTGAGGAACTGGAGAACCTGGAGGAGGAAGTCGTCGACTCCGCTTCGGCGGCGCTGACCATAGCCGAGCTGGAACAGGAGATCGACAGTCTGCGGGACCTGGAACGGCTGTCCATCCGTGTCCTGGCTCTCGGTGAGGATCGAAAGTGGTTAGAGCTTTCGGCCCTGCTACGGGACAACGAGCACATGCGCGATGGAGAAGGGCGCCACCGCAAGCTCATTGTGTTCACCGAACACCGCGACACCCTCGATTACCTGTCCCGTCGCATCGGGGGACTGACCGGGCACCCAGAAGCCATCGTGGCCATCCATGGCGGTACGCCGCGCCAGCAGCGCCGTGACATCCGGGACGCCTTCAACCAGAACCCTGACGTCCGCGTGCTGCTCGCCACGGACGCTGCTGGCGAGGGCCTCAACCTCCAGCGCGCGCACCTCATGGTCAACTATGACCTCCCGTGGAACCCCAACCGCATTGAGCAGCGCTTCGGCCGCATTCACCGCATCGGACAGACCGAGGTCTGCCACCTGTGGAACCTCGTCGCCGACAACACCCGTGAAGGCCAGGTCTTCCAGCGCCTCCTGGATAAGATCGAGCTGCAGAGCCGCGCCTACCAGGGCAAGGTCTACAACGTCCTCGGCGAGATCTTCGATGGCGAGCCATTACGTGAGCTGCTGGTCAGGGCCATTCGCTATGGGGATCAGCCCGAGGTGAAAGCCCAGCTTGACCGGGTCATCGACGCACGCGTCGGTGAGCGTGCCGTCGAACTGATCAAGGGGCTCGCCCTCGATGCCCAGGTGATGGGTATCGAAGACGTACACAAGGTGCGGCTGCGCATGGAGGAAGCGCAGGCCAGGCGCCTTCATCCGCACTACATACAGGCGTTCTTCCGGGATGCCTTCGCTCGGCTGGGTGGCCATCTGAAGTCCCGCGAGGGCGGCCGCTTCGAGATCACCCATGTACCGGCGGCACTGCGCGAAACGGGCCGGCACGGGAGCGGTCTTGGCGGCATCGTGCAGCGCAAGTATGAGCGGGTCTGCTTCGACCGCGACCGCATCACGCTGTCCGGCAAACCGCGGGCTGATCTCATCGCGCCAGGGCAACCCCTCTTCGAAGCCGTGCTGAACGAGATCGCCAACCAGCATGGAGATCTACTCAAGAAGGGGGCCGTCCTGGTCGACGCGGCCGATCCTGGCGACCAGCCCCGACTGCTCGTCGCACTGTCCCAAGAGATCGTGGACGGCCACCGGCGTCCCGTGGACCGCGCTTTCGCCTTCACTGAACTGCTGCCCGACGGAACGGCGCGGCACGCGGGGCCAGCTCCGTATCTCGACTATCGGCCGCCGGCCCCGGCGGAGAGGAAGGCAGCGAAAACGCTGCTGGACGAGGATTGGCTGGCTAGTGACGGCGGAAGCACGCGCGGACTGGCTTGGGCAGTGCAGGAGGCAGTGCCCGACCATCTCAACGTGGTCCAGGAGCGGCTATTTCCGGTCGTAGAACGTACGCGGACACAGGTTGAGCAGCGCTTGAAGCAGGAGATTAGCTACTGGCATGCCCAAGCTGGCAAGCTCGAACAGGACCTGGCGGAGGGGAAAAAGGTCCGCCACCGTCCGGAGAAGGCGCGGGCTTGGGCAGAGGAACTCGAAGCGCGGCGCACCCAGCGGCTTGCCGACCTGGACAAGGACGCGTCTCTGCAACCTCGGCCCCCAGTCGTCGCGGGCCATGCCCTCGTGGTACCGGTGGGCTGGCTGGCCAAGGCTCTGGTAGAGGCTCCGGACGACACCGACATTGCGCCGCTGCACGCCACGGACGGCTACGAGACCGATCGCCGCGCCGTCGCCGCGGTGCTCCGCGCGGAGAAGTCTTTGGGGCGCATCCCGGAGGAGATGGCGCACAGCAACCCCGGCTATGACATCCGCTCGCTGACGCTGGACGGCCATCTCATCCATATCGAGGTCAAGGGCCGCCGTCTGGGAGCGGAGGAGTTCTACATCAGCCGCAATGAGGTGCTCGTCGCCAAGAACCGCGGTGCTCAGCACCGACTTGCCCTCGTCGCCGTCCACCCGGACGGGCCGGAACATGACGCGGTGCGGTACGTGGTGGGTGCCTTCGACGACACCGAGTTCGGAGATCTGAAAGCAGAGGGGCTGCTGCTGTCGTGGCAGGACGCCTGGACGAAGGGAGGGGCTCCACTGTGAGTACCGGGACGGACAACGAGCCGACGCGTAGACGGAAGCTCATCGAGGTGGCCCTACCGACGGAGGCCATCAGCAGGGCGAGCAAGGCAGACAAGGACCGCAAGGTCGGCACCATCAAGAACATCCACAAGTGGTTCGCGCCTATGCCGACCCCGGCCTGGCGAGCGCTGCTGTTTGCCGCAGTCGTGGACGACCCAGACGACGACGAGAAGCGGGCCGAGCTGCTCGGCATCATCGAGGGCCTTGTCCCGGAGAAGGGCACCGCGCCGACGGCTGGCGCCTTGAAGAAGGCGAAGGCCGTACTGGCCGAGCAGGAGCAAAAACTCCCCACTGTGCTCGATCCTTTCTGTGGCGGCGGGTCGACCCTGGTTGAGGCCCAACGGCTAGGCTTCCCGACTCTCGCGAGTGACCTGAATCCGGTACCAGCGCTGGTAACCAGGGTTGAGACGCAGTTGATACCTGCCGTCCTCGGTAAGCCCGCGGTCTCCGGCTCCGACGGAGGCTTTGAGGCCACAGGCTTCGATCCCATAGCAGGGCTCCTGACTGACATCAAGCATTACGCGAAGCGCGTCGAGGACAAGGTCAGAAGCAAGGTTGGAAAGCTATACGAGCCGGTGAAGGGCTGCGAGGTCGTCGCATGGCTCTGGGCGAGGACCGTGCCTTGCGTCAATCCCGCCTGCGGCGTGCTCGTTCCTCTGTACAGCTCGCCCTGGCTGAGCAAGCAGAAGGGACGCGAGGCGTGGCTGAAGCCCGTCCTGGAGGACGGGCGTGTGCGCTTCGAAATTGGCAGGGGGCTGAGCACTAAGGTGCCGGAGGCCACTAAGCGATCCGGTCGTGGGAAGTTCATCTGCTTGGCTTGCAGCACTGAGATCAACGAGGCGTATATACGCAAGGCCGGGACCGCCGGGCGTATGAGTATGCAGATGTTGGCGATTGCCGCGGACAACGAATCAGGGCGGCACTTTCTTCCTGAGCCGGAGGGGAGCCGGGCGGCGAGCGCCTCCCTGCCCGATGATGTGCCGGAGCTTGAGTTTGCGGATAACTCGAAGCAGTTCAGTACGAAGCTGTACGGCTTGCGGCGCCAGGCGGACATCTACACTGCTCGACAGCTTCATGTGTTGGGAGCTTTCGCAGATGCGATCGCCGAGGTGCCGGAGTGGGTGCGACAAGATGGTGGTGATCGCCATCAGGCAACGGCCATCGCGTCCGTTCTTGCTATCTGTGTGAGCAAGCTGGCCCAGGCCAACTCTTCTCAAACTCGGTGGCGCCTGGACTCTCGAAACGGTGCAGCGAAGGCTGAACCTGGCTTTGGACGTCAGGCCATCGCAATGACGTGGGACTTTGCCGAGACCAACCCAATCGGTGAGTCGGTTGGAAGCTGGAACGGGCAAGTCGCGAGTGTGATCAGTGGGTTCGGAGCTTTGCCTCGCGAGGCAACCCGCGGCTCGACGGTTCAAGCTGATGCTCGCAGAGCTGGCGCCCTCCTCCCGCGCCATAGCGCCCTAATAGCCACCGATCCGCCCTATTTTGCCCAGATTCCATACGCGGATCTGAGTGACTACTTCTACGTATGGCTTCGACGCGCGGCCAGAGACCTGCACCCCGACCTGTTCGGCACCATGGCCACCCCGAAGACCGACGAACTGATCGCGAACCCCTACCGTCACGGCGGCCCTGACAAGGCACGCCAACACTTCATTGACGGATTCTCGGAGGTCTTCTCCTCTCTCAAGGGGACGTCCAGACCAGACCTTCCGCTCATCGTCATCTACGCCCATCGGCAGGAAGAGATCAGAGACGGGGAGCTGACCTCTTCCGCGTGGGACGCGCTGCTCGAGGCAATGTTGGCGGCCGGCCTGAGCATCGTCGGTACGTGGCCACTGCACGCGACTAACAGCACGCGTCAGATCGGGCAGGGCGCCAACTCCCTCGCCTCGTACGTGGTGATGGTCTGTCGCCCCCGCGTTGCTGAAGCGGGCTCCATCGACCGGCGCGGCTTTCTCTCGGCCCTCCGCCGCGAACTCCCTGGCCGGATCAAACCGCTCCAGCAGAGCTCCATCCCGGCCGTCGACCTGGCTCAGGCCGCGATCGGCCCCGGGATGGAGATCTTCTCCCGGTACGCCAAGGTGACCGAGGCCGATGGTTCGCCTATGCGAGTCCGAGCCGCCTTGTCGGAGATCAATAAGACGTTGGACGAGCTCCTCTCGGAGTACGAGGACGACTTCGACGCGGAGACTCGCTGGTGCATCAAGTGGTTCGAGGACTACCAGTGGGGCACCGCTGATTCCGGTGAGGCCGACAAGCGGGCCAATCGGTACAACACCTCCGTCCCCAGTCTGGTGCACGCAGGCGTGGTCAAGTCGGTTGCCGGACTCACTGAGTTGATCAAGCCTGCTGATCTGCCCGCAAACTTCGACCCTGCCTCCGATGACCAGCTCACTGTCTGGGAAGTGGCGATGCACCTCTCCCGGCTGCTTGAGGGCAAGGGTGCGAACTCCGGCATCGACGGGGCAGGGAGGTTCTTGGCCCGGGCTCGTAGCCAAGCAGTGGTGGAACAAGACTCCGTCAGAGGGCTCGCGTACCTGTTGCACAGCGTCGCCGAGCAACGCGGCTGGACCGAGAGCCAACGGTGGTTCAACAACCTCGTCAGCTCGTGGCCGGATGTGCAGGCTGCCGCCACAGCCGCCGAGAGGCGGGGTATCAACTCCGGAGAGTCCGGAGACGGCAGGCTGTTCTGACCGGAGGCAGCACCGCAGGGCAAGGGGGCGGGCATGCAGGACGACACATCGGCGCATGGCACGGACCAGCCGGACGCCGCGATGACAGACGAACGGACAACGGAGACGATGGCCCTCACCAACCGCAAGCGTATCGAGCACGTGCTCAAGCTGCTGCCGCCCGGCCTGCTGCCCTTGGTGGAACGGGAAATGACCCGCCGACAGGGCGAGACTTGGTTCGACGATGCGGCAGCAGAGGCGCGGGGCAAGGGGCTGAATCTCGAGTCGAAGCTGGATGCTCAGTTTCTCCTGAACCTTGTACAGCGCTACTGGACGCCGTACTTCCGGCACTTGCTGCCAGCCTCGGCCCGGAACTACCTGGGTGAGTTGAGCGACGTACGCGACAAGTCGGTGGACGAGGAGACCTTCAACGACGACGACACGGGCCGGGCCCTGGACACTGCCGAGCGCTTGCTCGTAGTTGTCGGGGCCGACACCGAACTCGTCGATAAGGCCCGTAAGATTCGGCTTGAGCACCAGCGGGTCGTCATAGAGGCAGAGACCAAGCTGGCGACGCGCAAAGCGGCCGCCATGCCCACCGTCTCGGCAGAGGGCCTCAAGCCATGGCGTGAGGTGCTCGTACCCCACCTTGACGTCGCGCAAGGCCATTTCAACGCCTCTGAGTACGCGGCCAACCTTGCGCATGTCGTCAGCGGCGAGGGGGCGCCGGAGTACACGGACCCAGTGGAGTTCTTCCACCGCACCTATCTCACCGAGGGACTGCGGGACTTGCTCAGCAGGTCACTGCTCCGAATATCGGGCGACAATAACGCCTCGCCGACGGTGAACCTGCAGACGAACTTCGGTGGCGGCAAGACGCACTCGATGCTGGCTCTGTACCACCTCTACTCACCTGGCTTGCGGCGTGAGCAGCTGCCGCAGGAAATGCAGGAGCTGCTCGCCGCCGCTCCGCTCGGGTTGCCGAGTCAGGAGGTGCGACGGGCGGTCTTCGTCGGTTCGGCTGCGGCTGCCGGGCAGCCGTCGGAGAAATCCGACGGAACCAAGGTCAATACGATGTGGGGTGAGCTCGCCTGGGCGCTGGGCGGCCGTCGGGCGTACGACGCCATCGCCGAGGCGGACCGGAGCCGGACCAGCCCCGGCTCCGAACTGCTCCAGGAGCTACTGACCGCGTTCTCGCCATGTCTGATCCTCATCGACGAGTGGGTGGTCTACGCCCGGCAGCTGGTCAACAACGACGATCTACCAGCCGGCACCTTTGAAACCCACTTTTCGTTCGCGCAGTCGCTGACCGAGGCGGTGGAGGCGGTGAGCGGTGCACAGCTCGTCCTCTCCATCCCGGCCTCTGACCAAGACAAAGTGAGTGAGGCCGACGACAACGAGATCGGAGGCCCGGCTGGACACGTGGCCCTGGACCGGCTGCAGAGCGTGATTCACCGTAAGGCGGACTCGTGGCGGCCCGCGAGCGCGGACGAGTCCTTCGAGATCGTGCGCCGTCGCCTCTTCGAAGCCCCGAGCGGCACTACGCAGGCGGAGATCAACAAGGTTGCGAAGATCTTCAGCCAGTTCTACGCCTCGCACAAGTCGGATTTCCCGGTGGGTGCCGACAGCACGGAATACGAGGCGCGGATGCGGGCGACGTACCCCATCCATCCTGAGCTGTTTGCACGGCTGTACGAGGACTGGTCGACCCTGGAGAGGTTCCAGCGCACCCGTGGCGTACTGCGGTTGATGAGTGGCGTGATCCATGTGTTGTGGAACAGCCAGAGCCAGAGCCCCGTGATCATGCCGGGGGACATTCCGCTGGACAACCAGCTCGTCACCAGCGAGCTCACCCATTACCTCGAGGACCGCTGGAAGCCGATCATCGACACGGATGTCGACGGGCCGGGCTCGACGCCTGTCGAGGTAGACAAGGAAAAGACGTATCTGGGGCAGCGCGCCGTGAGCCGCCGCATCGCCCGTACGGTCTTCATGGGGTCTGCCGCCACGCTCAAGGCGGCCAAGAAGGGGTTGGCCGAGCCGTACATCCGGCTCGGTATGGCGATGCCTGGCGACACCATGGGCAACTTCCGAACCGCTCTCAACGCTCTGGCTGACCGCTCCACGCACCTGTACAGCGATGTCGACCGCTACTGGTTCGACACCCAGGCGAACATCACCCGAACCGCCAAGGACTGGGCGGACCGTCTCATCGGCCGGGACGAGGAGGTCTGGGCGGAGATCGTCCGCAGGCTCAGCCCGATTCAGTACCGGAGCGGGGATTTCGATGCTGTGCACATCGCCCCGCAGCACACCAAGAACATCCCGGACCGGGATTCCGCCCGACTGGTGCTGCTCCACCCTCAGTACACCCACCGCGGCGGCAGGTCCGGCACGGACACCCCGGCGCAGGAGTTCGCCGCTCAGGCGCTGAGTCAGCACGACACTGCCCAGCGCAAGCACCGCAACATGCTGGTGTTCCTGGCACCGGACAAGAGGGCCGTGAGTGAACTCATGGAGGCAGTACGGGAGTTCCTGGGCTGGCAGCAGGTCCTGGAACGGCACCTTGAACTCGACCTCTCGGAGAGCCAGCGCCGCCAGGCCCAGACCCGGCGTGACCAGGCCGACGAGAAGGTTGTGCTGCGTATCGGCGAGACGTACCAGTGGCTCCTTGTCCCCGAGCAGGGCGAGGAGACCAGCGCCCAGGTCACATGGGAGACCAAGAAGGCCGAAACCGGCCGTGCCGAAGACATGGCGGTCCGTGCGGCCGACCGGCTCAAACGGGACGGGCAGCTGAACCTTCAGCAGGCGCCCGCAGTGCTCCATCAAAAACTCGTCGGTCCGCTGGCGGACCGAATCTGGAATCCGGACGGGCACATCGCCGTAGGCGTCCTCTGGGCGCTGCACGCCGAGTACTCCTACTTGAACCGCCTGGTGAACCGGTCGGTCCTGGTGCAGGGCATCGAAGACGTCCTGAATCTGTGGAACTGGGAAGAGGAGGGCTTCGCCCTGGCCACGGGATGGGATGAAGCCACCGGTCGCTATCAGGGGCTTGTGCTGCCTGGTGGCAACAGCGCCTTCGGGCAGGTCACCGACACCACGCTTCTTGTACGTCCGGACAAGGCGCTCGCTCAACGCCGGCGGGAAGAAGAAGCGGCGTCTCGGAAGCGTGAGGCCGTCGCCGTGCCCGCTCCGCATGACGGCGCAACCACCGTGTCGGTGAACGCGACGGAGACGTCTGAGACTGCCGAGTCAGCAGCGGCCGTCGGCGAATCGTCCAGGACATCCGAGCAACCGGTCATCCCCCACGTACCGACCCGTTTCTACGCGAACGCGCAGCTCACACCAGAGCAGTACAGCAAGAACGCCACCAAGTACGTCTTCGAGATCCTGCAGCACCTCGATCTCATCGGCGCCGAGGTCGAGGTCACCTTCGAGATCCACGCCAAGCGTCCCGGCGGGTTCCCAGAGGACAAGGTAAGGATCCTCAGGGAGAACGCCAACATCCTCAAGCTGCAAGCGGAGTTCGAAGCCGAATAGTAGGCGCTGCTGCGGTGGGGTTCGCCCGGTCATGGTTCCGGCTGGGCCCCGCCTCGGTGCCGTGACGAGCTCCGTCACATGTGCAGTGCACCCGTTACGCTGAGACGCGAACATCGCTACAGGGGGAGCGGTATGACCGCACGGAACCGCGACAGGACGGTCCACTTCTATCAGGTCGCCGATGCCAAGGAGCCGGACGTACCGCCTCTGAACCGTCAGGACTGGGGCGTCCTGCTGGGCCGCTTGCGTGACCTGCCGTTGGGAGAGCGCACGGTGGGTTCGGGTGGTGAGACGCTCATCGGCGCGGTTGACCCGAATCAGCCGGCCCCGCACCTACTACTGGCGAAGGTCCGTAAGGACCACCCCCAGCAGATTAACTTCGATGACGGCTCCTTCAGCCAGCTTCAACTCGCCGCCAATCAAGGCCTGGTCGACGTCACTACTGTCTACTTTCTTTCCTTCGGCAACGTTATGGCGACGATGGGGGGAGGGATCTCGGCACCCCGGGTGAGCGCCATCCAGCGTTGGTTCAACAGCATGCAGTTCGTCCGGGAGGAGGTGCAGTTGCGTCCTGTCGTCGACGGCCGGTCACGGGAGAAGCTCGCCCGCGCCACCGCGGTGGACAAGCTCACCATTCGGCTTCAGCCCGAGCCCCACGACAGCCCGACGGCCCTACGCAGTAGCGCGGACCTGGGCGACGCTCTGGGCAACCTGCACGAGAAGTATCCCGACATGGCAATCACACTGACGCTGGAAGTTCCCAAGAAGCGCAGCCGGTTCTCCCTGCGGCGTCGCTCGCGCGGACAGCAGCGGCTGCTGGACTCGACCACGGCCCTCGCACGGGACATCGGTGACTGGCTCGACAATACCGACGCGGTGCACACGGCCAGGGCCGAGGCGCACATCGACGATTGGAACCAGCAGTCGACGGACGAGAAGATCGACTTTGTCGCCGAGCGCATCACCGCGAAGTGCCTGGTACCGGTGGAAGCGACTGACGGACATTCGGTGAACCTCCATGTGGCATTGACTGAATTGGCGCGTGTGGCGCATGAGCAGGAACGGGTCCTGAGGGCCGCTGTCGGTGCCGACGTCTAGGCTGTTCGGCGACAAGGGGAAGTGCTTCTACTGGTCGCGCAGGGGGGGTTCCCGATGCCGGGGGCAGGGCTGGGGCCACGGTGGCTCTTCAACAGGTGGCTCGCCAGACCGGCTTGTGACTGGCTGATTGCGATCGTGCTCGTCGGGCTGCACTTCAGCTGGGTCCGAGCGACCGGCGGCGGTGACATCCTTGGGAACCCAGGGCGTGAGCAACGCCTGGGGATCTACACCACGGGTGCCACGGTCGTCGCCATCACCGGAAGTTTTTTCACTGCGGCTATCGCCCAATACGCCGCGGCATCCGGGAGACGCATGCGGGTGCTGCGTACGACCGGACACTTGGGCTCCCAGTTCCGCCGGAACTGGGTCAGCATTCTGTCTGCCACACTCTTGATCGCCGGGGCCTGCCTACTCGCGACGGCTCTGGACGTGACGGAGACGGACCCTGGCGGTGTCCACTGGCTGGTGGAGGGAGCGCTGGTGCTCGGTGTGGCGCGTTCGTACCGGCTCTTGTGGCTGCTCAACGCAGTCATCCTGGCGACGGACAAGGACCTGGCCGATCCGACTCCGGAGCCTCAGCGGATACAGACATGATTGTCACAAACGGGGGACTGACCATTTCTTGGCCTTCGGATCCGAAGGAACCGTGTTCGAGTCCAGCGAGGGGATGTCGACGAGGAGGAGGTCGTCGCGGCGGGTGGCCAGGTCGATCAGGTCGGGGTAGAAGCCGTGCAGCGAGGTTCACAACTGTCGCGCTGGCTCGAAGCTCTGCTTCGCCGCCGAGATCCGGAGTGCTCAGCGCGCCTCGGGTCTCGTGTTGCACGTGCAACACGAGACCCATTGAGCAAGACCCGACATCATCCAGCAGCATCGAATCAGCATGCTTCATCCGCTTCTCAGGAAAAACCGCAGGTGAGAAGCGTCATCTTGACGGGTTCAAATCCCACCGCTACCGCTTGTAACACCCCTCTGATCTGCGGAGACGCGATCAGGGGGGTGTTTTGCGTGGGGCTGGCGTGACGTCGCTTCGGGGTGTTCGCGGTGGTCGTGCGGGGCAGTCTGGGGTGTAGATCGTCCGGCGGGGTGGTGTTACGGGTTCCCGCCCGTCGTCGCCGGTGCCGCTTCTACGATCCGGCGCACGACGGGCCCCGAGGTGCTGGAGCGGATCACCGCGCGACGTGCGGGGCTGGACGGACTACACAGCGCACGTGAAGCGCGTGGAAGCGTCCACGAACCCGCCCTCACATACTTACGCGAGCGGAATTGGAGAATAACCGTCTCGACCACCTCTCGGGAATTTTCGCGGAGATGGACGATGAACGCCGTGAAGAATCTCGAAGAGGCTCACGACATGGTTTAGCGTTCCGCCCCATCCGGCTCGGCTTCCGAAGCCTCGCTGGTGCTTCCGGCGGCCGGTACGGGGGTGGCGGGCCAGGGGTAGCCCCGAGGCTTGATCCACAAGGTAGTAACGTAAAGCCGTTTTCGGGCCCTCGGCCCCGGTACCGCATCGTGGGGGAGAAGAATTGCGTTTCGCTGGCAAGGCCGTTACGGCGTCTCTCGTCGCCGCCGTACTCTCCGTGTCTCTGACGGCGTGCGACAGCGCCGACGAGAAGGCAAAGGAGACTGTCGAGCCCGTCGAGTCTTCGTCACATTCCCCGAAGGCGGGGGCCAAGGCGCAGGACAAGGAGCCGCCCAAGCCGAAAAAGGTGGCCGATCCCGAGAAGATCATCGCGTCCATGAAGGCGTTCGACAAGGAAACCTGCTCGATGGACCAGGGGACTGCGTGTGACGAGGACCTCGGCGAAGTCGCTGAACTGGGCCAGCCCGCCACCTACGACCCCCGGAAGTACACCAAGTCGTTCACGTTCGAGGGCGGCGTGCTGAAGGTGAGCACCTCGCTTCCTTCCGGTGCCACGAAGGCGAACATGGAACTGGCCGACATAGCGGGTTTCCACTATGGCTCCGCCTACGAGTGGTCGGCGACGATGCCCAAGGAGCACCGGAAGAACATCAAGGCCGTCGAGGCAGTGGAGATCGTCCTCGACAACGGTCTGACGGGTGATCGGTGTGAGGCCGGTGACGAGGGCGCCGTCCCACGGTGCCGGAAGATCCGTAACGCGTTCCAGTAGGGCACGCTGGATCAGACAGCCAGGTCTCTACCGTTCGTCGTCCTAGGTCAGAGGGCATGGCAACTCGGGATTGGCACGGTTCGGCGAGCAGGTCACCGGGGCCGCCGGCAGGAACAGGGCTTCTCGGAGGTAGAACCAGAGGGCGACATCCTCCGCGAGGCCACCGCCAAAGGTCGTATTCCGGTTCACTCATTTAGAGCCGCTGAACACACCCCCCTGATTGCGGAAACGCGATCAGGGGGATGTTTTGCGTGGGGCATGTGCAGCACGGTGGGCGAGAGCTACCGGGCTCCCGAGGCGCTTCACGGCGAGGGCAGGGTGAGTATTTCGGCTCCGTCGTCGGTGATGGCGATGGTGTGCTCGCTGTGCGCGGTCCGGCAGCCCGTCGCGCTGCGCAGCGTCCAACCGTCGGCGTCGGTGACGAGAGTGGCGGTGTCGGCCATGACCCAGGGCTCCAGGGCGAGCAGCAGTCCGGGGCGCAGCTTGTAACCGCGGCCGGGCCGCCCGGTGTTCGCGACGTGCGGGTCCTGGTGCATGGTCGAGCCGATGCCGTGGCCTCCGAACTCGGTGTTGATGGGGTAGCCCGCCTCGCTGAGGACCGTGCCGATGGCGTGGGAGAGGTCGCCGATGCGGGCCCCGGGCCGGGCGGCGGCGATGCCGGCGGCGAGTGCGCGTTCGGTCGTCTCGATCATCGCGACGCTCTCCGCCGGCCTGGCCTTGCCCACCAGAAAGCTGATCGCGGCGTCCGCGGCCACCCCGCCCTTGGACACGGCGAGGTCGAGAGTCAGCAGATCCCCGTCCGCAAGCGTGTAGTTGTGCGGCCGCCCGTGGAGCACTCCGTCGTTGACGGCCGTGCAGATGTAGTGCCCGAACGGGCCGCGCCCGAAGGAAGGCGCGTAGTCGACGTAGCAGGACTGCGCTCCCGCCTCGGTGATCATCTCCTTGGCCCACTGGTCGATGTCCAGCAGATTCGTCCCGACCGTGCTGCGCTGCTTCAGCGTGTGCAGGATGCCTCCGACCAGGGCACCGGCGGCCCTCGCCCGATCGAGCCGCGCGGAGTTCAAGATCTCAATCATGGGGCCCCTCATGTGCGTCCAATAACTATCCCGGTCAAACTATACCGGTATTAGAATGGGGTCATGGTCAGGTTGCCGCTCACCCCCGCCGAGGTCGAACGCGGAGAGCGCCTCGGCGCCCTGCTCCGCCGAGCCCGGGGCTGCCGCTCGATGCTGGACGTGGCGCTCGCTTCGCACATCTCGCCGGAAACCCTGCGAAAGATCGAATCCGGCCGGGTGGCCACCCCCGCCTTCCCGACCATCGCAGCGATCGCCGACACCCTCGGCCTGTCTCTCGACGCCGTCTGGGCCGAGATGAGCCAGGCGGAGGAGGCCGTCGCGGACCGAGGCCGGGGCCAGGACCAGGACCAGCCGGTCCTGTCTGTCACAGGACGTCCCGCGCTGGTTTCGTGACGCCGGGCCGCCCCTGAGTGGCCCGTACTCAGCGGACGTTCACCGTCGCCGGGCCGGAGGCCCGCTGGCCTACGGGGTGGCGGTCGTCACCTGGTCACGAACTTCCCTCGTCCGTATAGGCCCTTACATAGGTCTTGGGTGGTCAGCCGATGGGGTTGACGTAGGTGGCCGGGTGGGTGGCGCCGCGCTGGTCGACGAGCGGGCCCCAGGGCCAGTTCAGGGTCAGGGAGGTGGTCTCGTTGGGCGGGGTGACGGCCACGGTGGCGGGCTTCCAGGAGCCTTCGTCGTTCTCCTTGGCCGTGCCGAGGTTGAGGGTGAAGTCGGTGGAGTCGCCGGGGCCCAGGGTGATCGAGCCGTGCTGGGCCGAGGAGCGGGCCAGCGACCAGACGGGGCCGCCGGCGTCGGGCTTGAGGTCCACGCCCGCGAAGCCGCCGATCTTGCAGGTGCGGCCGCTCTTGTTGGTCAGCACGATGCTGGTGGTCGTCGAGCCGCCCGCGTTCGGGTCCGGGGTCGCGTCCTCGCCGGTGGCGAAGGCGGCCTTGAGGTCGGAGGTGTGGCAGCGCTGGGAGCCCGAGCCCGCCTTGCCACCCCGGGCGGCGTTCGCGCTGCCGGACTGCTTTCCCACAGGCCCCGTCTTGCCGTCGGCCTTGGCGCCGGCCTCCGCGCCGGAGCCCGCCTGGGGGTCGGCGCCCTGCACCGCGGCGGCCGCGTCCGTGTCCATGTGGGCCGCGGCCTTCGTGCCGGTGGCGGCGTCCGAGCCGGAGCAGGCCGTCAGGGTGAGCCCGGCGACCGCGGTCAGGGCCGCGGCGGCGACGCGGAGGGTACGGCGGCGGGCGGTGCGGGTGATGGTGGCGTTCATTTCGGGCCCCCCCCGGGGCAGTTGGTGGCGTTGCTTCCTCGGTACGTCTCCGATCCTGTCCAAGGCCCTTAGCGAGAGGCTGCCGCTCCGCTAACACCCGGCTAACACCCCCACCCGAAGGCCGTACGGGGGCCTCTTCTAATCTTTGGGCCAAGAGCTGTGGGGGGACCGCATGACTCGTGCCAGAACACTCGTGCCAAAACACTCGTGTCAGAACATTCGCTCCGGCTTGCTGGTTGCCGGCGTGAGGTGCCGCATGACCGGTTCCTCCCCCGACCACCCGGAGTTCCTTTGAAGCGACTCGCTCACCGTCGGCGCGCCATCGCGCGCCTGGCCACCGTGGCCACGGCCGTCACCCTGGCCGCCACGGTCACCGGCACTGCCGTAGCGGCCAACGCCGCGACGTCCGGGCCGACGCCCACCGCGCCGTCTTTCTTCCTGAACGGCATTCTCCCGTCGGGTCAGATGTACACGTACCTCCGGGACGGGAAGGGCGGCCTCGACTCCCGTTCGGGTGCCTACGTCTGGAAGGGCCTCAAGTTCTCGGTGTCGGTCGATCCCGACCTGACCGGGTACCAGGACGGCGACTACCACGTCATGACGAACGGGGTGGTCAACCAGTGGCGTGACGGCAAGCTCAAGCAGGTGGCCACCGGTTGGCAGCAGTACACCAGCGTCCTGTCGCCCGGCACCCTGGCCCGCGCCGCCCACCCGGACCTGCTGGCCCGTGACGGGCAGGGCGTCCTGTGGCGCGTCCAGACCAAGGCGGACGGCACGCTGGCGCCGCGCGTCAGGATCGGCGCGGGCTGGAACCAGTACTCCCAGATCACCGGGGTCGGCGACTACTCCGGCGACGACAAGCCGGACATCGTCGCCCGCGACAAGCAGGGCGTGCTCTGGCTGTACAAGGGCACCGGCGACGGGAGCAAGCCGTTCGCGCCGCGCACCCGGATCGGCGCCGGCTGGAACCAGTTCAACAAGCTGGTGGCCACCGGTGACGTGGACGTCGACCGCCGCAGCGACCTGCTCGCCCGCGACACCAAGGGCGACCTGTGGCTCTACAAGGGCACCGGAAAGGCGTCCGCGCCGTTCAAGCCCCCCGTCAAGATCGGTTACGGCTTCCAGCAGTACCGGGACATCTTCTGACGTCATCCGCTCGAAGTGAGCCGCCTCCGATCCGCGACAGCGGGTCGGAGGCGGTTTTTTGGTGCGCTTCGCGGGTCCGGTGGCCGGTGGGGCGGGTGCGCCGCAAAGGGCAGGTGAGTCGATAGGTGAGGGTGAATCGATGGGGGCGGATGCGCCGCAGGGGGCGGGCTAGCCGCTCGGACATAGGTTAGGTTAGCCTCACCTAAGTGCTTCGCCTTGTGTCTCCCTACCCGCGCCTGGAGAACCGGATGCGCCCTTTCACAGCCCGCGCCACCACACCGACAGCCGCCGAGCGCGTCCGGTCGATCCTGGCCACCGCCCATTCGATGACCGTGGTGAGCGACGGACTCCACACCGAAGTGCGCCGCCTCGACGGCAGCCGGGCGATGAGCCATTTCCACCTGCACGCGCCGTTCGAGGGCACTGACGCCCAGACGGCGACGCGCGTCCCGGTCGGGCTGGAGTTCACCGACATCGCCCCCACCCCCGTACGCGACCGCGTACGGGCCCGCGTCACGGTGACCGGGCTGCTGACCGCCCCGTTCGACACGGAGGCCACGACGAGCACGTGCGTGGAGTTCGGCCAGGCGCTTCTCGAAGACGCCCACGGGCGCGCCTACGTCACCCTCCAGGAGCTGGAGGCAACCGAACTCGACCCGCTCGCGACCAGCGAGGCGGGCATGCTGACCCACCTCGTCGACGACCACGGCGAACTCGTACCCCTGCTCCTGCGCCTCGTCCGCCCCCACCCGGACCACGGCATCCTGCGCGCCCTCCCGGTGGCGATGGACCGCTACGGCGTGACCCTGCGCCTTGAGTACCCGCACACCCACCACGACGTCCGGCTGCCGTTCAAGACTCCGGTGACCGACATCGACCAGGTCGGCACCCAGATCACCGCCCTCACGGCCACGGCGCGCCGCCTCTCGCACACGAGCCACCTGCTGACCTGACCCGCCGACCCGCCGACCGGCCGGCGAGAAGCGCGGCTTGACGGGGCCCCGCCCCGCCGTCATCACTCCCGACACCCCCCTGATGTGCGCAAACGCGATCAGGGGGGTGTTTCGCGTGGTATCTCCGCACCCGCGGCCCCCGCGAGCGCCCCGACCGCCGCGGAGTTGCGGGATACTCCGCCGTCCGTACGGCCGCTTCGCGGCGGGCGGCGGCCGACAGCCGTGCGAGCGTGCGCCGACTTGCCAAAGCCGACGCGGATCGTCAATTTGCCGCGCCGTGACGAACCCCGGACTTTCCCGCCGCGTCCTCTCCGGAGGACGTGGCCCGATGACGCGGCCCGGTTCGGCCCGGCGCCGTCGGCGAGTGTGACGAAAGCGGTATCTCCGACTATTGACAGGTTCTTCGCAACCTGTGTTTATCTTCTCCTTAATATATGGAGTGCCCCCAGACCAGGGCGCTTGGGGGGTAACAGGATGACCGAGCGCCGCTTGGGGAACAGGCTCGCCGCTCTCGACGGGCTGCGGCTGCTCGCCGCTTTGATGGTGGTCTTCTACCACTACGTCGCGCTGGCACGGCCGTGGGGACACGACACCGGCACGATCTTCCCGACCGCCCACAAGGCGGCGCAGTACGGCTGGCTCGGGGTTGAAGTCTTCTTCCTCATCAGCGGCTTCGTCATCTGTATGAGCGTGTGGGGGCGCACGGTGGGCGAGTTCGCCGTCTCCCGGCTCACCCGGCTGTTCCCCGCCTACTGGGCGGGCATCCTGCTCACGGCGCTGGTGGTGAAGGCGTGGCCCGAGGTCGACTCCTTCAGCGGCTGGGACCGGGTGATCACCAACCTGACCATGCTGCAGGCCGGCAACAACACCCCCAACGTCGATCCGGTGTACTGGACGCTCTTCGTGGAGCTCAAGTTCTACCTGATCATGGTCGTGGTGATGCTGTTCGGCGTCACGTACCGCAACTGCCTCATCCTGTGCGGCGTCTGGACGGCGGCGGCCGCCCTCGCGCCCATCATGCAGACGCCGCTGCTGACCGCGTTCGCGATGCCGCAGTACGCGCCGTTCTTCATCACGGGCATCGCCTTCTACCTGATGCGGCGCCACCGGCCCAACGCCATCCTGTGGGCCATAGTCGTCCTGCAACTGCTGCTCTCCCAGCGGTTCATCGACTACCGCATGGCCACCAGCCTGGGCAAGGCCGCAGCCGCCGCACTGCCCACCTGGCCCGCCCGCCTGGTCATCGTCGCCGGCTTCGTCCTCGTCGGCGCGATCGCGCTCGGCGTCTGCGACCGGATCCAGTGGAAGTGGCTCACCACCGCGGGAGCGCTCACCTACCCGCTCTACCTCATCCACATGAACATCGGCATGACCCTCATCCACCACTTCCGCAACCGGGTCTCCGCGCCGGTCCTGGTGGCCTCGGTGACCGTGCTCATGCTGGTCGCCGCCTGGGTCGTCCACCGCCTCGTCGAACGGCCCCTCGGCAAGTGGCTGCGCACCGTCATGCGCCGCGGCATCGACGACGTGCGCAGAAACGTCACTCCACGCCGCAGGCACGCCCGGCGCCCCGCACCGCCGGTACCCACCGTTTCCCGCGCACCGGAGTTCGAAACGGTGCCGCCGCAGCACTCCCGCGTCTTCGAATCGGCCCAGTAGCACCGGCCCGCCGGGACCGGTTCCGCGATAAAGTTGAACTCGCAATCATCTGGCCACGGGAAGGCGACGCGAGTGAGCAACGTCGAAGGGGAGCCCGCCGGGCCGCGCCGCACGCCGGCGAACGACGGCCGGGGGCCGCGCGTCGAGGTCCTCACCCCGCGTGACGTGCCCCTGGGCGGCCCGCGGGCGATGACCGTACGCCGTACGCTGCCGCAGCGCGGCCGTACGCTCATCGGCGCCTGGTGCTTCGCCGACCACTACGGGCCCGACGACGTCGCCGACACCGGCGGCATGGTCGTCGCCCCGCACCCGCACACCGGGCTCCAGACGGTGAGCTGGCTGTTCAGCGGCGAGATCGAGCACCGCGACAGCCTGGGCAGCCACGCCTATGTACGGCCGGGCGAACTGAACCTGATGACGGGCGGCCACGGCATCAGCCACTCGGAGGTGTCCACCGCGCGGACGACCGTCCTGCACGGGGTGCAGCTGTGGGTCGCGCTGCCCGAAGAACACCGCCACACGGAACGGGACTTCCAACACCACGCGCCCGGCTCCGTACGGATCGGCGGGGCCCAGGTCAGCGTGTTCCTGGGCGCGCTCGGCGGCGTCGTCTCACCGGTGCGGACGTTCACCCCGCTCCTCGGCGCCGAGATCGCCCTCGCCCCGGGGGCGACGGCCACCCTCCCCGTGGACCCCGCTTTCGAGCACGGCCTGCTCGTCGACCGCGGGAACGTCCGCGTGGCCGGCACCCTGCTGCGCCCCGCGGAACTCGGCTACGTGGCCACCGGCCCGTACAGTCTGACGCTGGCGAACGAGTCGGACGACACCGCCCGCGCGGTCCTGCTCGGCGGCACGCCGTTCGAGGAAGAGATCGTCATGTGGTGGAACTTCATCGGCCGCAGCCACGAGGACATCGTGCGGGCGCGGGAGGACTGGGATAAGGCCACCGAACGCTACGGAACGGTCGACGGCTACGACGGCGACCGCCTCCCCGCACCCGCCCTGCCGCACGCCGTCATCAAGCCGCGCGGAAACCCCCCGCGCCACTGACGCCTCGGCCCGGAGGGGGCGGGTTGCGGCAGGGACGGGCCTGCGGCGGGGACGGACCCCGCCGCCCCGTGTCAGCTCCTGCGGCGGCGGAACGCCTTGCGGACGAAGTGCACGATCAGCCAGATCACCACGATGATGATGACCAGGAAGATGATCAGCAGCACGATGAGGAAGATGCCGAGCTTCTTGAAGAAGCCCTTTTTCTTCTTCTTGTCCTTCTTCTCGGACTTGTCCTTGTCCTTGGAGCCGAAGGCAGCCTTCGCGTGGTGGTGGAAGGAGGCCGGTGCGGCCGCCGCCGGCGCGCCGCCGTCCTGCTGCTGGACGCTGTGTCCGTAGGCCACCGTGGACGCGGGTGCCGCCGCTGCCGCGGACCCCGCCGCCCCTATCAGGCCGAGCAGCAAAGCCACGACAACTGCGGTGATGCGCCCGCCTTTTGCCCGTACGGCGCGTACGGACGGTATGGAAGGCTTGTGCTCGGTGATCATCCGGTTCTGGTCCCCTCGTCATCGGTGCTGGGCGCGGCACGCGGCTGACGGCGCGCCGCCCCCATTATGGGCGGCGGCCCTTCCCGCCGACGCGCACCGCGGGCACCTCACCTGCCGGCCGCGGGCGTCCGCACGACCTCACCGGTTTTCGGGTCCTCCCCGGGCGCCTCGTCCTTCATCGCCTTGGTCTCGCTCTTGAGGATCCGCAGCGACTTGCCCAGGGCCCGCGCCGTGTCCGGCAGCTTCTTCGAGCCGAACAGCAGGATCACCACGAGCGCCACGATCAGCAGGTGCCAGGGCTCCAGCCCGTTCCGCAGCATCGCCGTCCGCCTTTCTTCCTCGGCGTCACTCACTTGCTAACTTGCTACATTGCGCAACTGTACAACCAATGAGCGGGAACGACCGTCTTCTTCGGCACAAGCCGCGCGGGTGAGGGTGCACACATGACAGCAAGCAGCCACAAGGCGGCCGCCGGGCGGGGCGGCAGGTCGGAGCGGACCGGGCGGGCGGCCGTACGCGGCAGGCGGCGGCCGCTGCGTACGGCCGGTATCGTCGCCGTCTCCCTGCTCGTCCTGGTCACCGCGGGCGCCGGCTGGTACTACTTCAAGCTGACCGGCAACATCACCACGTTCGGCGCCGACGGCGTCAGCCCGCAGCGCCCGGCGCAGGGCTCCGGCGGCCAGAACGTCCTGGTCATCGGCTCGGACTCGCGGTCGGGCGACAACAGCGCGCTGGGCGGCGGCGAGGGCGACGTGGGCCGCTCGGACACCGCGTTCCTGCTGCACATATACAAGGACGGCAAGCACGCGGTCGCGGTCTCCATCCCCAGGGACACCCTGGTGGACATACCCCCGTGCCGGCTGCCGAGCGGCAAGTGGACCGCGCCGCGGCACAACGCCATGTTCAACGCGGCCTTCTCGGTCGGCGAGAGCCCCCAGGGCAACCCCGCCTGCACCCAGAACACGGTGGAGAAGCTGTCCGGCGTACGCGTCGACCACACCGTCGTCGTCGACTTCGAGGGCTTCTCGAAGATGACGTCCGCCGTCGGCGGCGTACCCGTCTGCCTCCCCAAGGACGTCTACGAGGGCGACCTGAACCCGAACCGCCACTCCCGCGGCGAGCGGATCTTCGCCAAGGGCCCGCAGACCGTCTCCGGACAGCAGGCACTCGACTACGTCCGCCTCCGGCACGGCATCGGCGACAACTCGGACATCGGCCGCATCCAGCGCCAGCAGGCCTTCGTCGGCTCGCTCATCAAGAAGGTCAAGGACCAGGGCTTCAACCCGGGCACCCTGCTGCCGCTGGCCGACGCCGCCACCCGGTCCATGACCGTCGACCCGGGCCTGGACTCGGCCGACAAGCTGCTCTCCTTCGCGATGTCCCTGAAGGACATCGACCTGCACAACACCAAGTTCATCACGCTGCCGTGGCGCTACCAGGGCGAACGCGTCGCGGTCGTCCACCCGGCGGCGGACACGCTCTGGGCGGACATCAAGGCGGACCGCACCCTCGACGGCGAGCACGCCGGCGGCCCGTCCGACGGGACCGCGCCCCGGGCCCCCGCCGGCGGTACGGCCACCGACGCGGGCGCCGGGACCGGTACGGGCATCAGTGTCGCCGTCTACAACGGCACCACCACGACCGGGCTGGCCGCCCGCGCCGCCGGGCAGCTGAAGGCCGCCGGGTTCACCGTCACCGGCACGGCGACCGCGCGGTCCCAGGACCACGCGGCCACCACCGTCGAGTACGGCGCCGGCAAGGAGGCCCAGGCCCGCACCGTCGCGGCCCGCTTCCGCGACGCCCGGCTGGTGCCGACGGCCGCCACGGGCATCAAGGTCGTCCTCGGCGCCACGTACGCGGCCGACCCGGCCGCCGAGGGCCCCACCGCTGCCTCCGCCGGACCCGCCCCCTCGCCCTCGCCCTCCTCGTCCTCGTCGATCGCCGGCCAGGCACGCTCCGCCGACGACGACATCTGTTCGGGGCTGTCCTACGGCTGAGGCACCGGCCCGGGAGCGGTCTCCGGCGCCGTCCGCCGGTCGTACCGCGCCTTGGCCCACGCCAGCCCGGCCCCGTACAGCACCAGCACCGCCGCCAGCAGCCCGTAATAGAGGGGAGGCAGCGCCGCCATCCCCAGCAGCGGCCCCAGCGGCGACGGCGGCAGCAGCAACCCGACGACGGCGAGCGCGCACACGGCGGCACAGACCGGGCCCGGCGCCCGGCCCTCCGCCGAACGCCGCCCGGTGCGCAGCAGATACATCACCAGCGCCTGCGTCAGCAGGTTCTCCGTGAACCACCCGGCGTGGAAAGCGTCCTGCCCGCCCGGGTGCCCCGAGCCCTGCACCGCGAGCACCAGTACCCCGAACGTGGCCAGGTCGGCGGCCGCGTTGAGCAGGCCGAACCCGGTGATGTAGCGCAGCAGGTCGGCGGGGCGCAGGACCGCCGGCCTGCGCAGCGCGGCGGGCCCCGGCCGGTCGAAGGCGAAGGCGAGCTGGACCGCGTCGAAGCACAGGTTCTGGACCAGGACCTGCGCCGGAAGCATCGGCAGAAAGGGCAGCAGCAGCCCGGCGCCGAGCATCGCGATGACGTTGCCGAGGTTGGAGGAGAGGGTGATGCGCAGGTACGTGGCGATGTTGGCGGTGCTGCGGCGGCCCGCGAGGACCGCGTCGTCGATGGCGTTCAGGTCCTTCGAGGCGAGGACGACGTCGGCCGCCTCGCGCGTCACGTCGACGGCGTCGCGCGGGGCGACCCCCACATCACAGGCGTGCAGGGCGGGCAGGTCGTTGACGCCGTCACCGAGGAAGCCGACGGTGCGGGGCGGCGCCGGTACGTCCGTTTCCGTGCGGGCCGCCGCCTTACGGGCCGCACGCCCCTTGCGCGTACCGGTGCCGTCGCCCGCCCGCAGCGCCCCCACGATCCGCGCCTTGTGCTCCGGCGTGCACCGCGCGAACGCCGTCGTCCGGGCGGCCAGCCGCGCCAGCTCGGCATCCGTGAGCCCGTCGATCCGGTCGGCGGTGAGCACCGCGCCGGGGCCGGTGTCGAGCCCCAGTTCGCGGCAGACGTGGGCGACGGTGCCCGGGTGGTCGCCGGTGAGAACCTTGACGGCGACGCCGCGCCGCGCGAGCGCGGCGCAGGCAGCGGCGGCGGTCGGCGCGAGCGCGTCGCGCAGCCCGACGAAGCCGACGAGGGTCAGGCCGCGCTCGTCAGAGGGCGTGTACGGGCCGGACCTGGCGGGCCGCTCGGCGACCGCGACGGCCAGCAGCCGCAGCCCGTCCGCCGTCCGCTCCGCCACGAGCCGGGCCAGCCCCTCCCGGGCCGCGCCGTCCAGCTCGGTGTCCGCTCCCCCGGCCCGGGCGCGGGCGCAGCGCTCCAGTACGTCTTCGGGCGCGCCCTTGACCACCAGCGTGTGCGTGCCGAGCCGGGGCCCGGCCGCCGCAGCTTCCGTACGGACCACCGCGCACGAGGTGCGGCGGACCGGGTCGAACGGCAGGGCGGCGATGCCCTCGTACGCGAGCAGCTCCTCGAAGGCGTCCTCGGCCGCCTCCAGGACCGCTTCGTCGAGGGCGTCCGGGGTGGGCAGCTCGGCGAGCTGGAGTGTCCACAGGCTGTTGACGGCGGCCCAGTGCAGCGGCTCGGGCGCGGGCCGGCCGTCGGGTCCGAAGGAGCAGTCGAGGACCGGCCGGTCCTGGGTGAGGGTGCCGGTCTTGTCCGTGCACAGCACGTCGATCGCGCCGAGGTCGTGCAGCGCGGGCAGCCGCTTGACGATCACCTCGCCGCCGCGCGCGAGCAGCGCGGCGCCCCGGGCGAGCGCGGTGGTGACGATGACCGGCAGCATCTCGGGGGTGAGCCCGACCGCCACCGCCACGGCGAACGGCAGCGTTTCCAGGCCGCGCCCGCGCAGCGCGGCGTTGGCCATCAGCACCAGCGGCGGGGTGAGGAGCATGAAGCGGATGAGCGTCCAGGAGATCCCGTTCACCGAGCGGTCGAAGGCGCTCTCCCGCGACCGCCGCGACCGCCGCGGCGGCTTGCGCGGACCGGCCGGCCGCCCGGTGTCCGTACCCGACGGCTGCCGGTACGTACCGGCGAACACGGTGTCGGCGCCGGTCGCCAGCACCACCGCGGTCGCGCTGCCGGACGCGACACTGCTGCCCTGGAAGCACAGCTCGGGGCGTTCGAAGAGGCCCGCGCCACGGTCGGCCGTACGGCCCGCTCCGTCTCCCGGCACCTCGACCGGGTACTTCGCCACCGGCGCCGACTCGCCCGTCAGCGGCGCCTGGCGCACCGTCAGGCCGCTCGCCCGCAGCAGCCGCAGGTCCGCCGGCACCAGGTCCCCCGGCCCCAGCCGGATCACATCGCCGGGCACCAGCTGATCGACCGGGATCTCCCGGGCGGCCGCGCCCTGCGCAGTGCCCCGGGCTCGCGCGGGCGCCCCGGCGCGCGCGACCGGACCGGCGGCGCCGGCCCCCGCCCTGCGCTGCACCGTCGCCGTCGTGGCGATCAGCTCGCGCAGCGCCGCCGTGGACCGCTCCGCCCGGTACTCGCCGCTGGTCCGCAGCACCGCGCTGACCACCACCAGGACGGCGATCACACAGGCCGCCCCCCAGGACGCGACGGCGGCCGACACCAGGGCCAGGCACAGCAGTACGGTCGTGAACGGGTCGCGCAGGCTGCGGACGAAACGCCACGGGCGCCCCGACGGCCGCCGCTCGGGCACCGCGTTCTCGCCGTACCGCAGCAGCCGCGCCTCGGCCTGCGCCTCGGTCAGGCCGCGCGGCCCGCTCTCCAGGAGGCGCAGTACTTCCAGTGCCGTCAGCCCGGGCGCGTCCCGCAGGGCGGCGCCGCTCCCCGCGCGCCCTCCCGCCGGTACGGCCGGCGAGCCCGGCTCCGGCTTCCCCTCCGTACGAGCGGTTCCGGAGCCCGCGACCTGCTCAGGCGCCCAGACCACGGACGTGTCCCGGCACCGCCGGGCCGCCGGCCCGGTCGGTCAGCTGCCCCACCAGCCACCGCACCATCGACACCACATCGGGGTCGTCCACCAGATACACCACGCGTCGCCCCTCGCGCCGCGACCGCACCAGCCCCGCCAGCTTCAGCTTCGCCAGGTGCTGGCTCACCGCGGGCAGCGCGCCGCCCACCCGCTCCGCGAGCCCGCTGACGTCGCACTCGCCGTCCGCCAGCGCCCAGACGATGTGCAGACGCGCGGGCGACGCCAGCAGTCCGAACGTCGCCGCGGCCTCCGTCAGTACCTCGGCCGACGGATCCGCCACGTCCTCGACGCCACTCGTCACAGCCGTTCTCCATCCGCCCAGGGCCCCCGTGGGGTGGGCCCGTGCCCCCGAAAGGACCCAGTCTAGGCGCCGGGCACCGGACGCTTGCGTACAAAATGGAGGCCCCCTGCACACAAAAGGAGCCCCGGCTCCGGACCCGTGGGCCCGGAGCCGGGGCTCCACCGTGTGGTCGGGGGAAGCGGCAATCGGGGGGACACGCCGCCTCCCCCGTTGGTGGACCTGGCCTCAAAGCCCGCGCCGCTGTCAGGGGGGAAGCTCGCGGTGCGGGCCCCGCAGTGAGGCCGGGGTCCCTGCGCCCCGCGAATTCCTGCCAGGTCCGCCGGGCGCTCCACCATCCTGCTTCGCGGGTACGGCCGGCGACGCGGGCAAAGGGCCCCGCTCCAGAGGTCTTTGGTCCTTAAAGTCCCCGTCAGCAGCGCCGGCACCGGCGGCACCGAAGGGTGGCTACGCCTCACCGCCCTCGTCCGCTCCCCGGTTCCCGCCCGTATCGCCCCCTGGGTCACTCGGCCCGGCTCCACCCCTGGGGCGGGAGTGGTTAGACTCACCCGACCTGCACTGGGGAAGGGCAGGCGGGAGCTGCCGTAGGGGAGACGGGGACAGTCAGATGGCGCATGCGAAGAAGATCGCGCTGTACGTGGTCGTCATCTTCGTCCTGTACACGATCATCACGTCCCCGGCGCGCGCCGCCGATCTCGTCCAGATAGGGTTCGAGGGCATCTCGTCCGCCGCCCACGGCGTCGGCGAGTTCATGACCCAGCTGGTCTCGTAGGGCGGTCCGGCCACCGCGGGCTCCCGGCGGCACCCGGCGCGCCCGCCGGCCCCTGCCCGCCCGCGCGGACCCGCATGCACGCACGGAGGGCAGCCCAGTGATACGCCACCTGGTCCTTTTCAAGCTCAACGAGGGCGTCGCACGCGACGAGCCGCGGGTCGTGGCCGGCGTCAAGGCGTTCCGGGAGCTGGCCGACCAGATTCCCGAGCTGGAGTTCTGGGAGTGCGCCTGGAACATCACCGACCGGCCGATCGCGTACGACTTCGCCGTGAACTCCGCCGTGGCCGACCAGGACGCCCTCAAGCGCTATATCGAACACCCGGCCCATCAGGCCGCCGCGGGCCAGTGGCGCGAGTTCGCCACCTGGGTGATCGCCGACTACGAGTTCTGAGCCGCGGCCCCGCCCGCGCGCGAAGCCCCTCGCCCTTCCGGGGACGGGGGGCTTTCCCATGCCGGTACGCGCACGCGCCGCCACCACCCCGGCCACCGGCTCCCCGGGCGGCCCCGCACCGCGCTCGCCACCGGCCGCACGCCCCGCGCCGCGCCCCGCGCCGCGTTCAACTCCGCCATCAACACGGCATTATGCGGTGCTTGCACACAGTGCACATGTCTTGTGATGCTATGACCGCTTTTGCCGGATGAATGGACAGAGAAGGGTGGCGTGACCTTGACGGCACGAACTGCGCCCAAGGCGCCATCCCGCGAGAGCCGGAGCGCGGACACGCGTGCCCTCACGCAGGTGCTGTTCGCCGAGCTCGCCAGCCTGGAGCCGGGCACCCCGGAGCACACCCGGGTGCGCGCCGCCCTGATCGAGGCCAACCTGCCGCTGGTCCGCTACGCGGCGGCACGTTTCCGCAGCCGCAACGAGCCCATGGAAGACGTCGTCCAGGTCGGCACGATCGGTCTGATCAACGCCATCGACCGCTTCGACCCCGGGCGCGGCGTCCAGTTCCCCACCTTCGCGATGCCGACCGTCGTCGGCGAGATCAAGCGCTACTTCCGGGACAACGTCCGCACCGTCCACGTACCGCGCCGCCTCCACGAGCTGTGGGTCCAGGTCAACGGGGCCACCGAGGACCTGACCGTGCTGCACGGCCGCTCGCCGACCACCGCGGAGATCGCCGAACGGCTCAAGATCGGCGAGGACGAGGTGCTGGCCTGCCTGGAGGCGGGCCGCTCGTACCACGCGACGTCCCTGGAGGCCGCACAGGAGGGTGACGGGCTGCCGGGCCTGCTGGACCGCCTGGGCTACGAGGACCCGGAACTGGCCGGCGTCGAGCACCGCGACCTCGTACGGCATCTGCTCGTCCAGCTCCCCGAGCGCGAGCAGCGCATCCTGCTGCTCCGTTACTACAGCAACTTGACGCAATCTCAGATCAGCGCCGAGCTGGGGGTGTCGCAGATGCACGTGTCGCGGCTACTGTCGCGGAGCTTCGCACGACTGCGGTCCGCAAACAGGATCGAAGCCTAACCGGGACGGGCGACCCGCTCCTGCGCAGATATGTCGACTTGGCGCTACAGCGCGTTGCCGACATGTGACATTCTGCAGGAACCGTGTTTGCCGTGGCGTCGCCTCCGGTATTCAGGTGGAGGCATAAGTTCTCGGCCCGCCTGCGGGCCGAGGCGCCGCAGCGACCCGACCGCGACCTCAAGGGGGTGGCATGTCCGTAGAACTGGGCAGCTCGAAGGTGCTTCCCGCGATTCCCGCGCCGGCACCACATGTGCACGACGACGACGCTCTCAACACCCGTACGCTCTCCCGCTCCCTCTTCCTGCGGCTGGCCACGCTCGACAGGGACAGCGCGGAACGCACCTACGTCCGCGACACCCTCATCGAGCTGAACCTGCCGCTGGTGCGCTACGCGGCGGCACGTTTCCGCAGCCGCAACGAGCCGATGGAGGACATCGTCCAGGTCGGCACGATCGGTCTGATCAAGGCCATCGACCGTTTCGATTGCGAACGCGGCGTCGAATTCCCGACGTTCGCGATGCCGACGGTCGTCGGCGAGATCAAGCGTTTCTTCCGTGACACCTCGTGGTCGGTACGCGTCCCGCGCCGCCTCCAGGAGCTGCGCCTCGCCCTGACGAAGGCCAGCGACGAACTGGCCCAGAAGCTCGACCGCTCCCCCACCGTCACCGAACTGGCCCAGTGCCTCGGCGTATCGGAAGAGGACGTCGTCGACGGGCTCGCGGTGGGCAACGCCTACACCGCGTCCTCCCTCGACTCCCCCTCCCCCGAGGACGACGGCGGCGAGGGGTCCCTCGCGGACCGCCTGGGCTACGAGGACAGTGCCCTGGAGGGCGTCGAGTACCGCGAGTCCCTCAAGCCCCTCCTGGCCAAACTCCCGCCCCGGGAGCGCCAGATCATCATGCTGCGCTTCTTCGCCAACATGACACAGTCCCAGATCGGCGAGGAGGTCGGCATCTCCCAGATGCACGTCTCACGCCTGCTCACCCGCACCCTGGCCACCCTGCGCGAGGGCCTGATCTCCGACTGACCACCGCCCGACCCGCCCGACCCTGCCCCTGAGCCTCCGGCCGCTCGCCGTCACCGGCCGGACGCCTCCCTGATGCTCACCGATCCGCCGCCGTACGCGCGAAAACCCTGCCGTACCGGGCCTATGCAACTGACACCCCGTCAGCAACACTGGCCCGATGCGACGGACCACCCGCGCCCTCCGCACCGTGCGCGTCCCCCGCGCCCTTCTCCCCGCTGCCGCCCTGTGCCTGGCCGCGCTGCTCACCGCCTGCGGCGACGACAGCGGACGGGGTTACGCCGCGACAGGCGCCGCCGGCCCCGCAGACGGCCGAGCCCCCACCCGCCCGGTCCCCCCGGAGGACGGCATAGCGCTGACTCCCTTGGACGGCGCCGACTCTCCGGCAGCAGACCGCGGCACCACACCGCGTACGCCCTCGCCGTCGGCCCGCGACGTCACGCCCGCTCCCCGCCATGCCACCGAGCCGGACCGCCCCGCCCCGGGACCATCCGCCGCACACCAGGGCCCCCGCCCGGAGGCCCCCAGCGTTCCCCGGCCCCCCGTCGCCCACCCCGGGACTCCCACCCCCACTACCCCCACTCCGCGCACTCCGCCTCGCCTCACCCTCGGCCCCCTCCACCGCGCCGATGCGGACACCCGATGGTGCGAAAACGTATCCCTGAACCTCCACAACGCCGGTGACCTCCCGGTGACTTCGGGGACCATCACCTTCGGCACCCACATCATCGGTCCCCTAGGCGTCGACTGGTCCACCCGAACAACGACCCACGCCCTCCCCACCCCCCTCACCGGCCACTCCCGCCGCACCGCCACCTGGCGCATCTGCCTGCCGGCCTGGCGCGTCCCCCTGGGCATGCACATCGACACACGCGACGTGAAGGTGGACTGGCGGTAAGGCCACTCGCTGAGAGTGAGAAGACGGAAGTCACATGGGTTCGCGCAGAAAGCCGCCTCCCGCCCCGCAGCCGGTGACCGGAGTAATTCGGCATCGGGAGCGGGCCATCCGCCTGCTCGACGGGCTGGGTGCGTTCGAACGTCCCTGGATGCGTGAGGCGTTCCGTACGGTTCCCCGGGAGGCGTTCGTGCCGGACACCGTGTGGGTATGGCACGCCGACGACGACCGGTACCACCCGGTCGCCCGCGCCGACGACGAGGAGCGGTGGGCCGGGATGGTCCACCACCCCACCGGGTCCGTCGTCACGCAAGTGGACGACGGCCACCCCGTACACCCCGATGGCACGGGCGCGCTGCCGACCAGCTCGATCAGCGCCGCGAACGCCGTGATGACGACGCTCGCCGCAGCGGACCCGGACGCCGGAAGCCGGGTCCTGCACATCGGTACCGGCACCGGCTACGACTCCGCGCTGCTCTGCGAGCGGGTCGGCGCGGCCCGTCTCACCACCGTCGAGGTCGACCGGTCCCTGGCCGACGCGGCCCGCGGCCGTCTGCATCGCCTCGGCTACCGGCCCCGCGTGATCTGTGCGGACGGCGAGTCCGGGTGGCCGCAGCACGCGCCGTACGACCGTGTCCTGTGTACGGCGTCGCTCTCGCGCGTCCCCCACGCCTGGCTCGCGCAGTGCGCGCCCGGCGCGCGCATCGTCACGCCGTGGAAGTCCACCCTCCAGCCCGCCGGCCTGGCCGTCCTGACCGTCGCCGCCGACGGCCGCAGCGCCTCGGGCCGCTTCGGCGTGCCGCTGACCTTCATGGACCTGCGCGGCCAGCGACGTACCGACAACCCGCTGTCCCGCGTCTACACGCCGCAGCGATGGGCGGACAGCCGGTACGGCACGACCGCCCTCCCCCCGGACTTCCTCGACGACTTCCACGCCCGTTTCGCCCTCGGCCTCCGACTGCCCGGCGTCCACGCCACCCGCACGCCGGCACCGGACGGCGTCCCCGCCTGGTGGCTGTCCACGGGCGGCGCCTGGGCCTACCTCCACGCCGGTGAGACGTACCAGTGGGGCGACCGTGACCTGGCCACGGAAGCCGAGCGGGCCTACGGCTGGTGGCTGGAGGCGGGCAAGCCGCAGGTTTTCGCGTTCGGTATGACAGTGGACGGTGACGTCCAACGGACGTGGTTCGGTGACGTCGACGGGCCGAGCTGGCCGGCGGGGCCGCTTCCGAGGCCGTGTCGGGGTCGTCAACCCGCGGGCTGACCGCGGACGCGGCCGAAGGCTGGTTACTCCCGTCCCCCGCCGACGGCGGCCTTCGCGGACGTACCGGCGCTGCTGCCGCAGTTGCGCGCCGGCGCGCGGCCGGGTGGTCGCGGTCCGCTCGGCTAACCCTTCGGCGGCGCGACCGCCGCCAGTTCCTCCACCGTCCCGGACATGATCGTCCGGACGTGTTCGGTGATGTGCTCGGCGGGCCAGTCCCACCAGGCCAGTTCGAGCAGCCGCGCGACGTCCGCGTCGTCGTACCGGCGGCGGATGAGCTTGGCGGGGTTGCCGCCGACGATGCCGTAATCGGGTACGTCGTCCACGACGACCGCGCCCGAGGCGATGACCGCGCCGTGGCCGATCCGTACGCCGGGCATGGCCATCGACCGGTATCCGAACCACACGTCGTTGCCGACCACCGTGTCCCCCTTGCCCGGCAGCCCGCTGATCAGGTCGAAGTGATCGGCCCAGGAGCCGCCCATGATGGGGAACGGGAACGTCGAGGGCCCGTCCATGCGGTGGTTGGCGCCGTTCATGATGAACCGCACGCCCTCGCCGAGCGCGCAGTACTTGCCGATGACCAGCCGCTCCGGCCCGTAGTGGTACAGCACGTTGCGCGTCTCGAACGCGGTCGGGTCGTCCGGGTCGTCGTAGTACGAGAAATCACCGACCTCGATCAACGGCGAGGTGACCAGCGGCTTCAGCAGCACCACCCGCGGCTGGCCCGGCATCGGGTGCACGACGTTCGGGTCGGCGGGAACACGTGGCATCGCGTGGCGGCCTTTCGTACGGGAACGGGTCCGGATGACGGCCCCGCGGCATGATCCCAAACGGCACCGCCCCCGGCGATCGATTAACGGACGGGCCAATAGGCCGACGCCACTCCTCTATTGCCGTAACGGCAAAGGAACTTTCTGGCCTCCCCACCCCGGCGGCAGCCTGATGCGACCACAAGCCACCGAACACATCAGGGGGAAACACGATGTCCGTCTACGGCAGCAACGAGACCGCGCTCAGCACCGGTGACAACGCACCGCGCGGCAACCGCGTCCACCGCATCAGGAAAACCCCGACCCGGAAGTGCCCGTGGTCGTCGTCATCGCTCGCACCACACAGGAGCCGATCAAGGTGCCCGTACCGGAGCTGTACCGGCACGAGGAGGCCGGGTAGGCCGGGTAGGCCGAGGAGACCCGGCAGGCGCGCCGGGCCCTGGCGTCAGTCTCCTGCCTGCCGCGGGATGGGGCACGCCTCCGGATCGTCATCTCCGATGAGGGCTGTGGCGGCGATGACGGCGTCCAGCGCCTCTCGTGCGGCCAGCAGGCCGGCCACGGCCTCGTTGATGCGTTCACGTTCCCGGTTCAGGTCGGGCAGCATGCCGGAACAGGCCGGCGCCAGGGTTTGCCCGTCGTCGGCCATGCAGGGCATCAGTTCGGCGATCGTGGCGGTGCCGAGGCCGGCGCCGAGCAACATGCGGATGCCCCGGACGGTGGCCATGTCCTCTTCGGTGAACTCGCGGTACCCGCTCGGCCGCCGCGACGGCTTGAGCAGCCCCTGCTCCTCGTAGTAACGCAGCAGGCGTTGGCTGACCCCGGTCCGCCGGGAGAACTCCCCCATGCGCATGTGACGACCACCACGTTCAGTTGACTCTCACACCGATGAGAGACAGCAGTCTATGCCGCATGACGAACCAGCAACCGGCAAGTCCGCAGCACGCACCCGTCACCGTCATCGGCCTCGGACCCATGGGCCTCGCCCTCGCCGATACCCTTCTGGAACACGGCCACCCCACGACCGTCTGGAACCGCACCCCGGAAAAGGCCAACGGCATCGCCACCAAGGGGGCCCACCGCGCGGGAACCGTTGCCGAGGCGGTGGCCGCGAGCCCCGTCACGGTCATATGCCTCCAGGACTACGCAGCCATGTACGGGGTTCTCGGCTCCGCTGGTGACGCCTTGAAGGGCCGTGTACTGGTAAACCTCAACTCCGGTACGCCGAAGGAGGCGCACGCGGCGGCCAGCTGGGCGACCGAGCGTGGCGTCGCCTATCTGGACGGCGCGATCATGGTGCCGCCACCACTCGTCGGGCACCCCGAATCCGTCTTCCTTTACAGTGGCCCACAGCATGTCTTCGACGAGCACCGGGCGACGCTGGCAAGCATGGGCGGCCCCCGGTACCTCGGCCCCGACCCCGGCCTGGCAGTGCTGTACAACGCGGCGCTGCTCGACATGATGTACGCGACGATGAACGGCTTTCTGCACGCCACAGCGCTGGTCGGGTCGGCGAACGTCCCGGCGGTCACGTTCGCCGATCTCGCACTCAACTGGTTCATGCCCTCTGTGGTGACCTCGACCCTCACCGAGCAGGCTCCTGACCTGGACAAGGGCCATTACCCCGGCGACGCGGGCACCATGGAGATGAACCACCACGCGCTTGAGCACATCACCCGCACCTGCGTGGAGCAGGGCGTTCACTCCGACCAGCCGGAGCTGATGAAGGCAATCGCCGGGCAGGCGATCGCCCAGGGCCACGGCGGCAAGAACTACCTGGCCGTGTTGGAAGTCTTCAAGAAGGCGGCACAGGCTCCGGCTGTTGCACCCGCCCGGCCTCAGCCCTGATCGAGCGGATTGGACGTAGTCCGCTCCGCCCAGGCTCCCGCCATCAGCTTCGCCGCCGCGCACCCCGGCTTGCGCTCCGCCTGGTCCTGGAGCAGTCCTACGAAGGACTTGGCGAAGCCCAGCCGGGGGTACGCCTCGACGAGCGCGCCCCGGAAAGACGGGTCGAAGGCCTCCAGGCCTGACCCCGATACATCCGCGCTGGTTCCCACCTGCAACAACCGGCTCTCTACGTCAACTTCCGGCGCCACGTCTTCCCGCATGTGGAGCACGATCAGCTCGGCCGCCCGGTCGCGTCGCTCGGTCGGCCAGCCGAGGCCGGCCGTGAAGACCCGGGCCAGGTGCCCGCCGGTCTCTTCGAACGCGACCGTGTGGCTGTCGAAGGGCGGGACGAGGGCCAAGTCGTGCAGCAGCGACGAGACGAAGAAGAGTTCGCGGTCGAAGTCGAGTCCCCGCTCCTCCGCCCAGGCCGCGCCGAAAAAGTACGACCGTACGGAGTGGTGGTACAGCGCGGCGTCGGCGTATTCCTCACAGACCAGCCGCGCAGCCTCTGCCGCCCGCCCCACGGGAACGCGCACCCCGGCAACCTCGATCAACATCCGCCCAACCCCCCGACAGCCGCACATCATCACGTTGTGCGCAGCTTAGCCAGGAGTGGACTCCCACCCGCGCGTTACGGGTCAGGCCTCACCGGAGCCCTCCGCGGGCTTCTTCGGCAGGTCCTTGGAGACGAAGGAGCCCATGCCCGGCTCCGTGTAGATCAAGCCCTCCGCCCGGAGGCCGCGGTGCACCTTCTGGCCCGTGGACGTGGAGATTCCGAACTCGTTCAGCATCTCCACCACCGAAGGAACTCGGGTTCCCGGCAGGTAGGTGCCGTCTTCGATGCGCTGACGGATGATCCGCGCGACTTGGCGCCAACGCGGCTCATCAGGGGCAAATTCGATCACAGAACCAAGGTAAGCAGACGACAACATGGCACGCGAGACGTAGTTTGGTCACTTTGGTAGGTCTGGTAGCCAGGGCTACTAGACCGCACTATGGTCGCGAAGCGTCAGGAGCCCCGGCGGGTGCACCACCACCCCCGGGGCGTGGCCAACGCTGAACAAGGAGCGCCGACATGCGCCACCGTATCCGCCGGATCACGGCAAAGGTGAGGGAACTCCTCTCGCCGACGCCGACTGCGCCCTGCACAACCCTCCGCGCTCCCGTGCGCCCCGCACCTCGGAGTGCGCTTCGGGTGCTCGACGTACCGATCGACGGGGACGCCACGGCGCTCGTACGCCCGTACCTCGTCGCCTACGAGGCACACGCGTACGAGCAGCAGATCCGGCGCTTCGCGCGTCTCGGGGCGCTTCGTGGGGAGTTCGCCGCGTGAGCGGCGACGGCGTGCGGCTGCTGCCCTGGTCGCAGGAGAGCGGGAAGCAGTGTCTGCTGTCGACGGACGGCGACGGCTACGTGTCGCGGCTCGCGGACGACATGGAGGCGGCTCAGCTCGACATGGGTACGGAGCTGCTCGGGCACGCAGGGGCGTTGCTGGGCGAGTCCGCCGCCTCGGCCAGTGAACTGCGGTTTCTCGCCAACCGGTTGGTGGAGGCGCTGCACGACGCGCTGCGGGTCGCCGACAGCCGAGGCCGGCGGATTTCCGCCGTCGAGTGAGGGGACGTCAGGACAGCGCGAGCCACGCGGCGCCGACGACGACCGCGATCGCGACGATCACGCCGACGATCAGGCCGATGCGCGGCCCGGCCGACTGCTCCTGGACGGCTGCCCGGCGGCCGCCGCCCTGGGGCGCGCCCTCGTCCACGAAGGCGCGGAACATCTGCGTGCTGCCGGCCGGGTCGTGGTTGCCGTTGGCCGGGTTCTGCTGGTAGTTCGCCATAGGCCAGGACCCTAGCGAACCCGGCATGCCCGGCACACCCCTGGGCCCCGTGCGTCACAGCACAGTTGCCCTCACGTCCCGGCCCCTGCCCCTGTCCCGGCCCCGGTCCCGGCCCAGGCCGTCAGCGCCTCGTGACGCTCCGCGCGGCGGGCCCGTACGTCGGTGGTGCGGGTGGCCCAGGCGATGTGGCCGTCGGGGCGTACGAGGATCTCGGTCACTCCGTGCAGGTCCGGGTGGTCGTCGCGGCCCGTGACGGTGACGGCGGTGACGCGTGTGCCCCAGCCCGGCGTGACGGCGGGTACCAGCTCCGGGTCGCCCGTGAGGTCGAGGAGGACGTACCGGCCCGCGGGGAGGAGTTCGTAGACCCGTATCGCGTCCGACGTGGCGGTGGTCAGGCCGATGTCGGGCATGCGCCGTCCCGCCAGCGGATCGGCCTCCGGTGCCGTCGGCTCGTACGCGGTGCCGAGCGCGGAGACCCTGGCGGCGAGCGTGCGGTTGACCTCGTCCATGCCGAGGAGTTCGTCGAAGAGGGCGCGTAGCGCGGTGGCTGGGCGCTGATACCGCGGTACGAGCGTCAGTTCGGCCAGCAGGGTCTGGACCTCGGTGTTATCGGTGACTGCCCGCCCCACCGGGCGGCGTTCCGCGTCGTAGCTGTCCAGCAGGCCGGGCGGCGCCCAGCCGTTGACCTCGGCGGCCAGCTTCCAGCCGAGGTTCGCGGCGTCCTGGAGGCCGGTGTTCAGGCCCTGGCCCGCCGCGGGGAAGTGGATGTGGGCGGCGTCGCCCGCGAGGAGGACGCGGCCTCGGCGGTAGCTTTCGGCGAGGCGGGTGGCGTTGCCGAAGCGGGAGAGCCAACGGGGCTCGCCGACACCGCAGTCGGTGCCGCAGATCCGGACCAGGGACGCGCGGACCTCCTCCAGGGTGACGGGTTCGCCGGCCGGCACCCGCAGCCGCTCCGGGTCCAGGTAGACGAGGCGGGTCAGGCCGTCCTCCAGCGGCGCGACCAGCACGCCCCGCGCGCGGGCCGCGTCGAGGCCGGTGCCGGTCACCGCGAAGTCGCCGAGTACGCCGGTGAGGGTCTCGTCGGTCCCCGGGAAGGCAATGCCGGCGGACTGCCGTACGACGCTGCGTCCGCCGTCGCAGCCGACGACATAGCCGGTGCGTACGGTCTCGACGCTGCCGTCGCCGCCGCGCACCCGCACCTCCACGCCGCCGTCGTCCTGGCTCAGCCCGGCGACCTCGTACCCCCGCTCGATCTCGACGCCCAGTTCGCGGGCCCGCTCCGCGAGCAGCGCCTCGGTGTGCGCCTGGGCGATGAACAGGGTGTAGGCGTGCCGGGAGTCCAGTGCGGAGAAGTCCAGGTGGGTGGGGAGCTGGGCGAAGTGCCAGCCGGGCACGGCCCGGCCGAGCGGCAGGAAGCGGTCGAGCAGTCCGCGCTGATCCATCAGCTCCACGCTGCGCGGGTGCAGGCTCAGCGCCCTGGAGTCGCGCTGCGGTGCGGTACGGCGTTCCAGGACGCGGGGCCGCACGCCGACCAGGGCCAGTTCGCAGGCGAGCATCAGGCCGGTGGGCCCCGCGCCGACAACGATCACATCGGTGTTCATGGCCATGGAGAGGTCCTCCCAATTTAGTGAACAGCGTTCACGTGAACGGCGTTCACTATAGTGAGATCCATGAGCTCTCCGTCAAGCCCGGCCCGCGGCCGTCCCGCTCGGCTCGACCGTGCGCGCACCCTGCAAACAGCCCTCGCCCTGCTGAACCAGTCGGGCCTCGACGCGCTGACCATGAGGCGGCTCGCCGACGCGATGGACGTGCGGGCAGGCGCCCTGTACCGCTATTTCGCGACCAAGCAGGACCTGCTCACCGCCATGGCGGAGCGCATGATGGAAGGCGTCGCCGAGTCGGCCGCCGCGATGGCCGACGGCGACTGGAGCGAGCGGCTGGCCGCCCTCGCCCGCGCCCAGCGCACCGCCCTGCTCGCCCACCGGGACGGCGCGCGCGTGTTCGCCGGTACGCACTCGACCGGGGCGAGCACCCTGGGTTTCGCCGATGCGTTCGTGGGCGTACTGCGCGAGGCAGGCTTTTCCGACGGAGACGCGGCCCGCGCGCTTTACACAGTGGCCAACTACACGGTGGGTCACACCCTGGAGGAGCAGGCGGCCCTCCAGCCGGGCGACGGCGCCCCCGAGGGCGCGGGGCTCCTGCGTGGCGCGGTGACGGCAGGGACGTATCCGCACCTCAGCGCGACTCTGCCCACCCTCACCAGCACAGACTTCGCCAGCCTCTTCGAGTTCGGACTCGATCTGCTCGTCGAAGGACTCCGGGGGCGGCACGCGCCGTCGGCCGTGAAGTAGCCGCAGCAGGGGGCGAGACCTCCGAGATGCCCCCTCACCTGCCCCTTTACCCCCACCCCCCGCCCTCTTGACCGTTGATCTTGGCAACCTTTTGGGTTCTTTTACCTTCATGGGCCAGGTAATCGTTTGCCTTCAGCAACCAAGTGGTTCTACGGTTGCTCAAGGCAACAAAAGAAGAAGTGCGGAGGTGCCCATGGCCGCTCAGAGTCAGTACGAGGAGCTGGCCCGGCAGCTCAGCGCCATCGGTGCCGTCAAGCGTGAGATGGGGCGGATCCTGCCGCCCGACTGCCCGCCCGCCTCGGCCGGCGTGCTCACGCTGCTCGACCGGTACGGCGAGATGCGGATGAGCAAGCTGGCGGAACTGCTCGCGATCGACATGTCGGTCACGAGCCGGCACGTGGCCCACGCCGCCGAGCGCGGCTGGATCGAGCGGGAGCCCGACCCGCTGGACAAGCGGTCGCGGCTGCTGCGCCTGACGCCGAGCGGCCGGTCGCTCCTCGCGGAGCTCTCCGAGCGCTACACAGCATCACTCGCCCGGTATCTGGACGACTGGTCCGACAGCGACGTCGGCCGCCTCAACGAGTTGCTCGCCAGGCTCCGTACGAGCTTCGGCGACTGCCGGACCCGGGCGCACCACGAACCCACCACCCGTACACCTGCGGAATGAATAGGAACTACATGGCTACGACCACACCATCCGGTGTGCGGGGCGGCCACGCCAAGCACGGGGGCCACCCGGCTCCCGACGGGGCGCCCATGACGCACCGTCAGATCATGGAGGCGATATCCGGGCTGCTGCTCGGCATGTTCGTCGCCATTCTGTCCTCGACGATCGTCTCCAACGCGCTGCCCGAGATCATTCACGATCTCAAGGGCGGCCAGAGCGCGTACACCTGGGTCGTCACGGCGTCGCTGCTGGCGATGACCGCGACCACCCCGCTGTGGGGCAAGCTCTCCGACCTGTTCAGCAAGAAGCTGCTGGTCCAGGTCGCGTTGGTGATCTATGTGGCGGGCTCGGTGGTGGCCGGTCTGTCGCAGAACTCCGGCATGCTGATCGCGTGCCGCGTCGTGCAGGGCATCGGCGTGGGCGGTCTGTCCGCGCTGGCCCAGATCGTCATGGCCGCGATGATCTCCCCGCGTGAGCGCGGTCGGTACAGCGGCTACATCGGCGCCACCTTCGCGGTCGCCACCGTCGGCGGCCCGCTGCTGGGCGGCGTCATCACCGACACCAGCTGGATGGGCTGGCGCTGGTGCTTCTACGTCGGCGTGCCGTTCGCGGTGATCGCCCTGATCGTCCTCCAGAAGACCCTGAAGCTGCCCGTGGTCAAGCGGGACGTCAAGGTCGACTGGGCGGGTGCGTTCTTCATCAGCGCCGCGGTCTCGCTGCTGCTGGTGTGGGTGACCCTGGCGGGCGACAAGTACGACTGGATCTCCGGCCAGACCTTCGCCATGGTCGGCGGCGCGATCGTGCTCGGCGCGATCTTCGTGTTCGTCGAGTCCAAGGCCAGCGAGCCGATCATCCCGCTGCGGCTGTTCCGCAACAAGACGATCACCCTGGCCTCCCTGGCGTCGCTGTTCGTCGGTATCGCGATGTTCTCCGGCACCGTCTTCTTCAGCCAGTACTTCCAGCTGGCGCGCGGCGAGTCGCCGACGATGTCCGGGATCATGACGATCCCGATGATCGGCGGTCTGTTCATCTCCTCGACCGTCTCCGGTCAGATCATCACCAAGACCGGCAAGTGGAAGGCGTGGCTGGTCTCCGGTGGCGTGCTGGTGACCGCGGGCCTCGGCCTGCTGGGCACCATCCGGTACGACACCGAGTACTGGCACATCGCCATCTTCATGGCGCTGATGGGCCTCGGCATCGGCATGATGATGCAGAACCTGGTGCTCTGCACGCAGAACCAGGTCGCCCCGAAGGACCTCGGCTCCGCCTCCTCCGTCGTGACCTTCTTCCGCTCCCTCGGTGGTGCGGTGGGTGTCTCGGCGCTCGGTGCGGTGCTCGCCAACCGCGTCACGCACTACGTGAAGGACGGCGTGCAGGAGCTCGGCCCGCAGGCCGCGGCGAAGTTCGCGCAGGGCGGCGCCGGCGGCGGTGGCGGCATCCCGGACCTGGACGCCCTCCCGGCCCCGTTCCGGACGATCATGGAGAGCGCCTACGGGCACGGCGTCGCCGACGTCTTCCTGTACGCGGCTCCGTGCGCGCTGCTCGCCTTCCTGCTGACGCTGTTCATCAAGGAGGTCGCGCTGAAGACCCAGGGTGGTCTGGCGCAGTCCGACGAGTCGGCGGCACCCGCCGCCGCCGGTGCGGCCGCCGCCGCGGCCCCGCAGCCGGAGCCCGCCCTCGTGGGCGCCGGTGCCCCGGTGGGCCAGGACGACGACGGCCGGGCGCCCTCCTGGGCGCAGCAGCCGGCGGCGTCGGCCACCACCCAGCCGCTGGCGGCGTACGCCTCGGCGGGCGGCGGCGACGAGGTCCCGGCCGGTCCGGCGATCCACGGTTCGGTCCGCAACGCGGAGGGCCACCCGGTCGCGAACTCCGCGGTCACGCTGATCTCGCTCAGCGGCAGCCAGCTGGGCCGCTCGGTGGTCCAGGCCAACGGCTCGTACGTGCTGAACGCCCCCGGCGCCGGTTCGTACGTGCTGATCGCGGCCGCCGACGGCCACCAGCCGCAGGCGTCCACGGTCGTCGTCGGTGACCAGCCGCTCGGCTACGACATCCTGCTCAGCGGTACCAGCGGCCTCGGCGGCCAGGTGCGCAGCGCGGTCACCGGCCAGCCGGTGGCGGACGCGATGGTCGTGGTCACCGACGTGCGCGGCGAGGTGCTGGCCACCGGCAAGACCGGCGAGGAGGGCCACTTCGCCTTCGACGAGCTGGCCGCCGGGTCCTTCACCGTCGCGGTCAACGCGGCCGACTTCCGGCCGACGGCGCTGCCCGTCGAGGTCGGCGGCCAGGGCACGACCCGCGTCGAGATCGAGCTGCTGGCCGGCGCCCGGGTACAGGGCGTCGTACGGGCCGGTGCCGAGCGGCGTCCGCTGCCGGACGCGCGGGTCACGCTGGTGGACGCGGCGGGCAACGTCGTGGCCACCTCCACCACCGGTGAGGACGGCGCGTACGCCTTCACCGACCTGGACGCGGGCGACTACACGGTCATCGCGAGCGGCTACCCGCCGGTCGCGGGCGGCCTGACGGTCGACGCGCGCGGGGTCGACGGCTTCGACGTCGAGCTCGCCCACCCCGGCGAGTGAGCCGGGCCCGGGGGCCTGCCGTACCGCGGCGGGCCCCCGGGGAGCCCGGTTCACCCGGGAGACAGAACCCCGGCCCGCGGTGCTCTTTTGAGCGGAGAGGCACCGGGGGCCGGCCCCAGGGCTCCGGCGGCGGTACGCGCACAGGCAGGGGACGGCCTGCGTGCCGCCGCCCGGAGCCCGACATGTGAGAGGCAAGAACGGGAGTGGGAATGAGTTCGACGGGCGCGGCAGCGGGAGCGGCCAACGGCGCGGGCGTACGCGCACAGGTCCGTACGCGGGACGGCTGGGCGGTGCAGCACGCGGTGCTGACCGTCACCGACATGACCGGCACCCAGGTGCTGCGCGCGGCGGCCGACCAGGACGGCGTCGTACGGGACGCGCAGCCGCTGGCCCCCGGCCCGTACACGGTGATCGTGACGGCGGTCGGTTACGCGCCGGTGGCGTCCAGCGCGATCGTGACGGCGAGCGGCCGGATGGACGTCGGCACCGTGACGCTGGCGCGGCAGGGCGGGGCCGAACTGCCGCCGCCCGGTCCCTGGACCGTCGACCCGATGCACTCGACGGTCGCGGCGACCGCCCAGCACCTGGGCATCACCAGCGTGCACGGCCGCTTCCTGGACTTCGCGGGCCGCATCGAGATCGCCGAGGACCTGCACAAGTCGTCGGTCGAGGCGGTCATCAAGACGGCGTCGATCGACACCGGCAACGGGATGCGCGACGGGCACCTGCGGTCCGGGGACTTCCTGGACGTCGAGCAGTACCCGGAGATGACCTACCGCAGCACCGGCCTGGAGGCGGCCGGCCCCGACCGCTGGACCGTGCACGGCGACCTGTCGCTGCGCGGCGTGGTCCGCCCGGTGGACCTGGACCTGAGCTACCTCGGCACGGGCCCCGACCCGTGGGGCGGCGTGCGGGCGGCGTTCAACGCCACCGCCGAGCTGCGCCGCGAGGACTTCAAGATGAACTACAACCAGGTCGTCGCCGCCGGTATCGCGGCGATCGGCACGACGCTCAGGGTCGAGCTGGACATCCAGGCCGTACAGGGCGAGAGCCTGCCCGCGGCCTGACCAGGACCGCATGAGTCGCACCGAGTGACGGCGCCCCGCCCCTTGCCTGGCAAGGGGCGGGGCGCCGTCGTACGGGGTCGTGCCCGCAACTGATCAGTCGGTCTTGCACTTGTTGCCCGTGGCGGGGTTCAGCAGCCCGATGACGTCGATCGTGTTGCCACAGATCGGGAGATCGAGGTCGATCGGGACCTGGATGGCGTTGCCGGACAGGATGCCCGGCGAGTTGGCGACCTTGGCACCCGCCCCGGCGTCGGCTACGGCGGTACCGACGCTGCCGAGGACGGCCGCGACGGCCAGGACACCCGCGCTGATGGTGGTACGAACGCGCATGTAGAGCTCCTTACGCTGCGCTGAGCTGAGAAATGATCAGATAAGAGGTACACGCGGCGCGGCGCTCAAAAACCGCGGAAACCGCCGAAGCCCACGTTCGGCGGGACCGCTTCACGCGTCTGGACGCCCAGAGCGTTCATAGCGGCGTGCGAGGTGCTAAGGGACCGGAGGCGCCGCCGCCTCCCGCGCCCGTTCGCGCTCCCGCATCGCCTCGATGCCCGCGATCTGGAGGTCGAGGGCGAAGGCGAAGTCGTCCTCCAGCATCTGCTCGGCGGACACCCCCCGGTCGTACACCGCCTTGACGGAGAGCTCCATCGTCTCGGCGAACTCCGGACGGTCCTGTACGGCGTGCACCACCTGCTGGAAGTACTCGTCCAGGGTGCTGCCCACCGACTGGCACCGGGCCCGGTGCAGGCCCTGGATGGTGGCGAAGCCGTAGACGAACTGGAAGACGGCCGCCAGCGCGCCCGAAGCCGACTCCTTCGACAGGCCGCTGCGCGCCATCACCCGCAGCGTCGCGGTGGAGAAGGCCATCGAGCGCGGACCGAAGTTGAGGTACTCGCCCAGCAGCCGCGGCACCCAGGGGTGGGCGAGCAGCATGGTGCGGTACTCGGTGGCGAGGTGGCGCAGGTGGTCGCGCCAGTCGGCCGCCGCGTCGGACTCGTCGGGCAGGCCGATCTCGCCGGCCACCGCGTCCATGGCCAGTTCCAGCAGGTCGTCCTTGGTGTCGACGTACCAGTAGACGGACATGGCGGTGACGCCCAGCTCCGCGGCGAGGCGCCGCATCGAGAACTTCGCCAGGCCCTCGGCGTCCAGCAGCCGGACCGTGGCCGCGACGATCTTGTCGAGGTCCAGTCCGGCCGGCTGGTCCGCCTTCCGTTTCACCGGGGGGCGCTCGGTCAGCCACACGCTCTTCGGCTGCTTCTCGGCGCGGCTCGCTGTCATCTCGCGCCCTCCCTTTCCTTCGTGCAGTGGTTCGCGGTCGATGCTATTCCGGCCGGGCGCCGGACGGCTCCGGGCGTATGTCACCGGCCGGCTGCCGGTCCGGCTCCGGCTGCGGTCCCGGCCGGTCGCGCTCGGCGCGGCGCAGCAGGAACGCCGCGAGCAGCCCGCCGAGGAAGACGGCGGCGGCGCCCACCAGTTGGCTGGTGCCGATGCCGGAGGCGAACGCGTCGTGCACGGCTGCCCGGTCCGCGTCCGTACGGGCCATGGCCAGCGCCGCGGGCAGCGACCCCGCGCCCAGGGCGACCGCCGGGAGCAGCGCGGCGAAGCGGGAGTTGAGGACCGCGCCGAGGACGGCGACGCCCAGGCCCTGGCCGAACTCCATCAGCGTGCCGTTCACGCCCGCGCCCACGCCCGCCTTCTCCACCGGGATCGACGACATGATCGCGTTGGCCATCGTGGGCATCGCGAACGCCACGCCGACGCCCATCAGCAGCAGTCCGAGCAGCATGCCGCCGTAGCTCTCGCTGCCCAGGGTGGCGATGGCGGCCAGGCCGCCGGCCAGCAGGCTCATACCGGTCACGATCATGCCGGGCGTGCCCAGCTTGGGCAGCAGCTTGACGCCCAGGCCGGTGAAGTTCAGCGCGACGACCATCAGCGCCAGCGGCGCCATCCGCAGCCCGGCCTCCAACGGGCCGTACCCGAGGACCAGTTGCAGGTGCTGGGTGAGCAGGAACATCGACCCGCCCAGGCCGAAGGCCACCAGGATGCCGCCGGACACGGCGCCGATGAAGCGGCTGTTGCGGAAGAAGTGCATGTCCAGCATCGGGTTCGGTATGCGCAGCTCCCACAGCGCGAAGACGGCGAGCCCCACGACGCCGACGGCGGCGGAGCCCAGCACCCGGCCGGAGAGCCAGCCGCTCTCGGGCCCGGAGATGATCGCGAAGACCACGCCCACCATGCCGATCATGGAGAGCAGCGCGCCGAGCAGGTCGGGCCGGTCGCCGCTGGAGCTCTTCGACTCGGGGACGAGGCGCAGGACGGCGGCGAGGCCGATGAAGGCGACCGGGATGTTGATCAGAAACAGCGAGCCCCACCAGAAGTGGGCCAGCAGGGAGCCGCCGATCAGCGGCCCGGCGGCGAAGCCGAGCGAGTTGACCGAGCTCCAGATGCCGATGGCCTTGGGGCGCTCGGTGTCGTCGAATATCTGCATGACGACGGCGAGCGTGGTCGTCATCAGCAGCGCGCCGCCGACGCCCATGGCGGCGCGGGCCGCGATCAGCTGGCCGGGCGACTGGGCGAGGGAGGCGGCGAGCGAGGCGACGCCGAACAGCACCAGGCCGAGGGCGAGCATCTTCTTGCGGCCGTAGCGGTCGGCGGCGTTGCCCGCGGTGAGCAGCAGGCCGGACTGCACCAGGGAGTACGCGTTGAGCATCCACTGGACGTCGGCGGTGGTCGCGCCCATCTCCGAAGTCAGCGAGGGGACGGCGACGTTCAGGACGGTGTTGTCGAGCAGGACGGTCAGCTGCGCGAGGCAGATGACGGCGAGGATGAGCCAGCGGGTGGGATTGCGGGGCGGACTCAGGGGCGAGGTGGCGCTGGAGGCCACGGCGGGCATACGTGCTCCCTGTACGGAGGGGGGTGAGCGGATGCTTTACACCGTACAGGGAGCGCTATACGCCGTACAGCCAATTACCGGTCGGGGCCGGAGGGGACCGCAGGGCGCCGGGAGGACCGCTAGCTCACTTGACGGGCCGGGAAAGGTCGTAGGCCGTCGCGCCCCCGAGGTCCACCTTCTTGAAGTTCTTCTCGACCCAACTCGTGATGTCGGCCGAGTTCGCCCCGTTGGGGACGTTCTCGCGGAAGAACCCGCCGCCCAGGCCGCCGCCGATGAAATAGTGGATCTTCCCCTGGCGCACGTACTCCTTGAACTGTTCCAGCGTCGGCGACGGGTCGCTGCCGTTGAAACCGCCGATGGGCATGACCGGCAGCCGGGTGGCCAACTGGTAACTGGCGGCGTTCTGGGCGCCGATGGTCGCGGCGGCCCAGGTGTAGTCGGCCGCGTTCTTGCGCAGGGCGGCCTTGGCCTCGGCGCTGACGCGCTGGCCTGCGAGGAGGCCGCTCAGGGCGATGCGGGGCTTGCCGCGTTCGCCGGCGCCGGGCGTTCCGGGGGCGCCGGGGCGCGGGTTCTGGTTGGCGCCCGGCGGCTGGCCCTTGCCCTGTCCCTGGCCTTGGCCTTGGCCTTGGCCCTGGCCTGGGCCTTGGCCCGGACCCTGGCCCTGCCCCTGGCCTTGGCCTTGGCCTTGGCCGCCGCCCCGGGGCGGCGGGCCGGCGGTCCGCTTGCCGCCGGGCCCGATCATGATCAGGCCGCCGTTGCCCGCGCCCTTGACCTCCGGCCCCGCGGTGACGATCGACCCGCTGTGCGGGGTGTTCACCGTGTTGGCGGCGTACGCGACCGGCCCGCCCACCGCCGCGGCCACACCCAGCCCGGCCGCGACCACGGCCAGGCGGCGCCCCAGCCGTACGGACAGCAGCAGACCCAGCGCCGCCACCGCGCCGACGGCCACCACCGACCAGCGCAGCCACGGCAGCCACTGCGGCGACCGGTCCAGCAGGACGTACGCCCAGACCGCCGTCGCCGCGACCGTGGCCGCCAGCACCAGCACGGCGGCCTTCCGCGCCCGCCGCTGCCAGAGCAGCGTTCCGCCCATCGCGACCAGCGCCGCGATGTACGGCGCCAGGGCGACGTTGTAGTACTGGTGGTAGATCCCGGACATGAAGCTGAAGGTGGCGAACGTCATCAGCAGCGCGCCGCCCCACACCAGGAGCGCCGCGCGCGCCGCATCGGTCCGCTTGGCGCGCCACAGCACCACCAGCCCCGCGACGAACAGGATCAAGGCGGCGGGCAGCAGCCAGGAGATCTGGCCGCCCATGTCGGAGGTGAAGAGCCGGTCGATACCGGTGTCGCCCCAGCCGCCGCCGCCCCCGTTCCCACCGCGACGGCCCCCGCCGCCGACGCTGCCGGCCTCGTCGCCGTTGAGGCGGCCGAGACCGTTGTAGCCGAAGGTCAGCTCCAGGAAGCTGTTCTTCTGCGAGCCGCCGATGTACGGGCGCGAGCCGGCCGGCCACAGCTCCACGATCGCGACCCACCAGCCACAGGACACGACCATCGCCAGCCCCGCGAGGAGCAGTTGCCCGATCCGGCGACGCAGGGCGGTGGGCGCGCACACCGCGTACACCAGCGCCAGCGGCGGCAGGATCAGCCACGCCTGGAGCGTCTTGGTCAGGAAGCCGAGGCCGAAGCAGACACCCGCCAGCAGCAGCCACTTGGTGCGGGCGTCCTCCAGCGCGCGCAGTACGTAGTAGATGGCGCCGACCATCAGCAGGCACAGCAGCGCGTCGGGGTTGTTGAAGCGGAACATCAGGGCGGCGACGGGCGTCAGCGCGAACAGCGCGCCCGCGAGCAGCCCGGCCCCCGCGCCGAAGCGGCGCCGTACGGCCGCGTACAGCACACCGACCGCCGCGACGCCCATCAGCGCCTCCGGCACCAGGATCGCCCACGCGTTGAGACCGAACAGCCGGACCGACAGCGCCATCGGCCAGAGGGCCGCGGGGGGCTTGTCCACGGTGATGGAGTTGGCGGCGTCGAGCGAACCGAAGAACAGCGCCTTCCAGCTCGCGGAGCCGGCCTGCGCCGCGGCCGAGTAGAACTGGTTCGCGTAGCCGGAGGCGCCCAGGTCCCAGAGATAGATCGCGGCGGTGGCCACGAGCAGCGCGATGAGCGCGGGGCGCGCCCAGCGGGGATCGGATGGTGCCGCTTGGGCTTCCGGGGTGGTTGGTGCCTCCGGTGCCTCCGGTGTCTCCGGTGGCTCGTGCGAGTCGGGTGAACCGGGTGCGGGTGCCTGGCCGGCGGCCGCCGCCGGGTGCGTTGCGCGGGGGTGGTGCGGGGTCATCGAGCGCTCCTGCGGGTGTCGTTCAAGGCGGCGGTGGCGCGGGGCCGGGAGGCGGTGGCGGGGCGGGACGCGGTGGCCGGCTCGCGTTCGGTGAAGACCCAGGACCGGAAGAGCAGGAACCGCAGCAGAGTGGCCGCGAGGTTCGCGGCGACCAGCACCGCCATCTCGGTACCGTGCGCCGGGTCGCCGGTCGCGGCGTCCAGGGCGGCCAGCGAACCACTGGTCAGGGCGAGGCCGATGCCGAACACGACGAGGCCCTGCGCCTGGTGGCGGACCACGCGGTCGCGGCCCCGTACGCCGAAGGTCAGGCGCCGGTTCGCCGCCGTGTTGCCGATCGCGGACAGCAGCAGCGCGGCGGCGTTGGCGGTCTGCGGTCCGACACCGAGCCGGAAGAGCGAGTAGAGACCGAGGTAGAGGAGCGTGCTCAGGGCGCCGACCACGCAGAAGCCCATGATCTGGCGGGCCAGGCCGCGCGGTACGCCGCTCAGTTCGCGGTCGCGCGGGTCGTCGCCGAAGGGTCGCGCGAGCCGGTCCAGGGGCAGCGCGCCGGTCGCCAGCGCGCGCCCCACCCGCCAGACGCCCTTGAGGTCCTCGGTGGCCGTGCGCACGATGTGCACGGTGCTGTCCGGATCGTCCACCCAGTCCACCGGCACCTCGTGGATGCGCAGCCCGGCTCGCTCCGCGAGCACCAGCATCTCGGTGTCGAAGAACCACCCGCTGTCCTCGACCATCGGCAGCAGCCGCTCGGCGACATCGCCCCGTACGGCCTTGAAGCCGCACTGCGCGTCGGAGAAGCGGGCGGCCAGCGAACCGCGCAGGATGAGGTTGTACGTACGGGAGATGAACTCGCGCTTCGGCCCGCGCACCACCCGCGAACTGCGCGCCAGCCGGGAGCCGATCGCCAGGTCGGAGTGGCCCGAGATGAGCGGGGCGACAAGCGGCAGCAGCGCGTTCAGATCGGTGGACAGGTCGACGTCCATGTAGGCGAGCACCGGGGCGTCGGACAGGGACCAGACGGTGCGCAGGGCCCGGCCGCGGCCCTTCTCCTCCAGGCGCACGGCCGCCACTTCGCGGATCGCGTCGTCCAGCTTGGCGGAGATCTCGGGCGTGCGGTCGGTGCTCGCGTTGTCCGCGATGGTGATCCGGAAGCCGTAGGGGAAGGTGCGGGAGAGGTGGTCGTGGAGCCGCCGTACGCACGGCTCCAGGTCGGACTCCTCGTTGTAGACGGGGATCACGACATCGAGCACCGTCGCGATCTGCCCGAGGCGCAGATGCTCGCGGGGCGGCAGGAAGCCCAGGGGGGTGCGGGCCGGGTGAGTCGTCGTCATGGAACCGAACACTCCCGAGGCGGGCTGTCACCCTTGTGTGGTGCTCCTGTGACCCGGCTGTGAATGGGTGTGCTCCAGGGGCGTATGGGGTGACTGAGGGGCGCTTGTGACACCGCGCGCCGGGCTCTTCCCCGAATCGCCACACGCCGGGCTCTTCGCCGCCGCGCCGCGCGCCGGCCCCTCCGCCGGCAGCCGGACGCTGAAGACCGTACGCCCGGGGACGCTCTCCACCCCGGCCGTACCGCCGTGCGCCGCGACCACGGCGTGCACGATCGCCAGCCCGAGCCCCGTACTGCCGCCGCGGGAGCCGGCACGGCTCCCGGACCCGCCGGTACGGGAACGGGAGGCGTCGCCGCGGGCGAAGCGCTCGAAGACGTGCGGCAGCAGCGCCGGCGGTACGCCCGGCCCGTCGTCCTGCACCTCCAGCCGGACGAACGGACCCGACCCGGCCATCGGCGCCTCGCGGCACAGCCGGGCGACGACCGTCGTGCCCTCCGGGGTGTGCGTACGGGCATTGGCGAGCAGGTTGACCAGCACTTGGCGCAGCCGGTCCCCGTCGGCCCGAACCGGAGCCGGGTCGTCCGGCAGCTCCAGGCGCCACGTGTGGCGGGGCCCCGCGGCACGCGCGTCGCTGACGGCGTCCACGAGCAGCGGCGCGAGGTCGGTGCTCTCGTACGAGAGCGGGCGCCCGGCATCCAGCCGGGCGAGCAGCAGCAGGTCCTCCACCAGCCCGGTCATCCGCACCGCCTCGGACTCGATGCGCCCCAGGGCGTGCCGGGTGGCGGGGCCCGGCTGCTCCCGGCCGCGCCGGGTCAGCTCGGCGTAGCCCCGGATCGACGCCAGCGGCGTGCGCAGTTCGTGGCTCGCGTCCGCGACGAACCTGCGGACCCGCGTCTCGCTCTCCTGCCGGGCCGCGAGCGCCGACCCCACATGGCCCAGCATGCGGTTGAGCGCCGCGCCGACCTGGCCGACCTCCGTACGCGGGTCGGCCTCCGCGGCCGGTACCCGCTCGTGCAGGGCCACCTCGCCGCGGTGCAGCGGCAGCTCCGAGACCCGGGTGGCGGTGGCGGCGACGCGGCGCAGCGGCCACAGCGCGAGGCGGACCGAGGCGGCGCCCGCTATGCCGGCGGCCACCAGGCCCGCCGCGGTGACGCAGACCTCCACCACGACCAGCCGGGCGACGACCTTCTGCACCTCGTCGGACGGCAGCCCGACCAGGGCCGAGCCGTCCGGCGCCGACGCGACGCGGTAGTCGCCGCGGCCGGGCAGCGTGACAGTGTGCGGGCGGCCGTCGCGCGGCACTTCGGCCAGCGCCCTGACCTGCTCGTCGGTCAGCGAGACCAGGTTCTGGACCGGCAGCGGGTTGCGCGCGTCGACGCTCCGCGCGGCGGCGGTGATCCGGCCGTCGGAGGAGAGCCGGGCGCCGACCGTGCCGATGGGCTGCCCGGGCGCCGCGACGAAGCCGAGGTCCTGGAAGTCCAGGAAGTCGTCCCGCCGGCCGCCGGCGTGTTCGGCGGACTCGCGCACCTTGTCGTCCAGTTGGCCCTGGAGGTAGGAGTGCAGCGCGATGGTGGTGACCGTGCCGATCACCGCGCAGACGACCGCGATCAGCACGACGGCCGAGACGACCAGCCGCGTACGCAGCGTCCAGCGACGCCGGGCCCGGGCTCCCCTCCCGCCCGCGCGCCCGGCCCCGCCCCGCGCGGCCTTCGCCACCCGCTACGCCCCCGGCTTGATCAGATATCCCGCGCCGCGGCGTGTGTGGATCATCGGGCTGCGCCCCGCGTCGATCTTCCGCCGCAGGTAGGAGATGTACAGCTCCACGACGTTGGCCTGGCCGCCGAAGTCGTAGCTCCACACCCGGTCCAGGATCTGCGACTTGCTCAGCACCCGCCGCGGGTTGCGCATCAGATACCGCAGCAGCTCGAACTCGGTGGCCGTCAGATGGATCTCCTGGCCGCCCCGCCACACGTCGTGGCTCTCCTCGTCGAGCAGCAGATCTCCCACCGCCAGCAGCGACTCGCTGCGCACCGCGGCGGCACCCGCCCTGCGCAGCAGCCCGCGCAGCCGCGCCACCACCTCCTCCAGGCTGAAGGGCTTGGTCACGTAGTCGTCACCACCCGCCGTCAGCCCGGCGATCCGGTCCTCCACCGCGTCCTTGGCGGTCAGGAACAGCACCGGCACCTCGGGCAGTTCGTGGCGCAGCCGCCCCAGGACGGTCAGCCCGTCCATGTCCGGCAGCATCACGTCGAGCAGCACCGCGTCCGGCCGCCATTCACGCGCGGCCCGCAGCGCGGTCGTACCGTCGCCCTCGGCGCGGATGTCCCAGCCTTCGTAACGCAGCGCCAAGGACAGCAGTTCGGCGAGCGACGCCTCGTCGTCGACGACCAGCACCCGTACCGGGCTCCCGTCGGGACGCAGCAGCTCGGCAGGCTTCTTGGCGGCTGATGCTGATGTGGACGCTGTCACGGTCATGCTGTCGAGGCTGACCACCCCCTCTGAGAGCCGTCTTGCGCGTATCTGTGAATCTCCTGAGAAACACCCGTCACCGCAGCACGAATGCGGTGGAACCGGACTGGGCCGCCCCCCGCGCGGTCCAGCCGGTCACCACGGGAAACAGCATGGCACCCACCACTGACAATCGCCTTGACCTGCGGGGATAGCCACAAGAGAGGCGCGGAGGGCCGGGCCTCGCCGACCTCAGTCCCCGTCAGGCCCCCGCAACCCGCTCGTCAAAACAAACTCCCCTGCGTCCCATCCCCATCCTTCACATCACCCTTCCCACTCCGCACAGTCGCCGTAGTAACCCCACCCACCGCACCTCGCAACACCCACCCCGCCAACAACCGCGCATCCACCACAAAAACCCCGCCCTCTCCCCCAGCGCCGCGCACATACAGGTCCGACCCCGCCCCCGCCACCACGTCCCCCACGATCTCCTCCCCGGCGGCCAGCCCCGCGACCTCCCCGGCCCCCGCCGGAATCCGCGCCAGCCCGAACACCTCCGAGTGGTCCGTCCACGCGAACGCGGCCGGTTCCAGCGCCTCCGGCCACCCCTCCAGCCCGAGCGCCGCCTCGTGCAATCCGGCCAGCGCCGCCACTCGTTCGGGCACCGGCGGCAGCGCGGCCCGCGCCGCCCGCTTGTCCGCCTTGCCGTACCGGTCCCGTACCTCCAGCGCGCTCCCCAGCAGCGCCTCCGCCCGGCGCGCCGCCATCAGCGGCCCGCGCCCCAGCCACGCGTACGTGACGGCGCCCTGCTCCACCAGGCGCGCGCCCCCGCGCTCGGCCGCCGTGATGCCCACCTTCAGCATCCCCGGCCCGAAATACGCCAGGTAGACCCCGTACGGACGCGGGTCGTCGGCCATCGTGTCCGCCGCCACCGACCGCGAACGGTCCAGCCGCGCGCACTCCGCGCACTGGTCCCGGGCGCTCCCGCCGTCGAGCACCGCCGCGTACGGGCACACGGCCCACCGCGCTCCCCGCCGCACCCCGAGGCACCGCCGCTCGCCCGTCACCGCGAACGCCAGCGCCTTGCCCTCAGGGAGCGCGCTGCGCCGCTGTGCGCCGCGCTCCGGGCAGTACCACCCGAGCCCCTGCTCGTGGCCCTCCCAGCGCGGCCCCGTGCACCACCAGGCCGCGGCGCCCGCCCCGAACCCGCTCACCGGCCGGCCCCCGCCCCCGCCATGCCGGCGTGGCTGCCGGCTCCCCTGAAGGTGCTGCGATACGTACTCGGCGACACCCCGACCGCGGCTTGGAGGTGCTGCCGCAGCGAGGCCGCCGTGCCGAATCCGGCGTCCGCCGCCACCCGGTCCACCGGCAGCTCCGTCTCCTCCAGCAACTGACGGGCCCGCTCCACACGTTGGCGGGTCAGCCACTGCAACGGCGACACGCCGACCTCCTCCCGGAACCGCCGGGTGAAGGTGCGCACGCTCATCGACTCGCACGCGGCCAGCTCCCGCAGCGTCACCGGCCGGTCCAGGTGCTCCAGCGCCCAGGCGCGGGCCGCGGCCGTCGAGGAGAGCCGCGGCTCGGGCACCGGCCGCTGGATGAACTGGGCCTGCCCGCCCTCCCGGTGCGGCGGTACGACCGTACGCCGCGCCACCTCGTTGGCCACCGCCGCGCCGTGATCACACCTGATCATGTGCAGGCACAGATCGATCCCCGAGGCGACACCCGCGGCCGTGAGGACCCGCCCCTCATCCGTATACAGAACATCGGCGTCCAGCTCCACCGCCGGAAACAAACGCCGGAACTGCTCCGCCGACCGCCAGTGCGTCGTCGCCCGCCGCCCCTCCAGCAGCCCGGCCGCCGCCAGCACGAAGGACCCCGTACAGATCGACGCGACACGGGTGCCGGGCCGGATGGCCGCCATCGCCCGCGCCATCTCCTCGCTCAGGCACCCGTCGCCGTCCCCGTAGTCCTGCTGCGAGGCCGGCACCACGACGGTGTCCGCCTCCGCCAGGGCTTGCGGCCCGTACCGCACGTTGACCGTGAAATCCGCGTCGGTGCGCAACTCCCCCGGCTCCGGCGCACACGTCAGCACCTCGTACAACCGCTCCCCGCCGGCCGTCTCGGCCTGCCCGAAGACCCGGTGCACGATCCCCAGCTCCATCGGCAGCAACCCGTGCCGCACCAGTACGGCGACCCGGTGCCGCCCGTCCTCCGCGAAAACGCCCATGGCCCGATCCTCACACATGCTGGCCATCCGGCCACTCGTCCGAACCCCTGTCCCCACCACAAGATCGATACACACAAGCCCCCTTTCCCCTCCCCGGAGGTACGCCATGAAGGTCCTGTGGGTCGCCGCCCACCCCGAGCAGCGCTCCCTGAACGGAGCCCTCAAGGACGAAGGCATACGCACGCTGCGCGCCCACGGCCACGAGGTCCAGCTCTCCGACCTCTACGCCATGAAGTGGAACCCGGTCGTCGACGCCGACGACTTCGACCACACCCCGGAAGAACGCCTGCACGTCGGCCACGCCGCCGAACGCGCGTACACCGGCGGCCGCTTGAGCCCGGACATCCGCGCCGAACAGGACAAGATCACCTGGGCCGACACCCTCGTCGTGCAGTTCCCCCTCTGGTGGTACGGCATGCCCGCCATCCTCAAGGGCTGGTTCGACCGCATCTTCGTCAAGGGCTTCGCGTACGGCATCGACGACCCCGCCACCGGCCAGACCCTGCGCTACGGCGACGGCCCGCTGACCGGCAAGCGCGCCATGACCGTCGTCACCGCCGGCGCCCGCCCCTCCTCCATCGGCCCCCGGGGCGTCAACGGCGACCTCGACGACCTGCTCTTCCCCCTCCACCACGGCACCTACTGGTACACGGGCATGAGCGCCCTCCCGCCCTTCTTCGTCCCCTCGGCGGACCGCATGACCCCCGAAGGCTTCGAGACCACCGCCGACGCCCTCCGAACCCGCCTCCTGGCCATCCCGACGACCCCGCCCCTGCCCTTCCGCCGCCAGAACTCCCCCGACTACGACCCGGACACCCTCACCCTCCGCCCGGACCTCGCCCCGCACACCACCGGCCTGGCCGCCCACTACACGGACGCCCCATAAGAACCTGCCGCGGCGCACAAAAAAGACCGGTCCGGCACTTTCCAGTGCCGGACCGGTCTTCGCAGTAGCGGGGACAGGATTTGAACCTGCGACCTCTGGGTTATGAGCCCAGCGAGCTACCGAGCTGCTCCACCCCGCGTCGGTGAACCCGACTCTACGCCACACCCACCCCCAGAGGGAAATCGTTTAACCCCGCTCCCCTCGCTCAGGACGGGGAGGAAGCCCTGCCGGTGTCCGGGGGCGGGGGGGGGCAGGGTGGTGGTGCCGTCGACGATGTCGCGGGCGAGGTCGACCAGGCGCAGGTGGTGGTGGCGGGCGTGGGCGCGCATGTGGTGGAAGGCGGTGTCGGGGTCGCTTTCGTGGCGGGCGGCCAGGAAGCCTTTGGCCTGTTCGATGATGGTGCGGGTGTCCAGGGCTTTTTCGAGCTGGGCGCGGACGGTGCGGTGCTGGTCGAGGGTGGTCTGCTGGAGCAGGGAGATGGCGGTGGCGTCCGCCAGGGCCCGGGCCAGGTGCCGGTCGGCTTCCAGCAGGCAACCGGGGATGCGGCGGAAGAGGTTGAGCACGCCGATGGTGTCGCCGCGCAGCCGGATCGGGGTGGCGTGCACGGAGGTGTAGCCGGCGCTGTGGGCGCGGGTGCTGAAGCGCGGCCAGCGCGGTGACGGTGCCGCGTTGAGGGTGTGGTCGACGGGGACGGCTTGGTCGAAGGCGGTGCAGCAGGGGCCTTCGCTGGCGTCGAGTTCGAAGAGTTCGACCACGCGGACGCGCTCGGAGGAGGCCGCGACCAGGCGCAGCGGCCCGCCGGGCAGGGCGAGCATCACGCCGGCGTCGCCGATGTCGAGCAGATCCATGCAGTGTTCGGCGACGCGGTAGAGGAACTCCGCAGGATCGAAGTCGTCGACCAGGGTGTCGGCCAGGTCGATCAGCGCGGCGGTGATCCGCGCCTCACGCGGCAGCCGGGGCGGCCCGTTCGACGAGGGCACATCCGGCGAGGGAAAAGACGAGCTGGGCATGGCGGCCTCCGGTCGGGACGACGCCAGCAACCGGGGCCGGAAGCACGCTACGGGGTCCGGGTGGAATACCAGCCGAACCACGGACTGGCCTACTGACAGGCTACTCCGCAGGCACCTTCGCGACCCAGGTATTCGCCATGGTGCAGCCTCTCCGGAGGCGTCACCGTCAACGACAGCCGCCACCCCTACGGCAAGAGGCCCTGTCGATTACTCGACAGGGCCTCTTGCCTGCTGTGCGCTCGGCAGGATTCGAACCTGCAACCTTCTGATCCGTAGTCAGATGCTCTATCCGTTAAGCTACGAGCGCTTGGCTTTCCGGCGGTTTTTCTTGCCGGTCGGCGTTGCAGAAAGAACATTACACGAACCGCGCCGTGAGGTGAAATCCGATTGGCCCACCCCCTCTGACCTGCGGAAACGCCCTGATGGTGGCGAGTGGGGGCTACTCGGGCCAGGCGGCGTCCTCGATGATCCGGACGAAATCCGGACGGGTGTAGTCCGGATCGAAGCGGGCCAGGACGTCGGCCTTGACGTTGCCGAAGGTGGTCTCCGGGCGGTGGGCGATGCCCTGGTGGAAGGCGCGGAGGATGCGGCGCTTGAAGTCGGGGCGGGGGTGGGCGGCGAGGATCTCGTCGCGGGCCTCGGGCGGGAGGGTGTCGTAGCCGATGCCGAGGACGTCGAGTTCGACACCGGCCGTGACGAGGGCGACCTCGGGGGCCATGTGGTGCGGGATCTCCGGAGTGGTGTGCAGGGCGACGGCTTCCCAGGCGAGGCGGGCGCGGTCGGCGGGGACGCCGTGGGCGGTCAGGAAGCGGCGGGCCTCGTCGGCGCCGTCCAGTTCGAAGCGCTGCCGGGAGGAGCGGAACCGGTCGGTCAGTCCGAGGTCGTGGAAGAGGGCGCCGACATAGAGGAGCTCCGCGTCGAAGGGCAGGTCCCGTTCGCGGCCGTGCCGGGCGCCGAAGAGGTAGACGCGGCGGGAGTGGTGGTAGATCAGCTCGTCGGTGGTGTCCCGGATCAGCTCGGTGGCCTCCTTGGCCAGCCCGCTGTCGGGGATGGGGATGCCGGCGATGTGGGTGTGGGTGGTGTGGGAGGTGTGGGTGGCGCGGCGGGTGGCAGTCGGGAGCCCCTCCCGGCCCGGCCCCCGGCTCCGGCCGTCCTGGTTCCGGCTGCCCTGGCTCTGGTCCCGGCTCCGGCCGTCCTGGTCCTTGTCCCGGTTGGGTGTCATGGGAGCAGGGTGGCGCGGTTACGGCGTGTGCGCCCGGGGGGTTCCGGCCAGTGTCGTACGGGGCGGTGCGGCGGCGGTGTGCCGCGTGCCGGTGCCGAGGTGTTCGCGTTCCGTACGGACGCGGAAACGCGTTCGGGCCCCGGTCGTGGTGACCGGGGCCCGAACTCGACACAGCGGAGGCGGAGGGATTTGAACCCTCGATGGGCTTTAAAACCCAAACCGCATTAGCAGTGCGGCGCCATAGACCGGACTAGGCGACGCCTCCACACACCCCGACCGCGCGCAAGCGCGATGTGGCGTGACCAGATGATGGCACAGCTCGGCGGGCTGTCACCAATCGGCCCCCACGGTACTCGGGGCACCGGCCGCCCGGCAAAGGTCTTTCGGCCGCGATTCGGAGGCGGCGGGGAGGCGGGCGAGGCGTACGGCGGTCGCGCACGGGAGTGGGTAATCGAACGGGGTTCGGACATCGGGCCGGGCGGGCGGCGGCGCGCAACGTCGGCCCGTGCGGCGCGTTAGACGCTGCGGGGACGGGACGGGTCCCGGCGGGAACGCCCCCGTACCGGCCCCGGCCCTGTCCCCGTACGACCTGGAGTCCGCGATGCCGATCCGCCGGCTGTCCCGCCTCGCCACGGCTGCCACCACCGCCACCGCCGCCCTCGCCCTGGCGGCCCCGGCCGCCACTTCCGCTCCCGCCGACATCCTGGTCGGCGTCCCGTCCGCGGCGGCGCCCCGCCCGCTGCCGCGCCCCGCCGACCACCTGACGATCACCGTCGCCGACTCCGGCAAGGCGGCCATGGACGGCCGGCGCGAGCTGTACTGCCACCCGGCGCGCGGCACCCACACCGACGCGCGCGGCGCCTGCGACAAGCTGGACAGCCTGACCCGGTGGGGCAGGGACGCGTTCGCGGGCGTGCCGAAGGACAGCAAGTGCACGATGCAGTACGGCGGGCCCGCCACCGCGCGGATCACCGGAACCTGGGCGGGGCGCCCGGTCAACGCCCAGTTCAAGCGCACCAACGGCTGTGAGATCGGACGCTGGGACCGGTTCGTGCCGGTGCTGCCCCCGGCCGGTTCGTGACGCGGAAGCGGGCCAGTTCAGGACGCGGGGCACATGTCGGGCGTGCGGCGAGTCGCACAATCCCGTGGCATTACCTCCTCGTGATCCGTCTCCGCGTCCACATCCGGTGCCCGTAGACTCCTTTCCAGTGACCCGCTGCGGACGTGGCGGCGGGCTCGGCAAGGTGCGGTAACTCAGGGAGGAAGCGTCGTCGTGAGCAGCAGGCCATCCCGAGGCGCTGCTCGCCTCGCAGCCATACTCGACGCCCTGCCCGACGCGTTGCTGCTGGTGAACTGCAACGGCACGGTCGTCAACGCCAACGCCATCGCCCTGGAGACCTTCGAGGCGCCGGGCACCGCCCTGGTGGGCCGCGGGCTGCTCGACCTGCTGCCGTCCTTCGACTCCAAGCGCATCCCCGGTTCGATGCGGCGCCACGACGAGCAGGAGCAGGGGCCGCGCACGAAGCCGACGCGGATGGTCGCGCGGCGCACCGACGGCAGCGAACTGCTGGTCGAGGTGACCAGCGCCAACCTGGAGGACGGCCGCACCCCGTACGAGTCCGCCTTCGAGGCCGCGTACGCCGACCACCGCAACGGCTACACCGGCGACGAGCTGCTGATGCTCGTCGTACGGGACCTGACCGGCACGCTCGACACCGAGACCGAGCTGGCCCGCCAGCAGCGGCAGACCGAGATGATCCTGCGCGCCGCGGCCGAGGGTGTGGTCGGCGTCGACTCCGACGGCAAGGTCGTCCTCGTCAACCCGTCCGCCGCGCAGATCCTGGGCTACCGGGCGAGCGAGCTGGGCGGCAAGGAGCTGCACCCGCTGATCCACCACTCGCGGGCGGACGGCACGCCGCTGCCCTGGGAGGAGACGCCGCTCGCCGACTCCCTGCGGTCCGGGCGCAAGCACCGGGTGCGGGGGCAGGCGCTGTGGGCCAAGGACGGGCGGTCGGTCCCGGTGGACCTGACGACCGCGCCGGTACGCGACGGCGACCAGCTCGTCGGCGCGGTGATGACGTTCACCGACCGGCGTCCGTACGACGCGCTGGCGGCGCGCCACTCGCAGCTGCTGGCCGTGCTGGACCAGTCGCTGCGCGGGCCGCTGGAGGAGCTGAAGGCCGAGCTGGGCACGCTCGCCGCCGACCCGGCCGGGCAGCTGTGGCCGGAGGCGAACCAGATCCTGCACCACCTGGCCGCCGGGTACGCGCGGATGACGACGCTGGTCGACAACGTGCTGAGCTACCAGCGGCTGGACGCGGGCGGTGAGCGCCTCGACCGGGCGAAGGTGTCGCTCGACGGGGTGGTGGCGGCCGGTGTCGAGGGCGCGATCGAGCTGATCGGCCCCGGGCGCGCGCAGTTCGCCGTGCACGCGCCGCCGATCGACGCCGAGGTGGACGCGGCCCGGCTCGCCCAGGCCCTGTCGCACCTGATCGCGGACGTGGCGGGCGTGGACGCCACGGGCAAGGCGGCGGGCGGCGCCGAGGACGGTACGGCCGCCGCTTCCGGGGACTCGACGATCGTGGTGGCCGCCGCGCAGCGCGGTGAGGTCGTACGGATCGAGGTGCGCGGCCCGTACGGCGGCGGCAACCCGGTCCACGCGCCCATCGTGCGCGGCATCGTGCGGCAGCACGGCGGTGTGCTCCAGACGCACCAGGTGCCGGGCGCGGGCGGCAGCGCGTACGTGCTCGAAGTGCCGGTCTCGGCCGGTGGCGCGCCGGTGGCCGGTGCCGCGGGCGCCGACCGGGCGCGCGAGGCGACGGGCAACGAGACGACCGTGATGCCGGTGCCCGCCGAGCGGGCCCGGGGGACGCAGACGCAGGGGGACGCCGGGGCACGCCCCGCCGGTGCCGGTGTGCGTGCGGCGGCCGGGGCCGGTGGGGCCGGTGCGCCGGACGGCGGTACGGACGGTGGCGCGGCCGAGGACACGCCGACCGGGCGCCGGCGTGCGCGCCGGGCGGACGTGCCGGCCCAGCAGCAGCCGGGCGGGGGCCCCGCCGCCGCGGCCGGTAACGGCAGCGGCCAGGTGCCCCGGGCCCGTAGTGAAGCGGATGCGCAGGGGCCGGGTTCCGGCGGCAGCGGCCCGGGCGGCGGGCGTCCGGGCGCGGAGCCGGGGGCCCCGGGCGCGTCCGGGATGCCGCAGGGCATGGCGGGGGCCGAGGTCGTACCGCCCGGTGGCCGGCGGCCGGACGTAGCGCAGGACGTACCGGAGAACGCCGCGCGGCCCGCGCTCCCGGCGCTCGCGAGCGCCGCGCAGGGGCAGGCCCCCCAGGGCCAGGTGCCGCCGTCCGGGCGGCGGGCGCGCCGGGCGCTGGCCGACACGGCCGAACGGCCGGTACCGGACCAGCAGCAGGCCCCGGCACCCCACCGGCACTCGGCCTTCGCGCTGCCGCCGGCGGCCGCCGACCAGCTTCCGCAGTCCCCCCTGCCCGCGCGGCCGACCGTGCCGGGACAGGCGTCGGGGCAGGCCGCGGACGCGCAGGAGAACACGGGTACGGGCCGCCGCCGGGCGCACCCGGGTACGGCGGAGGACGCGGGCGCGCACGACCCGGCCGCCCCCGAGGGCGGCTGGGGTCCCGAACCGACCGGACGGCGCCGCGCGCGGCGGGCCGCTGCCGAGGAGCGGGCGGCGGCCGCGATGGCCGACTCCGAGTCGACGGGCACGTTCGTGGCCGGGCCCGAGGGCCTGGTGGCACACCCTGCCGAGGGCGGGCCCACGGCAGGCGCCGAGGCCGCTCCGGCGGCCGCCGACGTGCCGCCCGCACCGACCGGTCGGCGGCGCGGCCGTCCCAGCCCGGTGGAGGCGGAGCAGGCCCGGCAGCCCGCCACCGGGCCCGCCGAAGCGGCCGGTACCGGCACGGCAGCCGACGGTCCCGGCGGCGCCCAGGGGCCCGCACAGGCCCCGGCAGCTCCCCGGCAGCCGCAGCCCGCGCCCGCTTCCCCCGAGGCGGCCGAGGACGACGACACGGCCGGCGGCCCCGCAGCGGGCCACTCCCACGGGCGCGCGTTCAGCGTGCGCACGCTCGGGCAGGGCGTGCCGTTCTCGCAGCAGCCGGCCGACCAGCAGCACCAGGCCGCACCCGGCAGCCAGGCCGCACCCGGGGGCCCGGCCGCCGGCACCCCCGCGGCCGGTTCGGGCCGCCGGCGCAAGCTGGCCCAGCCGCAGGAGGCGGAGCGTACGGCCGCGTCCGACGCGGCGCTCGCCGAGGCCCGCCCGCACCCGCAGCCCGGCGGCCACGCGCCCGGCCAGGCGCAACAGCAACCGCAGCAGCACCTGTTGAACAGCTCCGAGGGGCGCGCCTTCGCGGTCTCCGCGCCCGACGAGGGCAGCGAGGGCCCCGAGCCGCTGGACGGCCCGAACGGCGCCGTCGAGGTGACGGAGCACCCGCCGCAGCCGATGGACGACGAGCTGCCGCCGGAGCCGCTGGACAATCCGCGCCGGCTGCTGGTGTGGCCCGCCCCCGACGTCTCCACCCAGCAGGCGCTGAGCGACCGCGGCTACCGCCCGGTGATCGTCAACTCCCGTGAGGAGGTGGACGCGCAGATCGCCGCGTATCCGGCGGCGCTGTTCGTCGACCCGCTGACCGGGCCGATCACCCGTACCGCCCTCCAGTCGCTGCGTACGGCGGCGGTGGCGGCCGAGGTGCCGGTCCTGGTGACCGCGGGGCTCGGGCAGGCGACCCGGGAGGCCGCGTACGGCGCCGACCCGGCCGTGCTCCTGAAGGCGCTCGCCCCGCGCGACAGCGAACAGCACCCGCCGCGCGTCCTGCTGACCGAGGAGAACGACGCCGTCGCGGGCGCGCTGACGGCGTCGCTGGAGCGGCGCGGGATGCAGGTCGCGCGGGCCGCGACGGACGCGGACGCGGTCACGCTGGCCGCGCAGACCCCGCCGAACCTGGTGGTGATGGACCTGATGCAGGTGCGCCGCCGCCGGGCCGGGATCGTCGACTGGCTGCGCTCGAACGGCCTGCTCAACCGCACCCCGCTGGTCGTCTACACCTCGGCCGACCTGGACCCGGCCCAGCTGCCGCGGCTCGCGGCGGGCGAGACCGTGCTCTTCCTGGCGGAGCGCTCGACGAGCGCGGAGGTGCAGTCCCGGATCGTCGACCTGCTCGCCAAGATCGGTACGAACTGAGCGACCGGGAGGGGCCGCCCGCGCGGACAGCCCCTCCCGGATGTCCCCGCGCCGCCGGGCTCAGCCCACGCGCGTGACCGTCAGCTCCCCGTCCGCGTACTGCTTGCGCAGCACCTTCTTGTCGAACTTGCCGACGCTCGTCTTCGGTACGGCCGCCACCGCCGTCCACCGCTCCGGCAGCTGCCAGCGCGCCACCCGCTCGCCGAGGAAGGCCCGCAGCTCCTCGAACCCGGCGCTCGCGCCGTCCCGCAGGACCACGGCGGCCAGCGGGCGTTCGCCCCACTTGTCGTCCGGTACGGCCACCACGGCCGCCTCCGCGATCTCCGGGTGCGCCATCAGGTGGTTCTCCAGCTCCACCGAGGAGATCCACTCGCCGCCCGACTTGATGACGTCCTTGGCCCGGTCGGTCAGGGTCAGGTAGCCGTCCGGCGTGATGGTGCCGACGTCGCCGGTGCGCAGCCAGCCGTCGGGGCTGAACTTGTCCTCGGGGCGCAGGTCGGCGCCGTCCGCGCCGCCGTAGTACGCGCCCGCGATCCACGGCCCGCGCACCTCCAGCTCGCCCGCCGACTCCCCGTCCCACGGCAGGTGCTCGCCGCCGGGGCCGATCAGCCGGGCCTCCACGGAGGCCGGGAAGCGGCCCTGCGTCGCGCGGTAGGCCCACTCCTCCTCGCCGCGCACGCCGGCCGGCGGGTGCGAGACCGAGCCGAGCGGCGAGGTCTCGGTCATGCCCCAGGCGTGCACCACGCGCAGCCCGTGGCGCTCCTCGAAGGCGCGCATCAGGGTGGGGGGACACGCGGAACCGCCGATGACGACGTTGCGCAGCGACGTCACGTCGCGCTTGGTGGCGTCCAGCTCGCCGAGCAGGCCCTGCCAGATGGTGGGCACGGCGGCGGCGATGGTCGGCCGTACCGTCTCGATCATCTCGGCGAGCGGCGCGGGCTGCAGGAAGCGGTCCGGCATCAGCAGCGAGGCGCCCGCCATGAACGAGGCGTGCGGCAGGCCCCAGGCGTTGACGTGGAACATGGGCACCACGGGCAGCGCGATGTCCTGTGCGCCCAGTGCGAACGCCTCGGCGTTGTTGACCTGCATCGAGTGCAGGTAGAGCGAGCGGTGGCTGTAGGCCACGCCCTTGGGGTCGCCGGTCGTGCCGGAGGTGTAGCAGAGCGCGGCGGCCTGCCGCTCGTCGATCTCCGGCCAGTCGTAGCGCTGGGAGCGGCCGGCGAGCAGTTCCTCGTACTCGTGGACGTGTGCGCCGCTGCCTTCCAGTACGGAGCGGTCGCCGGCGCCGGAGACGACGACGTGCTCGACCGTGGGCAGATGCGGCAGCAGCGGCGCCAGCAGCGGCAGCAGGCTGCCGTTGACCAGGACGACCCGGTCCGCCGCGTGGTTGACGATCCACACCAGTTGTTCGACCGGCAGCCGCAGGTTGAGGGTGTGCAGCACCGCGCCCATGGAGGGAATGGCGAGGTACGCCTCCACGTGCTCGGCGTTGTTCCACATAAGGGTGGCGACACGTTCGTCGCCCCGGACGCCCAGTTCGTCGCGGAGCGCGTGGGCCAGCTGGGCGCAGCGCAGCCCCACGTCCCGGTAGGTGCGCCGGTGCGGTCCCGCCGCGTCCCCGGTCCACGTCACCACCTCGGCGGAGCCGTGCACCACCGCCCCGTGCTCAAGAATGCGGGTCACTGTCAGCGGTACGTCCTGCATCGTGCTCAGCACCGGGGGGCCTCCCGAAGGACCGGGTTACGCGCGGGTAGGGTTGCGCGCCGATTCTGTCGCCGTACCACGCGGTATGTCACCCCCGCACGGAGAAATCAGGAGTCTCGGACACTACGGTCGTGGCAGCCTGGAGGTATGGGGACGATGGTGGGAACGGTGACCACGCTGTGGCGGTATCCGGTGAAATCGCTGCTCGGCGAGGAGGTTCCGGACGCCGAGGCGGGCGCCGAGGGGCTGGCGGGGGACCGGGCGCTGGCACTGGTGCACCGCACATCGGGCCAGGTCGCAAGCGCCAAGAACCCGCGATTGTGGCGCGACTTGCTGAAGTTGCGCGCCGAGGTCATCGACGGCGCCGTACGCATCACGCTCCCCTCGGGACGGACCGTGCGCTCCACCGACGCGCACGTCGACAAGACGCTCTCCGCCCACCTCGGGCAGCCCGTCACCCTGACCGGCACGCCGCCCGAGGGCGCCACCCTGGAACGCTCCCGCCCCGAAGAGGTGCTGGACGCGGGGCCGGCGGCCGAGGTGGGCCAGGAGACGCTGGAGATCGGCTCGCAATCCCCCGCGGGCACCTTCTTCGACTTCGCCCCGCTGCACCTGATCACCCGCGCCACGCTGGACCGGATCACCGAACTCGGCCCGCGGGCCACCACCGTCGAGGCGGAGCGCTACCGCCCCAACATCGTCATCCGCACCGAGGCCGCCGGCTTCGTGGAGAACGACTGGCCGGGACGCGAACTGCGCATCGGCGACGACCTCACCCTCCGGGTCGTGGCCCGCACGCCGCGCTGCGCCGTGCCGACGCTGGAGCACGGCGGGCTGCCGCGCGACCCCGACGCGCTACGGGTGCCCGCACGGCACAACCGGGTGGTGCCGATGGAAGGGATGGGCCCGCAGCCGTGCGCGGGGGTGTACGCGCAGGTCGTACGGCCGGGACGGATCCGGCAGGGCGACGCGGTCCGGCTGCTGTGAGGCCCGCGCCGCGAGAGGCCGGCTCCGCGGCCTACGCCGCGACGGCCAGTTCCGGGTCCTCGCGGAGCTTGGCCAGGGCGCGGGAGACCGCGCTCTTGACCGTGCCGACCGAGACCCCCAGCACCTCCGCCGTCTGCGCCTCGCTCAGGTCCTCGTAGTACCGCAGCACGACCATGGCCCGCTGCCGCGCCGGCAGCCGCAGCACCGCCCGCCACATCGCGTCCCGCAGCACCTGGGCCTCGGCCGGGTCGGGCGCCGGCAGCGGGTCCGGCTCGGGTATCTCCTCGCAGGCGAACTCGTCGACCTTGCGCTTGCGCCACTGCGAGGTGCGGGTGTTCAGCAGGGCGCGGCGTACGTAGCCGTCCAGCGCCCGGTGGTCCTCGATCCGCTCCCACGCCACGAACGTCTTGGTCAGCGCGGTCTGCAGCAGGTCCTCCGCGTCGCTCGGGTTGGCGGTGAGCGAGCGGGCGGTCCGCAGCAGCACCGGCCCGCGGGCCCGTACGTACGAAGAGAACGACGGGAACACAGCGGCGCTGGAAGCGCTGGTGCACACTGGCGTGGTCATGCTCCAACGCTAGAAGCGTGGGGCACCACCACGGATCGCCCCCAGGTGCCGAAGCCCCCTCCCTCTCAAGTTGTACGGCTGGGGCTGTCCCCACCTCCTAAAGGCGGACGGCCGCCCCTCCCCGTCAGGGTCCCGTCCCGACTTACGGCCAGGCCGGGACCCCTGTCCTGAGGTTCCTACCGGATCACCGCGACCGGCGCGTCCACCTGGTTCCGGTCGATGACCAGCCGGTGCCCGCCGTGCGTCTCGGGGACGTTGCCCGCGTACTGGTGGATCCGGCGGTGCGGGCGCCACGCCTGGCTGGACAGCTCGGGCTCGCCGTACAGATTCGGCTTGGTGTGCCAGCGCGCGAACCACATCACCGACGGCAGGTCCCGGGTACCCGCCTGCCGCGCCCGCTCCATGTGCCGCACACCGGAGTCGGCGCTGCTGTAGAAGCCGGGCACATAGCCCTGGCCGGCGACCTCACGGTTCCAGGCGGTGATGTAGCTCAGCGTCCTGCCGGTGCAGGAAGCGCTGCCCAGGCTGTACGCCTCCATGTCCAGGTACAGCGCGCTGTCCGGGGCGATCCCCAGCGCCTGGGCCCGCCGCACCGCGTCCCGGCCCTCGCTCGCGCCCACCTGGGACGGGTTGCTGCCGATGGTGATCTTGCGCTTGTGCTTGTTGACGACGCAGGGCGCCTGCGAGCCGACGTAGAGCGGCAGCATCCGCCAGCCCGCGCGGTGGGCGGAGCGCACCCAGCCGGGGGTCAGGTTCGGCTGGTTGGGGCAGGCCCGGCCGCGGCCGCCGAAGTAGATGCCGATGCCGCGGTACTTGGAGTGCTTCCACGCTTGCAGGGTGCTCAGCGAAGGCGCCTTGCAGGTGTCGAACGCCCAGCCCTGGAACACGTTCGGGCCGCGCGGCCCGGTCCGGTCGGGTTCCGCTCCGGCGGCCGGGGCCAGGAGGGTGGCCAGCAGGCCGAGCAGGGCTGTGAGCAGGGCCGTGAGCAAGGCGGTGGGGCGCGGGGCGCTCCGTCGGATGATCTTCTTTGTCGATCCCATACCGGGAGTCAAAGACCGGTCAAGGGGCGCGGTCCGCCGGACACGCCCGCCGCCGCGCGCATTCAGCCGTCTGGGGGCCTCATCGCAGGGGCGTGCGAAACGGCTGGGCGGGCCGTGGACGCGCGGCTGCGGACACCGCCTCTCAACCGTCCGCGGTGAGCACCAGTCCGGACGTCGGTACGCCCGTACCGGCGGTGACCAGTACGCGGGCGGCCCCCGGCACCTGGTTGACGGAGCTGCCGCGCACCTGCCGCACCGCCTCCGCGATGCCGTTCATGCCGTGCAGGTACGCCTCGCCCAGCTGTCCGCCGTGCGTGTTGAGCGGCAGCACCCCCTCGGCCGTGAAATCCGCCGCCTCGCCCGGCCCGCAGAAGCCGAACTCCTCCAGCTGCATCAGCACGAACGGGGTGAAGTGGTCGTAGAGGATGCCGACGTCGATGTCCGCCGGCCGCAGCCCGCTCGTACGCCACAGCTGCCGCGCCACCACGGCCGACTCCGGCAGCCCGGTCAGGCCGTCCCGGTAGAAGCTGGTCATCTGCTCCTGGGCGCGGCCCGCGCCCTGCGCGGCGGCGGTGATCACCGCGGGCGCCTTCGGCAGGTCACGGGCCCGTTCGAGCGAGGTCACCACGAGGGCCTGCCCGCCGTCCGTCTCCTGGCAGCAGTCCAGCAGCCGCAGCGGCTCCACGATCCAGCGGGAGGCGGCGTGGTCGGCGAGGGTGATCGGCCTGCCGTGGAAGTACGCGGCGGGGTTGCGCGCCGCGTACCGCCGGCCTGCGACCGCGACCTGCCCGAACACGTCCGGGGTGAGCCCGTACGCGTACAGGTACCGCTGAGCGGCCATGGCGACCCAGGAGGCGGGGGTCAGCAGCCCGGCGGGCAGGTTCCAGCCGAGCGCCGCGCCCTCGGCGGACGGTTCGCGCCGCTGCACGCCGGAGCCGAAACGGCGGCCGGAGCGCTCGTTGAACGCCCGGTAGCAGACCACCACTTCGGCGATCCCGGACGCCACCGCGAGGGCCGCCTGCTGGACGGTCGCGCAGGCCGCGCCGCCGCCGTAGTGGACGCGGGAGAAGAAGGACAGCTCGCCGATGCCGGCCGCCTGGGCGACGGTGATCTCGGGGCTGGTGTCCATCGTGAAGGTGACCAGGCCGTCCACGTCGTCCGGTCCCAGGCCGGCGTCGTCGAGGGCGGCCCGTACGGCTTCGACGGCCAGCTTCAGTTCGCTGCGCCCCGAATCCTTGGAGAACTCGGTCGCCCCGATGCCGGCGATGGCGGCCCGGCCGCCGAGCGTGTCCGCGCGGCGCAGGCTCACGGCGTGGCCTCCCCGTACTCCGGGCCCCGCGGGCCTTCCGTGCCCGGCGGCCCCGGAAGGCCCGGCACGGTGACGGTGACGGCGCCGGTGACGTGGCGGCCGAGCCGGTTGGTGCCCACGACCCGCACCTGCGCCGTGCCGCCGGCCAGCGAGGTGACCGTCCCGGTCAGCTCCAGCTCGTCGCCCGGGTAGTTGGGGGCACCGAGGCGGATCGCGACCTTGCGCAGCACGGCATGCGGGCCGAAGTGGTCCGTGACGTAGCGGCCCACGAGGCCGTTCGTCGTCAGGATGTTCATGAAGACGTCCGGGGCGCCCTTCGCCCTGGCCGCCTCGGCGTCGTGGTGCACGTCCTGGTAGTCGCGGGAGGCGACCGCCCCGGCGACGATGAGGGTGCGGGTGACGGGGACGGTCAGCGGCGGCAGCTCGTCGCCGGTCCTCATGCCCGCCCCCCGCCGCCGTTGAAGACGGGCAGCACCAGGTCCTCGTCCACGGCGCGGAACTCCAGTCGTACGGGCATTCCGATGCGCACCTTCCCGGGCGGCACCCCGACGACGCCTGCCACCATCCGTACTCCTTCGGTGAGTTCGATCAGCCCGACCGCGTACGGCGGGTCGAAGGCCGGGAAGGGCGGGTGGTGCATCACGACGTACGAGAACACCGTGCCGGTACCGGCGGCCTCCACGGTGTCCCAGCCCGCGCCGCCGCAGCGGTTGCACCCCGGCAGCCAGGGGAAACGCAGCGTCGCGCAGTCCGTGCAGCGCTGGATGAGCAGCCGGTGCCCGGCGACCCCGGCCCAGAAACCGGCGTTGTCGCGGTTGACCACGGGCCGGGGACGCACGCCACCGGCCCTGTCCCGGGCCGCTGCCGTACGGCCCGCCGCCACCCCGTCCGGCCGCCTCGCGGGCGCGTACTTGAGGATCCGGAACCGGTGCGTCCCGGCCGGTTCGCCGTCCGCCCGTACGTCCATGCGCGTCGTGACGAAGTACCCGGTCCCCAGCTTCGTCGTCTTGCGCCGCGACACCGCCTCGATGACGGCGTCGAAGGTGATCCGGTCGCCGGGCCGCAGCGGGCGCAGGTACTCCTGCTCGCAGTCGGTCGCCACGACCGCGGTGCAACCGGCCCCGTCCAGCAGGGCGAACAGCGCGTCGTACGCGGCGGAGCGGCCCGGGTGGCCGGAGAGGCCGCCCATCGTCCACGCCTGCAACATCGTCGGCGGGGCGACGGCTCCGGGCCCCCGGTAAGCGGGGTTGGTGTCGCCCATGGCCTCGCACCAGTGGCGGATCATGGGCTCGTTGACGGGGTCCTTGCCCTCGCCCGCCGTCACGGCGGCCCGGCCCTCGAAGGCCTTCAGCCGTTCGTACAGCTCGTCGTGTCCCTCGTCCTCGCCGGCCACGCCCGCCGCCCCCTCCACGGTTGCCAGGGAAGGTTCCTGACTGTCCGTCAGGAGACGCGCGCTGTCAAGCGGCGAGCCCGCCCCACCTCGCCCGGGGCACCGGACCCTCTTCCTTAATTCGAACGCCCATACGAAAATAGCTCCATGGCCTCTCCCCACGCCACCGCCCTGACCCACGCCCTCGTAGCGGCCGGCCGCGGCCACTCCGTCATCCCGCTGACCCGCGCCAAACTGCCCGCCGTCCGCTCCCCGCACCACGCCGCCCCGGCCCCGTCCCCCTGCCACGGCGCCTGCGGCCGCCCCGGCCACGGCATCCACGACGCGACGCCGGACCCGCTCGCCGTGCGCCGCCTCTTCGCCGCCGCGCCCTGGGCCACCGCGTACGGCATCGCCTGCGGAGTGGCCCCGCACCACCTCATCGGCATCGACCTGGACACCAAACACGGCGCCGACGGCCTGACGGCACTGCGACTCCTCGCCGCCGGGCACCACTTCGCGCTGCCGCCCACCGTCACGGTCCGCACCCCCAGCGGCGGCCGCCACCTCTACTTCTCGGGCCCGCCCGCCCCGCCCGTACCGAACTCCGCCGGCCGCCTCGCCCCGGGAATCGACATCCGCGGCACCGGCGGCTACCTGGTCGGCCCCGGCTCCCTGACCTCCCGCGGCCGTTACCACCTCGTCCCCGGCACCCCGCGGACCCCCGCCCCGGCCCCGCCCGCGCTCCTCTCCCTCCTACACCGCCTGCCACCCACCTCTCACCAGCCCAAGCCGTCCCCCGCCCCTCCTCCTCACCCCGCCCCCGCCCTCCTCCGCTTCGTCCGCACCTCTCCCGACGGCCAGCGCAACGCCCGCCTCTTCTGGGCAGCCTGCCGCGCCTACGAGTCGGGCCTGGGCCAGGAGATGGCCACCGCCCTCACCACCGCCGCCCTCGACACGGGTCTCACCGAACGCGAAGCCCGCGCCACCATCGCCTCGGCCGCCCGCCGTTGACCCCGGCACCACCCGCCCCACAGAAACCGGATGCCCCTCCCCTCACCCGCCGAGTAATCTCCACTCAGCAGCTTCACCACTTACCTTTACGCGGGGGAGAGCTCGATGCTTCCGGAACTCGTCAGGACCTGGGTGGCCGGCTGGGCCGTGTCACGCCGCACGCCCCGACCGACCGAACAGCCATGGGGCCTGCACATCGAAGTGGGCCTGCCCCACCAGGCGGGCCGCCATGTACTGCCCGAACCGGACGAGCCCTCGGTACGCGCGGCCGCCACCACCGCGGTGACCGTGCCGCGCACCTGGCTCAAGGTGCCCCTGGAGCCGGACGTCGTCGAACCGTGGCTGCCCGAGGGCTGGGTGGTCGACAGGGCAGAGACCGGGCACCTCATGGCCGTGGACCTACGAACCGCGCACCGCCCGGCCCTCCCCGACGGCTACACCACCACCACGCAGACCCGCGAAGGCGTCACCTACGTACAGGTCCACGCCCCGACGGGCGAGCCCGCCGCAAAAGGCCAGGCGGCCGTCATCGGCCACGCCACGGTCATCGACCAGGTCAGCACCGAACCGGCCCACCGCCGCCGCGGCCTGGGCCGCCACGTCATGCACACCCTCACCGACCACGCCCTGGACGAAGGCTCCGCCCTCGGCATCCTGGGCGCCACCGACGAGGGCCGCGCCCTGTACGAATCCCTCGGCTGGAAGGCCCACGCCCCACTGGCGGCCTGCATCCACCGCCCGTGACCACCACCGGCCCGCCCGTGACCCGCAGCGGCCGACCCGGGAACGCCGAGAGGGGCACCCGGACGAACCGGGTGCCCCTCTCGGGCGCGGTATCAGCGCTTCGGCGGAGGCAGTGGGATTTGAACCCACGGTGAGGGGTTACCTCACGACAGTTTTCAAGACTGTTCCCTTAGGCCGCTCGGGCATACCTCCCCGCGGCACCGGTGGCCGGTGGCGCGGGGATCAGACTAGCGCGTCACTTGTCGCCCGTGCGCTGGCCCAGGGTCACCTGGGCGGTCTGCTCCTTGCCACCGCGCGTGAAGGTGAGCTTCACCTTGTCGCCCGGCTGGTGCTGGTAGATCGTGCTGATCAGGGTCGGGCCGCTGTCGACGATCGTGTCGTCCAGCTTGGTGATGACGTCGCCGGGCTTCAGGCCGGCCTTGTCGGCGGGGCCGTTCGGGGTGATCGCGGGCGAGCCGCCGATGCCGTCCTGGGCGATGGTCGCGCCGTCGCCCGTGTCGCGCATCAGAACCTGGGCGCCGATCTGGGGATAGACCGGCTGACCCTTCTTGATCAGGTCGTTCGCCACGCGCTTGGCCTGGTCGATCGGGATGGCGAAGCCCAGGCCGATGCTGCCGGACTGCTTGCTCTCGCCGCCGAAGCCACCGCCGTTGCCCGCCGACTGGATGGCCGAGTTGATCCCGATGACGCTGCCGGTGGCGTCCATCAGGGGGCCGCCGGAGTTGCCCGGGTTGATCGAGGCGTCCGTCTGGAGGGCGCTCATGTACGAGGGGCTGGCGCCGCCGCCGTCGCTGGAGGCGACCGGGCGGTTCTTGGCGCTGATGATGCCGGTCGTGACGGTGCCGGAGAGGCCGAAGGGCGCGCCGATGGCGATCGTCGCGTCGCCCACCTGGACGTTTGCCGACTTGCCGAGCGGCAGCGGTACGAGGTCGGCGTCGGCGGGGTTCTTGAGCTTGACGACGGCGACGTCGTAGCCCTGGGCCCGGCCGATGACCTCGGCGTCGTACTTCTTGCCGTTGGAGAACGTCGCGGTCAGCTTGCCGCCCTGGGCGGCGCTGGCGACGACGTGGTTGTTGGTGAGGATGTGGCCCTGCTTGTCGTAGACGAAGCCGGTGCCGGTGCCGCCTTCGCCGGTCGCGCCCTGTGCCTCGATCGTCACGACGCTCGGCAGCGCCTTCTGCGCTATCCCGGAGACGGAGGTGGGCTTGCGGTTGAGCGCCTCGGGGTCGCCGGAGGCGGAGACCGTGGTGGAGCTGGTGTCGTTCCGGTTGGCTGCCCAGAAGCCGATGCCGCCGCCGATGCCGCCGGCCACCAGCGCGGCCACGAGGACGGCCGCGATCAGGCCGCCGTTGCGCCGCTTCTTGGGCGCGGGCGCGCCCGGGGCGCCCCACACGTCGCCCGGACCGCCTCCGTATCCGGGCGGCGGGGGGCTGCCCCAGCCGCCGGCGGAGGCACCGTGCGCCGCCGTCGCGTACGGAGGCGGCGCGGCCTGGTGGGGCGCGCCCGTGCCGCCCGCGTGCGACTGGGCGGGGTCCGCCTGGTGCGGGTGCGCCGGCTGCTCGGGCTTCGTGAGCTGCGGGCCCGCCTGCCCGGCCGTCGGAGCGAACTCCGGCGGCGGGGGCGCGGACGGCGCGGAGCCGGCGGACGGCGGCGTGGCGGCGGGCGCGGAAGCGGGCGCCTGGGCCGCTTCCGGCTCGTCCGGCGCGCCCGGTGCGCCGGGGCCGTGCGGAGCCGGCGCACCGGACTCGGGTGCGCTGTCCGACGCCTGGGGCGCAGTCGGCGGCTGGGCCTCCGGCGGGACGGCGGCGCCCTCGTTCTCGGTGCTCACGGCTCTCTCCTCAGCTTCGCGACGGTGCCGGGCCACGGCCCGGCCTCCCCTTCAGGATGCGGGTTGGTGTTCAGGTTGCGGCGTCGGACCCTGGCGTACGGGCGAGGGACAGGTGGTACCGGTGACTGTCACGGGTGCAAGCCTTTCCCACCACGCGTCAGGGCGCCGTAAGCCAAGGCTGTGACTATCTCCCCATCCTTTATGCCGGGCGAAAACGACGTATCCGATCTTATGCGGATCAGGTGGGGCACAGGGCACCGGGCCCGCGAGCGATGGCACGATAACCCGGTGACCACCGCGCGCCCGCTCCGGGACGACACCCCGGGGCCTTCCCCTATTTCCGTCGTAGCCCATCGTGGCGCGTCCGAGGACGCACCGGAACACACTTTGGCCGCTTACCGCCGGGCGATCGAGGACGGTGCCGACGCACTGGAGTGCGACGTACGGCTCACCGCCGACGGCCACCTCGTCTGCGTACACGACCGCCGGGTCAACCGCACCTCCAACGGACGCGGCGCCGTCTCCGCCCTGGAGCTGGCCGATCTCACCGCCCTGGACTTCGGCTCCTGGAAGGAGGGCGAGGACGCGGCGGACGAGGCGCCGGACCGCCAGCACGAGGACCCGGAGCGCACGTCCGTCCTGACCCTGGAGCGGCTCCTCGAACTCGTCGCCGACGCGGGCCGCCGCGTCGAACTGGCCATCGAGACCAAGCACCCCACCCGCTGGGCCGGCCAGGTGGAGGAGCGGCTGGTCGCACTACTGGAGAGATTCGGCCACACCAAGGCGTCGGACGCGGGTCCGCCGCCGGTCCGGGTGATGAGTTTCTCGGCCCGGTCGCTGCACCGGGTACGGGCCGCGGCCCCCGACATCCCTGGTGTCTACCTCATGCAGTTCCTGACGCCGCGCCACCGCGACGGCCGGCTGCCGCCCGGTGTGGGCATCGCCGGGCCCGGCGTCCGGATCCTGCGCGCCCACCCCGAGTACGTCGCCAGGGCGCACCGCGCGGGCCACCAGGTGCACGTCTGGACCGTGAACGACGAGGCGGATGTCGACTTGTGTCAACGCCTGGGAGTGGACGCAATCATTACCAACCGCCCCAAACAGGTACGGACCCAACTGGGCCTGCCGTAGCGACTGTCACAGGGAGTGCTCCGGCGCATTCGACCCGTATTCGATCGTGACGAGTGCGTCACCGCACGGGTGTTGGCCGGTTTCCGGTCCAGGCCATTGGGGCATTCATCCCGTGGCGTGGGGCAAAGGAGGTCTCGGGGGTGGCGTTGATGGTGGCACAAGAGGTGCCGACGGCGTCGGTCATGGCCGTTCCCCATGGTCCGGCGGGGGTCGGTTCGGCCAGGCGACGCATGCGGGACGAACTGCTGGCAAGTGGGGTTCAGGACACAGTGGTCGACGACGCGGTGCTGATCCTCTCCGAACTGCTGAGCAACGCGTGCCGGCACGCCCGCCCGGTCCGCGCGCTGGGGACCCCGGGCGCCCGCGACGCGGCGCCGGACACGGTACGGGCGGCGTGGCGGATCGACGCGCACGGCCAGTTGACCATCTCGGTCACGGACGGCGGCGGCGCGACCCGGCCGCTTCCGGCCACTCCCTCGGTCACCGCCAAGGGCGGCCGCGGGCTCGCGATCATCCGGTCCCTCGCCAAGGAATGGGGCGTGCGGGACGCGGAGGACGAAGTGACCGTCTGGGCCCTGCTCACCTTGCACGGCCTCCGCGACACGTTCGCTACGCGCGTTGACCTACCGTCGGACCTGAGCGCCGAGCTGTCCGCCGGAATACGCGCGGGGCTGCCGAACGCCCTTGCCCCGGACCCCGCTTCCGGCCTGGCCCGGCCCGTGCGCACGCCGGAGCCCGCCGGGGAGCCGACCCTCATCGGCGAACCGGCCTTCGCGGACTTCGACGAGCCGGTGTAGCGGCGGCCCCGGGAGCACCGGCAGACGCCGTCGTACGGCCGCCCACCGGGCCTGCGGGCCCATGCGGCGCTTCCAGGCGCCCGCCCTCCTTCCGGGGGCACACAGGTCCGCCTACGCACGCGGCAGGGCGCCCGTGGCCCCGGCGCCGTACAGCAGCCGGCCGGTGCGGCGCCCCGGGCGTACGGCGGCGAGCGGGGCGGAGGACCACATCCGTTGGCCGGCGCGGTCGCGGGCGGTGGACGGCGCGTCCGGCCGCGGCGGCCGGGCGCCGCGGCCGAGGGCCGCAGCGCTCGGCGCGGTGCGGGGCACAGTCGTCTAGGCTCGCGCCGAAACGCGTCCGTACGCCCAGGATCGACCAGGAGAACGCCTCGCCATGGCCAAGAAGCGCCGTCCCCAGACCAAGGCCGCAGCACCGCAGATCAAGGACGGCGAGATCCCCGTCGTCGGGGCGCGCGAGCCCTGCCCCTGTGGCTCGGGCCGCCGCTACAAGGCGTGCCACGGCCGGACCGCGGCGCACGCCGCGACCGAGCTGGTCCACCGCCCCTTCGAGGGCCTCCAGGGCGAGTGCGACTGGGTGGCGCTGCGCGAGCTGGTGCCCGCCGCCACGGTCGAGTTGAAGCTCAAGGACGGGCTGCCCGAAGGCGTCCCCTCGGTGACGCTGGCGACCGTCCTGCCGATGGCCTGGCCCGCGTTGCGCCGCGACAACGGCGCCGTGCTGCTCGGCCTGCAGAACGACACCGCTTCGGGTGACCTCAGCCGCGACCTCGCCGACACCCTGCGGCGCGCGCTGGCCGCCGAGCCCGGCACCCCGGTCGCCGCCGAGCGCGCGGCCGCGGACGGCCCGCGCCTCCAGGACCTGCTGGACCCGGCCGCCCCCTTCGAGCCGCAGGTGCACACCGGCTTCGAGTTCTGGGTGGAGGACGCCGAGAACGCGACGGGCGAGGTCGCCGCCTCCCTGGAGCGGGCGAACGCCGCGGCCATCCCGACCGCGCGGCTGGCCGGCCTGGAGGGCGCCTACTGGTGCGAGACACCCGAGAAGAACCACCTGCGCTGGGTGATGGCCCACCCGGAGGAGAAGCTGCTGGACGCCCTGTCGCGGCTGCACGCGGCCGGTACGTCCGCGCTCGGCGAAGGCACCCGTCTGGTCGGTTCGTTCCGCGCCCACGGCCTGGTCGTGCCGGTCTGGGACCTGCCCTCCGGAATGGGCGCCGACGACGTGGCCAAGCCGGCCGCCGCCTTCGGGGAGCGGCTCGCCGCCGCGCTCGCCACGGACGCCCCGCTGACGCCGGAGGAGCGCCGGGCCCGCGGCGGCCTCACCAACCGTCAGGTGACGCTGAGCTGACCGCGGTCCGCGGGGCGCGGATCGGGGCGCCGGGCGTGACTCTGGTCACAACTCCTCGCACCGACCGGTAAATACGCGTCCGGAATTCCACGATCGAATTTGCGAACCGCGGATCTCTTGTTACGGTTCTAAAAGCCCGGTCGCTGGTGCATCCCCCGTCGCCAGCGACCGGGCGCTTCCATGCCCGCGTCCGGAGGACCGGCCGGGCACCGCGGGAAGGCCTGCCGCGCCCCGGGAGGGCGCCGCGAGGACACCGCCCCCGCCGCAGCGCCCACACCCCCGTACGGACACGTCACAGGCCCGTCGGCGCGCTCTCCCCGTGTCGCTTTCGTACCGTCATTGGTCCGAACCACTGGCATCCGGCGCCGCGTTGCTGCCGGAGCGCAGCAGCAGCCGCTCACCCCGCGCGTCGGCGACCTCCGCCACCGCCGTGTACGGCGCCTGCCTCCCGCCCGCCGTCGCCTGGCGCGGGGTTTCGCAGGTCCCGGGCTCGTCGCCGGCCGGCACGGCACAGTGCGCCTGTACGGTCCGGCCGTCCGGGCGCATGAGCGTGAGCACGGCGTACAGAGGCTCGCCGGAGGTGTTCCGGTAGTACGTACGCCCCCAGGTCCGACCGCCTTCGGAGAGAACACACGTCTGAGCTTCCACCCCTTCGGGTGAAGTCAGTTCAGGCCCGCAGCGGGCGGCACGACGGCCGTCTGCCGTGCCCTCCGGGCCGGTGGTGGCAGACGGCCCTCCAGGGCCCCTGTACGGGGCCGCTACGGGCCTTCCCGCACCCGGCCCGGCCGCCGGGCCGCCGTCCGCGCGCGGGCCCGGGCGTGCGGCCGGCGGGCCGGAAGGCGCCGCACCGCCCGGAATGCGCGCGTCCGCATGTGAAGCGGATGCGGAGCCGTCCGCCGCCGACCGCTCAGATTCGGCCGGACCCGCGGTCGCGGCGGCCAGCGGCAGCGCGATGGCGAGCGCGGCCGTGCTCACCAGCGCGATCATGCGGAGATTCGGCGCACGCTCCATGATTTCCACCTGCCGATGTCCGGGCGACGGGGCGACCGCCGGGTTGACCGCCGGATGGACGGTGCGCCGAACATATCGGGCCGGAACGGGCGTATGACGGGCCCAGACCCCCGTACCCCGTCCCCACGGGGCGGCTCACACCCGTACGAGTGAACCGCCCGCGCGTTCTTTTCACGGCGAGCGGTTCGGTGCGGAGCCGGGCGGACGCCGGCCGGGCGGCAAGCGGACGGGCGGCCCGTCCGCCGGAGCCCCGGCGGACGCTTCAGTACGCGAGCCGGCTGCCGCCGTCCGGCGCGCTGGTGCTCGCGGTGACCAGCGCGTCCACGATCGTGTCCACCTGCGGCAGCCAGGGCGCGGCCGGGCCGGTGCCCGGCGACCGCTCCCAGCGCACCTTGCCCGCGCCGACCTGGGACGGCGGCAGCACCACGTAGCCGCCCTCGCCGTGGAAGCGCAGCGAGCTGGGCACCCAGTCCCGGGAGTGCAGCAACTCGCCCAGCTCCGCGAGGGAGTACGGGGCGACCAGCAGCGACCAGCGGGTGGGTGTGGCGACGACCGGGCCGACCCGGACGCCGAAGTGGTCGAGGGCGGCCAGGGCCCGCGCGCCGGCGACGGCCGGCAGGCTGAGCGCGCAGGGTGCGCGGCCTCCGGTGGCCAGGAGGAGGGGCGCGGCGGGCCGGTTGCTCCACCACCAACGCACCATGCGGGCATCGGTGGTGGCCGCGAACAGGCCGGGGTCGAAGGGGTGCGCGCCGGGCACCACGCAGTCCGGGTCGGGACAACTGCACGGGCGGCTGCCGCGCTCGGCCTTCCCCGGCCGTCCGCCGGAGGCCTTGCCGCCCGCCTGTTTCCCACCGGTCCGCAGCCCGACGCCCGGGAGTACGGGCCACTGCCACTCGGTGGCGCAGTGGAGCGCCGCACCGAGCAGTGCCGACCTTCCGCCGCGCCGGAGCCGGAGCTTGCGTCGCCTTCCGAGGATCTCGCGCATGAGCGCTCGTTCCTTTCCGTTAACGCCGAGGGCTATGTCCATCGCACTACATGCCGGTTCATGCCGCTGCGTGGCGTTCCACGGCTCCTGTTTCGCGTACCGATAACGCCACGTGGATCACTGGTCACTGCTTGTAGGAGCAGCGCATCACGCCATACGCCGAGCGTGGAACGTGGCGGAGGGTGGCGCACGCATGGCGCTTGCTGTCCCGTGAAGCAGATCCGCCACTTGGGGGTGCGGTGCGGCGCGGTCGTCGCCGTGTTAGACGCCCGTGCCCGTCGGAGAGTTCCGGCGCGGCCCCAACTGGCCCGCACCTTTCCGAGTACGTACCCGCCATGGTGGTGATGACGCACTGTCGAACGCCGCCAGTCGACCTCAAATTGACGTTCGGGGGGATATTTTCCAGCCAACTTCCCCGTCCCGCTGACACCACAAACCCCACGGGGACAATGCTGGACATCGTGTCACCGGGGCGTGTACATGTGGAGGCATTGATAGCGGAGCAACATGACATGGGGGTTTGCGATGCTATTGAGAAAATTGAGCACTTACTCACATTTCCCAACGCCACTCAACAAACCGCCGCAATCTCTCTCAACAAGCGGCCTGACCTGGGGTCTCACCCGGCGCTACGTAAGCCGTCGGCCATGACCACCCCCCACGTTCCGAAAGTGGCTGGAATCGAACCAGCGCTTCCCGCCCCCACTCACACTGCCGAGTCCGCAACCGCAGCAGCCCCTGCGGACACCCCGCCCGAGGAACGCCCCGCGGCCGTCCAGGACCGGCTCGCCGGCTGGATCTCCGACCTCACCACCCTGCACGACCTCACCGAACAGCTGGCCCGTACCCGCACCCTCGAAGACGCGCTCCGGGAACTGCTGCGGGCCGGCGCCTCCCTCGTGGGCGCGCGGCGCGGACTGGTGGTCCTCGAACCGTGCGACGGGCTGGGGCCCGACACCACCATCGGCCTCGGAGTCGGCCGGGCGGACATCGGCCACATCGAGACCGTGCCCCGCAGCGCGCTGTCCTTCGGCCGGATCCTCGACGGCCTTCCGGAGACGGACGGCACCGACCCGGCCCGCGCCGAGGCCGAAGGACCCGCCGACGGCGGCCGCGCCGACGGCTCCGGCTGTGTCGCGCGCGGACGCGGCGACATCGCCCAGCCCGACATCCCCGGCCGGCCCGGCCTCGACCCCCGCCTGCGCGAGGTCGCCGCCCGCCTCGGGTACGCCGCCAGCTACGCCGTACCGCTGGACACCGACACCGCCGGCAGGTTCGGCGCCGCGGTCTGGCTCTACGACGAACCCGCCGAGCCCACCGAACGCCAGCGCCACCTCGTCGGCCTCTACCGCGCGTACGCCACCGAGCACCTCGCCCGCCTCCTCGAACTGCACCGGCAGCGGCAGGCCGTCGCCACGCTCCGCGAGGAACTGCTGCCCAGCCGGCTGCCGCGCGTCCCCGGCGTACGGCTCGCGGTACGGCACGGCTGCGGGCCGCTCGGCGGCGGCGACTGGTACGACGCGCTCCCGCTGCCGGACGGCGCGCTGGGCCTGGCGGTCGGGTCCGTCACCGGTACCGGGCCCGGCGCGGTGGCCGCCATGGGACGACTGCGCGCGTCGCTGCGGGCGTACGCGGTGATGGAGGGCGAGGATCCGGTCGCGGTCCTGTCCGACCTGGAACTGCTGCTGCGGCTGACCGAGCCGGCGCGCAGCGCGACGGCGCTGTTCGCCTTCGCCGAGGCACCGCAGGCCGGGACCGGGGGCGCGGGTCCTGGAGGCGCGGGTCCTGGAGGCGCGGGCCTCGGCGGCGCGGACACGCCCGCCGGGCCGCCGGGCACCGGCGCGTACGGGGCGATCGGCGGCGGTTCGGCCGCGCGCCGGATCGTGCTGGCCGGGGCCGGGCACTGCCCGCCGTTGATCATCGGTGACCGGCGTACCGAGTACGTGGAGACCACGCTGTCCGCGCCGCTGGGCATGCTGGCGTGCTGGGAGGCGCCGAGCGTGGAGCTGGCACCGGCGCCAGGAGAAACCCTTCTGCTGTACAGCGACGGGCTGCTGCGCCGCACCGGCGAGCCGATGGACCGCGCCTTCGCGCGGCTGCACAACGCCGCCGCCGGCGTCCCGCGGGCCGCACGCCACGACCCCGAGGCGCTGGCGGACCACCTGCTGCACACGCTGCTCCCGGGCGGGCTCGACGACCCGGATTCGCCCGAGGACGTGGTCCTGCTCGCGGCGTACTTCGAGTAGGCGGCGCGCTTCCCGGCGCGCGGACCGGCCGTACGGGCCCGCCCCGCACCGGCCCGCGGGACATGTCCGTACTGTCTGATTCCTCACCGCTTCCGGTCCCTGGACCCCGTTCCCTCCGCACTTACGATGGAACGCGGTGCAGTCTTACAAGGAGGCATTGTGACCGACGAGCTCACGCCGGAGACCCCGGACGAGGACGAGCAGCCGATCAAGCAGCGCAAGAACGGCCTTTACCCGGGCGTATCGGATGAGCTTGCGGAGAACATGAAGTCGGGTTGGGCCGACACCGAACTGCGGGACCTGGAGCCCATCGAGCAGGCGCCGAACGCGGCCCGGCGGCGCGAGGCGCTGTCCCGCCGCTTCCCCGGCGAGCGCCTGGTGATCCCCGCCGGCAACCTGAAGACCCGCTCCAACGACACCGAGTACGACTTCCGCGCCTCGACGGAGTTCGTCTACCTCACGGGGGACCAGACCGACGACAGCGTGCTCGTCCTGGAGCCCCGCGAGGACGGCGAGGGCCACGACGCGACCGTCTACCGGCTGCCCCGCTCCGACCGTGAGAACGGCGAGTTCTGGCTGAACGGCATGGGCGAGCTGTGGGTCGGCCGCCGCAACAGCCTGTCCGAGGCCGCCACGCTGCTCGGTGTGGCCTGCGCGGACGTGCGCGAGCTGGCCGGCAAGCTGCGTGCGGCGACCGGTCCGGTCCGCGTCGTGCGCGGCCACGACGCGGGCATCGAGGAGGCGCTGACCGACAAGGTCACCGCCGAGCGCGACGAAGAGCTGCGGGTGTACCTCTCCGAGGCCCGTCTGGTGAAGGACGACTTCGAGGTCGGCGAGCTGCAGAAGGCGGTCGACTCGACCGTGCGCGGCTTCGAGGACGTCGTGAAGGTCCTGGACAAGGCCGAGGCGACCAGCGAGCGCTACATCGAAGGAACGTTCTTCCTGCGCGCCCGCGTCGAGGGCAACGACGTCGGCTACGGCTCGATCTGCGCCGCCGGGCCGCACGCCACCACCCTGCACTGGGTCCGCAACAACGGCGAGGTGCGCTCCGGCGACCTGCTCCTGCTGGACGCCGGCGTGGAGACCACCACCCTCTACACCGCGGACGTCACCCGTACGCTGCCGATCAACGGCACCTACAACGACCTCCAGCGCAAGATCTACGACGCCGTGTACGAGGCCCAGGAGGCGGGCATCGCGGCGGTCAAGCCGGGCGCCGCGTTCCGCGACTTCCACGACGCCTCCCAGCGTGTGCTCGCCGCGAAGCTGGTCGAGTGGGGCCTCGTCGAGGGCCCGGTGGAGCGGGTGCTGGAGCTGGGCCTCCAGCGCCGCTGGACGCTGCACGGCACCGGCCACATGCTCGGCCTGGACGTCCACGACTGCGCCGCCGCCCGCACGGAGGCGTACGTCAACGGGACGCTGGAGGCCGGCATGGTGCTGACCGTCGAGCCCGGCCTGTACTTCCAGGCCGACGACCTGACCGTGCCGGAGGTGTACCGCGGCATCGGCGTCCGCATCGAGGACGACATCCTCGTCACCGAGGACGGCAACCGGAACCTGTCCGCCGCGCTGCCGCGCCGCTCGGACGAGGTCGAGGCGTGGATGGCGCGCCTGACCGGGGACCGGGCCTGACCGCAGCCGCTGGGAGGCGGCCGGTGACCCCGCGCGGGGTCACCGGCCGCCTTCGCCGTTTTCGTCCCCCTCGGTGTGTGTGAACACTCCGGCCAGGGCAGCCGCGTAGGCGGCGTCGGCGGCGCAGTCCGCCAGGCGGAGGTCGACGGGCCGGCGGGAGATCAGCAGCCGGTAGTAGAAGGGCGCCCCCAGGGCGGCCATGACCTCGTCGGGATCGGCGTCGGCGGGCAGCTCGCCGCGGTCCACGGCGCGGTGCACCATGCGGCCGGCCAGCCGCAGCCGGTCGTCGAAGAACTCCCGCAGCACGTCGGCCGCCGCCGGCTCGCGGGCGGCGGCCGAGACCACGGCCTCCAGGAGCCCGCGGTAGCGCGGCTCCGAGTAGAAGGCGGCGATCGCACGGGCCAGCGCGCGCAGGTCGCCCGCGAGCGTCCCGGTGTCCGGGAGCGGCACCTCGGCGCTGAGGTCGGTCATCAGCTCGCAGACGAGCCCCTCGGTGGAGCGCCAGCGCCGGTAGATGGTCGCGACGTGGACCCCGGAACGCCGGGCGATCCGCTCCATGGTGAGCGCGGCGTACCCGCCCTCCCCCAGTTCCTCGAAGACCGCTTCCAGTACGGCTTGTCTCGTACGCGCGGTACGTCCTCCCGGCCGGGCTCCCCCGGGCGGAGGCTGCGCTGTGTTCACGGCGTCTCCGTATTGCAGTGCGGGTTCAGGCCACGTATCGTCCAGAACAAGCTAACGCGAGTCGCTTCGCGTTAGAGCGGGTGCGCGCGGGTCTCGCAGCATTTCGGGGACGCGGCGGGGGACGTCCTTCCCCTGCGAGACCGCGCAAACCACCCTCGGCGGCACACCGCCTCCCCTCCCCGCCTCCGGAACTTCTTCGGCATGTCGAGGGCGCGAAGCCGCGGCAAGACCTCTCGCGGCCGACGAGCGCGAAGGCCCAAAACCGGGACATGTCAGAATTGTAGTAAATAGATTGCCCTACGTGGTTGATGCATGATTTGCTGATCACGAGCCATGGCACTTGGGGACGAAATGCCGGACGGCTCGGGGGAATCGCGAGCAGCACGGCATGAACGGAAGCGGGGCGGGCCGCCTTCCAGGGGGGAATCGGGTTCGGACGTGAGGCGTCATTCAACAGGCGGGAAACTGCGCACAGGCGCGTCCGCACTGGCCGCCGCCCTACTCCTTTCACTGACCGGCTGCTCGGCGGACCAACCGACCCCGAAAAAAGCACAGGAAAAGCCCGCACCGGCGATTCTGAAAAGCGTCGACCTGCACCTCCCCGTAGCGACCTATCTCTTCTCCGACGCGGAACTTGAGAAGCTGTCCAGGGCCAGAGCCGTACTGCACAAGAAGTGCCTCGAACGATTCGACCTGGACTACGAAATCCGCCCGGCGGGCCCGCCGGTGGGACCGCGCAGCCTCATGGACCGCCGGTACGGGGTGACGGACGAGGCCGCGGCCGAGGCCGACGGGTACCACCTCGGCGACCGCGACCCACGCACGCACCCGGCCCACCCGCCGAAGCTGTCCGACGCCCAGCAGGAAGCACTCACCGGGCGCTCCCAGGGGAAGGACGCGGCCGCGTCCGACGGCGGCGGCACGATCCGGGTCAACGGAGTGCCGGTACCGCCCGGTGGTTGCAGCGCGGAGGCGGCCAAGGAACTGGCCGGCTCGGGTCAGCTGGGCCCCGCCGACCTGCCCCGCAAGGCCAACCTCGACAGTTTCACGGCCACCAGGTCCGACCCGCGCGTACAAAAGGCGTTCAAGGCGTGGTCCGGCTGCATGAAGGGCCAGGGCCATTCCTATACCGACCCGTTGGCGGCCATAAGCGACCCCCGATTCCAGGGGAATTCACCCACGCAGCAGGAACGCGAGACGGCAACGGCCGACGTGGCCTGCAAAAAGCAAGTGAACCTGGTCGGCATCTGGTTCACGGTCGAGACTTCCTTGCAAAAAGAAATGATCACGCGGCAGCAAGCGGCATTCGCCGCGGCGCTCAAAACAAAAAACGAGCAACTCGCCAAGGTGAACGCCGCGCTGCGCGATCAGTGAAGCGGTGGGACCGACCTTTTCCGTCCTGGCACGCCCACCCTCCCCGGAATTTTCCGGGGAACTGCACAACGCCATGGACATCCGCAAAAGAGAGGACCGGAAAGAAATGAAGCGCGTTTCCAAGCTCGCCGCCGCCGCACTCGGTGCCGCCCTGCTCGTCCCCGCGGTCGCCACCACGGCACAGGCGGGCAGCATCCACGGCTGTCCGGACAGTTCGTTCTGCTTCTACTACAACTCGAACATGCAGGGCTCGCACAACTCCCTGCGGGCGCCCGCCAACTACGGCAACCTCGCCGGGTACAAGTTCACCAGCTCCGGCAAGGGCCAGGGGCTGAGCGTCAAGAACAACTCCGCGTCGGTCGTGAACGACACGTACTGCACGGCCAGGGTCTACGTGAACTCCGGCTACAGCGGCGCCTACGACGCCTACATGAACCTGCAACGCGGCAACCTGGACGTCACCTACAACAACAACGCCTCGCTGTTCTACAGGGACGGCGAGTGCGGCTGATCCCCGCAGCACGACTGGGCCCCGGTACGCACTCCGCCGACCGGGGCCCGGCCCGTTCCACCGGTCGGCACACCCGCGTCACAACGCCATCAGCGGGACCCCCTCCTTCCATTTGAGGATCTTGTCGAAGCTGACCACCGCGCCGCACCGCCCGGAGCGGTTGCGGTAGCGGACGTGGTCGGTCAGTGCCTCGATCAGAAAGAGCCCCCGTCCGTGTTCGGCCTGGGCCGGGGCGGGGGCTGCTGTGCTCGGGGGCGGCGCGGCGGTGTCGGGCGTCGGGCTCCACCCGGGGCGCTTGGGCCTGCGGGCGCGTTCCCGGAAGCCGGGCCCGGAGTCGGTGACTTCGATACGGCAGGTGTCTCCGTTGATGAAGGCGGTGACCCGGTAGTCCTCCGTAGCGGCGTCGCCACCGTGTTCGACGGCGTTCGCACACGCTTCGGAGAGGGCGACGGACAGGTCGTGGGAGACATCCGGGTCCACCCCGGCCGTCTCCATCGTGCCCAGCAAGAGCCGCCGGGCGAGCGGAACGCTCGCAGCCTCGCGCCGCAGGTGCAGGGACCACCAGATGCTCATCGCTGCAGCCTCCTGGTCGCGGCTCGACATATCGATACGTATTGCCGGGGCGCATGGTCCGTAAGCGTGCCCGGGACGTGACTCCGCTCATTCGGCGGATGCGTCCACGACGTCCGCCGGTGTAACGGGGCCGAGCGTGCGCCCGCGTGCGCCCCGGCGTCCGCGGTCGTCGTGCCGGCGCCGCCCCCGCCGCGCTCCGGCCCCCACCTGCCGAAGGCCGGAATCGCGCGGTCCGCCGTGGCGATGCCGCGGACCTGCCGTACGGGGGCCGGGGGCGCAGTGGGATGATGGCGCGGCCATGTCTGCCCCGTACGCCCCAGAAGAGCGCGCCGCCGCGGACCTGCGGCTGCTGAGGGCCGCGGTGTTCACCGCGGTCTGCGTCGCGCTGTCCGCGGCCGGGCACATGATCGGGTCCTGCGCGGCCGTCCCCCTGTGGACGCTGGGCGTGGGCTGCGCGGCGGTGTTCGCGGTCGCGGCGCCGCTGGCCGGGCGGGAGCGCTCGCTGCCCGGCATCGCGGTGGCGCTGGCCGTCGGCCAGCTCGCGCTGCACACCGTGTTCGCGCTGGGGCAGCACCGGATGGCCGCGCCGCCCGCGGCGGGCGGCGGGCTCTCCGACCAGGCGGCGGTCACCATGGCGCGGCACGTCACCTGTGGCCTGGGGGCCGGGCAGCTGGACGGCGCCGAGGCGCGCCGCATCCTGGACGCCTCGGCGTTCGGGCCGGGCGGCACGGGCACACCGGCTGCCGGGCACACCATGGATCACGCGGCCGCGGGAGCGCACGGGCTGCTGCCCTCGCTGCCGATGCTGCTGGCGCACCTGCTCGCGGCGCTCGCCGCCGGGTGGCTGCTGCGCCGCGGCGAGGCCGCGCTGTGGCGGCTGGTACGGCTTTCGGCGCCCACGGCACGTCAGGCCGCGGTCGTCGCCGAGGCGCTCGTGGGCGCACTGCACGGCGCGCTCGCGCTCGTACGCGCTCTGTGTGCCGGGCTGCCGGACGCGGCCGGCGCCCGCCCCGCGGCCTGTTTTTCGTACCGGAATGACCAAGCCCGCCCGAAGGAACCCGCGCTCCAGCACAGTGTCGTCAGGCGGGGGCCGCCCGCCCTGGCCCTCGCGGTCTGACGTCACGCACAGCACTTCCCGCAGCGGAACCGGGCACGCCCCGGCGCACGGGAGGGACCGTCGCGCGCCGTCGTCGCCGCACGCGCGCCAGCCGTTCCCTTCCCTCGTCCCTCCTGCCTGTGGAGTGTTTTCCGCCATGTTCCAGAACCCTGTCGTGCCCGCACGCCTCGCCCGCCGCCTGCCCGTCGTGGCGGGCCTCGCCGCGGGCAGCGTGCTGCTGCTCGCCGCCCCCGCCTTCGCGCACGTCAGCGTGCAGCCGGGCCAGGCCGAGCAGGGCGGCTACGCGACGATCAACTTCAAGGTCCCCAACGAGCGCGACAACGCCTCGACCGTGAAGCTCGAAGTGACGCTGCCGACCGATCACCCGCTGGCCTCCGCCATGCCGCAGCCGGTGCCGGGGTGGCAGATCGAGATCACCAGGTCCAAGCTCGACAAGCCCATCGAGACGCACGGCAAGAAGCTCACCGAGGCCGTCTCGAAGATCACCTGGACCGCGGACGGCGGCAAGATCGAGCCGGGCCAGTTCCAGCAGTTCCCGGTCTCCGTCGGCCAGTTGCCCAAGACCGACCAGCTCGTCTTCAAGGCCCTCCAGACGTACGACAACAAGGAGGTCGTACGGTGGATCGAGATGCCCAGGAAGGGCGAGCCGGAGCCGAACAACCCGGCGCCGGTGCTCAAGCTGACGCCCGCGTCCGGTGACGGCCACGGCTCGGCCGGGGCCGGCGCGAAGAACGGCGGTGGCAGCGACGAGGCCGCGCAGACCGCCGCCGCGGACGGCAGTGACACCACGGCCCGCGTACTGGGCGGTGTCGGCATCCTCGTCGGCATCATCGGTGTCGGGTTCGGCGTGCTCGCCGGCCGGCGCCGCGGCGCCTGATCCGACCCCGTGCCCGTACCCGGCGCCCCAGCGGCGCCGGGACGGCACCACCATTTGCGAAACACGGGACATATTGCAATGCGTAGTAGGAATCTGATCGCGGCCGCCGCCGTAGTGGCCTCGGCCCTGACGCTGACCGCCTGCGGCTCCGGCGCCGACAGCGACGGGCCCGCCGCCAGCGTCTCCGGCGCCACCTCCAAGCCGATCGTCTCGCTCGACTCCCCCCTGGAGAAGCCGGACCTGGTCCTGACCGACACCGAGGGCAAGAAGTACGACCTGATCGAACAGACCAAGGGCCACCCGACCCTGGTCTACTTCGGCTACACCCACTGCCCCGACGTCTGCCCGCTGACGATGAACAACATCGACGTGGCGATGCGGCAGCTGCCCAAGGCCGAACAGGACGACCTGCGCGTCGTCTTCGTCACCTCGGACCCCGAGCGGGACGACTCCGCCGCGCTCAAGAAGTGGCTCGGCGGCATCAACAAGAAGTTCGTCGGCCTGACCGGCTCCTTCGACACCATCCAGGCCGGCGCGCGCAGCGTGAACATCGGCATCGAGAAGCCCGTCAAGAAGAAGAACGGCGACGTCGTCTCCACCCACGGCGCGCAGGTCCTGATGAGCTCCCCCAAGGACGACAAGGTCCACTGGATGGGGATGCAGGACGCGAGCGTCGACAACTACAGCCAGGCACTGCCGAAGATCGTCAAGGGACAGAACCCGTGAACCGCCGCACCGCCCTCGCCGCCGCCCTCGCCCTGACCGCCGGATTCGCCCTCGCGGGCTGCGGCGGCGACAGCGCGCCCGAGCTGAAGGTCTCCGGCGCGTACATGCCCCAGCCGGTCACCCAGAGCATGGCCGGCGCCTTCATGGTCATCGAGAACTCCGGCGGTACGGCCGACAAGCTCACCTCCGTGACCAGCGACCTGTCGGAGAACGTGACCATCCACGAGACCGCCGGCAACAAGATGCAGGAGGTCAAGTCGCTGGACATCCCCGCGCACGGCGAGCTCGAACTCGCCAGGGGCGGCAACCACCTGATGTTCATGGGCTTGAAGAACAAGCCGGCCGAGGGCCAGAAGGTCACCATCGAGCTGCACTTCGACAAGTCCGACCCGGTCACGGTCGAGGTGCCGGTCACGTCCGGCACCTATGACCCGAAGAACGGCGGCAAGAAGGCGGGGTCCGGCGGTGGGGGCGCGGCCGGCCACGGTTCGACGCAGCACGACGGGTCCGGGCACGACGGGTCCGGGCACGACGGCTCGAAGCACGAGGGCTCCATGGACGACCACTCGCAGCACGACGCCAAGAAGTAGGGGGCGCCCGCCATGACCACCACCACCGTCCCCTGCGCACCGGGCTCCGGCGCCCGCGCCCCGGGCACACGCCCGCGAAGCGCCCCGCGCACCCGCCGGTCGCACGCGCTGCGCCTGCTGGTGCTCGCGGCGGCCCTGCTCGGCGCGCTGTTCGGCGGCGCTGCCCCGGCCTCCGCGCACGCCGCGCTGACCGGCAGCACCCCGGCGCAGGGGTCGGTGGTGCAGAGCGCCCCCGAACAAGTCACCCTCACCTTCTCCGAAGGCGTCGCCATGGGCGACGACTCGATCCGGGTCCTGGACCCGAAGGGCAAGCGGGTCGACCGCGGCAAGCTGCGTGACCTGTGCAGCGGCGAGACGGTCAAGTACGGCGCGGGGCTGCCTCCGGGGCTGCCGGACGGCACGTACACCGTCGCCTGGCAGGCCGTCTCCGCCGACAGCCACCCGGTCTCCGGCGCCTTCACCTTCTCCGTCGGCGCGCCCTCCGAGACGAGCGCGCCGCTGCCCCAGCAGCAGGTCGGCGGCGGAGTGGTCGGCGCCCTGTACGGGATCGCCCGCTACATCGCGTACGCAGGCTTCGTCGTCCTGGTGGGCGGGGCGGCGTTCGTGCTGGTCTGCCGCCCGGCCGCCGCGCGCGTACGGTCCGTGCAGCGCCTGGTCTCCCAGGGCTGGGCCGCGCTGACCGCCGCGACGATCGCGATGCTGCTGCTGCGCACCCCGTACACGACGTCCGGGGACCTCGCCGATGTCTTCGACCTGGGCGGGCTCAAGCAGGTCATCGAGACCAAGCCGGGGGCCGCACTGGTCTCCCGGCTGCTGCTGCTCGCCGCCGCGGCACTGTTCGTGGCCGTCCTCTTCGGCGCGTACGCCCGCGCGCAGGGCGGCGAGGGCGGTGAGAGCGGCGAGGAGGCCAAGCGCCGCAAGGACCTCACCTTCGGCCTCTCCGTGGGCGGCGTGATCGTCGCCGTGGGGCTCGCCGCGACCTGGGCGATGGCCGAGCACGCCTCGACCGGCCTGCAGACCGGCATCGCCATGCCCGTGGACGTCCTGCACCTGCTGGCCGTCGCCACCTGGCTCGGCGGCCTGACCGCGCTGCTGGTCTCCCTCTACCGGGGCCCGTCCGTGGCCCGCTCCGGCGTCCGGCGCTTCTCGCGGCTCGCCTTCGGCTCCGTCCTGGTCGTGGTGGCCACCGGCGTCTACCAGTCGTGGCGGCAGGTCGGCACGTGGAAGGCGCTGACCGACACGTCGTACGGACGACTCTTGCTGATCAAGGTGGCGCTGGTCGTCGTCCTCGTCGGCGTCGCCTGGTTCTCGCGGCGGTGGACGGCGCGGCTCGGCGAGGGGCCGGCGCCCGAGGCGGAGGCCGCCGCCGTACTGGAGCGGCCGGCGGCGGACACGGCGCCGGCGGAGGAAGAGGAGCCGGTCACCGTGGGCGCGGCACCGGCGGACGCCGACGGCCCGCCGCGGCCCGTCGACGCCGCGCGGGCCGAGCAACTGGCCCGGCAGCGCGCGGCGCTGGCCACCGCCCGCACCAAGCGGATCCGCGACGCCGACCCGGAACGCTCCGGGCTGCGCCGCACCGTCCTGGCCGAGGCGTCGGTCGCCGTGGTCCTGCTCGCCGTCACCACCGTGCTCACCGCCACCGAACCGGCCCGCACCGAGGAGGCGGTGAAGGCGGCCGGCGGGGCCGGGCAGTCGGCCGAGGCCAACCAGCCGCAGGTGCTGAACATCCCGTTCGACACCGGCGGCGCGCGCGGCAAGGGCACCGCGCGCATCGACCTGGACCCCGGGCGCAGCGGCAGCGCCAACGCCCTGCACCTGCGCATCGCCGACCCGAACGGCAAGACGATGGACATCCCCGAGGTGCAGGTCTCCTTCACTCTCAAGGACAAGAACCTCGGGCCGCTGCCGGTCACCCTCGACCACGTCAGCGAGGGCCACTGGAGCGCGCGCGACGTCCAGTTGCCGGTGCCCGGACAGTGGCAGCTCTCCCTGGTCGTACGGACGTCCGACATCGACCAGGTCACCGAGACCAGGAACGTGAAGATCAACTGATGACGACCACCGCTTCTCCGTCCGGCGGCACCGCCGGCTCCGCCGACCACACCGGGTCCGAGCGCGCGGAAACCCTCGAACTGTCCCGGCGCCGCCTGCTGGGCACGGTCGGCGCCGCGGGCGCCGCGGGTCTCGTCGCCGGGGCCGCGGGCGGCGCCATCGGCGTCGCCGCCGCCCAGGACGGCCCGCCCACCGCGCTGAGCACCGTCGGCTCGACCGCGGTCGCCTTCCGCGACGAGCACGCCAAGCACCAGGCCGGCATCACCACGCCGCTCCAGGCGCGCGGCCATCTCCTCGCGTTCGACCTCGCGCCGGGCGCCGACCGCAAGGCCGCCGCCGCGCTGCTGCGCCGCTGGTCCCGTACGGCCGAGGAGCTGATGGCCGGGCGGACGCCGGCCGCGGACACCGGTGTCGCGCTGGACGCGGGCCCCTCCTCACTCACCGTCACCTTCGGCCTCGGCAGTACCTTCTTCGACCGTACGGGCCTGACCGCGCGGCGCCCCCGCCAGCTCGAACCGCTGCCGGACTTCTCCTCGGACGAGCTGGACGCCGGGCGCAGCAACGGCGACCTGTGGGTCCAGATCGGCTCGGACGACGCGCTGGTCGCCTTCCACGCGCTGCGCGCCCTCCAGAAGGAGGCCGGGGACACCGCGCGGCTGCGCTGGCAGATGAACGGCTTCAACCGCACGCCGGGCGCGACCGCGAGCCCGATGACCACCCGCAACCTGATGGGCCAGGTGGACGGCACCAACAACCCCAAACCGTCCGAATCCGGCTTCGACGAGCGGATCTTCGTGGGCCGGGACGCCGGCAGCGGGGAGTACGCGTGGATGCGCGGCGGCTCGTACGCCGTCGTCCGCCGTATCCGGATGCTGCTGGACGACTGGGAGAAGCAGCCGCTCGCCAAGCAGGAGAAGGTCATCGGCCGGCGCAAGGCCGACGGGGCGCCGCTGACCGGGGGCGACGAGCACACGAAGATGGACCTGGACAAGAACGGCGCCGACGGGCTGCCGGTCGTCCCCGCCGACGCGCACGCCCGGATCGCGGCGCCGGAGTCCAACCAGGGTGCCACGCTGCTGCGGCGGCCCTTCTCGTACCACGACGGCTTCCGCGACGACGGCGCGCCGGACGCCGGGCTGCTGTTCGTCTGCTGGCAGGCCGACCCCTTGCGGGCCTTCGTCCCGATCCAGCGCAAGCTGGACCGCGGTGACGCGCTCTCGCCCTTCCTGCGGCACGAGGCGAGCGGGCTGTTCGCCGTGCCGCCGGCCGCGGTGGCGGGGGGCTACGTGGGGCAGCCGTTGCTGGAGGGGTGACCGTGGCCCGTAGGCCGGGGGCCGGTCACTGCTTCCCGGCCGGGGCGGCGGCCGGGGCGGGTAACGTGGCGAGCGGGTGATCGGCGAGGCGGTCCCCACCGGAACGTGAGGGAGTCAAAGGGACATGTCGGTCAGCCGCTATACGTACCTGGGGCCCGAAGGAACGTTCACGGAGGCAGCGCTGCGCACGCTGCCGGAGTCCGCCACCCGCGAGCTGGTGCCGATGGTGTCCGTACCGGCCGCGCTGGACGCCGTACGGGCCGGGGAGGCCGCAGCCGCCCTGGTGCCGATCGAGAACTCCGTCGAGGGCGGGGTGACCACGACCCTGGACGAACTGGCCGCCGGCGAACCGCTGATGATCTACCGCGAGGTGCTGCTGCCGATCGCCTTCGCGCTGCTCGTACGGCCCGGCACGGACCTGGCGGACGTCAAGACGGTCACCGGGCACCCGGTCGCCCAGCCGCAGGTGCGCAAGTGGCTCGCGGCGCACCTGCCCGAGGCGGTGTGGGAGTCGGCCGCCTCCAACGCGGACGGCGCGCGCCTGGTGCAGGAGGGCCGCTACGACGGAGCCTTCGCGGGGGAGTTCGCGGCGGCGACATACGGCCTCGAACCGCTGGTCACCGACATCCACGACGCGCAGAACGCCGCCACCCGCTTCGTCCTGGTGGGCCGGCCCGCCCGGCCGGCGGCGCGTACCGGCGCGGACAAGACCTCGGTCGTGCTGTGGCTGCGCGAGGACCACCCCGGCGCCCTGCTGGAACTCCTCCAGGAGTACGCGGCCCGCGGCGTCAGCATGATGCGCATCGAGTCGCGGCCGACCGGCGAGGGCATCGGCCGCTACTGCTTCTCGGTGGACTGCGAGGGGCACCTCACGGACCGCCGGGTCGGCGAGGTGCTGATGGCGCTCAAGCGGGTCTGCCGGGAGGTGCGCTACCTCGGGTCGTACCCGCGCGCCGACCAGGTGCGGGCGAGCGTACGGCCGGACACGGTCGACGCGGCGTTCACGGACGCGGCGGACTGGCTGACGCGTTGCCTCGACGGGCGGGCCTGACGCCACGACGGTGGCCGAGGGCGGATGGCGAAGCGCCTGTGGAACAACCGGAGGGGCCCGCCGGGGAGCTGGTCTGGGACGTTGGAGTTGTCCACAAAGTTATCCACAGGCCCCGTTCTCGACCTGGGGATAAGTCGACACGAAGAGCGCGACGAGCCGGGCAGGGTCGACAAATTGCTCTACCGACCCCCACTCCCCTCCACAGCGCCCGCGCCGACCCGCGTCAGCGCAATTCGCCCGATCAATCCTTTAGGGCGAGGAAATCCCACACGAAAGAGCGTCCACGAGGGGTTTCGTCGGTGAATCCACGGCAACGCATTCTTGATACGGAACCACCGCTTCCGACTTCCACAGATCCCACACACAGCCTGTGGATAAGATTTCGGAACTCTCCCACCCCTGTGGACAACCCTGGGTACAACCACCGTCGCCCTCCGCTCCGAACCGGCGCTCCAACTCCGGCCACCCGCAAGGGAAGCGGGTCAGCACGAACGTGGCGAATACCCTCGTACCGGCGACGGCGCAAGGTTTTCTTGACGATTTTTTCCGCCACTTTTCGCGCACGCACCCGATGATCTTCATCCCTCCACTCTCTCCCCGCATCCGCCCCCTCCGCCCCTTATGTGCCCCTTATCCATCCGCCGCGCAACGCCTTACCGTGCCGTTTCGCGCGGAATAACCAAACCCATTAAATAGCCTCAAACCGGACAAAGCGCCACGCGGGGGAATATGGCGTCGAGCGTCGGCGCCGTGCCCCGGTAGCCTGGTGGGGTGATTGACCTTCGCCTGCTCCGTGAGGACCCCGACCGTGTGCGCGCGTCCCAGCGCGCCCGTGGAGAGGACGTCGCGCTCGTCGACGCGCTGCTCTCCGCCGACGAGCGGCGCAGGACCTCAAGTCTCCGCTTCGACGAGCTGCGCAACGAGCAGAAGTCGCTCGGCAAGCTCATCCCCAAGGCCGCCGGCGACGAGAAGGCCGCGCTGCTGAAGAAGGCCGGGGAGCTGTCCGCCGCCGTCAAGGCCGCCGACGCCGAGCAGGACCAGGCCAAGGAGGAGACCCAGGCCCTCCTGCTGAAGCTGGGCAACCTCGTCCACCCCGACGTGCCCGTCGGCGGCGAGGAGGACTTCACGGTCCTGGAGACGCACGGCACGATCCGCGACTTCGCCGCCGAGGGCTTCGAGCCCAAGGACCACCTGGAGATCGGCCAGGCGCTGGCCGCGATCGACGTCGAGCGCGGCGCCAAGGTCTCCGGCTCGCGCTTCTACTACCTGACCGGAATCGGCGCGCTTCTGGAACTCGCGCTGGTCAACGCGGCCATCGCCCAGGCCACCGAGGCCGGCTTCACGCCGATGCTCACCCCGGCCCTGGTGCGCCCGCACGCCATGGAGGGCACCGGATTCCTCGGCCAGGCCGCGGAGAACGTGTACCACCTGGAGAAGGACGACTTCTACCTCGTCGGCACCTCCGAGGTCCCGCTCGCCGCGTACCACATGGACGAGATCCTCGACGCGGACAAGCTGCCGGTGCGCTACGCGGGCTTCTCGCCGTGCTTCCGCCGCGAGGCCGGTACGTACGGCAAGGACACCCGCGGCATCTTCCGCGTCCACCAGTTCGACAAGGTCGAGATGTTCTCGTACGTCGACCCCGAGGACGCGCAGGCCGAGCACCGGCGCCTGCTGGACTGGGAGAAGCAGTGGCTGACCGGCCTTGAGCTGCCCTTCCAGGTGATCGACGTGGCCACCGGCGACCTGGGCGCCTCCGCCTCGCGCAAGTACGACTGCGAGGCGTGGATCCCCACCCAGGGCAAGTACCGCGAGCTGACCAGCGCCTCGAACTGCGACGAGTTCCAGGCCCGCCGCCTGTCGGTCCGTATGCGCACGAACAAGGACGGCAAGCAGCAGGTCAAGCCGCTCGCCACGCTCAACGGCACGCTCTGCGCGGTGCCCCGCACCATCGTGGCGATCTTCGAGAACCACCAGCAGGCGGACGGCTCCGTACGCGTCCCCGAGATGCTGCGCCCGTACCTGGGCGGCCGGGAGATCCTGGAGCCCGTCAACCGGTGACCACCGCCCCCGAGCCCGCGCACCGGGCCGCCCCGGCCCGGCCGCTGCCGTACAAACTCGTCGCGACCGACCTCGACGGAACGCTGCTGCGGCACGACGACACGATCTCCGAGCGCACCCGCGCCGCCCTGGCCACGGCCACGGCGGCGGGCGCCGCGCACATCGTCGTCACGGGCCGCGCGGTGCCGTGGACCCGGCACATCCTCGATGCGCTGGACTACGACGGCATAGCGGTGTGCGGGCAGGGCGCGCAGGTCTACCACGCCGGCGAACACCGGCTGCTGACCTCGGTCACTCTGGACCGGCAGCTCGCCGGCCTCGCCCTTTCCAAGATCGAGGCGGAGACCGGCCCGCTCTTCCTGGCCGCGAGCCGGGACGGCCTGGACGGCGAGGTGCTGGTCACCCCGGGATACCGCGTCCAGGAGGGCCCGCTGCCGAACCTGGAGATCCAGCACCCCGGCGAGCTGTGGGCAGCCCCCCTCAACAAGATCTACATCCAGCACCCCACCCTCGGCGACGACGAACTGGCCCGCGCCGCGCGCGAGGCCGCCGGCGACCTGGTCGGTGTGATGATGGCCGGCGAGGGCGTCGTCGAACTCCTCCCCCTCGGCCTCTCCAAGGCCACCGGCCTCTCCCTGGCCGCCCGCCGCCTGGGCGTGAAGGCCGCGGACACCATCGCCTTCGGCGACATGCCCAACGACATCCCGATGTTCGGCTGGGCCCGGCACGGCGTGGCCATGGCCAACGCCCACGACGAGCTCAAGGCCGTCGCGGACGAGACGACGGCCTCCAACGAGGAAGACGGCATCGCCGTCGTCCTGGAACGCCTGTACGGCGCCTGAGCCGCCCCGCCCCGGCCACGTCGATCCTCTTTTCGGAACGTACGCGCGAAGTCATGCCCGAGACGGGGTAACTGTACGTTTATCGACTCGTTGTCCCCTGTGCGTGGAGGCAACTGGAGTTCGAGGCGTCGAGAGTGCGTGAAGTGCTGGGGTTTGCCGGCGACGGTCGTGAAGCGGTGTAGCCGTACGGCTGAGAACCGGACATAGAGGTAGTGGCATCCGTGAGCAGCCTCCGCTCCTGGCCCTGGAGACGGGCGTTCAGTTGAAAGAGTCAGCCCGACTCTTTCAAACCGTTCCGGTTTGAGTGGAGGGCATACACATGCCACCCGAAGCTGTACTGCTGGAGTCGCGGGCTATGCGCGACAGTGTGATCGGACGCGTCGGCGTCCTGGACAAGGTGAAAGCGCTGGTGCTGCTGCCCGACGGGCTGCATGTCACGACGCGGATGGTCGCCGACTACTTCGAGGTAGGCGTCGAGGCTGTCAAGAGCATCGTGAAGCGCCACCGCGTCGAGCTGCAGGACAACGGGATGCACACACTGTGTGGCCCTGACCTGCAGGTCTTTGAAAGGTCCAACTTGGACCTATCAAAAGAAAGTTATCCACAGGGTCGTACACAGCTGACTGTGCACACCCGCCGAACCATCCTCAACATCGCCATGCTCCTCCGCGACAGCGAGGTCGCGCGGGCGGTCCGTACGTACCTCCTGGACGTCGAGGAGGACGCGCGGCGGCGGGTCGAGGTGCCCCGGCAGACCCGGCCGGTGCCGACGGTCGAGTCGCTCGACCACCGGCTCACGCGCGTCGAGTCGTCGCTCGCCGACATCGGCCCCGCCCTACGCGACCTCGGACCGGTGATCGGCCGGATCTCCGTGCGGCTGGACCGGCTCGACCGGCGGCTGGATGCCACCAACCGGGTCGTGTGCGCGATGAGTGAGCGGCTCAGTGATCTGTCGGAGGATGTCCGGGAGTTGCGTTCGGGTCCGCGTCCGCTGCCCCGTCCCCAGCCACGCCCGCACTGGCACCCGGGGTCAAGGCCCAAGCGGCGAGACCAAGAGTGAGCGCGATGGCGTGGCCGAAGTCGGTGAACGTGGCGCCTGACAGGAGCGGGACGCCGAAGAAGCCGAGGACGGCCGCGAGGTAGAGGTAGCGCCAGGGTGGCGGCAGCCGGTAGGTGAGCAGGCCGGCTGCCGCTGCCAGGCCGTACGAGACGCCGATGTCGACGACGTGTGTCATGGAGCGCGGCAGCCGGTGGCCCTCGATGGCGAGGAGGACCAGTTCCTGGCTGAGGAGCGTGGCGACGATGTGGGCGACGCCGACGGTCAGCAGCCAGCGCCAGGTGCCCAGCCAGCGTTCGACGTTGGCGTGCACCAGCTCGAAGAGGACGGTGTAGAGGAGGAAGGAGGCCGGTTTCTCGATCCAGAAGCCGCTGATGAGGAGTGAGGAGACGGGGTGCCGGTTGAGCTCGTGGATGTTGCTGCTGGTGCGGTGGAGGAGGAAGTGCTCCAGCCCCTCGCTGGCTCCGGCGATCACGAGGCTGGTCACGCCGATGATCAGCAGCCAGATGTGGGTGCCGGGGGCGGAACGCACCCAGACCGCCACGCGGTCGGTCGGCGCGGAGGGCAGCACCGGCCTCACCGCACGCGGCCCGCAGGCGCGGGGGCGGCCGGGCCCGGGGCGGGCCGGCCGGAGCCGCGCGGTCCTGCGCCCTTGAGGCGCCGGATCAGTGGTGAGGACTCCATGTGCCGGACGGCGGGCAGTGCCGCGATGCGGGTGGTCAGGTACGTGTAGAGGGAGCGTACGTCGGGGCAGAGGACGGACGCGAAGAGGTTGCTGGGGCCGGTGGTCGCGCAGGCGAAGGCCACTTCGGGGTGCAGGGCCAGTGCCGCCCCGGTGGCGGCCAGTTCGCTCGGGGCGACGGAGAGCCAGAGGGAGACCATGACGCCGAGGCCGAAGTGCCGGGCGTCGTAGGCGACGTCGAAGTAGAGGGTGCCGTCGGCGCGCAGTTCGGCCAGCCGGCGGCGGACGGTGGACTGGGACCAGCCGGTGGCCGCGGCCAGCTCGGCGAGGCCGGTGCGGCCGTCCTCGGCGAGGGCGTCCAGCAGGCGGCGGTCGGCGTCGGTGAGGGTGACGGGCGCGGCCGGCCCGGTCGTGCCGGCGGCCCGGCGGTGGACCGCGTCGAATGAGGGGTGGCGCAGCTGCGCGGCCTGTTCCTCGGTCAGCGCGCCGGATTTGTTGACCAGCCCCAGCGGGCCGCCGTAGAACTCGTGCAGCAGGCAGTGCGCGGTGACCCCGACCACGCTCGGGGTCCGCGGCAGCTTCTGGAGGAGGAGCGCGTCGCTGTCCCGGCTGCTCGCGGCGCGGCAGACGGCACCGATCTCGGTGCCGCCGGACATCAGGCTCACCCAGAAGGTGTCGGTGCGCCGGGCGAGCGCCTCGGCGACCGCGACGGCCGCGTCGGGCGTGCACTGGACCCGTACGAGCCATTCGGTCTCGCCGAGGGCGGACGGGTCGGGGAGCCCCAGGACTTTGATCATGTTGGCGCCGCGCAGCCGGGTGTAGCGGCGGGCGACGGTCTGGTCGGAGACGCCGAGGACCTCGGCGATCCGGCTGAAGGGTGCCCTGCCGTCGAGCTGCAGGGCCTGGACCAGGCTTCGGTCCAGCTCGTCGAAACCGTCGGTTTTCACCATGGAAGGCTAGCGCCTGTCGGATTGTGCCGCATGGGACGCCGTGGTTGGGAGTGGCGGGGGTCGAGGCCGGACCTTGTAGGGACCGGATCAAGAAGAACGATCACAGAACGACCACACCGACACAGAGGTTTTGATGCACAACGGGCGGAGCAAATGGTGGCCACTGGTCGCCATCACCCTGGGCAACTTCATGTTGCTCGTCGACGTCACGATCGTGAATACCGCGCTGCCGCGGATAGCCGACGGCCTCGGCGCCTCCTTCACCTCCTTGCAGTGGGTGATGGACATCTACGCGCTGGCGCTGGCCGCGCTCCTGATGGTGGCGGGCTCGGCGGCCGACCTGTACGGGCGGCGCCGGCTGTACCTGGTGGGGCTCGGCATCTTCGCGCTGGCCTCGCTGGCCTGCGGTCTCGCTCCCGACGAGGGCGTACTGATCGCCGCGCGGGCCGTGCAGGGCGCGGGCGCCGCGGCCATGTTCGCCACCAACACGCCGCTGCTGATGGCCGCCTACCAGGGCCGCGACCGCGGTGTGGCCTTCGGCGTCTGGGGCGGTACGAGCGGCGCGGCGGCGGCGGTCGGCCCGGTGCTGGGCGGGGTGCTGACCCAGTACGTCGACTGGCGGGCGATCTTCCTGGTCAACCTGCCGCTGACCGCGGTGGCGGTGTGGATCACCGTGCGGTCGGTACAGGAGTCGCACGGTGACCGTACGGCGCGCATCGACTGGCCGGGCGCCGGGGCGTTCACGCTGTGCTCGGGCGCATTGACGTACGGGCTGATGCGCGGCGGCGAGGAGGGCTGGACGGAGTCCGGCACGCTGCTGTCGCTGGCGGTGGCCGTGGTGGCGCTGCTCGCCTTCGTCGTCGTCGAGCGCCGTGCGCGCAAGCCGCTGCTGGACCTCGCGCTGCTGCGGCGTCCGGCCTTCGCCGTCCTGATGGCGGCCGCGCTGCTGCTCCAGGCCGCGGCGTTCCCGTACCTGACGTACGTGGGTCTGTGGGTGCAGAACGTCCTGGGTCTGAGCCCGGTGATGGCGGGCGTCACGGTGCTGCCGATGGCGGTGGCGTCGATGGTCGTGGGCATGCTGGGCGGCCGGTTCCTGCACCGCCTGGCGCCGCAGCTGCCCATCGGCATCGGCCTGCTGCTGATCGGTGCGGGGCCGCTGCTGCACGTGCTGCTGCTGAACGACGACGCCAACTGGCCGGTCCTCGTGCCGGGCCTGCTCGTCAGCGGCCTCGGCATCGGCATGTCCATGCCGGTGCTGGTCTCGGCAGCGCTCGGCGCGGCCCCGCCGCAGCGCGCCGGCATGGCCAGCGGCGCGGTGAACACCTTCCGGCAGCTCGGCTACGCGCTCGGCATCGCGGTCCTCGGCACGGTCTTCGCGCAGGGCCTGCGGTCCGCGGGCGCGCACGCCGCGCCCGGCGCCGCATACGTGCACGGCCTGGCCCGGGTGTCCCTGGTCGCGGGCGTGGTGGCGGTGGCCGCCGGCCTGCTGGTCCTGGCCGTCGTACGCAACCGGGCCGCGGACCGGGCCGCTCCGGTCGCCGCCGGCCCTGCGGGCACCGGAGCAACCACCGGTGACGGCCCCGCCGCCAGGACACCGGTCGGCGCGGACCACGGCTGACGGCAGCGCCGTACGGCGGCTCCCGGGGGCCGGCCCATGGCGGGTCGGCCCCCGGATCCGTACGGCGCCGTAGCCGGTTCCGGGTGGCCGCCCTGGGCCCGGTACCGATCCTCCTCGCACCCGAGCCCCCAAGTCAATCTTCGGGTTTCCTTCCAAACCTCTTAGCTATGGCTTGGGTTCACGACTTCGCTGCGTGTCTGCTGCATGCCTGTTCGTGCCTGTACGGCAGGCGGACGCATACGCATAGCCGAGCGCCTCGCATGCGCCGGCGCACGGCACGGCCTCGCATGCGCCCCCGTCCGGGCACCCGGACTCAGCCCTCGGTGATCGGCTCCTGCAACTCCGTCACCCACCCCTCCCGGTCCTCCGGGCACTCCAGCGTCACCTCACGCGGGTACCCGGCGGAGCGGTAGGAGCTGTCGTCGAGCCAGCGGGCCAGCGTCTGCGCGGTGGGCAGCACCCGCTCCATGGGGCCGCGGTGCACCACCGTGGCGGCCCGCTCGACCGCCGGGAGGTCCACGATCGCGAAGCCGTGGTCCGGCCGGGGCTCGGCCGCGACCACGACCGCCGCGTGCACCGTGATCCGGTCCCCGCCCTCCGGCGCGTCCTCGTAGTACGCGATCTCCGGCCCCGCCGGTTCGATGCCGGCGGCTTCCAGCCGCCGGAACAGCTCGTCGTACAGCGGCTGGACGACCGGCCCGATGTCCTCCGGCCCGAAGCTCGCCGCGACCCCCGTCAGTTCGGCGACCCGTACCGCTTCGACGCGCTTGACCACCACCTCGTCGGCGGGCATCCGTCCCTCGCTCTCGATCGTCCGGAGCCTCGCCTCGACCCGCGCCAGCCGGGCACCGGCCGCCGTGACCGCCGCCGCCAGCTCGGCCCGGCGCAGCCGCAGCATGCCGCGCAGTTCCGCCGCGCTCACCTGCTCGTCCAGGATGGCCGCCACCTGCTGGAGGCTGAAGCCGAGGTCCTTGAGGGCGATGATGCGGTTGAGGCGGGTGAGCTGGCTCGCCTCGTAGTAGCGGTAGCCGGTGACCGGGTCGGTCCGGGCCGGGCGCAGCAGTCCGATGGTGTCGTAGTGGCGCAGCATGCGCGCCGATACGCGGCCGTGGCCTGCGAAGTCTCCGATGGTGAACATGACGTCTCCCAGTGCAGGGCTTGCCACGGTGTCAAGGTCAAGGTGCAGGGCGGGCCGGCGGTCGCGCCGGTCCTCGTATCCTCGTGGAAGCCCAAGCGGACCGCCCCGGATACCGGCAGCTGCCGAGGCGCGCGTATCCGCCCGCGCCGTGGCGTGGGAGTCGGCTGTGCGCCGGAGCGTGCGCCGGAGCACCAGCATCGCGTCAAGGGGCGTCCACGAACCGTCAACGATGCGTCAGTACGCCGCGGAGCGGACGGCGGTACGGGCATAGCGTCGAGGAGGAGCCCCGGCGCTTCTCTTCTCACCGGTCCGGGGTCACTGTCCTGTGCGAGGAGCATCGCCGTGTCCCAGCAGCACCTGTACGCGGAAGACCCCGAACCTGCCGAACCCGTCCCGGCCGGGCCTCTGTTCGTCCCCGTCCGGCCGGGCCCCGCGGGCTGTACCGCCCGCCTGTTCCGCACCGCGCTCGGCGGCCGTACCGCCGTGGGCTTCACCTCCCCGCAGCGGCTCGCCGCGGCGCTCGGCGCCGACCAGCCGTGGATCCGGCTCGCCGAGCCCGCGCTGCGTGCCCTCGCCGAACCGCTCGGCGCCGCCGTCCTGACCGTGGACCCGCGGCTCGCTCCCGGCACTCCCCGTATGCCGCTCCTGCGGGCCGTCTGAGAAGGGGCGTACGACGACATGACCGTGACGACCACGTCCCAGCAGCGCGCGGCGACGGCGGACACACCCGCGCGGCACGCCACCGCCTCCCGCGACACCCCCGCCCACGACACCGGCTCCCGCGACGACCCCGGCCTCTCCGTATGGCCCGCCTCGACGACCCGGCTGCCGCACGACGACCTCGCCGTCGGCGGCGTCCCGCTCACCGAACTCGCCGAACGTTTCGGCACCCCCGCGTACGTCCTGGACGAGGCCGAGGTCCGCGAACGCTGCCGCGGCTACCTGCGCGCCTTCCCCGACGCGGACGTGATCTACGCGGCCAAGGCGTTCCTGTGCCGCGCGATGGCCCACTGGGTGCGGGAGGAGGGCCTCGGCCTCGACGTCTGCTCGGCGGGCGAGCTGCAACTCGCCGTCACCACCGGCTTCCCGCCGGAGCGCATCGTGCTGCACGGCAACGCCAAGAGCCCCGAGGACCTGCGCGCCGCGCTGCGCCTCGGCGTCGGCCGCATCGTCATCGACAGCACCTCCGAAATCGCCCGGCTCGCCGCCGCGGTCCCCGCGGGCGCCCGGCAGAAGGTACTCGTACGGGTGGTGCCGGGCATCGCCGCCGGCGGCCACGCCAAGATCCGTACGGGCACCGACGACCAGAAGTTCGGGCTGTCGCTGGCCGACGGTTCGGCGCAGCACGCGATCACCCGGGTCCTCGGGCAGCCGCGCCTGGAACTGGTCGGGCTGCACTGCCACCTGGGGTCGCAGATCACCACCGTCAAGCCGTTCCTGTCGGCCGTGCGGCGGCTGGTCGGGCTGCTGGCCCGCGTCCACGAGCAGCACGGCGTCACGCTGCCGCAGCTGGACATCGGCGGCGGGCACGGCGTCGCCTACCGGCCGGGCGAGGACACCCTGGACGTCGCGGCGCTCGGCGCCAAGGTGCGGGCCGAGCTGGCCGGCAGCTGCGCGGCGGCCGGGCTGCCGGTGCCCCGCCTGACCGTCGAGCCGGGCCGCGCCATCGCGGGCCCGGCGGGCGTCGCCCTCTACCGGGTGCTGTCCGTCAAGCGGACCGGGGAGCACACGTTCGTCGCCGTCGACGGCGGGATGAGCGACAACCCGCGGCCGGCGCTGTACGGGGTGCGGTACGCGCCCCGGCTGGTCGGGCGCCGGTCGGCCGCCGCGCCCGCGCCGGTGACCGTGGTGGGCCGGCACTGCGAGGCCGGCGACGTGCTCGCCGCCGACGCACGGCTGCCCGGTGACGTGCGGCCCGGCGACCTGCTCGGCGTGCCGGTGGCGGGCGCGTACCACCTGTCCATGGCCTCCGGGTACAACCTCGTGGGCCGTCCGCCGGTGGTCGCCGTCTCGGGCGGGCACGCGCGGATCCTCGTACGGCGGGAGTCACTGGCCGACATACAGGAGCGCGACATCGGGCTGTGACGTCCCGCCCGGAAGGTGCGGTGCGGTGTCCCGACGGGTGTGATGTGCACGGAGTCACAGACTCCGTGCACATTGCACGCATCAGTTGTAGGATGACTGGGCAACCGGGCCTCCGCCCGGACGGCCGCCGACCGGAACCGAGGAGACGCGCATGGCGCTGCAGGCAGCGGGACGGCAGTCCCTCGTGGACACCGTCGTCGACGCCCTGCGCGCCCAGCTGGCCGCCGGCACCTGGCCGGTGGGCGGGCGCATCCCCACCGAACACGCCCTGGCCGAACAGCTCCAGGTCGGACGCAACACCGTGCGCGAAGCCGTACGGGTCCTCGTGCACGCGGGCATGCTGCGCTCCCGGCAGGGCGAGGGCACCTTCGTCCTCTCCCAGGCCGACCCAGGCGACATCATGCGCGGCGTCCGTCGGGCCACGATCCGGGACGTCCTGGAGCTGCGCATCGCCCTGGAGGCGGAGGCCGCCCGGCTGGCGGCGCAGCGGCACCGGCCCGCCGACCTGGAACGGATGCGGGCCGCCCTGGAAGCGCAGGCCGCGCTGGAAGCCGACGGCGAGCCGCCACGGGGCGGCGACCTGGAGCTGTACGCCGACCACGACGTCGCCTTTCACCGGGCGGTCGTGGAGGCCGCGCACAACACCGCGCTGACCGCCACGTACGCCTGGTTCAGCAGCTCCGTGCGCGAGGCGCTGGTCTCCGCGCTCGGCGACGACCAGATGCCGCGCATCGTGCACGGCGACCACCTGGCGGTCCTGGAGGCGATCGCGTCCGGTGACCCGGAAGCCGCGGAGAAAGCCACCCGGGCGCTGCTGGAACCGCCGAAACGGGCCGTGGAGAAGCTGCTCGCGGAGCGCTGAACGGGTCGCCCCCGTGCCTTCGGGGCCATGGACACGCCTCGTCGTGCAGAGCGGCAGCCATGCTCGCACAGCCATCGCCGAAACGTTCCTTCCCGTCCCGGCCTTCGGCCACGTCCGTACGACCGCACACCACCCCACGCAAGGAGAGGTACGCACCCATGTCAGGGACCCGGTCCGAAGCACCACTGATCGACGCCGAGGAGGACCTGACACCGGCGCCGCCCGTCGCCGCGGCCCGCCGCCGGCTGCGCGCGCACCCCGCCCTGCTCCTGCTCGGCATCGTGCTCGCCTCGCTGAACATGCGCGCCGCGCTGGCCGGCGTATCGCCGCTGGTGAGCGAGATCGGCGACCACTACCACCTGGCCGCCACCGCCAGCAGCCTCGTGACGACCATCCCGCTCGTCTTCATGGGGCTCGGGTCGATCGCCGCGCCGAAGCTGGCCCGCCGCTGGGGCACCGAGACGGTGCTGTGCGGCGCGCTGGTGCTGCTGTGCGGCGGCATCCTGCTGCGCGTCGCGCCGCCGGTGGTCGCGCTGTTCGTGGGCTGCGCGGTGGTCGGTACGTCCATCGCCCTGCTGAACGTGCTGATGCCCGGCCTGATCAAGCGCGACTTCCCCGAGAAGGCCGCGGGCATGACCGCCCTGTACTCGACGGCGATGATCCTGGGCGCCACGGTGTCGGCCGCCTCCGCCGTACCGTTGGAGAACGCGCTCGGCACCTGGCAGGGTTCGCTGGCCTCCTGGGCGCTGCTGGCTGCGGTCGCCGCCGCCGTCTGGATTCCGCAGGCCGTGATCGCGCGGCGCGGTACGCACCACGGCCAGGCCGCCGCGACACCGGCGCACACCACCGAGGACGGCCCGAACCTGAGCCGTTCCCCGCTCGCCTGGCAGGTCACGCTCTTCATGGGGTCGCAGTCGCTGATCGCGTACGTGATGATCGCCTGGATGCCGACCGTCTTCACCGACCACGGCATGAGCAAGGCCACGGCCGGGCTCGTCTTCGCGTTCAGCACGCTGGTGCAGATGGCCGGTTCGTTCGTGGTGCCGATGCTCGCCGGGCGGATGCGGCGCCAGCGGCTGCTGGCCGTCGCCGTCATCGCCCTGATGGCCTGCGGGATCGTCGGACTCCTGGTGGCGCCGGTGGCGGGCGCCTGGGCCTGGGCCGTCCTCCTGGGCATCGGGCAGGGCGGCGCGCTCGGCCTGGCCCTGACGATGATGGTGCTCCGCTCCGGCGACGCACACACCGCGGCCCGCCTCTCGGGCATGGCCCAGACCTGGGGCTACCTCCTCGCCGCCGCCGGCCCGCTGGTGCTCGGCGCGGTACACCAGGCCACGCACGGCTGGACGGTGCCGATCGTGCTGCTGCTGTTCGTCTGCGCGGGCCTGGTCCTGCTGGGCCTGGGCGCGGGCCGCGACCGGCGGATCGGCGCGCAAGCGTAGCCACGGCGGTGCCCCCGCCCACCCACGAGCGCTGCCGGCGACCTGCGAGGGTCCCGGCAGCGCTAGTTGGCACCGTCGGCAACGAAGTACCCTCGGCCGCTCACCACGCGCACGAGCTCTTCCGCACGAAGACTGGCCACAGCGCGGGTGGCCGTCGACTGGGACACGTCGAACTCGGCGGCGATCGCCACCGTGCCCGGCAAGCGTTCCCCAGCGCGATAGGTGCCGTCCTGAATACGCCGCCGAATCTCCGCTGCGACTTGCGGCCAATGCGGTAGGGCTCTGTCGATCTCCACATAGTCAGCGTGCGACTGATTCACCCAACTCGCTACCGAGGTAGTGACCTGGTCGGCCAGTCTGGCGCTTCGGTATCCACTGGAAAACAAGGCGCCCCAGGGCGACCGGGCAAGGGTCGACGCCTGGGGCTGAGCCGAACCTTGTGGCATGCGAGCGGCAGCAGGAACAACGCTCAGCGGCAGCGCTCGCAGCGGCCAGCGTCTGCTGCCTGTGGGTGTCGGCATGAGCGAATTTCGACGCATGCCAGGGACGACGAACGGACGCACCGGGTTCTGCCAACCAGGCGGAGTCGTTGCCGCCATGAGCGACGCGATCGAGAACGACTTGATCGAGTCGGCAGCCGTCGTCCTGGGGCTTGTGCGCGCCATGTTGGACGGTCTCCAGCTCACTGCTGATGAAGCCTGGTTCATGTTGCGCCGGACGGCTGAAAGCCTGACTGACGCGTTGAATGTCGCCGAGCTTCGAGGTGAACGGTTGGCCGCAGCAGGCGATTAGACCTCAGGACGCACAAGCAGCCCGCTCACCTGCCCCCACGCGGAACACCCGGCCGGAACCACCGGCCGAGCGTTCCGCCGCTCCCCGTCGGGCCTACTCCTCCCCCGCCAGCGTCAGCGACCGCAGCTTGCGGGCCGCGTACCACGTGGCCAGGCCGGTCACGGCTACCAGGAGGACGACGGCCAGCGGCAGGCCCACCTCTGAGGTGATCGCGCCCTCCGCGCCGATCTTCTGGCCGATGGCGAGCGCCCACTGCTGCACGCTCAGTGTGCGCGCGCCCGGCACCAGGTTGCCGAAGAGGGACTCCCACACCAGGGCGTAGACCAGGCCGAAGACGACGGCGTGCCGGCTGACCGTGCCGAAGAAGAGGAACAGCGCGCTGTACGCGACGGAGGCCACGGCCGCGGCGACCGCGTACGCCACGGCCATCTGCTGGCTGTTGCCGTTCAGGACGAAGCCGGCGATCAGCACCGGGATCGCCGAGAAGGCGGCCGTCACGCCGATCGCCACGACCAGCTTGGTGAAGATGATCGACGACCGGCGCAGGGGCTTGGCCAGCAGGTAGACGACCGAGCCGTCGTCGATCTCCGGGCCGATGGCGCCCGTGCCGGCGATGACGCCGATCAGCGGCACCATCGTGGCGAGCGCGAACGTGCCCAGGACGCCGCCGGCGGTCGAGTCGTCGGCGCCGGCCAGCACCCGTACGGCGAGGGCGATGACGATCAGGAGGGCGGGCAGCGCGAAGAGGATGAGCGCGCGGCGCCGGCCGAGGAGGGCCCGGTAGGTGAGCCGGGCGACGGTGAGGTTGAAGACCGACGGGACCGGCGAAGGGCCCGGAGCGGGCGCCGCGGTCGGGTCCGGCCGGACCGATGAGGTCGCTGACATCGCTTTCAGGCTCCTTTCAGGCCGCGACGAGGTAGGAGAAGACCGATTCCAGGGACTCGTCGGAGGGCGAGACCGTCAGGAGGCGGATGCCGTGGTCGCGGGCGACGCGCGGCAGCAGGGCGGTGAAGCGCGGGAAGTCGACGGCCTGGACGCGCAGTGCGCCCTCCTGGAGGTCGACTTCGATACCGGCGGTGGAGGGGTCGGCGATCAGAGCCGCGGCGAGCGCCCGGTCGTCGTCGGAGCGTACGAGGTAGCGGTGCGGGCGGTCCGTCATCAGGCGGCGGATCTTGCGGAAGTCGCCGGACGCGGCGTGCCGGCCGGCCACCACCACCTCGATGTGCGAGGCGAGTTGTTCGACCTCTTCGAGGATGTGGGACGAGAACAGGACCGTACGGCCGTCGGCGCCCATCCGCCGCAGCAGGTCCATCAGCTGCATGCGCTGCCGCGGGTCCATGCCGTTGAACGGCTCGTCCAGCAGCAGCACGGACGGCTCGTGGACCAGCGCCGACGCCATCTTCACGCGCTGCCGCATGCCCTTGCTGTACGTGGAGATCTTGCGGTCCTGCGCGTACTCCATCTCGACGGTGGCCAGCGCCCGCTGGGCCGCCTGGCGCCCCAGGCCGTGCAGTTCGGCGTTGGCGACGACGAACTCGCGGCCGGTGAGGAAGTCGTACATCGCCTCGCGCTCGGGAACGATGCCGATTTCGCGGTAGATGCTCTCGTTGCGCCAGATGGTGCGGCCGTCGAGGGTGACGGTCCCGCCGGAGGGCGCCAGGAAGCCGCCCATCATGTTGATGAGGGTGGACTTGCCCGCCCCGTTGGGGCCGAGGAGGCCGGTGACGCCCGGGCCGATGGTCATGGTGATGTCGTTGACGGCAACGACGTTGCCGAACCAGCGGGATACGTGGTCGATCTGAATGGTCGTCATGGGCGCGGCCCGTTCCTTCGGGGACTGGTGGCGGGCGTCGGACGCGCCTTCAGGGGCGCGGGGCGGGCGGTCACAGGCCGGCCTTGCGGTAGCGGCGCATCAGGAGGGCGTACGAGCCCGCGATGGCGGCCAGGGTGACCAGCAGCGCGACGAGACCGGCGGCGGTGGACGGCTGGACGTCGTCGGGGAACGACGCGGTACCGCCCAGGAACGTCGCCTGCACGCTGTCGATGAGCGTGACGGGCGAGCACAGCGCGAGCCAGCCGACGGCCTGCTCCTGGCCCTGTACGGCGGCGATGCCCTGTACGGCGCTGACCGCGGCGTACGGGATCGTCAGTACGGCGATGACGGCGGCGACGCCGAAGCCGCGGCGCGGGGTGAGCGCGGAGATCACCAGGCCGAGGCCGGCGAACAGCAGCGACAGCAGCACCACCGAGACCAGGCCCTGGGCCAGGCCCTTGGTCTGGTCGACGAAGTCCATCTTGGCCAGCAGCGCGCCGATGTAGAGGATCAGCAGCGGCACGGCGGTCAGGACGAACAGGGCACTGGCCATGGCCGCGAACTTCGCCACCACGTAATCGCCCCGCTCGATGGGGCGCGAGAAGTACAGCGGCACCGTCTTGAAGCGCAGGTCCCGGGAGACGGTCTGCGGGGCCTGGGCGGCCAGGTAGAGGCCGATGACAGCCTGGAGGAAGATCGCGTAGCTGGTGTACGCCACCGGCAGGTCGTTCATCTTCGTGAAGACCGCGACCGCCACCATGATGCCCGCGGGCAGGCACATCACGGCGAACAGCAGCATCGGCAGGACCTTGGTCCTGGCCGAGCGGCCGAGTCCGTAGGCGCCGCGCAGGCTCTGCGAGAACAGGGAGCGGCGGGCGTAGGCGCGGCCGAGGCGCGGGCCGTCGAAGTGGCGGTAGCCGATGTCGTGGATGACGTCCGGCGCCGCTCCTGCGGTGGCGGGGGTCCTGGTCTCAGGCGGCATCGGGCGCGCCTCCGTCCTTCGGTGCTCGGTGGGCGGTCGTCGCGGAGGCGGCCGTGGGGGCCGCCGCGGCCGGCGCGCCGTCCTGGGCGTGCGCGTCCGGGGCGCCCACCGCGTCCTGGGCGTGCGCCGCGCCGGCTTCCGCCGGGTCGCCGCTGTGGAAGACCTCGGATATGCGGTGGCGGCGCTGTTCCATCCGGACCAGGCCGAGGCCGAGGTCGGCGACGGTGTCGCGCAGCAGGTCGTACGTCTCCTCGCCGGTGGCCTCCACGTACAGCAGGTGGCCCGCCGAGGCCTCGCTCCCGGAGCCGGGGGCGGCGGAGGACACCGCGGCGCCCGCGGCGGCCAGCGCGGCGCGCAGCGCCTTCGTGCCGTCCGGGTGCTCGTCGGTGTCCGTGACCTCGACCGCCAGCGAGGCGGTGACCTGCGTGAAGTCGTCGGTGGCGGAAGAGCGCAGCAGTTTGCCGCCGTCGATGACGACGACGTGGTCGCAGGTGCGCTCCAGCTCGCCGAGCAGGTGTGACGTGACCAGGACCGAGATGCCGAAATCGGTGTACACGCGGCGGATCAGGCCGAGCATCTCGTCGCGGCCGACCGGGTCCAGGCCGTTGGTCGGCTCGTCCAGGAAGACCAGCTGCGGGTCGTGGACCAGCGCCTGCGCCAGCTTGACCCGCTGCTTCATGCCCGTCGAGTAGCCGCCGATGGGGCGGTAGCGCTCCTCGTAGAGGCCGACGTGCCGCAGCGTGTCCGCGGTGCGCTCGCGGGCGGCGGTCGGCGGCAGGCCCGACATTCGCGCCATGTGGACGACGAACTCGGTGGCCGAGACGTCGGGTGGCAGGCAGTCGTGCTCCGGCATATAGCCGACGCGCTCGCGGATGGCGCTGCCGTCCTTGGCCACGTCGAGGCCCAGGACGGCCGCCGAACCCTCGCTGGCCGGGGCGAGGCCCAGCAGCAGCTTGATCAGGGTGGACTTGCCGGCGCCGTTGGCACCCACCAGGCCGGTCACGCCGGGGGCGATGTCAACGGTGAGCCGGTCCAGGGCGGTCACCCTCGGGTACCGCTTGCTCAGGCTTTCGGTCACGATCACAGTCACGTCATCGACGGTAGTGGCGCGCCCCACACCGGTCGTCAGACCTGGCGGCTGGTTCGGTCTCCGACCACAGGACTAGGGGCCCGTAGGGGAGCTAGTGCTTTGGTCCCCCGGGCCCGTGGCGGACGGGTGCGGTCGGGCACACCGGATCGCCGGGCCACAGAGGTTTTCCACAGGCACACGCAGACCTCTTGACGTCGCCGCCAGGCATTGTCACATTCATCAGTGTCAAGTTACGGGCACGTACCGCGATGATCGGTTTACGGGACGGACGGTTGGCGATGACCTCAGCGACAGGGGCCCCAGCGGCCCGGGCGGGCGGCGGAGCGGGTGAACTCACCGCCGGGCTGCGGGGGTTCAGGGAGGTGCAGCGGCTGGCGTACGCCTGTGCGGAAGCGGTCGCGGCCCAGCTCAAGCCGGGTGTGACGGAGCGGGAAGCGGCGCGGATGCAGCGCGAGTGGCTGCGTGAGCGCGGTGTACGGGACTGGTTCCACCTGCCCTTCGCCTGGTTCGGCGACCGTACGGCGTTCGCGGGCTTCCGCATACCGCTCCAGTTCTTCCCCACCAACCGCCGGCTGGAGCCGGGAATGCCCTTCATCCTCGACATGGCGCCGGTCCACCAGGGTTACACGGCCGACATCGGCTACTCCGGCTGCCTCGGGCTCAACCCGGTGCACGACCGGCTGCTGGCCGACCTCGAAGCACACCGCGAGCTGATCCTGCGCGAGGTGCGCGAGCGCCGACCGCTGCGCGAGATCTACGAGGACGTCGAGCGGCTCATGGTGCGGCAGGGGTACGCCAACCGGCACCGCGCCTACCCCTTCGGCGTCATCGCCCACAAGGTCGGCCGGGTGGCGGCCCGCCGCTGGTCGCCCACCCTTTTCGGGTTCGGCACACAGTCGCTGAAGGGGCTGGCCTCCGACGCGCTGCACGGCCACCGCGAGGGCTGGTCGCCGCTGTGGAGCCCGTACACGTTCTCCGACCACCCGCCGCACCCGGGCCTGTGGGCGGTCGAACCACACCTCGGCTTCCGGGGCACCGGCGCGAAGTTCGAGGAAATCCTCGTCGTGACGGACTCCGCGGACCCCGAGAAGAGCGCCTTTTGGCTGGACGACGATCTGCCGCACGTGCGGCGCTGGCAGGAGGAGAAGGCCGCATGAGCACACAAGCCGGGCTGGAAGGCGCGCGGGAGCGCTGGGTCCGTACGGGCGGGGTGGAGCTGTGCGTCGCCGAGCTGGGCGACACCTCGCGCCCCACGGTGGTGCTGGTGCACGGCTACCCGGACAGCAAGGAGGTGTGGTCGGAGGTGGCCCGCGGCCTGGCCGACCGCTTCCACGTGGTGCTGTACGACGTCAGGGGCTGCGGCCGGTCCAGCGCGCCCAAGCCGCTGCGCGGCGGATTCACGCTGGAGAAGCTGACCGACGACTTCCTCGCGGTCGCGGACGCGGTGAGCCCGGACCGGCCGGTCCACGTGGTCGGCCACGACTGGGGCTCGGTGCAGGCATGGGAGTTCGCGACCGTCCGGCACACCGAAGGCCGGATCGCCTCCTTCACCTCGATGTCCGGGCCGTCCCTGGACCACTTCGGGCACTGGATCAAGAAGCGGGTGGCCCGCCCCACCCCGCGCCGCGCCGCACAGCTCCTGAGCCAGGGCGCCAAGTCCTGGTACGTGTACATGCTGCACACCCCGGTCCTGCCGGAGCTGGCCTGGAAGGGCCCCCTCGGCAAGCGCTGGCCGAAGATCCTCCAACGGGTGGAGAAGGTCCCTCGGGGTGACTACCCGACGGCATCCCTGCCCACCGACGCCGCGCACGGCGCCTGGCTCTACCGCGACAACGTACGCGCCAGGCTGCGCCGCCCGCGCGCCGACGCCTTCGCCCACTGCCCCGTCCAGCTCGTCACGCCCACCGGTGACGCCTTCCTCTCCGAGCGGCTCTACGACGACCTCGACCGCTGGGTGCCGCACCTGGTGCGCCGCACTCTCCCGGCCAAACACTGGGTGCCGCGCACCCGGCCCGATCAACTCATCGCGTGGGTCGACGAGTTCGTGACGTCCAAGGAAGAGGGGGACCCGGCCAAGGATGTCGTCGCCGCAGGGCCGTACGCCGACCGGTTCGGCGGACAGCTGGTGCTGGTCACCGGCGCGGCCAGCGGCATCGGGCGGGCCACCGCCTTCGCCTTCGCCGAGGCCGGGGCGCGCGTCGTCGCGGTGGACCGGGACACCGAGGGGGTGGCGCGTACGGCCGAGCTCGCACGGCTGATCGGCGCCCCGCAGGCGTGGGCCGAGACGGTCGACGTGTCGGACGAGGCCGCGATGGAGAAGCTGGCCGGCAAGGTCGCCGCCGAGTACGGCACCGTCGACGTGCTGGTCAACAACGCCGGCATCGGCCTCTCCGGCTCCTTCCTGAGCACGACCACCGAGGACTGGAAGAAGGTCCTGGACGTCAACCTGTGGGGCGTCATCCACGGCTGCCGGCTCTTCGGGCAGCAGATGGCGGACCGCGGGCAGGGCGGCCACATCGTCAACACCGCTTCGGCGGCGGCCTTCCAGCCCTCCAAGATCCTGCCGGCCTACGGGGCGTCCAAGGCGGCGGTGCTCATGCTCAGCGAGTGCCTGCGCGCCGAACTGGCCGCCCAGGACATCGGCGTCACAGCCATCTGCCCCGGCATAGTGAACACGAACATCACCGCGACGGCCCGCTTCACCGGCGTCTCCGCGGACGAGGAGAAGCGCCGCCGCGCCAAGTCGTCCCGCCTGTACGGGATGCGCAACTACCCGCCGGAGAAGGTCGCCGACGCGATCCTGCGGGCCGTGGTCCGCAACGAGGCGGTCGTCCCCGTCACACCCGAAGCGCGCGGAGCCCACCTGCTGTCCCGCTTCAGCCCGCGCGCCCTGCGCGCCCTCGCCCGCTTCGAGCCGCCCATGTGAGCCCTTCCGGGGGCCGCGGCGGCCGGGGCCCGGACGACCGCGCCGCCGCCACGCCCCCGGCCCCCTCTCGTCACACGTCAGGAGCCGCCAACGTGAGCGCGAACCACACCGGGCCGGAGGAGCACCACACGATCGCACCCCGCCGGGTCTCCTTCGACTGGCGCGACACCCCGCTGCACTGGATACCGGACGAACCCACCGCCACCCACGTCATCAACGTGCTGCACCTGCTGCTGCCGGCTGGCGAGCGCTGGTTCGTCAAGGTCTTCAAGGAAGCCCTGCCCCTGGTCCGCGACCCGGCCCTCCTCAAGGACGTCAAGGGCTTCATGGGCCAGGAAGCCACCCACAGCGTCCAGCACGCGTACGTCTTGGAACACCTCGCGCACCAAGGCCTGGATACCGCCCCCTACACGAAGCACGTCGACTTCCTCTTCGCATACCTCCTCGGCGAGCGCCCCCCGTTCACCGCCCCCGTCCCCACCCAGGAATGGCTGCGCTTCCGGCTGTCCCTCATAGCCGCCATAGAGCAGTTCACCGCCGTCCTCGGGAACTGGGTCCTGCACGCCGAAGGACTGGACCGGGCCGCCCCCGACCCGGTCATGCTCGACCTGCTGCGCTGGCACGGCGCGGAGGAGGTCGAGCACCGCGCGGTCGCCTTCGACATGTACCAGCACACCGGCGGCCAGGGCCTGCCCCGCTACGCCCGCCGCGTCCTGGGCATGGCCGTCACCGCTCCCGTGCTCCTGTACCTGTGGGTCTGGGGAGCGGCTTACCTCATACGCCACGACCCGCAGCTCGCCGGCCGGCTGCGCTATTCCCTGCGCGAGCACAACGACGCCGTACGCAAGCAGCTCCTGCCGACCTGGCGCGAGCTGGGCACCGCCGTACCGCGCTACCTGAAGCGGTCGTACCATCCCTCGCAGGAAGGGTCGCTGCGCAAGGCCGTCGCCTACCTTGCGTCCTCCCCGGCAGCCCGCGCCGCGGCGGGCGCGGTGGGCCGCGCGGCCATCTCGTAAGGAGCACCGCATTGACCGATCAGTCGCCGCCGCCGGCCGAGTACCGCATCGAAGACCTGGCCCACCTCAGCGGCACATCGGTCCGTACGATCCGTGCCTACCAGGACCGCGGCCTCCTCCCGAAACCGGAGCGCCGCGGCCGCGCCAACGTTTACGGCGACGAGCACCTGGAGCGCTTGCGCCGCACCGCCGACCTGCTCGATCGCGGCTACACCCTGGCCAGCATCAAGGAACTCCTGGAGGCCTGGGACGCGGGCCGCGGCCTGGGCGGCGTACTGGGGCTGGTCGCCGAGGTGGACGGCCCGTGGAGCGACGAGGAAGCGGCCCGCATCACGCGTGCCGAACTGGACGCCGCGTTCGGCGGCACCCCGGACGAAGACGCACTGGCGGACGCCGTCGAGCTGGGCGTCCTGGAACGCCTCCCCGGCAGCGACGACGCCTTCCGCGTCCCCAGCCCCCAGGAACTGGCGGTCGCCGCCGAACTGCACTCCGCCGGCGTCCCCCTGCCCGCGATCTCCGGCCACCTGCGCGAGCTGCGCGGCCAGGTCGAACACATCGCGGCCCGCTTCCTCGACTTCACCACCGAGTACGTCTTCCGCCCCTACCTCGACCACCAGCCCACCGACGCCGAAGCCACCGAGGCAGCCGGCCTCGTACGCCGCCTCCGCCCCCTCGCCCAGCAAACCGTCGACGCCGAACTGGCCCGCGCCATGCGCACACTGGCCACCCGCTACGTCCGGCACCACCTCGGCGGCCTCGGTGATCTCGGCGGCCTCGGTGATCTCGGCGGCCTCGGTGATCTCGGCAGCCGCGGTGATCTCGGCAGCCGCGGTGATCTCGGCAGCCGCGGTGATCTTGGCGACCTCGGGGCTCTCGGTGACCGCCGTGACCGCCGTGACCTCGGTGACTGCGGTGACCGCGGTGACCACGGTGACCGCGGCGGAACGGTCGCCGCCGGGGCGGTCGGAGCCGCCGTGGAGCCCGACGGCTGCGAGGGGCCCGGAGAGGCCCCTTCCGCCACCGGCGTGGCTCCCCCCGCGACCTCCGAGTCCACGGTGATCGCCCTCCCCGCCGACACCGTCCGCGCCGTACACGACCTGGTCGGTCAGGAGAACGCGGCCGCGTTCATCGCCGCCGCCACCCAGCGCGAGGTCCACGCCCGCACCATGGACGCCCTGGCCACCCGCCGCACCCCGCACCACTGACCGCGGCGCCGTGGACTGCTGCACCGTGGACTGCTGCTCAGTCGAGGATCATGTCGCCGAAGGTGACCTTGCTGTTCCAGTTTCCCCCTCCCCAGTTGTGCGAGGCGGTAGACGGTGCGTTGGTGTGCTTGCCGATGTCGACGGCGCCGACGTCACGTCCGGCCGGCCGATGGAGGTACCCGGCCGGACCGGCCGGCCCGAACCGGCCATGGCGGCCAACCTGACCCACCCGGCCGTCGGGCCCGGGCCGGCCGTCACGGAGGACGGAACCGACCCGGCCGTTGCTGTCGGCGGCGGCCGTACCGGTAGTGGTGAGGACGGCCGTGGCGGCCAGGGTGAGTACGCCGAGGGCGGTGGCGGTTCGCATGGGCATGGGGCCCTTCCATCGTCAGGAGCCGTCAGCCGGAGTGCTCGCCCGGGGCCGCCTTCCGCAGCCGTCGCGTGAGGCCGCCGTACGAGGTCGCCGTCCGAGGCCGCCGGCCGGTGGGGACACCCTCATCCGATACCGGAGTGCCTCCGGACGCCATCCGGTCGCGTGCACTCGGGGGACCGGCGGCGCCTCGGTACAGCCGCTACCCGACGGGATCGGGTATCCAGTTCCCGTGGAAGCCGTAGGGCACCCGCCGGGGCAGGTGGACCGTGGCGACCGGGTCGGCGGATATGTCCTCCGCGTCGAGGATGACGAGGTCGCTGGTGTCCTTGGCGGCGTCGTACACGTACGTGATCAGCCACCCCGGCCCGCCGGGACGGTCGTCCGCCGGCGCGAACGCCGCCTCTCCCGGTGTGCGGCCGGGGCCGAAGTCGTGCCGGACGCTCGTACCGGTGTGCAGGTCGTAGCGGACCAGGGCGCCCGGTATGGGCCCGGACTCGGGACTCTCGGCACGCGTGATGTGCCCGAACCGGGCATCCAGGCCCGCCAGCCGGTCGTCCACACGCGGGAACTCGCCCGACTGGTCGTCGATCTGCTCCTCGACGACCTTGTCCGCCACCAGGTCGACGGTCCACCGCCACAGGGTGGGTGCCGACTTGAGCTCGAAGGTCGGGTAGCGGGAGACGTAGAGCACGATGCGCCCTTGGGCGTCTTCGTACGCGTTCATGGAGTGGAAGACGTAGCAGGGGTCGATGGAGAACCAGCGGACCGCGCCGTACGGGTCGTCGCGCCGCAGTACGCCCAGCCGGGCTCCGTACTCCGGGTCCCAGACGAACGGCATGCCCGATACCCGGCTGTTGTAGACGACCGGCAGGTCCATGAAGACCACGTGCCCCGCCGTCAGGTGGAAGTCGTGCATCATCGTGGACCGCGGCACGTCGACAGGCCGGCTGACCACCAACGTGCCCTCGGCGTCGGCCCGGTGATAGGTGAGGTACGGCGGAGCCCCGGCGGCGTATCCGAAGAAGTGCAGTTCGCCCGTGGTCGGGCAGGTCTTCGGGTGGGCGGTCATGGCGGTGGTGAGTCGGCCGGCGAAGTCGTGCGGGCCGACGGTCTCCAGCTCGTGCCCTGGCCGGCAGTCCAGCTCGTACGGGAAGGAGGACTCGACCAGGGCGAGCGTGCGGCCCGCGTGGCGGACCACGTGGGTGTTGGCGACCCCGGCGGTCAGGTCGGCGTTCCCCCGCTCATCGCGGAGGCGGGCACCGTCGGTGAACGTCGATGTGCGGACCCAGCGGTTGCGGTACGAGACGGCCTTGCCGCCCTCCAGGCGGACTCCGTGGACCATACCGTCGCCGAAGAACCAGTGCGCCGAGTCGGCGTCGCGCGGGTTGGGGCCGTTGCGCAGGTACCAGCCCGTCAGCTCGGGCGGCACCGCGCCGGTGACCGGCAGTTCGTGTGCGGTCAGTTCCTCCGTCACCGGGGCGAAGTTGCCCGCCAGGTGCGGGGCAGGCGCGGCCGCCGGACCGACGAGCGCAGGGGCGGTGGGACCGGTCGCGTGGGTCGTTGTCATGCGGGTCGAGCCTCCTGGACGTAAGGGCGTTCGCCGGCCTTCTTGAGGAAGCGCGCTCGTGCACGCTCCGGGTAGCCCACGGTGAAACGCCACGGGATGACGAAGGCGCTGACGTGGATGGCGATCAGGGCGGACGGGCCCAGTCCGTAGGCGGTGGCCAGGACCTGGGCTGCCGCGGCGAGGACGAAGGACGCTCCCCATACCGCGCTGATCACGTAGTTGATCCGCATGAAGACCGAGGTGCCCCAGACCTCGCGTGGCGCCTTGCGGCGGGCGATGGCGAGCGTGAAGGGGCGGCGGACCGCTATCGACCCCAGCGTGATCAATGCCAGCCAGCCCGAGGACAGCGCACCGTCGTAGGACCGCAGTCCGCTGTCGGGGCTCAGGAACGCGAACACGGTGAGGCCCGCGAAGAAGACGAGAGAGCCGTAGTCGAGGATCCGGGCCGACGGCGAGAGGCCGTCGGCCCGGTCCGCGTAGAGAAGTACACAACCGAGCAGGAGGGCGGCCAGCGCGCTCCACTGCCACACCGCCCACGACAAGGCCCCGTAGGTGATCCACGGAATGAAGCCCCGTAGGTAGTTCATGACTCTCCGCCCCCGCACTCAACGATATTCCAACTTCGACATGTCAAAGTTAGAAGGTCCAGCGTTGACGTGTCAAGACTGGAAGGTAAAGTGACGGTCATGAGCCTCCGACATGCCGTTCTGGGTCTGCTGGCCGAATCCCCCGCCAGCGGCTACGACTTGATGAAGACCTTCGACGTGTCGCTCGCGCACGTCTGGCCGGCCACCCAGAGCCAGGTCTACGGAGAGTTGAACAAACTCACGGCGGCAGGCCTCATCGAGGTGGCGGCGCACGGCCCGCGCGGCCGCAAGGAGTACGCCATCACCAAGAGGGGCCGTGCCGAACTGCACCACTGGCTCACCGAAGTGGAGCCGGTGGGACCCCAGCGCCACGACGGGCTGCTGCGTGTGTTCTTCCTCGGCGTCCTCACTCCGCTGGAGGCCCGCGCTTTCCTCCTGCAGCAGGCCGAACGGGCGGCCCGCGCGCACGCTCTCTACCAGAACCTGGCCGACGGCGGCCCCTGGGACGCCGAGATGATCGCGGTGTACGGGCGGATCGCCCTGGAATTCGGCATCCGGCAGACCGCCATGGTCGAGGACTGGGCCAAGTGGGCGGCCGAGGAGATCAACTCGGACCAGGCCCGGCGCGCGAGGGAACTGCTCAAGACCCAGGAGCGGGAACAGCGGTCGGACGAGGAGCCAGAGCAGGACGAAGCCGGACAGGACACGGCAGCCCGCGCCGACAACTTCCAGGACACCGACGCGGGTTGAGCGGAGCGCCGCCGTACGGCCTACTCAGAGGCCGGGAGCGCCCCAGACGGGGAACCACCGGCTCAGGTCCGGTTCGGTCTCCAGGTCGTCGGCGAGCATCGCCCGGACTTCCAGCTCCAGCGCGTTGTCGCGCTTCTCGGACGCCCCGGCCGCAGCGCCTCTCCCGGTCGGACCGCTCCCCCCAGCCCCACCAGACGCCGCCGCCCCCTGCGGCGCGAACGGGTAGAAGGTGCCGCGCTTGTACAGGTAGACCAGCGCCAGCGCTCGCTCCCGGTCGTCCCGGAAGCCCATCAGGGAGCACAGCAGCTGCGGCCCGAACCCGGCACTCTCCAAAGAGGTGTTGACCGCGTGCAGGTCGTTCACCAGGCCCGCGGTGTCGTCGGGGGCATGCCGCGCGAGCATCCACGTATAGCCGTACTCGTCCTGGCCGAACTCGGCCGGGCTGCCCAGGAGGCCGCGTACCTCCTCCTGGATGCCGCGGAACGCGCCGCCCTCGACGCTCGCGAAGCACACCGAGCCGAGGCCGGTGGGCCGGAACCCGGCCGCGGCTTCGAGGGTGACGGCGGCGGAGGGCAGCGCGAACAGCCGGTCGAGGTCCGGACGTACCGGTTTGCTGCGTCCGAGGATGGCGTCCAGGAATCCCATGCGGTGCACTCTCCTTGTCCGTTCTTGAGCGCGGGTGACCAAAAGCCGATGGGTGGTGACCGGCCGAGTCCGTACGGATAACGGATGTCCGTTCAGCGGACCGGCTACGGCCGCCCCAGCTGGGCCGAGATGCGCCCCAGCTGTTCCAGCCGCTGCTCCAGCGTCGGGTGCGAGGACAGCAGCCGCCCGAAGCTCTCCTTCGAGAGCGCCGGCGCGAAGAAGAACGCGTTGAACGGCTCGGCCTTGCGCAGGTCCCGCGTCGGAATCCGCGCCATCTGCCCGGTGACCTTGGTGAGCGCGGCGGCCAGCGCGGACGGCCGCCCGGTCAGGATCGCCGCGGCCCGGTCGGCGGACAGCTCGCGGTAGCGCGACAGCAGCCGGGTCAGCAGGAAGCTGACGGCGTAGACCACGGCGCTGACCAGCGTGACGACCAGGACGGCGATCGCCGCGTTGTTGTCCCGGTTGTTGCGCCCGACGCCGCTCCACAGGGCCGCCCGGGTGATGATCCCGGCCAGTACACCCAGGAAGGACGCGATGGTCATGACCGCGACATCGCGGTGCGCGACGTGCGACAGCTCGTGCGCCAGTACGCCTTCCAGCTCCTCCGGCTCCAGCCGCCGCAGGAGCCCGGTCGTCGCGCACACCATCGCGTTCTTCTGGTTACGGCCGGTCGCGAAGGCGTTCGGTACGTCCGATTCGGCGACCGCGACCCGGGGCTTCGGCATGTCGGCCAGCGCGCAGAGCCGGTCCACGGCGCCGTGCAGTTCGGGTGCCTGCTCGGGGGAGACCTCGCGCGCCCCCATGCTGAAGGCGGCGATCCGGTCGCTGAACCAGAACTGCGCGATGAACATGGCGCCCGAGATGATCAGTACCACCACCCACGCGCCCTTGAGCAGCACCACCAGCGCGCCCACCACGACCACGTACAGCAGGCCGATGAAGAACATCGTCGTGACCATGCGCGAGGTCAGGCCGCGGTCGGGGGCGAATCGGGTTCGTGCCATGCCTCTCAGTCCTCCAAACCGCAGAGTCCGCAGAGCCCAGCCGAGGAGCCGCTGGGGCGCCTCTACCCGATTCTCCCTCTTGTCCGGTATCGACGGGGAAAAGCGCAGGCCAAAGGAGCGCCCGCCGCCGGTGTCACCCGAGCTGCGCCAACCCCTCCAGGGCGATCCGCTCGAACACCGCGTGATCGGCTTCGAAGACCGAGCCGGCGATCGGCCAGTGCAGCACGATCTCGTCGATGCCCGCCTCCGCGTGCGCGCCCGCGAAGTCGACGAAGGCGTCCAGAGAGGCCAGCGGGCGGTCCGGGGTGAACCCGGTGAGCATGATCTTCGTCAGCTCCCCGGCGTCCCGCCCGGCGTCGGCGCACGCCTTGCCGAGGCGCCCGACCTGCCCGCGTACCGCTTCCAGGGACTCGGCCGCGGTGCCGGTCGCGGAGGTCTTCGGGTCGCCGGTGGTCACCCACGCCTGTCCGTACCCGGCGGCCAGCCGCATCCCGCGCGGCCCGGTCGCGGCCACCGCGAAGGGCAGCCGCGGCCGCTGCACACAGCCGGGGATGTTGCGCACCTCGTGGGCGCGGTAGTGCGTGCCCTCGTAGGACACCACGTCCTGCGTCAGCAGTCGGTCCAGCAGCGGGACGAACTCGCCGAAGTGGTCGGCCCGTTCCCGCGGCGTCCACGGCTCCTGGCCGAGTGCCGTGGCGTCGAAACCGGAGCCGCCGGCGCCGATGCCCAGGGTGATCCGGCCGTCGCTGATGTCGTCCAGCGAGATCAGTTCCTTGGCGAGGGTCACGGGGTGCCGGAAGTTCGGGGAGGTGACGAGCGTGCCCAGGCGCATCCGGGAGGTCGCGGCAGCGGCCGCGGTCAGCGTCGGCACCGCGCCGAACCACGGGCCGTCGCGAAAGCTCCGCCAGGAGAGGTGGTCGTACGTGTACGCGGTGTGGAAGCCCAGGTCTTCGGCGCGCTGCCACACCTCCCGGCCACCCTCGGACCAACGGCGGACGGGGAGGATCACGGTGCTCAGTCGCATGGGTACGAGCCTACGGCGGTACGGAAGCGACGCCGTGGGCGCCTGTCGCCTGTGTGAGCCGATGGCCGAACGGGGCCGAAGAGGCGGGCGCGGGGCGCGCACGCCGTCTACGCGGGCGCGTTCGTGTACGTACGGCACCTGGTCGTCAAGCTCATGCGCGCGACCCGCCGCACGCTTGTGCGCGCATATGCGCGAAGATGGGCTCCGTGACTGAAGCCTCCGCCAAGCTGCCGCCGGCTCCCCGATCGGCTGAAACGATCCGGCTGATCGCCACCGACCTCGACGGCACGCTGCTGCGCGACGACAAGACGGTCTCCGGCCGTACGGTCGCCGCGCTGGCCGCCGCCGAGCGGGCGGGCATCGAGGTCTTCTTCGTGACCGGCCGCCCGGCCCGCTGGATGGACGTGGTCAGCGATCACGTCCACGGGCACGGGCTGGCGATCTGCGCCAACGGCGCCGCCGTGGTCGATCTCCACCACGGCCGCCGCATCGTCGAGGTCAGCCCCCTGGAGCGGCCGGAAGCACTGGCGGTCGTCCACGCGCTGCGGGCTGCCGCTCCCGGCACGGCCTTCGCGGTCGAGCGGACCGGCAGCTTCACCTACGAGCCGGAGTACCCGCCCCTTGCGTTCGACCGGGCCGTCGTCGTCGCGCCCGCGGAGAAACTGCTCGCCGAGGCGGTTCCGGAGGCCGGCCGTTACCCGTCCCTCCCACGGGCCACGGAGGACGCCTCCCCGTCTTCCGAGGACATCGGTGCCGACCAGCCCGTACTGAAGCTGCTCGCGTACCACCCCGGCCTCGATCCGGACGACTTCCTCGGTCTGGCCCGCGCGCACGCGGGCAGGTACGCCTCGTTCACCCGGTCCAGCCCCACCGCTCTCCTGGAGATCAGCGGGCTGGGCGTCAGCAAGGCCGGCACTCTGGCGCGCTGCTGCGCCCAGCGGGGTATCGCCCCGGACCAGGTGGTCGCCATCGGTGACATGCCCAATGACATCGAGATGCTGGCCTGGGCGGGCACCTCGTACGCCATGGCCAACGCCCACCCCGACGTGCTGGCCGCGACCGACTTCCACACCGCCGCGAACAACGAGGACGGCGTCGCGGCGGTCATCGAACGCGTCCTGGAACAGCGCTGATCCGCAGCCGCCTCTGAGAATCCGCGTCCCGGGAGCGGCCCCTCGTCACAGCCGCACCCCCCGCTTCCCCAGCCACGGCACCGGATCGACCCCCGACCCCATGTTCGGCGTGCGGCGCACCTCGAAGTGCAGGTGCGGGCCGGTGGAATTGCCGGTCGTCCCCGACAGCGCGATCTGCTGGCCGGGCCGTACCCACTGCCCAGGGCCGACCGCCACCGCCGACAGATGCGCGTACTGCGAGAACACGCCCGCGCCGTGCTGTACGACCATGCTGATGCCGAAGCCGTCCCCGCAGGTCAGGCTGATCACCCGGCCCCGGCCCACCGACCGTACGGGCGTGCCGACCGGCACCGCGAAATCCTGGCCCGTGTGGCCGCGCGCCCAGCGACGGCCCGAGCCGCCGAATCCAGCCGAGAGTTTGTAACGTTCCACGGGGCGGGCCCAGTTCCCGTGCGATGCCCTCCTCGGCAGTTCCACGGACGCCGTGCGCGCTGCGGCGGAGGACACCGCGCCAGGCAACCCACTGCACCGGCCACCGCGGGACACTCGCCGGGACAGTGCCTGCAACCTGCCGCGTGCCGCTCCCAGGCGGCTGCTGAGACGTCGGCGGTCTGCTTCGAGCCGGACCCGGCGGGCACCGAGCAGAGTGGCACGGGCGCGCGCGGAAGCACTGTTCACTGCCAGGGATCTGCTCGTGCGTACCGCGTCACGAGTACGGGCTGCCAGCAGCTGCTGGCGGCGCTCGGCCGTACGGTAGTCGCGAAGCACCGACTCCGGGTTGCGGGCGGGCGGTGTGCGCTGCGCGAACGGCAGGCGGCTGCCCGTGCGGTACTGCGCCCCGGCGATCGCCCCCGCCAGTCGGCGCAGTTCGGCGGTTCTGTGTCGTTCCCGGATCAGGGCAGTACGCAGCCTTGAGGCCTGGGCCCGGCCGGTCCGCAGCGCACGGAGAACCTCGGTGTACGACTTTCCGGCCCGGGCCGCCGCCTGGCCCAGCCGGATCACCTCAAGACTCGTGTCGGCCAGCCGGTCGGCGTCGTCGGCGTGCGCCCGGAAGGCGGCCGACAGCGGCGGTAAGTGCTGGGCGGGCGTCGCCCGGGCACCGGCCGGACCGGTGCCGGACGCCGCGGACAGTGCCACTACCAGGGTCAGCGCCACGCGCACCGCGCGCAGCCAGCTTCCGCGGCGCCAGGGAGAGCGGCGGGAGGCCCGCCCGCGGGCACACCGGGCAGCGCGCCACCGCCCGCGGACCACCTCGCGCAACCATTCCGGCATAAATGGACGCATAGCGGGATGATTGCCCGCATTCGGCGAAAAACAACTAATACTAGTTCTTCGCCCTGCTCGTAACGCCCCGATCGGAGCAGTCGGACCCACACGGAATGGCCTGAACCAGCCGGTCCACCGACCGGCGCCAACCACTCCAATGCAGGACGTAGCGGCCGCACGAGGACCATCGCCTCGCGTCGGGTGCACCCCCGACCGCCTCTCAGAGCGGCGCCTCCCACGTCACCATCGTCCCGGCCCCGTCCTCGCCCAGCCCCGGTCCGTACGTGCTCGAACCGCCCAGCGCCTCGGCCCGCTTCGCGAGATTGCGCAGGCCGCTGCGCCGGCCGCCGGCCGGGATGCCCACACCGTCGTCGGCGACCGTCAGCCGTACGCCGTCCCGGCCGTCCGGCAGTTCGACCGTCGAGTCGACGACGACCTCGATGCGCGAGGCGTGCGCGTGCCGGAAGGCGTTGGACAGCGCCTCGCGCAGCGCGGCGATCAGGTTCTTGCCGGTCAGCTCGCCGACCCTGGCGTCCACCGGACCGACGAAGCTCGCGGACGGCTGGAAGCCGAGCGGTACGGCGGCCGTGCCGATCTCCCGCAGGACGCGGGTCCGCAGCCCGGAGGGCGCCTCGGCGGGCCCCTGTTGCAGGGCGAAGATCGCGGTACGGACCTCCTGGATGGTGACGTCGAGTTCGTCGACGGCCTTGCCGATGCGCTCCTGCACTTCGGGCACGACCGATCTGCGCTGTGCGCTTTCCAGCATCATCCCGGTCGCGAAAAGCCGCTGGATGACCAGGTCGTGCAGATCCCGCGCGATCCGGTCGCGGTCCTCGTAGACGGCGAGACGTTCCCGGTCGCGCTGGGCGTCGGCCAGGACCAGCGCCAGGGCGGCCTGCGCGGCGAACTGGGTGGCCAGCGTCCGTTCGGCCGCGCTGTAGGGCCGCGCGCCGCGGTGCCGCGGCGTCGACAGCGTGCCCAGCACCCGTCCGCCGCTCTTGAGGGGCAGCATCATGCTGGGGCCGAACCGCGGCGCGACATCCGTGACCATCCGGGGGTCGGTCGCCGAGTCCTCCACGAACACCGGCTCACCGGCAAGCAGTTGCGCGGCCACCGGGCTCTCGGGCGGCATCCGGGTGCCGACCAGCCCCGAGGGGTCGTCCGCCGACGCCGCGACGATCTCCAGCCCGCCGCTCTCCGTGGGCAGCAGGACGATCCCGGCCGCCGACTCCGCCAGTTTGCGCGCCTGTTCGGCGACGACCGCGAGCGCGTCGTCCACGTCGCTGCCCGCCAGCAGCGCGGTGGTCACCGCGACCGAGCCGTCGATCCACCGCTCGCGCTGCCGCGTCGCCGCGTACAGCCGCGCGTTGCCGATCGCGATCCCGGCCTCGGTGGCGAGCACCCGCACCATGTGCAGGTCGCCCTCGCTGAACTCCCCGCCACCGCGCTTCTCGGTCAAGTAGAGGTTGCCGAAAATCTGCCCCTGGACGCGGATGGGCACCCCGAGGAACGTCCGCATCGGCGGATGCCCCGGCGGAAAGCCGGCCGACCGCGCGTCCTTGGTCAGGTCGGCCAGCCGCAGTGCCTTCGGGTCGTGGATGAGCGCGCCGAGCAGCCCCTTGTGGCCGTCGGGCAGAGCGCCGATCCGAGCGTGCTCCTCGGCGGTGACCCCGTACGTCACGAAGTCCGACAGGCCCTCGCGCGCCTCGTCGATGATCCCGATCGCGGCGTAGCGGGCGTCGGCCAGCTCGGCGGCGGTCTCCACGATGCGGTCCAGCGTGATGTGCAGGTCGAGGCCCGCGCCGACGGTGCGCATCGCCTCCAGCAGCTGCGGCACCCGCGCGGTCAGCTCGGTCGACAGGCCCTGGAGGCTGCGGGTCGCCTCGGTGGCCGCTTCCATGGGGTCGGGCCCGGGGGCGGCCGCACCGCCGGAACCGGTGTGCCGCTCGTCTCCCATGGGATCTGAGGGTCCTGTCGTGACTGCCATGAGACGAGCCTAATAGTCGCTTTTTCTAAGGAAAGCCTTCTATGCGGCAATTCGGACGCAAGGGCGGGTAGCCCCGCCGACCGGGCCGCGGCGGCAGGACGGATCAGTTCCGGGCCAGGCGCCCGCCGCAACCGTACGCGGCGGCCGCCCGCGCCCGTCACTCTTCAGCCGCTCACCGGCCCCGGCCCGCGTCCACCAGCCGCCCGTCCGTCTCCCGCGCGGACCGGGCCCGCGCGTCCACGGCCCGCTCGCGCTCCAGCATCCGCCGGAACGGGCCGTCGACCGCCGCCAGCTCCGCGTACGTACCGTGCTGTACGGGCCGGCCCCCGTCCAGGACCAGCACCTCGTCGACGGCCGCCAGCCCTGCCAGCCGGTGAGTGATCAACACGGTCGTCCGGCCCTCGGTCGCGGCCAGCAGGTCGGCGGTCAGCGCGTCCGCCGTGCCCAGGTCGAGGTGCTCGGCGGGCTCGTCCAGCACCAGGACGGGGAAGTCGGCGAGCAACGCGCGGGCCAGCGCGAGGCGCTGCCGCTGGCCCCCGGAGAGCCGGGCGCCGTGCTCGCCGACCATCGTGTCGAGCCCGTCGGGCAGCGACCGCACCCAACCGGCCAGCCGCGCCTGCGCGAGCGCGCCCCACAGCGCGTCCTCGTCCGCTCCGGTACGGGCGAGCCGCAGGTTCTCCCTGATCGAGCTGTCGAAGATGTGGGCGGCCTGCGCACACAGCCCGACCCGCCGCCGTACCGCGTCGCCCGCCGCCTTTGCCGCGTCCACCCCGTTGAGCGTGTACGAGCCCGACCCCCGGTCCAGGAAGCGCAGCAGCACCTGGGCGAGCGTCGTCTTCCCCGACCCGGACGGGCCCACGACGGCGAGCCGCCGGCCCGCGGGGAGGGTGAAGCCGACACCGTCCAGCGCCGGGACCCGCTGCCCGGCGTACCGGGCGGTCAGGCCCTGCACGACCAGCGGGAAGGGCGAGTCCGGCACCGGTACGGCCGCGGTCCCCGCCGGTTCGGTGACCGGCTCGGGGGCGTCCAGCACCTCGAAGACCCGTTCGGCCGCCCGGCGCGTGCGCTGCCGGTACTGCACGGCCAGTGGCAGCCCCGCGACGGTCTCGAACGCGGCGAGCGGCGTCAGGACGACGACCGCCAGGCACACGCCCTCCAGCCGCCCGGCGTGTACGGCCTGGACACCGACGGCGGCCGCGGCGGCCACGGTCAGCCCGCACAGCAGCGCGGACAGCCCGGCCCCGGCACCGGCGGCGGCCGCCGAACGGGACGCGATCCGGGTCAGGTCGCGGTCAGCGCGCCGGGCCCGGTCGATGCGGGACGCGAGGGCGCCCGACACCGTCAGCTCGGCCGTTCCGGTGAGCAGGTCGACGACGCGGGTGGAGAGTACCCCCCGCGCGGGGGACAGCTGCCGCTCGGCGCGGCGGGCCAGCACGGCGGACAGGGCCGGCACGCCCACGCCCGCCAGCAGCAGGCCCACGGCGAGGACGGCGCCCGCCTCCGGCAGCAGCCAGGCCGTGAACCCGACGGAACCCACGCCGACCACCACGGCCGCTCCCACCGGCAGCAGCCACCGCAGGAAGTAGTCCTGTACGGCGTCGACGTCGGCCACCAGGCGCGACAACAGATCGCCGCTGCTGCGGTCCCGCAGCCCGGCGGGCGCCAGGCGCTCCAGCCGCTGGAAGACGGCCACCCGTACGTCCGCGAGCATGCGGAACACGGCGTCGTGCGCGACCAGCCGCTCCGCGTAGCGGAACACGGCCCGGCCGATGCCGAAGGCGCGTGTCGCGGTGACCGCCACCATCAGGTACAGCACCGGCGGGTGCTGCGCCGCCCGGGAGATGAGCCAGCCGGAGGTCGCCATGAGCCCCACGGCACTGCCCGTCGCCAGGCTGCCCAGCAGCAGCGCCAGCCCGAGCCGACCCCAACGTGCCCGCGCCAGCTGCCGGAGCCGCGCCAACGCGGACCCCCGGCCGCCGGAGGCGGCGTCCGGCCCCGCGCTCGGTCCGGCCTGGGCAGCGCCGTCCCGTACGGCTTCCGCGGCGTCCTCCCGCACCGCCTGCGCGCCGACGTTCCCGGCGCCTTCCGGCATCGCCCCGTCGGCAGCCGCCCCGCCTGCCGCCACCGGCGCGGCCAGCCGCACCGTGCGGTCGGCGACGGCCAGCAGCGCCGGGCGGTGGACGACCAGGAGAACCGTGCGGCCGGCCGCCAGGCGGCGTACCGCCTCGACGATCCCGGCCTCCGTCTCGCCGTCGAGGTTCGCGGTCGGCTCGTCGAGCAGCAGGACCGGGCGGTCGGCCAGGAACGCGCGGGCCAGGGCCAGGCGCTGCCGCTGGCCCGCCGACAGGCCGGTGCCGCCCTCGCCGAGCACGGTCCGCGCCCCGTCCGGCAGCGCGGTGACGAAGTCCAGGGCGCCGGCGTCGCGGAGCGCGGCGTGCACCGCCGCGTCGTCCGCGTCGGGACGGGCCAGCCGCACGTTCTCGGCGATGGTGTCCGCGAACAGGTACGGACGCTGGGCCACCCAGGCGACCTGGCTCCGCCACTTCTCCGGGTCGATGCCCGACAGGTCACGCCCGCCGACCCGCACCCGCCCCGCCGCGGGCGCCACGAAACCGAGAAGGACGTTCAGCAAGGTGGTCTTGCCCGCGCCGGAGGGCCCGACGAGGGCCACCGTCTCACCGGGCCGGACCTCGAACGACGTCTCGGGAAGGGAGGGTTCGGCACGTCCGGGGTGGCGTACCACGAGACCCTCGACGGACAGCGCCGTGCTGCCGGGAACGGACCCGCCACCCGTCGTACGCGGCGGCGTCTCCAGGATGGCGAAGATCTCCTCGGCAGCCGACAGCCCTTCCGCCGCCGCGTGGTACTGCGCTCCCACCTGCCGCAGCGGCAGGTACGCCTCGGGCGCCAGGACCAGCACCATCAGCCCCGTGTACAGGTCCAGTTCGCCGTGTACGAGCCGCATGCCGATGCCCACGGCGACCAGCGCGACCGAGATCGTCGCGAGGAGTTCCAGTGCGAACGAGGAGAGAAAGGCGATCCGCAAGGTACGCAGCGTGGCCCGGCGGTACTCGCCGGTGATGGAGCGGATGGATTCCGCCTGTGCCCTGGCCCGGCCGAAGACCTTCAGCGTGGGCAGTCCCGCGACCACGTCCAGGAAGTGCCCGGACAGCCGCGACAGCAGCTTCCACTGGCGGTCCATGCGGCTCTGCGTGGCCCAGCCGATGAGGGCCATGAACAACGGGATCAGCGGCAGCGTCACGACGATCGTCGCCGCCGAGATCCAGTCTCCGGTGACGATCCGCGCCAGCACCGCCACGGGCACCACGACCGCCAGCCCCAGCTGCGGCAGGTAGCGCGCGAAGTAGTCGTCGAGCGCATCGATGCCGCGGGTGGCCAGGGTGGTGAGTTCCCCGGAGCGCTGGGTGCTCAGCCATCCCGGCCCGAGGGCGGCGGCCGCCCGTGTCAGCAGCCGCGTACGCAGCTCGGACTTGACCGCCGCGCTCGCCCGGTGCGCGGCCAGTTCCGTCAGCCAGGCCACCAGGCCGCGGCCGACGGAGACCAGCGCGAGCCACACCACCGGTGTGCTCAGGTCGCCGAGGTCGCGGCCGTGCTGGAAGGCGCCAACGACGACCTCGGCGAGGAGCATGGCCTGGCCGATGACCAGACCTGCGCCGGCCAGCCCGAGGAGCACCACCGCGGCGAGGAAGAAGCGGGTGGCGCGGGCGTAACGCAGCAGGCGCGGGTCGACCGGTTTCACGTGAAACAACCCTTCCTCGACGGAAGTTGATCAGTGGGGCCCCGGCCGGGGCCCCACCGGGCAGGAGCCGTCCTAGTGGGCGTCGGCGATGTGCTGGGTGCCGATCCGCTTGCGGAAGACCCAGTAGGTCCAGCCCTGGTACAGCATGACGACCGGGGTGGCGATGCCCGCGCACCACGTCATGATCTTCAACGTGTACGCGCTGGACGAGGCGTTGCTGACCGTGAGGTTCCAGCTCTCGTTCAGCGAGGACGGCATCACGTTCGGGAAGAGCGTCAAGAACAGCATCGCGACCGCGGCCACGATCGTGACGCCCGAGAACGCGAACGACCATCCCTCACGCCCGAGCCGGTTCATCACCAGCCCCGCGACCAGCGCCGCCACCGCGACGACCATCGCGACCAGGCTCTTCGTGTCGCCCTGGGAGAGCTGGGTCCAGCCCAGGAAGCCGATCGCCAGCACCGCGGTGACCAGGCCCAGGACGGTGGCCGTCCGGCGGGCCCGCTCGCGGATGTCCCCCAGCGTCTTGAGCGAGGCGAACACCGCGCCGTGGAAGGTGAACAGGGTCAGCGTGACCAGGCCGCCGAGCAGCGCGTACGGGTTCAGCAGGTCCAGGACGCTGCCGACGTACTCCTTGTGCGCGTCGATCTGCACGCCCCGCACGATGTTGCCGAAGGCCACACCCCAGAGGAACGCGGGGAGCAGCGAGCACCAGAAGATCGCGTGCTCCCAGTTGCGCTGCCAGCGCTCCTCGGCCCGCTTGACGCGGTACTCGAACGCGACGCCGCGCACGATCAGGCAGACCAGGATGACCAGCAGTGGCAGGTAGAAGCCGGAGAACAGGGTGGCGTACCACTCGGGGAAGGCGGCGAAGGTCGCGCCGCCCGCGCTGAGCAGCCACACCTCGTTGCCGTCCCAGACCGGGCCGATGGTGTTGATCAGGACCCGGCGCTCGCTGCGGTCGCGGGCGAGCAGCTTGGTCAGGACGCCGATGCCGAAGTCGAATCCTTCGAGGAAGAAGTACCCGGTCCACAGCACGGCGATGAGTACGAACCAGACGTCATGGAGTTCCACGGTCGCCTCCTAGTACGAGAAGGCCATCGGCCGGTCGGCGTCCGCGTGGTCGCCGCCGATCTTGGTGGGCGGGTTGAGGTCGTCGTCCGTCAGCTCCGGCGGCCCGGCCTTGACGTACTTGACCAGCAGCCTGACCTCGACGACCGCGAGCACCGCGTACAGCAGGGTGAAGACGGTCATCGAGGTGAGCACCTCGCCCTGCGAGACGCCGGGGGAGACCGCGGAGGAGGTCTTAAGTACGCCGTAGACGGCCCAGGGCTGGCGGCCCATCTCAGTGAAGATCCAGCCCCAGGAGTTGGCGATGAGCGGGAAGCCGAGGGTGACGAAGGCCAGCGACCAGTACAGCTTGCTCAGGCGGACACCGAGCACCTTGTTCTTGGTGAGTGCCAGGTGGGGTGGTTCCTCGTCCCCCGTGCGCAGCCCCGGCGCGAGCCAGAACTTCTTGCGGGTGAGCCAGAGCCCGGCCACGCCGATGGCGAACGAGGCCATGCCGAAGCCGATCATCCAGCGGAAGCCCCAGTAGGCGACCGGGATGTTGGGCCGGTAGTCGCCGGGCCCGTACTTCTGCTGCTCGGCCTTGTTGACGTCGTTGATGCCGGGGACCGGCGAGGAGAAGTCGTCGTGGGCGAGGAACGAGAGCAGGCCTGGTATCTCGATGGCGACCTTGTTGTGGCCCTTTTCCACGTCCCCGTAGGCGAAGACGGAGAACGGCGCGGGGGCCTCCTTGTCCCACAGGGCCTCGGCGGCGGCCATCTTCATCGGCTGCTGCCGGAACATGACCTTGCCGAGCTGGTCGCCGCTGAGCGCGGTGAGCGCGCCGGCGATGACCAGGGTGACCAGGCCGAGCCGCAGCGAGGTACGCATCACCTTGACGTGCTTCTTGCGCATCAGGTGGAAGGCGGCGATGCCGACCATGAACGCGGCGCCGGTCAGGAACGCGGCGGTCAGCGTGTGGAAGACGACGACGAGGGTGGTGTCCTGGGTCAGCACCTTCAGGAAGTCGGTCAGCTCGGCGCGGCCGGTGGCGGAGTTGTACTTGTAGCCGACCGGGTGCTGCATCCAGGAGTTGGCGGCGAGGATGAAGTACGCCGACAGGATCGTGCCGATCGAGACCATCCACATGCAGAAGCAGTGGAGCTTTTTGGGCAGCTTGTCCCAGCCGAAGATCCACAATCCGATGAAGGTGGACTCGAAGAAGAACGCGATGAGCGCTTCGAACGCGAGCGGAGCGCCGAAGACGTCACCGACGAATCGCGAGTAGTCGGACCAGTTCATGCCGAACTGGAACTCCTGGACGATGCCGGTGACGACACCCATCGCGATGTTGATCAGGAAGAGCTTGCCCCAGAACTTGGTCGCCTTGAGGTACTTCTGCTTGCCCGTCCGTACCCAGGCGGTCTCCAGTCCGGCCACCAGGGCGGCAAGGGAGATCGTCAGGGGGACGAAGAGGAAGTGGTAGACGGTCGTGATGCCGAATTGCCATCGCGCCAGGGTCTCTGGCGCCAACGCCAGGTCCACGTCGAGTCTCTCCTTACGTCGCCGTGTGCTGTCTACGGCTGCCTCGCCCGTTTTGTCCCGATGGAAGCGGGATATAAAGGACGCGCTTGTGAACGCGTTCACATTCACAAGCAATTATCACCCATGGCTGGAACCTTGCCTTGACGGGGGGTACGTGACTACGGTCACGCCCGCAAAAAACAGCGCGCGGCCGCCGGCCACGCGCTGTCTTCCGCTCGGTCAGGCCGGTCTACGGCCCCGAGCACATCAGTTGCCCCGGCCTACAGCTCCTTGCGGAACTGCTCGGCGGCCTGCAGGAACAGATCCATCGCCGCGGTCTCGCCGATCGTCACGCGCACACCCTCACCGGGGAACGGACGCACCACCACGCCCGCCTTCTCGCACGCCGCCGCGAAGTCGGCCGTACGGTCCCCCAGCCGCAGCCAGACGAAGTTCGCGTGCGTCTCGGGCACCGTCCAGCCCTGCGCGGTCAGCGCCTCGCACACCCGGGCCCGCTCCGCGACCAACGCGTCCACCCGCTCCATCAGCGCGTCCTCGCTGCGCAGCGACGCCACCGCCGCCTCCTGCGCGAGCTGGCTCACGCCGAACGGCACGGCCGTCTTGCGCAGCGCGGCCGCGACCGGCTCGTGGGCCACCGCGAAGCCGATCCGCAGGCCGGCGAGCCCGTACGCCTTGGAGAAGGTCCGCAGCACGCAGACGTTGGGGCGGTCCCGGTACAGGTTCAGGCCGTTCGGCACGTCGGGGTCGCGGTTGAACTCCTGGTACGCCTCGTCCAGGACGATCAGGATGTCGCTCGGCACCCGGTCCAGGAACGCTTCCAGCTCCGCCCGGCGGACGACGGTGCCGGTGGGGTTGTTGGGGTTGCAGACGAAGATCAGCCGGGTGCGGTCGGTTATCGCCGCGTACATGGCGTCCAGGTCGTGCACCTCGCCGGAGGTCAGCGGAACCCGTACGGAGGTGGCACCGGCGACCTGGGTGACGATCGGGTACGCCTCGAAGGAGCGCCACGCGTAGATCACCTCGTCGCCGGGCCCGGCCGTCGACTGCACCAGCTGCTGGGCCACACCCACCGAACCGGTGCCCGTCGCCAGGTGCTCGACCGGCACCGAGAAGTGCGCGGACAGCTCGGCCATCAGGCCCGTACAGGCCATGTCCGGGTAACGGTTGAAGGCCCCGGCCGCGGCCACCGCGCTCTCCAGGACGCCGGGCAGCGGCGGATAGGGGTTCTCGTTGGAGGACAGCTTGAACGTGACGGGACCGTCCGTCGCCGCCGGCTTGCCGGGCTTGTAGGTGGGAATGCCTTCCAGCGCAGCGCGCAGTTTCGGGCTCTTCTCGCTCACCGCAGGTTCCTCCTCGGCCGTGCCGTCCGTCTCCAATACTGCACACCTTATGAGGATTGCTCTGTCAGGCGTAGGCCCTTACCGATACGGGGGGGCCGCCGGGGAGTCAGAGCGGGCCCCGCACCGGGCGGCCGGAAGCTCCGGCCGGTCCCCGCCCGAAGATCGCCGCGGGCCCCGCCGAGGGGCACCGCGGCTGCCGCTCCACCCGCGTGACGCCCTTGGGGAGCGCTCCTCGCTGCGTTACGCGCCGGTGGCTCGCGCCGTGGCGCGCATCCCTCGTGAAGGTGACTTGAGACCTCTTCGAGACCTGGACCAATCGGCAGGCGACTCCCAGCGATCGTCAAACAGACGCCGGTAGTCGTGCCCAATCCCCTTTGTTTCGCAGGGCATTTAGGGGCACCTGCCATGCAGAAACGTGCCTTTCCACTCCCGCATGCAGCGCCCCGCGAAAGGACCGCCCGAGCCCTACTATCGGCTCGCCATGACAGCAGCAGGGAAGCACCAGGTGAGCCGGTCGACCGGTCGCCGGCTGGGGCGGGCAGGCATCCGGGACGTGGCCGCCGCAGCCGGGGTATCCATCACGACCGTCTCCGACGCGCTCAACGGCAAGGGCCGGCTTCCGGATGCCACCCGTCGCCACGTCCGCGAGGTGGCCGACCGGTTGGGCTACCGCCCTTCCGCCGCCGCCCGCACGCTCCGTACCGGCAAGTCGGGTCTCATCGGCCTGACCGTGACGACGTACGGGGATGAACCTTTCACCTTCACCGAATTCGCGTACTTCGCGGAGATGGCCAGAGCCGCCACCTCGGCGGCGCTCGCCCGCGGCTACGCCCTCGTCATCCTGCCCGCGACCTCCCGCCACGACGTCTGGTCGAACGTCGCCCTCGACGGCACCGTCGTCATCGACCCGGCCGACGGCGACCCCGTCGTCACCGAGCTCGTACGGCACGGCATCCCCGTCGTCTCCGACGGCCGCCCCGGCGGCGCGCTCCCCGTGATGGGCTGGGTCGACAACGACCACGAGGCGGCCGTCCTCGGCCTCCTCGACCACCTCGCCGACGCCGGCGCCCGCCGGATCGGCCTGCTCACCGGCACCACCACCGACACCTACACCCGCCTGTCCACCACCGCGTACCTGCGCTGGTGCGAGCGGGTCGGCCAAGACCCGGTGTACGAGTCCTACCCCGCCCACGACCCGTGCGCGGGCGCGGTGGCCGCCGACCGGCTGCTGGCCCGTCCGGACCGCCCCGACGCGGTCTACGGCCTCTTCGACCCGAACGGCACCGACCTGCTCGCGGCGGCCAGACGCTACGGGCTGCGCGTCCCCGACGACCTGCTGCTGGTCTGCTGCAGCGAGTCCACGGTCTACGCCACGACCGAGCCGCCCATCACCACCCTCTCCCTCAAGCCCCGCCGGATCGGCACCGCCGTCGTCCAGCTCCTCATCGACGCCATCGAGGGGCTGGACAGCGGGCGGCCGGTCGAGCAGGTGATACCGACGGACCTGATCGTGCGGACCTCCTCCCAGCGCAGGTCCGCGCGCACCACCGTCAGTCCGCCGCGGGGACCTTCCGGGGCTTGACCGTCACACGTTCGAGCGGCCGTGTGGATGCGCCTGCCGTATCCACACGGCCGGAGGTTTGTGTACGCCCGGACGGCGATCCGGCATCCGGACGTACGGACATCAGGCCCGACGTCCGGACGTACGGACACGGCCTCCTCCGCGGCCCCGCCGCCCTCCTGACGTCCGGCGCCGCGCCGAGGCACCCCGGGCCACTTCGCCAGGTCCCCGCACCGCCGTGCCGCCGTCCCGGCATCCCGTCGCCCGGGATAAAATCGGGGTGATCCCGGAGAAAACGGCAGTGAACACCGGGCGCCGAGCGATTGACCACCCCCGGGTGCGTCACAACCCGCGAGCGGCATTCCTATGATGGGCGCACGACACCACGGACCGCCGTCGACCAGGCAAGGTCCGCGAGGTGCACGGCGGCGCGATGGTGGAGGGGTCGATGACTCAGGGGGCCAGTGTGGGACCCATGGTGCGGACCATGCCGGCACAACCTCCGGCTCCGGCACAACCGCCTGCTGTGCCGGTCCCCCCGGCCCCGGCGGTACCGCCGCCCCCGCCCCTGCCGCCGGCCTTCATCGGAGCGCCCGACGGCATGCCGCCCGAGTACACCCCCACCGAGCGCTCCCTCCCCGTCATCGGCGCGGGCGCGTCGGCAGGCGGCGGCAACCCGCAAGGGCACGCGGACATCCCGCCCGTCACCCGTACGGACACGCTCATCGACCGCCCGACCGTCGACCTGACGGCGGTGCCCGAGTCGGCTATCCCCGCCCCCGAAGGCCAAGAGGGCGGCGGCCCGCTGTACGTCGTCGGCGACGTGCACGGCTACTACGAAGAGCTGCGCGAGGCACTCGCCGCCGAGGGCCTCATCGACGCCGACGGCCAGTGGGCCGCCGGCAACGCCCGCCTGTGGTTCCTCGGCGACTTCACCGACCGCGGCCCGGACGGCATCGGCGTCATCGACCTCGTCATGCAGCTGTCCGCCGAGGCCGCGGCGGCCGGCGGCTACTGCAAGGCCCTGATGGGCAACCACGAGCTGCTGCTGCTCGGCGCCAAGCGGTTCGGCGACACCCCCGTGCAGTCCGGCGCCGGCACCGCCTCCTTCCAGGCCGCCTGGCTGCTCAACGGCGGCCAGAAGACCGACATGGACCGCCTCCAGGACCATCACCTGCAGTGGATGGCCCGCCTGGACGCCATGACGGAGGAGGACGGGCACCTGCTCGTGCACTCCGACACCACCGCGTACCTGGAGTACGGCGACTCCATCGAGGACGTCAACGACACCGTCCACGACGTCCTCACGCGCAGCGACGCCGACGAGGTCTGGGACCTGTTCCGCAAGTTCACCAAGCGGTTCGCCTTCCGCGACGACGACGCGGGCCCGATGGCCGCACGCGAACTCCTCGACACCTACGGCGGCGGGCGCGTCGTGCACGGCCACAGCCCCATCCCGTACCTCCTCGGCGAGGTCGGCGGCGAGGACGACGAAGGCGAGGGGGTCGCCGTCGAAGGGCCGCACGTCTACGCCGACGGGCTCGCCATCGCCATGGACGGCGGGATCACCATGGCCGGAAAGCTACTGGTCGTCCAACTTCCCCTGACTGGCTGACCGTTATCCGGGCAGGGGTAGCGGCAGGTAGGGAAGTGGCGCGACGGGGCCCGAGCGGGGGCGTGGCGGTCCCTATTTCCGCAAACACCCTGTCACCCCGTGCCGGAGGCGCTCTACCATCGGTCTATCCGTAGCAGGCTCTCCTCCGTTTCCGCCCACTGCCCGGCCCACGCCGGCCTGTACGGCCCTACGGAGCATCGGGGGATGCACATGAACAGCGCTCCGCACCTGCTGAACGAGGACCGCGCGGAATTCGCGCGGCTCCTCGACGAGGCGCTGCGCACCGCGGATTACCGGAAGGACCTGGTGTCCGCGGCGGGAAAGCACCTCAATACCGAGCAGTTGCGCACCATGGCGCTCAGCGCCACAACCGCCATCGCCGCGTGTGCGACGGCCGAATACCGACACTACGTACGGCTCCGCGACGAACTGCGCGCTCCGGCACCCGCACCGGAAGCCGGAGGCGTGGAAGGCCGCGAGGAGAAAGGCGCGTCGGCGGGCAGCCCGGGCATCGATCTCGCCACGACCGTGGGGGAGGTCGCCGAGCCCTCGGGCGCCGGGCTGGCCGCGATGATCACGGTACTGGCGCCGGTGCTGGCGGGGATCGCCGCCGTGCTCTTCCTGCTCATCGGGTACGTGCTGCGCACCGTCGGCACCGACCCGTCCGCCGCCCAGCCCCTGATCAGCGTGGGTTGGGTCTTCGCGGCGGTCACCGCCGCCGGGGCGCTCGTCGCGATGGCGAGCCTGGTCTACGCGGCCTGGCGCAACGGCTCGACGTCGCTGCGCGCCCCACGCACCGGCGACGGCCTGGGCGCCCGGACCCGGGAGGTGGACCTCGCCCGGGACGCCTGGCGGCAGGCGCTCCTGGAACGCGGCATCCTGCCGTTCCTGCGCGAGGCCCTGGCCGATCCGGCCGCCGTCAACGGCCGCGGCACGGCCCGGTACGTACCGCGCCGCGCAGTGGACGGCGGCCGGATGCCGAGCCTGGGCTTCACCAGCCCGGACTTCACCAGCCCGGACGGCGGCCCGCCCGCCGCTCCCCGGCCCCGCTTCACCAGCCCGGATTTCACCAGCCCCGACTACGGCGGCCCCGACCACCATCCCGAATAGCGCCCACGCACCGCCGCACTTCCACCGCGGGGGCAACGGCACCTGGCCCCCGCGGCGTCCCGCAGGCACAGGTACCGACGCACGGCTCCGGGCCCGGAGCCGCACGGTGTACGCGCGGCTCCGGGCCCGGATCCAACGTGCGGAAAGGTCACTCCGCGATCGGCAGGTACACCCGGTTCCCCGCCGCCGCGAACTCCCGTGACTTCTCGGCCATGCCCGCCTCCGCGTCCGTGCCGACCGCCAGGTCGCCGCCGTGTTCGCGGCGGATGTCCTGGGAGATCTTCATGGAGCAGAACTTCGGGCCGCACATGGAGCAGAAGTGCGCCGTCTTCGCCGGTTCCGCCGGCAGCGTCTCGTCGTGGAAGGCGCGGGCCGTGTCCGGGTCGAGGGCCAGGTTGAACTGGTCCTCCCAGCGGAACTCGAAGCGCGCGTCGGACAGCGCGTCGTCCCAGTCCTGGGCGCCCGGGTGGCCCTTGGCGAGGTCCGCCGCGTGCGCCGCGATCTTGTACGTGATGACGCCGGTCTTGACGTCGTCCCGGTCCGGCAGGCCCAGGTGTTCCTTGGGCGTGACGTAGCAGAGCATCGCCGTACCCCACCACGCGATCATCGCCGCGCCGATCCCGGAGGTGATGTGGTCGTACGCGGGCGCGACGTCGGTGGTCAGCGGGCCGAGCGTGTAGAACGGCGCCTCTTCGCAGATCTCCTGCTGGAGGTCGATGTTTTCCTTGATCTTGTGCATCGGGACGTGTCCCGGGCCCTCGATCATCGTCTGCACGCCGTGCCGCTTGGCGATCGAGTTCAGCTCGCCGAGCGTCCGCAGCTCCGCGAACTGCGCCTCGTCGTTGGCGTCCGCGATGGAGCCGGGGCGCAGGCCGTCGCCGAGGGAGTACGTGACGTCGTAGGAGGCGAGGATCTCGCAGAGTTCCTCGAAGTGGGTGTAGAGGAACGACTCCTTGTGGTGGGCCAGGCACCACGCCGCCATGATCGAGCCGCCGCGCGAGACGATGCCGGTCTTGCGGCGGGCCGTGAGGGGGACGTAGCGCAGCAGGACGCCGGCGTGGACGGTCATGTAGTCCACGCCCTGCTCCGCCTGCTCGATGACCGTGTCCTTGTAGATGTCCCAGGTCAGTTCCTCGGCCTTGCCGTCCACCTTCTCCAGTGCCTGGTAGAGGGGGACGGTGCCGATGGGGACGGGGGAGTTGCGCAGCACCCACTCGCGGGTGGTGTGGATGTTGCGGCCGGTGGACAGGTCCATGACCGTGTCGGCGCCCCAGCGGGTCGCCCAGGTCATCTTCTCCACCTCCTCCTCGATGGAGGACGTGACGGCGGAGTTGCCGATGTTCGCGTTGACCTTCACCAGGAAGTTCTTGCCGATGATCATCGGCTCGATCTCCGGGTGGTTGACGTTGGCGGGCAGTACGGCCCGGCCGGCCGCGATCTCGTCCCGCACGAACTCCGGAGTGACGTTCTCGCGGATCGCGACGTACTCCATCTCCGCCGTGACCTCGCCCCGGCGCGCGTACGCGAGCTGGGTGACCGCCGCGCCGCCGCGGCCCCGGCGAGGCTGCCGGGGGCGACCCGGGAAGACCGCGTCGAGGTTCTTCAGGCCGCCGCGCGGCGAGGTGTGCTTGAGGCCGTCGTCCTCGGGCCTCGGTGGCCTGCCCGCGTACTCCTCGGTATCTCCCCTGCTGATGATCCAGTTCTCCCGCAGCGGCGCCAGGCCGCGGCGGACGTCGGTTTCGATGTTGGGGTCGGTGTACGGCCCTGACGTGTCGTAAAGCGTCACGTCCTTGCCGTTGGTGAGGTGCACACGACGGACCGGGACCTTCAGGTCGGGCCGCGATCCGGTGAGGTAGCCCTTGTGCCAGCCGATCTCCTTGGCGGAGACCTGACCGTTTTCGGGCGTGCGTGCATCCTGCAGAGTCATGAAGACCCACTCCCTACGCCGGCATTACCCGGTAACAGGTTCGGCGGTCGACGCAGCAAGTCCGTGACGGCGGTTCCGGCTTCGGCCGGACGTTCCGTACGGGGATCAGCGCCCTCTCAGCCCGGTGCTCCGAGCTCCCGCGATTGCAAAGGTGGCACCACGGTAGCCGCCGATATGGCGCGGTGACCAGGGGGCCCTGCCAGTTCTTGCGATGATCGGGCGGTGACCAGCAACGAGCCCCCGCACTCCGCGCACCACCACGCTTCCCATCCGGCGCCCGGTCCGGACGGTGATCGTGCGCAGCCGCCGCACCCGCCAGGACACGGGCACGCGCACGGACATGGCCACGGGCACGGCCCCGCGGCCCCGGTATCCCGGCATCTGCGCAAGGTCATCGCGGCGGTGCTGATCCCGTTCGCCGCCGCCGTCGTGGCCGGTCTGGTCGTGCTGTGGCCGGGCGGCGCACCCGGCCACAAGCCGACCGGTGTCGGCTTCGACCAGCCCACCGAGAAGGCGAAGGTGGCCAAGGTCGAGGAGGTGAACTGCGCGGACGTCCACGCCCAGCAGCAGCCGGGGCCGCAGCAGCAGTCCGGCCCCTCGGACACCCGGCAGGCAACGCACTGCGAGCGGGCGGTCATCGAGGTGACCACCGGCAAGGACACGGGCCGGCGGTTCGAGGCGATCGTGACGCCCGACGCCACACGCCACTACACGGTTGGCCAGAAAGTCGTGGTCGCCTACTCGCCCAAGGCGCCCAAGGACCTGCAGTATGCGGTCACGGACGTCGACCGGACGTTCCCGATGTGGGTGCTCGCCGCGATCTTCGCGCTGGCGGTGGTCGTGGTCGGCCGGCTGCGCGGGGTGCTGGCACTGGTCGCGCTCGTCGTGAGCTTCGGCGTGCTGACGCTGTTCATCCTGCCCGCCATCCTCCAGGGTTCGAACCCGCTGGTGGTCGCGGTCGTCGGAGGCAGCGCGATCATGCTGGTCGCGCTGTACATGTGCCACGGGCTGACGGCCCGAACGTCCGTAGCCGTGCTCGGCACGCTCGCGTCGCTGCTGCTCATCGGCCTGCTCGGCTCGCTCTTCATCGGGTGGGCCCTGCTGACCGGCAACACCGACGACCAGACCGGGCTGGTGCACGGCCTGTACCCCGACATCGAGATCCGCGGCCTGCTGCTGGCGGGCATCATCATCGGGTCGCTGGGCGTGCTCGACGACGTGACGGTCACCCAGACCGCGGCGGTCTGGGAGTTGAAGGAGGCCGATCCGTCGGCGAGCCGCCGCAAGCTCTACGGAGCGGCGATGCGGATCGGGCGCGATCACATCGCGTCCGTCGTCAACACGCTCGTACTCGCTTACGCGGGTGCGGCGCTGCCCCTGCTTTTGCTGTTCTCGATCGCACAGAGCAGCGTCGGTACCGTCGCCACGAGCGAGGTGGTCGCGGAGGAGGTCGTCCGCACGCTGGTGGGCAGCATCGGACTGGTCGCGTCCGTACCGCTGACGACGCTGCTGGCCGTGCTGGTCGTCTCGGCGGACCGGGACGCGGGGCGGCCGGCGGGCCGGGGCACGCGGCGGACGGCAGGCGGGGGACCGGGGCGGGGCGCCGGGGGCCGGGGCGCCCAACGGGTCGGTGCGGGTCGGGGACCGGAGCCGGACGGCGGTACGAGCCGGCAACCGGTGCTCGGCGGCCGCGGCAGGCGGCGGCGCGCACGCTGATCCGGCCGGAGACCCGTCACTCCGCGTCACATGTCACCGTCCCGTCACCGCCCGGGCCGCGCGGCTTCACCCCGCCTTCTGCGCCTCGGAAAGAATCCGGTCCAATGTCGATTCGAGCGTGTCGCACACCTCTTCCTCCCCGATCGGCACCAATCGGTCCGTGCGGTCCAAGAAGGCCACCAGCGGTGGGGCACCGGCGCGGAACAACGCCCGTTCGTCCGCCACCTGCAGGCCGATGAAGACGTCGCTGAGATGTTCGGAGGAGGACGGCTCGATGCGTACGTCGCCCTCGCCGGACGGCTTGCTCAGCCCGTCCAGCAGCAGCTCCCGGCTGAACGCCCAGGTCACGGGCACATCGCCGGGAAGGTCGAAGGTGAAGCTGACCGCATAGGGATCCGCGCGGTCGAAGTACAGCTCCACCGGGATACGGAAAGCGAGCTCCTCTGACACGAGGAAGCTCATGATCACTTCTGCCTGAACTGTGTCGGTCATCAACCTCTGCCCCGTACTTGGTCGGAGATGGCCAGGAATCATCCCTCTTGGCCTCATTGACGCCATCGTCTGTCACGCGCAAGCGGATCACAAGGAGTGATCTTTCAAATACCGAGAGAGAAGCGAATGTCGTGAGCGCGCCGCCTTCACCATCCTGCGTATTCGGACGGTAACGCAGTGTAGGCGTTGAGCATCGCTCGCGGGAAGGGAAACCGCCATGGTCGCGGCCGCCGAACCGACCTGGACCGGGAGCGCTGAGCATACTGTGCCCACGGCATATTTCGGTTGCACATAGGCGAATTGGGCGCGGCGGACGGCGTCCGGGCGGTGCAGCAGGGCACCCTCGGGCGCGCGGAGTACGGCGCCGGCGGCCGCAGCCGCACCGGGTGACGGGCCAAGTGGCCTGTCCCGTCCTCCTCGTCGAACCGCACCGGCAGGCGAGAACGGATTCACCGTTCACCATTGCCAACGCCAATCCCCTGGTCGGTCACCGGGGCAGGACGGCCCCGCCGAAGGGGCCGGGTGACGCGGCCCCGGCCCGGCCCGGTCGGCGGAAAGCGGAACGCCCCGCTCCTGGGAAGGAGCGGGGCGTGGGAAGCTGGGGCCGCGATCGTCGGACCGGGCCGGACCGAGCCGTGATCGTCAGGCCCGGCCCGGTTCCCGGCGTGGCCGCCGGGAGGTCACCAGTCGCCGCGCGAGGACGAGGACGACGAGCCCGTGAGCCTGCGCACCAGGTAGACCACGCCGGCGATCAATGCCACCGCTATCAGCACCTTGAAGAGCAGGCCGATCAGGAACCCGACCGCACTGGCGATCAGGCTGCCGAACACCACCAGGAGGACGACGGGCACCGCGACCCACGTCACCCACCACGGAAGTCCTGCGAACGTCCCCTTGCCGGCCATTGCTCTGCCCTGCTTTCTGCGTAGTCGCCGTATTTTTCTGCGTTGTGCGCTTCACGTCTTTCACGCGGCCCGCGGACCTGTTCAACGTCCCGCATCCATATCGCGTGCCCGGAAACCCCGGGGATCCGAAGTCCGGTTCCCCCTGCACCACCGATGCTAGGGCGGCACGTTACGGAACGGGGGCCGCGCGGCCCCGGCCCTCCCCTGAACCGTCCCCTACGGGTCCGGGGGTGCGCGCCTCAGCTCTCGGGGGGAGAAAAGACCACCATCACCCGCAGGTCCTCGCTGATGTGGTGGAACTTGTGGGCCACACCGGCGGGTACGTACACCACGCTGCCGCGCGCCACCGAGGTCGTCTCCATGCCGACGGTGATCGCCGCCCGGCCGCTGACGACCAGGTACACCTCGTCCTGGTTGTGCGGCAGCTGCGGGTCGGTGCTGCCCGCGTCGAGCGCGTAGAGCCCGACCGACATGTTCCGTTCCCGCAGGAACTGCAGATACGCGCCGTCGTTCGCGGCCCGCTCCGCCTCCAGTTCGTCGAGCCTGAAAGCCTTCATGTCATTCGTGCCCCTCGAAGAGTCCGTCTCGTCTGCGACGATCTCACCATGAAGAATTTCGTGGTCAAGACGATCGCCAACGCCGCGGCGCTTGCCGTGGCCATCTGGCTGCTCAAGGACATCACGCTGACCGGTGAGAACACCGGCCGCAAGGCGCTGACGCTGGTCCTGGTCGCGCTGATCTTCGGAGTGGTGAACTTCGTCGTCAAACCGGTGGTGAAGCTGCTGTCCCTCCCCCTCTTCATCCTCACCCTCGGCCTGATCACGCTCGTCATCAACGCGCTGATGCTGTTGCTCACGTCGTGGCTGGCGGACAAGTTCCACCTCGCCTTCCACGTGGAGGGCTTCTGGACCGCCGTCCTGGGCGGGGTGATCGTCTCGATCGTCTCCTGGGCCATGCACATGGTTTTGCCGGACGACCGGGACTGACCCGCGCACTGCCCCCGGCGCCCTCCGACGGGGACGCCGCCGAGGTCCGCCTGCCACGCGCGGACGACACGGCAGCGGAGCGCTCCCACGATCTGGACGTACGGGTCCCCTGTCACAGCGGTATGGCAGGGTGCGAAACGTGCTCACCGAGGAGGCAACCGCATGACAGGCGACAGCACACGGGCCGTACGGGCCGGGCTCCCGGCGGCCGAGGCGTACGAACCGTCCCTCCCGGGACCGGTCTTCGCGGCGCACTACCACCTCCCCGGTGACGCCACCGGCCCGTACACCTACGGCCGCGAGTCCAACCCCACCTGGACCCGCCTGGAAGCCGCCATCAGCGAGCTGGAATTCCCGGCCGAACCCGCGCATACCGTGAGCTTCGCCTCCGGCATGGCCGCCGTATCGGCCGTCCTCTTCTCCCAGCTGCGTGCCGGCGACGCGGTCGTGCTCCCGAACGACGGCTACCAGCTGCTGCCCGCCGTGCGCGAGCGCCTGGAGAGCTACGACATCGAGGTCCGCACCGCCCCCACCGCGGACGACGCCCAGCTCGGCGTCCTCGACGGCGCCCGGCTGCTCTGGATCGAGACGCCCTCCAATCCCGGCCTGGACGTCTGCGACATCCGGCGCCTGGCGGAGGCCGCACACGCCCGCGGCGCGCTGGTCGCCGTCGACAACACCCTGGCCACCCCGCTCGGCCAGCGCCCGCTGGACCTCGGCGCCGACTTCTCCGTCGCCAGCGGCACCAAGGCCCTGACCGGCCACGGCGACGTACTCCTCGGCTACGTCACGACCCGGGACGCGGCCCTGGCCGACTCCGTACGCACATGGCGCAAGACCGTCGGCGCGATCCCGGGACCGATGGAGGCGTGGCTGGCCCACCGGTCGCTCGCCACGCTCGCCCTGCGCGTGCGCCAGCAGTCCGCCGGGGCGCTCGCGCTCGCCACGGCGCTGCGCGACCGGCCCGAGGTGACGGGCCTGCGGCACCCCGGGCTGCCCTCCGATCCCGCGCACGACCTGGCCGTACGGCAGATGCGCACGGGCCGTTTCGGCTCGGTGGTCTCCTTCACGCTGCCCGACCGGCAGCACGCGGAGCGCTTCCTTGAGGCGCTGACGCTCGTGGACGACGCGACCAGCTTCGGAGGCGTGCGGTCCACGGCGGAGCGCCGCGAGCGGTGGGGCGGCGACGCGGTCCCGGAGGGCTTCGTACGCTTCTCGGTCGGCGTCGAGGAGCCGGCGGACCTCATCGCGGACGTGCTCGGAGCGCTCGACGCGGCGCTGGGTACAGCGCTGGACACGGCGCTGGAGAATCGCTCCTCCTGAGTGGGGGAGGCACCCGGAGGACCGGGGCCGGGAGTACGGGCGCGCCGCGCGGCGTCTCAGGGCCGCCGGTCCGTACCAATGCCGCTACGTCAGCGGGCTGGCAGGGTATCCCCCCTCGGCACCCTGCCAGCCCCGGTTCGCAGCACAACGAACCGCGCAGACAAGGCTAGTTGACTCAGCGTCAGTGTCCAATCACGCTGACGGCACAGCCCTATCGACAAATTTATAGTTGGGCCTTCGCCGACTTCGCGGAAACGGAGGGAGGTACGGATGGACCTCGCCTTATTACGCACGTTCGTCACGGTGCACCGAGCGGGTTCCTTCACCCGCGCCGCCGCCCTGCTGGGCCTCTCCCAGCCCGCCGTGACCAGCCAGATACGGAATCTGGAGCGGCAGTTGGGCCGCCCGCTCTTCCTCCGCAAGGCCCGCGGCGTCACCCCCACCAGCATCGGCGACGAACTCGCCCACAAGGTCGCGCCCCACCTCGACGCGCTCACCGAGATCACCGAAACCGGGCTCGACCGGGAGTCCGCCACCCGCACCCTGCACCTCGCCGGACCGCCGGAGTTCACCTCCCAGCGCGCGTTACCGGCCCTCGCTCCCCTCATGGACCAAGGCCTGTGCGTACGTACCGCCTTCGGCCCGACGGACGAACTGCTCTCCGGCCTCGCCGACGGCCACCACGACCTCGCGATCACCACCACCCGGCCGCGCGGCTGCCTCCTCACCGCGACACCACTGTGCGACGAGGAGCACGTGCTGATCGCGGCACCGCGCTGGGCGGACCGGCTCGGCGGCCCCTCCACCCTCCAGGCCAGAGGGGCGCGGGCGCTCGCCCCCGTACCGCTCGTCGAGGTCCACGAAAGCCTGCCGCTGGTCACCCGCTACTGGACCGCGGTCTTCGACGCCCCTCCCACGGCCTCCGCCGCCGTGGTCGCGTCCGACCTACGGGCGGTGCTCGCGTGCGTGACGGCGGGCGCCGGCCTGGCGGTGCTGCCCCGCTATCTGTGCGCCGAGGCGCTCGCCAGCGGCGAGGCTGTCGCCCTGCTCGACCCGCCGGTGCCGCCACTGCGCACATACTTCCTGGTCATACGGTCCGGGACGCTGGCGCTGCCGCACATCGCCCGCACGCACGAGTGGCTGCTGCGATCCGCCGCTGACTGGTGAGGGCGCCGGCGGCGGCCTTCCGGGCTCACGGTGCCGTGCTCCGGGGCGCGCCTCGGGGTGCACCTCGGGATACGCCTCGGCGGTCTGGTGGGGCGGTGGTTTCACCGAGCCTCTGCTGCGGCATCTGTCCCGTATGACCGTACGGCCAGTCGTCAAACGCACCGCCCGCGCGATCCTGCTCGACGGTGCGGACATCGTTCTGATCAAGCGCACCAAGCCCGGCCGGGCCCCCTACTGGATCACTCCGGGCGGCGGCGTGGAACCAGAGGACGCCACGGTCGTGGACGCCCTCCACCGGGAACTGCACGAGGAGCTGGGCGCCAAGATCACCGACATCGTCCCGGTCTTCGTCGACACCGTCGAGCACATCAGCGACGGCGGCGTGGACGGGGTGAAGGTGCAGCACTTCTTCGTCTGCCGCCTGGAGTCGATGGACCCCTCCCTGCGGCACGGCCCCGAGGTGGAAGAGCCTTGCGGCCGGTACGAGATCGTGCGGGTGCCGTTCACGCGGGTCGGCATCGCCTCGGCCGAGGTGGTGCCCCTGTCCCTGCGCCACTACCTGGACGGCAATATCGAGGGCGTACGGGCCATGCACGCACCTGACCTGGGCTGACACACCTGCCGTCCACAGGCCCCTTACCCGAACCAGCCCCGGAAACCGCCACCCTCGGAGACGGGCGCGCTCCGCTCAGCGCGCGCGAGCACCCGCTCGACCTCCCGCTCCACTTCTTTCCTGACCTCTCGCACTTCGGGGATGCCGGGTGTTGCGGTGGCGGAGGGGATAGGGGGTGCGGCGGTGGCGGAGGTGCTGGGGTATGCAGCGGTGGCGGGGGTGGCAGGGGTGGCGGCCGGCTCGGCCTCGGTCATGGCGGACCGGTCACCGGCAGCCTTCCGGCGGGAGTCGGCCTCCGCCGCCGCGCCGAAGAAATCCCCGCCCTTGCGCTTGGCGTCATCCGTCCCCCAGGCGCGTGAACCAGCCGCCTGACGTGGCACCTTCTGTAGGTGCGGGATGTGCTTGGCGCAGTGAATATACGTTTCCTCTACGGTCACTTCCACCCACAGCTGAGCGCGCCGCCCGGGGATGGGATCGACGGGCAGGTGTGGGTGCCGCTCCAGCATCTCGTCGTCCATGACCACCCGCGCACGCCCGTTGACGTGCAGGCCGATGCGGTCGCCGGTGAAGTCGATCATCAGAATGCCGAGGTGCGGGTTCTCGGAGAGATTGCCGACGGACGCCATGACGCCGTTGCCGCGGTACTCCGGGTACGCGAGCGTGCGCTCGTCCAGGACCTGGAGGAAGCCCGGCGGCCCGGCCCTGAAGGTGGAGTCGCACTCACCGTGCCGGTCGGCCGTGGCCAGGAAGAACATCTCCTGCCGCCCGACGAACTCCCGCATGCGGTCGTTGAGATGGTCCAGCACCTGGTCATCGTAGAAACGGTCGGCGCGGTCGGTCGTGCCGAGTCGCTGCTGCACCAGGTGTTCCCCATCGCTCCCCGGCCGCTCCCCCCGCGCCCCTGTAGGCGAACCTGTAAGCGCATCCGTACATGCGTCCGTGCGTGTGTCCATACGTGTAGCCGTATCTATCCCCGGCGCCGCGGGACGGTACGCACCTGGTCCCGCCAAGCCGTAATCACCGTATGTCGTCACTGTTCAATCTCCCGCCGCGACCAGCTCTTCAACGGAGTCGTGCCGTATGCGGTCGGAGGGAATACCGACCCCCACCAATGCGTCCACGCCGTTTCGGATCATTCCGGGCGGCCCGGACAAGTAGGCGTCATATTCCCTCCAAGGCCCGTACTGACGCACCGCGTCCGGGAGTTGACCGCTGAGGCTGTTCATCGGACCGCCGGCCGGTCCGGTGGCGACGACCGGGCGCACCGACAACCACGGATGACTCTGCGCCATCCGCAGCATGGTGTCGATGTCGTAGAGGTCGTAGCCGCTGCGCGCGCCGTAGAAAACCTCCATCGGGCGCCGGCGGCCGCGCTCGGCCACGTCCTCGACCAGGGCCTTGATCGGTGCGATGCCGGTGCCTCCGCCCAGGCACAACAGCCCGTTGTCAGTGGTGTGGTCTACGGTCATGGAACCGGATGGGGGACCGAGCCGGAGGACATCGCCGGGGCGGGCGCGATGCACCATGGCATTGGACACCCAGCCGGCCGGCACGGCCTTCACATGGAAGGAGAGCAAGCCGTCGGAGCGGGGCGCCGCGGCGAAGGAGTAGTGCCGCCATACGCGCGGCCACCAGGGGGTTTCCAAGCTGGCGTACTGACCGGCCAGGAAGGGGTAGGGCTGGTCGGGACGGACGGTCACGACCGCGATGTCGGACGTACGCAGTTCGTGCGAGACAACCTCGGCATGCCACCAGGCGGGGGCCACCGCCTCGTTCTCGGCGGCGGCGTCGATCATGATCTGCGAGATCGTGGTGTACGCCCGCACCCAGGCGGCTTCGGCCTCCGGGTGCCAAGTGCCGGGCGCGTAGCGAGCGAGCGCGTTGAGCAGGCATTCGCCGACGGCCGGGTAGTGCTCGGGCAGCGTGCCGTACTTACGGTGCCCACGCCCGAGGTGCGACAGGTAAGCGGTGAGCGTGTCCGTGTCGTCGACGGCTTTGACGGAGGTGAGCAACGCCCTGAACAACCGGTCGCGTTGGGCCTCCATCGCAGCGGGAAAGAGCGCACGCAGGTCCGGATGCCGCACGAAGAGCAGTGCGTAGAAGTACGAAGTCGCCTTGTCCGCCACCGGCTCGATCTCATCCAACGTCCGCCGAATAAGCACCGCGTCGGGGGATGCGCCCTCGGGGCGAGGAGCGGGGTCCGCCGCGCCGGGGGCGTGCGTGGCGGGGGCGGACGGGCTGGTGACGTACGCACCCGCGGCAGGCGCGCTGGTGGCGGACGTGGTGGGCTCGCCGGACGGGCCACTGGCGTACGCGGCCGCGTCAGGCGCGCTGGTGGCGGCGTGTGCGCCGGTGGCCGAGGTGCTGCCGACGGGCGGGTCGGCGCGTGATGCGCTGGTGGCGGTGGAGGTGGTGGTGGGCGGGTGGGCAGGGGGAAGGGGGGAAGGGGAAGCGAACTCCGCCCCGACTCCGGCCCCGGCGCCCCCAGCCTCCGGCTCGCCCCCTGGCGTCTGCTCGCGCTCCGGCGTCTGCCCGCGCTCCGACGCGGTGCCCACGGGCGTTATGGAGCTGACCGGTCGGCTGGGCATGCGCTCCCGCTCGCCCCCGGACAGCCGCGCGTCGTTGTCACGGTGCGAATCGTGAACACCGTGCGAATGGTGAACGCTGTGTGAGTCGTGAGCACTGCGCGAGTCGTCAGCGCTGGGCGAGTCGTCGTGACCGTCCCGCTCTCTCTGGCCGTCCGGCCGCTTCTGGGAGTCTTCGGCGGACTTCTTCGACGGAGTGAACCATCCCCAATCGCCACTGTCGCCGCCAGAAGAGCCGTTACCGGCCGTCGTGGTGGTCGGAGCGTCCATGGTCTGCCTCGCCTCGAACGTCTTTCGATCGTCTTCGTACTTCCGCAGTCCGGAATGTGCCCGGAATTCCCCGCGCCGCTTCGGAATTCTTAATCGATCACCGCTATTCCGGCAACACCCTCCAAAGCAGACACGCCTCTCGCCCTCGCGACATGCAGCGCGCCCCCTTCTCCCCGCAGCCCTCTCCTCCTGCGGGGCCCGTCGCCGCAGCGTGCCATCCGGCCCGGCCGTACCGGGCGAACAGCCGGAAGTCCGTACGCCACCGCCCGCGTTGCCGCTAGGCTGACGGTCTCCGTGCGCCGTCAGGGACCATGGCACCAGGCCACGGACGCGCTCTCCTGCCGAACCGGACTAGACCATACCGGCAGTAGTTGAAAGCACAACCCCCGAACTCCGAAATCTTCCGTCGCCCTCCACTTTTCGCGCTTCTTGTCGTCCTCTTGACGCGACCTGTTCCGCAGAACGCAATTCACCGGGCATGGCGACGAATCGCACGCGTGCAGCCCGGAATTACCGGCCGGTCCGCACCAGTTCGTACGCCTCGCGCAGGTCACGGCCCTCGTACGTATATGAGGCCAGGTCGCTGACATGGTGGTCCGCATTCACCGCCACGGACGCGGGAACGGCGGCGAACAGCGCCGCGTCGGACATGGAATCGCCATACGCCACGCAGTCGGACCGGCCCAGTCCGAACCCGGCGCACAGTTCATCCGCAATCCTCACCTTTGCAGATGCGGAAAGTATCCCGGTCGGTTCCACCGGTTCCCGAAATGGCAAGGCAGGCCAGCGTGAGCCGTGCGCGGCGTCCGCTCCCCAACCCGTCAACCGCTCCACGAAGAAAGCGGGCGACAAGGAGATCACCGCGCAGCGCTCCCCCCGCGCCCGTATGTCGGCCCACACCTCACGGATGCCGGCCAGCCACGGCGCGCCGTCGAAGGCCGCCGTCACCAGTTCCTCGGTCAGCTCGGACCACAGTTCGCAGGCCAGCTGCGCGAAGCGCGGCGGCGTCAGCTCGCCGGCCGCGAAGGACCTCTCCAGTTCGGCGGTCTCTCGCTCCAGCCCGAGCTGCCGGGATATCTCGACAGCGGCAGCGGAACCGTAGAGCAGCGTTCCGTCCATATCGAATAGATGCAGCTTCGCCATACCGGCGAGCCTAGGACGTGGGTGTCGCCGACGCCCCGTACGTCGCTCTGCTCACCTGGTTCACGCCGGTGACCACCCGACGCGCATGTACCGCTTACTACCACCGCCGCGCCCGGAGGCCGCCCGTACTCGGGTATGCGTACCGCCGGATACTCCCTCGGACAGATGTCGCGGAAGCCGCCGAACGCGACCGTGGTTCACATGAAACAGCTCAGCCGGCCCGAGCGCCGCGCCCTCCTCGTCGTCCATGTCGCGGTATCCGTCGGCTGGCTCGGGCTCACACTCGGCCTGCTCACCCTCAGTGTCACCGGATACGCCTCGAAGTCGCCGGACACGACCGTGGCCGCGTACCGCGCCATGAAGATCTTCAGCGACTGGCTCGTCGTCCCGGTGGCGCTGCTCACCCTGGTCAGCGGGCTTGTGCTCGCGCTCGGTACGCCCTGGGGCCTGGCGCGGCACCGCTGGGTCGTCGTGAAGTTCTGGATCACCTTGGCGACGGCCATGCTGACCGCCTTCTCCCTGCGCCCGGGCATCGACCGGCTCGCGGCCGATGCCGTCGCCGGCATCCCGGACACCGGGCTGAGCATGGTGTCCGCCCCTGCCGTGGCGACGGCCACCTACCTCTTCGTCACCGCGATCTCCGTACTCAAGCCCTGGGGGCCCACCAAACGCGGCGGCCGACTGCGCGCTGCACAGTCGGCCGGGGATCGCGATCGGGCCCGTAATCGTACGAGGGAAGTGGTCAGTTGAGCCCCGCCGCCTCGATGGCGGTGCGGGCGATGCGGTCGTCCTGCTCCGGAGCGCCACCGCCGACACCGATCGCACCGATCAGCCGCCCGTCCCGGTGGACCGGCACACCGCCCGCGATGAACAGAAGCGGGCGGTCGAGCGCGGTGGGCAGCGTGTGGAAGAGGCCGTCGGGACGTACCGCGTCGACGAGGTCCGCGGTCGGCGCGTCCAGCTGCAGGGCGGTGTAGGCCTTGCGGGTGCTGGTCTCGCCGGAGATCAGCACGGCGGTGTCGTCGCGCCGGAAGCCGAGCAGGTGGCCGCCTGCGTCCAGAACGGTGACGCTGCCCTGCACACCGAGCCCGGCGGCGGCGCTGCGAGCGGCTTCGATGAGGGCGTCCGCGTCGTGCGTGGTGAGGGGGCGGACTGGGGTGGGGGTGGTGCTCATGGGGGTGGTGCTCCTGGGTGTACGGATGCCGTTTTGGTACGGATAGCGCGTTTGGTGCGGGGGTTGTTCGGGTGGGCGTTCCGATGGCTGGGTGGACGCTCTGGTGACCGGGTGGACGCTCTGATAGCTGGGTGGGTGACCCGACGGCTTACGGGTCCGTATCGAGGGGCCCGCGGCCCGGTCCGCTCAGCTGCGCGCGGCTGCCGCGATGCCTTCCTCGGCGCTGCCGACCACGTCCCCTGACCCGGCGACGACCCGGCCCCGCTGCTGCCCGGGACCGGCCTCGCTGTTCCCGCGCCGCATCGCGCGCCGTTCCAGCGTCCCGGCGACCACCGCGACCCCCAGTGCGAGGACGGTCATCGTCACGCCGACCCAGTTCGGCGCGGCCAGACCGAGCCCGGCCGAGATGACGATCCCGCCGAGCCATGCGGCGAGCGCGTTGCCGAAGTTGAAGGCCGCGATATTGCCGACCGAGGCCAGCGTGGGGGCGGCCGCGGCATGGTCCATGATCCGCTTCTGTAGCGGCGGTACGGTCGCGAAGCCGAAGGCGCCGACGAGGGCGATGGTCACGATCGCGGCCGCCTTGTTGTGCGCGAACAGGCCGAACGCGGCCAGCGAGAGTGCCAGCCCGATCAGGGACACGTACAGCATCGGCATCATGTGCCGGTCGGTGAACCGGCCCGAGACGAGGTTGCCGGCCACCATGCCCAGGCCGAAGACGGCGGTGATCCAGATGACGGACGACGCCGCGAAGCCGGTGACCTCGGTCATGGTCGAGGCGAGGTAGGTGACGGCCGCGAAGACGCCGCCGAAGCCGAGGACCGTCATCAGCAGCGCGAGTCCGACCTGGGGGTTGCGGAAGACGGCGATCTCCCGGCCGATCGGGGAGGCGGCCTTGATCGGCTGCGCCGGTACCAGCTTGGCGACGCCGAGGAAGCCGAGCACTCCCAGGACGGCGATGGCGGCGAAGGTCGCGCGCCAGTTGATCTGCTGGGCGAGCAGGGTGCCGACGGGTACGCCCACGACGTTGGCGACGGTCAGCCCGGCGAACATCATCGAGATGGCGCCGGCCCGCTTGTGCGGCGCGACGAGGTCCGCTGCGACCAGCGCCCCGATGCCGAAGAACGCGCCGTGTGCAAAGGACGAAACGATCCGCCCGGCCAGCATCACCGCGTAGACCGGCGCCACGGCCGTAATCAGGTTCCCCACGACGAACAACCCCATCAGCAGCATCAGCATCTGCTTACGGGTCATGCGGGTGCCGAGGACGGTCATCAGCGGCGCGCCGACGACGACGCCGAGCGCGTACACGGTGGTCGCGTATCCGGCCAGGGGGATGGAGACGCCGAAGCCCGCGGCCACGTCGGGCAGCAGCCCCATGACCGCGAACTCGGTCATCCCGATCCCGAAGGCGCCGATGGTCAGCGCCAGGAGGGCGAGAGGCATGACGGATCCCTTCAAACGATTGCATCCAGCTTTAACAAGCGTCGACAATAATTGCAGACGCGGGTTACTTGCAAGCGCGGGCTATTTCGAAAGTGTCCTATCCTGGCTCGTACGACCTGTAAGGAGGTCCCCGATGACGCAGCAGACCCGGCAGCAGGAGCAGCGGCCGCAGCAGGCACCGCAGCGGCGCCAAGGGCGGCAGGCGGACGGGCCCACGGCCCCGGCCGAGCCGGGCCAGGGCTGCCCCACGGGATCCGGCACCGCCCCCGCTCTCGCCCAGGGCTGGTGCGCCCTGTCCGCCCTGCACGGCCGCATCGAGTCGCACATCGAGCGCGCGCTGCAAGCCCGGCACGACCTGAGCGTCCGGGAGTTCTCCGTCCTGAACGTGCTCAGCGAGCAGCACGACGGACCCGGCGGCCACCTGCGCATGCACCAGGTCGCGGACTCGGTCGTACTCAGTCAGAGCGCCACCACCCGGCTGGTCACCCGGCTCGAAGAGCGTCGGCTGCTCTCCCGCTACCTGTGCCCCGACGACCGGCGCGGCATCTACACCAACGTCACCGACGAGGGCCGCCAACTGCTCGAAGAAGCACGGCCCACGCACGACGCGGCGCTGCGCGAAGCACTCCAAGACGCCGCAAAGCGCCCCGAATTGGCGCCCCTGGTGACCGCTGTGGAAACCCTCGCGCCGTCCGCCTGACTGCGGCTGCGTAGGGTCCCGAACATGAGCGAATTCGAGATCCGCCCGGCGGCCGAAGACGATATTCCCGCCATCGTCGCGATGCTGGCCGACGACGCACTGGGCGCCACCCGCGAGTCCCCGGACGACCTGACCCCGTACCTCGCGGCGTACAAACTGCTGGACGCCGACCCGAACCAGCACCTGGTCGTCGCCGCCCGCGCGGGCCGGCCGGTGGCAACGCTCCAGCTCACGGTCGTTCCTGGGCTCTCACGGCGGGGCAGCAGCCGCGCGATCATCGAGGCAGTGCGCGTCCACTCCGACGAGCGGGGCAGCGGCCTGGGCACCCAGTTGATCGAATGGGCGATCGACAGGTCGCGGACGCTCGGCTGCGCTCTGGTGCAGCTCACCAGCGACACGACGCGCATCGACGCGCACCGGTTCTACGAGCGCCTCGGCTTCGAAGCCTCCCACCTGGGCTTCAAGCTCCAGCTCTGACCCACCGGACCGGTACCGCACCCCTTCGGCAGGCCCGGACGGCGACTCGACCTCTCGGCTCCTCCGGCCTGCCGTTTTTCCGTGCGCGTGACCGGTCACCTCACGCGCCCTCACTCTGCGGGACCGGCCCCTGATCCCGGGCGCTTCCCCCGTTCTCGTCACGCGTACGGGACCTGGCCCGGTGCGCCTTCTGCCTGCACGCCCCGCCGCAGTACCTGGCAGGCCGCCCCGTACGCGCCGAGGGCACCGGCCCGGCACACACCTCACACCGCGTTTCGTTACGGCTGACACCCTGGCGCGGCAGTTTCGTAACACCCCTGCGCGCCCGCAGGCCGTCGCACATCAACGCCGTCATCCGCCCCGGCGCAGCCCCTGACGACGACCGACGCTGCTCCATCGAAATGCACCCGACCAGCAGCGCCTGCACGTCGTCGAGACCGGCGTCTCGCCTTACGCCACCGGCCTCTTGGGCACGCGCGAGCAGGACGCCCAGGGCCTCGCCGAACTCTCGCTCGGCCGCCGGAGACGGTTCGTACGCACCCTCGCCGGCCGCCTCCAGCGCGTCGCACAGCGCCTTGTTGCGCGCTGCCAGCCGCACCACCGACCCGAGAAAGCGAAAGAAGACCCCGGCGGGGTCCGCGGCATCCGCCAAGTCCCTTGCCGTGTCGGTGAACAGCTGCACGCGGTCCGCGACGGTGGCCCTGAACAGGGCTTCTTTCGAAGGGAAATGGCGGTAGACGGTCCCGGCGCCGACTCCCGCACGCCTTGCGATCTCTCCGAGCGGCACCCCCAACCCCTGCTGTTCAAAGGCCGTTCGCGCCGCTTGCAACACAAGCGCCCTGTTGCGCCGCGCATCCGACCGCGAGGGAGCCGAGCCGCCACCCGTCATCATCGAGCCTCCTGGAAACCGTCGACTTCCGGACCGAGCCGTCCGTACTTTCAAGCGGGTCGCTCGTTCCGATTATACGGAGGTCTCAATCCATGATCGTTAAGGGCTGCGTGAGCGCGGTGCCCAGTTCGCCCGGACAGCGCAGGGGCACGGCGGCCCACCGCTTCGTAGAGATGGGCCAGCAGGTGCGGAAGGGAGCAGGCAGAGACTCCAGTGTCCAGCCTGTGTCCGGTACGCCCGGTTTGCCACCGGTGTACGGCTGAATGGTGGAGGTCAATTGAGGCCTGTCGAAGTCAGTTGCGGCTCTGGATCCAGAGCTTCGATGCCTCGCTCAGCGCGTGGCAGTGGCGACCTACTGATACATCTGTTCGACTGGCAGGGCGAGGTACAGCAACAGGACACTGCTTCAGTGGCCTACCAGCAAGCCAAGCCACCTAATCCCGTGCATGGCACAAAAGTTGGGGGCGCTGTTTCACGTGAAACAGCGCCCCCAACCTTGCGGTCTGGCCGACGTACGGCTCAGCCGTTGATCGTCTCATCCCACGCCGCGCCCGCCGCCGCGGCCGCGCCGTCGCCGTCCACCGTCACGCCGAGGACCCGCAGGCCGGCTGCCAGCGCCGCGATCGAGGCCAGCACCACGCCTCGCTCCGCGGCCTGCCCATAGTGGTTGACCCGGATCATTTCCTTGGCGAGCGCGCCTGCCGCGGCCTGGACCGGCACCCCGACGGGGCCGTCCGCCGCGTCCAGCGCGGCGGCCACGATCTCGCGGGCGTCCAGGTCCGAGGGCGCACGCAGCGTCGTAGCCACGGGGGCGGCGTCCTCGTCCCGGAGCACGTACGGGGACAGTGCCCCCAGTGTCCGCACGCCTGCCCGCACCGCTGCGGCGGCCGCACGGTGCCGGGTGACGACCGCGTCGAGACCCTCCGCGTCGATACGGTCCACGGCCTGCTCCAGAGCGAGCATCTCCAGCTGCGCCGGGGCATGCGGGAGGACGGTACGGCCGCCGTCGATCCAGCGTTCCTTCCAGTCCAGAAGCGAGAGGTAGGAGCGGCGCGGAGCCTGCTCGTTGGCGGCGATGCGTTCCCAAGCGCGCGCACTCACCGATACGGCCGACACCCCTGCCGGGCCCGCCAGCGCCTTCTGCCCGCCGATCACGCACAGATCGACGCCCCACTCGTCGGTGAGCAGCGGTTCGGCTCCGACCGAGGCGACCGCGTCCAGCATCAGCAGCGCCCCGTGCTCACGTACGACCGCGCCGATCTCCGCGACGGGGTTGGTGTTTCCGGTCGCGGCCTCGGCGTGCACCAGGCTGACGAAATCGATGGCCGGGTTCTCCCGCAGGGCCTCCGCCACCTGCTCGGGGCGTACGGCCCCCGTGAACGGTGCGCTGATCGTCACGACCTCGGCGCCGCAGGACCGCAGCCAGCCGCCGAAGGTCTCGCCGTACGGCCCGGTCACGATGTTGAGCGCGGTGCTGCCGGGGCCCACGGCTGAGCGGATGCACGCCTCCAGCGGAAGCAGAGCCTCGCCCTGGGTGGCCACCACATCGGCCCGGGTGCGCATCAGCGCCGCGACCTTGTCCTCGATCCGCGCGAAGTGTCCGGCGGTGAGCGGCGGCAGGTCGAGCAGGGCCGGGGCGTCGGAGGTCGTGTTCACGGCGTTCGCGTCAGTCACGGTGGCCTTCCAGCGGTAGCGGGCCGCGATGCGGCGGCTCCTGTTTTCTGGCTCGACTGTACGTCCGGGGCGGACGACGCGGCCGTACGGGCCCGGCGCGGCCGTCAGCACCCGCGCCAGCCCTCCGCGTCCACTCCGCCCGGCACCGGCCCGGCGGGCTCGTACGGGCCGCGCGTGAAGACGAAGGTGCCCACGTCCAGGTGGCTGACCGAGCCGTCGCCGGCACGGACGACGCGCAGCGTCTCGGCGGCGAAGTAGCCGTCCAGTCCCGTCCAGGTACCGTCGGTCTCCGCCCTGAACCGGGACGCACGGCCACCGGGCCCCTGCATGGGCGAGATCTCCAAGGCCCGGTCGGCGCGCAACCGCAGCACGTACGGATGCGTGCCCCAGTACCAGGGACCGGTCAGCGCCAGCAGTTCCCCGTCCACAGGACCCGTCTGCGGGCCCCACGGCTCCGGTATCCGCGGCTCGCGCTCCGCGACGATGGCGGCCAGGTCGGCGGCCACGGCGCTGATCGCGGGGCCCGAGGTGCAGTTGGTCAGGGCGATGCCCGCCACGTCCTGCTCCACGTCGATCCACAGGGCTGCCAGGAACCCGGGCATGGAGCCGGAGTGACCGACCAGTAGCCGCCGGTTCCGCCGCATGAGCTGGAGGCCGAGGCCGAAGCCGGCGTCCCATTCCGGGCCCTGGGGAGGAACGGCCGGCGTCCGCATCTCGGCGAGGCTCGATGCACTGAGTACCCGGTCATCGCCGTGTGTCAGGAACGCCGCCCAGCGACCCAGGTCCCCGACCGTGGACCACAGCTGCCCGGCCGGGCTCATCAGACCCGTGTCCTGGGCGGGCTCCGGCAGCAGCACGTCTGCCCAGGGGTGTACCGCCCAGCCGTCGGCGTGCGGTGCCTCCGGCCGGAGCGTCGTACGACGCATCCCCAGCGGCTCCAGCACCTCGCGACGCAGCACCTCTCCCCAGGGCTCGCCATCACGCAAGCGCTCGACCAGGGCGCCCAGCAAGGCGTAGCCCGGGTTGGAGTAGTGGAACCGGCGCCCGACCGGCAGGCGACGTGGGTTTTCGTCGAAGAGGTCACCGGCCTCCGGCCGCAACTCACCAGACGTCCGCTCCCACCAGGGCCCGCGGGCCTCGGCTGCCAGGCCGGAGCTGTGCGACAGCAGCTGGGCGATCGTCACGTCCGGAGCCACGCTGCCCGCCAAGTGCTTCCCGAGCGGGTCGTCCAGCGTGAGCAAGCCCTCGTCGCGCAACCGGAGCACCAGTACCGCGACGAACGTCTTGGTGATCGACCCGATCCGGTACTGGACGCCGGGCCCGTTGGCGGCTCCCGGAGAGGTGCTGCCACCGGCCCCGTCCGCCGCCGCGCGGGCCCCGGTCCAGGCCAGCCGACCACCCCGTACCACCGCTCCCGCCATCGACGGCGCGCGTCCCTCCGCCTGTCCGACCGCCAGCCGCCGCAGCAGCGCCCGCCGCGTGTCCGGCAACAGCCCTTCGGCGCGCTCTCCGTCGTGCGCTTCCGAACCGCCCAACTCACCGGTCGCTTCCCACTCCGTCGGCACACCGGATGATCCTGCGGTCATGGCACTCCTCGACAGCTCGACACCACGCTTACGGACAAGGACTGGGCCCATTTCAACACCCACTCCGGGCTCTGGACATGACGTCAACGTCAAGGGCTGCCGTCAAGACCAGGCAACGCCCGGACGACCAGCACCGCACCGGGCCGGAGAGGGGCGCGGACATGCGGATCGGAGAGCTCGCCGAGCGAGCAGGCACCACCGCCCGCACCCTGCGGTACTACGCGGCACGCGAACTCCTGCATGCCGGCCGCACGGCCAACGGCCACCGCACCTACAGCGAAGCGGACCTCCGGCTGCTTCAGCAGATCAAGACGTGGCAGCGCTTCGGCTTCGAACTGGAGGAGACCCGGCCCTGGCGGGCCGCCCCACGATGCGCACTGTCCCCGGCCGGATCCTGACACGAGCCAGCCCCGGCCTCATTCGACCGCCGGCGCCCCAACCTGCTCAGTCAGCGCGGCGATGGCCTCCCCGAGAACCGCTTGTTCCGGAGCCGAAAGCCACCGCGCTGCGTGCACCATGTGCAGCGTCGTACGGAGCCGTTCCCGATCCTCCTCAGTACCCAGATCACCCAGATACGCGGGCAGGATCAATCCCAGCGCCTTGAGTTCGGCACGAGCGCACAACTTGGTCAGGAGACCCGCCAACAGCTCCACCGCGCCACGGTTTCCTGGTGCGTCGCCGGTTGCCGACGGAGCGGTCTCCCGCAGCCCCTCCGCGATCGCGAACCGGTTCCACACCCCGTAGTCGCCTTCGGGGACGTCCCGCACTCTTTCGGCCGCTCGCGCGTAGTACGCGTACGCGGCCGCACCGTCGCCCAGTTCCCGGTGCGCCCGCCCCATGTTCGCGTACAGCGACGCGTAGAACCCTCGAACGCGCTCGTCTCCCACCCGGTCTGCCCGGTCCAGGCATTCCTGATTCCACTGGAGCGTGTCCTCGGGGGTGGTCTGATGCCGCGCAAGGTAGTGGGCGGCAATACATGCCTCGTAGTCATCGACCGCGTCGTCCCACGCCAGCTGGAACAGCCGGCGCGCCTCCTCGCCCTCACCCCGCGCCTCGGCTTCCATTCCGCGTACGCAAAGCCGGACGACGTGATTGTCCGCGTCCACGGCCCCGCTCTTCTCAGCCCGTTTCACGTGAAACAAGCTCCTGCACCGGCATGACCAAGGTGGTGAAGCTGCCCTGGTCAGCGGAGCGCACCACGACCGGCTCGGTACCGGAAGCGATCTCCAGCAACACATCGGGCCCCACGCCGGCATCCAGCGCGGGTACGAGCACCGCCGGGTCGAAAGCGATACGGAGCGGCGGCCCCGTACAGACCGCTTCCACCGCGACCCGATCACCGCCGACCCCACTGACCACGACCTTCTGCTCACCGGCCCGCATCCTCATCACGGCGCCCTTCTCCCGCTCTGCGAACGCCTCACGCAGCACCGATCGATCCGTGATCACCCGATGCCGCACATCCCCCAGTCCGTCCAGCAGCAATCGGTAGTCGGGGAACTCCCCCTCTCGCCCCGCGAACTCGCGACGCTCCCCGCCCGCCCCGACCAGGCACCCACCGGCGCTGGTCACCTCGACCCGGACGTTCTGCTGCCTCAGGGCCCAGGCCGACAGGCCCGCCAGTTCCCCGGAGTCGACGAGGGCACGGCACTCGCCCCCACCAGCCGACTCCGCCCGCAGTGTTCGGATCGCCAAGCGGTACCGGTCCGTGGCGACCAACCGGACTTCGCCCTCACCCAGTTCGAGCAGGACGCATCCAAGGGCCGGGAAACGCGCCCGCTCCTCGGCCTCCGCGACCGCGGGTGCCACCTGCCGCACCGCACTGGCCAGTTCCGCGCCCCCGATGTCGGCCCACCCCCGCCCCCGGCCGCGCTCCGGCGCTACGTCCGGCAGCCCGCGCAGCAGGCCCTTCACGACCGCGTGCGCCGCATCCGCCGCCCGCCGCGTCCGTTCCAGATGGCCGCGGAGCACCGCACGGGCCTCCGTCTCGTCCCCGTCGAGCACCACCCTGGCGTCCACCAGCGGCAGCCCCGCCTCCCGCAGCCTGCGGAGCAGTACGGCGCGGTCTTCCTGCTCCGCGCCGTAGAACCGGTATCCGCTCGCCGGGTCCACCCTGATGGGACGAAGGAGCCCGCAGTCGTCGTAGAAGCGCAGGGCGCTCGGAGCCAGCCCCACCCGCCGCGCGAACGCTCCGATGCCCAACAGCTCATCGTTCTCGTCCATGCACGGAATCCTCGGGCTTCAAGCAACCTGAAGGTCAAAGCCGCCGCTCACGGCCGTGCCCCGGCCACCTGCTGCGAAGCGCCACCCTGCGGAGGAGTGCCACCGAGCCTGCGCCATACCCGGTCACGGAACAGCTCGTACTCGTCCCACCGCGGCGCAGGCCGCCCCGTGGGCCTCGCAACGATCCGGCCCTCGGACACCACCTCGCCCAACCGGAACTGCTCGTAGGTCAGGTCGATCTCGATGCCGCTGGGAAGCCGGTTCCACCAGTGGAAATTGCGCTGCTCAGCGCCGAGGTGGACCTCACCGACCACCAGGTCGCCACCGAACAGGTCGTTGACCACCAGGGACGTGATGTCGCAGTGCCCCAAGGCCGGGTTGTCCCCGGTCCAGCCGGCCCAAGCGAGATCGTCGGGGGAGCAGGTGTCGGCCGCCCAACTGGCGCGCACAGCTTCGGTGATGTCGGTAAGAGTCCAGGGATTCATGTGGCGGAGCCTCCCAGAGACCACTGACAGTGCAGGATCCCTCGTCGTGACAACCCACCAAACAGCCCACCGAGCAGCCCACCCAACAGCCCACTGAACCGCCCACCAAAAGGCCACCCCAAGCCGACCGAGGTGTACTCGGCCCCGCTCGCCCCCTCAGTCCCCCTCCGCAGGGCCCGTCGCGTGCGGCAGGAGAGGGAACAGGCGCGTGATCAGGGCGACCGGCAGGGCGCCTTCGGGGCGCGCGAGGGGCCGTTGTTCTCGGTCTTGGTAGGGGGCGAGGGCGCGCCGGATGGTGTCCGCAACGCGGCTCATCTCTTCGGGCGTCAGGTAGGTGATGGCGCTGAAGGCCTCGTCGTGGCGCCAATCCGACGGTGCGTGCTCCCGTTGTGCGAGCCATCGCTGCCAGCTCTCGTCTTCCAAGCCGCGGGCCAAGTCCCCGAACTGGCCTTCCACAAGCGCGTCGGGAGCCGAGTCGTGCCGCTTCAGGCGCCAGGGACGCGCCCGGCCCCCGCTGTGCGGAGCTTCCTCGATGTAGCCGTGACGGGCGAGCTGCCGCAGGTGGAACGAGCAGAGTCCGGAGCTGTGGCCCAGCCGGTCGGCGGCTTCGGTCGCCGTGACGGTGCCGACTTCGGCCAGCAGGTCCAGGAGCGCCGTGCGGACCTCGTGCTCGCGCAACGCGTCGCCGGCGCCCCGCGCCTGGCCGGTCCGGTGGTGAAGGTCATCTTCGGTCACTTTGCAAAGTCTGCTACTTTGCAAAGCCCCTGGCAAGCGGATCTTGCCGGGACGTCAGCCGCAGTGCCCCCGCGACAGACGTGGCGTGCGCAGAAAGGGAAACAGAGATGGGCGTTCGTCACGACCGGTCCCACCCCGCCGACCTGCGCGTCCGTGTGCAGGGTCACCCCGTCGACTCGTACCCGGCGCTGTCACCTGAGGCGGAACGCGGTTCGGTACGCCGCATAACGGTGGTGGGCGAGGAGGTTCTGAGCCGCCCCTGTCGAGAGGTGGCGGAGTTCGGGACTCCGGAACTCTCGGCCTTGATCGACGACATGTTCCTGACGATGTACGTGGCCGACGGCGCCGGCCTGGCCGCCAACCAGGTGGGCGTCGACCTGCGGTTGTTCGTGTACGACTGCCCGGACGACGACGGCATCCGGCACGTCGGCCACATCGTCAACCCGGTGCTGGACCTGCCAGGGCCCGGCAGCCGCCGGCTCGTGGACGCGCACGAGGGCTGCCTGTCCGTACCCGGTGCCACGATGCCGGTCCCGCGCACCGACCGTGCCGTAGTCCGGGGGTTCGACAAGGACGGGAAGCCTCTCGTCATCGAGGGCACGGGCTACTTCGCCCGGTGCCTCCAGCACGAGGCCGACCACCTCGTCGGCCACACCTACCTCGATCGTCTCTCCAAGCGGGACCGCAAGGACGCCTTGCGGCAAATGGAAGACCGGCGCGAAGAGGTCTTCGCACGACGTGCCAACAAGGCGGCCAGCGTGGGCCACTGAGCGCTCTCGTACAGCGGAAGACTTCCGGAATACCGCGCTCCATAAGGGAGTTCAGTGGGTGCCCCTCACAAGGCGGCGCCCTCCCGGGCACCGGCCGACCGTACCGGGGGGCGACGAAGGAAGGGTGAGACATGAAGTCCGTCATCCGGACGGCTGCCGGCGGCCCCGAAGTCCTCCGACTCGTCGAGCGTCCGTTGCCCGAGCCCGGTCCAGGCGAGGTACGGGTGCGTGTGCACGTCTCGGGCGTCAACCCCACCGACTGGCGCAGCCGCAGACGCGCGCTCCCGCCGGGCATGGGCGAGCAGGTGCCCCACCAGGACGGCGCGGGGGTCATCGACGCTGTAGGCCCGCAGGTCGACCCGGCGCGGGTCGGACAGCGGGTGTGGATCTGGGAAGCCGCGTGGGAGCGTCCCTGGGGCACGGCACAGCAGTACACGCTCGTTCCCGACCAGCACGCCGTCACCCTTCCCGACCATGCTCCGTTCGAGCTCGGCGCGGCCCTGGGCATCCCGGCCCTGACCGCCCACCGTGCGCTGACCGTTCACGACGGCGGCCCGGGGCGTATCGCGCCCGGCTCCCTCAGCGGTGTGACCGTTCTGGTGGCCGGTGGCGCCGGCGCGGTCGGCAACGCGGCCGTCCAGCTCGCCTGCTGGGCCGGGGCGCGCGCGGTGACCACGGTCAGCAGTGCCGCCAAGGCCACGCTGGCGCGCGCCGCCGGCGCTCACCGGGTGGTCGACTACCGCACGCAGGACGCTGCCACGGAGATCCTGGACTTCGCCCCCGCGGGCGTCGACATCGTCGTGGAGGTCGCACCGGGCACCAACGCCGCTCTCGACCTCGCGGTGACGGCCCAAGGGGCTGTGGTGGCCTACTACTCGGGTGGCGAGGAAGAGCGGTTGTCCATTCCGGTGCTTTCCTCGCTGTCGGCGAACCTGCGCTGGCAGAGCGTTTTCGTCTACACCGTGCCGCCTGCCGCGAAGCAGCAAGCGCTCACCGACGTCGCGGCGGCCGTGGACGCTGGCGCGCTGCGCGTGGGCGAGGAGGCCGGACTGCCGCTGCACCGCTTCACGCTGGAGCACACGGCTGACGCCCATGCCGCGTTGGAGCAGGGCCTCGTCGGCAAGGCCCTGATCGATATCCCGTAATGACGACACCGCCTGCCGGCCGCCTGGGCCTCCCGGCGCGCGACGCCTGCCCTGCCTTGGCGGGGGAGGCGTTCCTCACGTACGTCGAGACGGGCCGGTGACCTCCCAGGCCGCCTCGATCATCTGGAAGATCTCGTCCACCGCGGCGTCCGGGTCGGCTGCCTCGCGGGCCAGTGAAAAGGCGTCGACCGCGAACCTCGCGATGGCCCGGCCGGCCGTCGGGGTCCGGGGCGGGCCGGGGTCGGCGGCGATGGCGGCTGCCAGCGATTCCGCGTGGCGCAGCCGCATCGACTCCTCGTAGGCCCGCAGGGCGGATGAGGAGTCGATCATGTCCCAGATCGGAGCGGCGCCTTCCGCCGTGCAATGCCGTACCAGGGCGTGGATCTCGCGGCGCAGCGCGGGGATGAGCGGCTCGTGCGGCGCCCGGTCGGTGACCGCCTGGGTGAGACGGCGCTCGAAGTCCTGGTCCTGCTCGAAGACCAGGGCCTCTTTCGAGGCGAAGTGGGAGAAGAGCGTGGTGACGGCCACGTCGGCCTCGGCGGCCACGTCACGGATGCCCACGGCGTCGTAGCCGTGTTCCAGGAAAAGCCGCAGGGCTGCCTCCGCGATCTTCTGGCGGGTCGCGGCCTTCTTACGTTCACGGCGTCCGGGCGGCTCGGTCATAGCCTCACGCTATCAGCAACGAATCCGTACCAGTTCCAAAACACTAACAGTTAGTGCTACGGTCCGCGGCATGAAGAAAGTGAGCTTCGCCGAGTTCGGCGGCCCGGACGTTCTGCACCTCATCGACGCCGAAGAGCCCCACCCGGGCCCCGGCCAGATCCGCATCGCCGTGCGGGCGGCAGGCGTTAACCCCGTCGACTGGAGGATCCGCGAAGGCCAGGTCCTGGGCGCCCACCCGGTCCGGTTGCCCGCCGGCGTCGGGCTGGACGCCGCCGGGGTGGTGGACGAGGTCGGTGAGGGCGTCGAAGGGGTCGCGGTCGGCGACCACGTGTTCGGCGAAGGTTCGAACACCTATGCCGAGTTCGCCGTGCTGTCGGCCTGGGCCCGTATGCCCGGGAACATGACGTACGAAGAGGCTGCCGGGTACCCCTCCGTCACGGAGACCGCGCTGCGCGTCATCCGCGAGGTCGGTGTGCAGCCCGGGCAGACGCTGCTGGTCAGCGGGGCGTCCGGAGGAGTCGGATCGGCGGTGCTCCAGATCGCCCGCGACCGCGGCATCACGGTGATCGGCACGGCCGGAGCCGCAAACCAGGACTATCTACGGAGCCTGGGCGCCCTCGCCACCACCTACGGCCAGGGCTGGGTCGAGCGGGTGCGGCAGCTCGGCCGCGTCGACGCCGCCCTCGACCTCGCCGGCTCGGGCGTACTCCCCGAACTCGTCGAGCTGACCGGGGACCCGCACAAGGTGGTCTCCATCGCCGACCTCGGGGCGCCGGAGTTCGGTGTCCGGTTCTCCGGCGTGGCCGGGAGCGTACCGGAAGCACTCGCCGAGGCCGCCCGCCTCATCTCGCGGGGCAAGCTCCACATCCCCGTCGAGAAGACCTACACACTCGCCGACGCCCCGGCCGCCCACGCCGACAGCCAGGCCGGCCACGCGCGCGGGCGCCGCGTCATCGTCATCTGACACCGCTGCTGCGAGGCCGGCCGCCGACGTCGGGGCTCCGTCCGTGTCCCGCGGTGCGCAGTAGCGGCGACATGGCGGGAACGGCGGTCTCGCCTCCGCGCGAGGCTTTGTGTTGAATGACGCAACGATGGTCCGCGAGCGATGACGAGGTGACGCGATGCCTTTCGAGGGCGACTACGAACCGAGTCCGGTGCAGTGGGTGCGCGAACAGGTCGAGTTGTACGAGAACTCAGACGGTACGCAAGGGGGAACGCTTTGGGACACGGGCCTGCCCGTCGTCATTCTCACGACGCGCGGCGCGAAGAGCGGCAAGATTCGCAAGATTCCGTTGATGCGCGTGGAGCACGAGGGGCGGTACGCGGCCGTGGCCTCGAATGGCGGCTTCCCGCGTCACCCGGTCTGGTACTTCAACGTCTCTTCCGACCCGCACGTGGAACTCCAGGACGGGGCCGTACGCCGCTACATGACGGCCCGTGAGGTCACTGGGGGCGAGAAGGACCAGTGGTGGGAGCGCGCGGTCGCCGCGTTCCCGCCGTACGCCGAGTACCAGCAGAAGACCGACCGCGTGATCCCCGTGTTCGTACTGGAACCCGTGTAATTCGTACTGAAACTCGGGTAAGCGGCAGGGCCGGCCACTCTCACTTGACCTTGTCCCGGAATGCGAGGCCCTACAACATCGGCATCAGGTCTGTGCCATGTCCACAAACCGCGAATAGTGGCCTTGGAAAGCCACCGTGATGGTCGCCGTCGGGCCGTTACGGTGCTTTGCCACGATCAGGTCCGCCTCGCCCGCGCGCGGAGATTCCTTTTCGTAGGCGTCTTCGCGGTGCAGCAGGATCACCATGTCCGCGTCCTGCTCGATGGAGCCCGATTCACGCAGGTCCGAAACCATGGGCTTCTTGTCCGTGCGCTGCTCGGGGCCACGGTTCAGCTGCGACAGCGCGATGACCGGGAGTTCCAGTTCCTTGGCGAGCAGCTTGAGGTTACGGGACATGTCCGAGACCTCCTGCTGGCGGCTCTCGGCGCGCTTGGAGCCGCCGGACTGCATCAGCTGGAGGTAGTCGATGACCACCAGCTTCAGCTCGTTGCGCTGCTTGAGGCGGCGGCACTTGGCGCGGATCTCCATCATCGACAGGTTCGGCGAGTCGTCGATGTAGAGCGGCGCGGCGGACACGTCCGGCATCCGCCGGGCCAGCCGGGTCCAGTCCTCGTCCGTCATGGAGCCGGAGCGCATGTGGTGCAGGGCCACCCGCGCCTCGGCGGACAGCAGACGCATCGCGATCTCGTTGCGGCCCATTTCGAGCGAGAAGATCACGCTCGGCAGGTTGCTCTTGATGGAGCACGCGCGCGCGAAGTCCAGCGCGAGGGTGGACTTACCCATCGCCGGGCGGGCGGCGATGACGATCATCTGGCCGGGGTGCAGGCCGTTGGTCAGGGAGTCCAGGTCGGTGAAGCCGGTGGGTACGCCCGTCATCTGGCCCTGGCGGGAGCCGATCGCCTCGATCTCGTCGAGCGCGCCCTCCATGATGTCGCCGAGCGGGAGGTAGTCCTCGCTGGTGCGCTGCTCGGTGACGGCGTAGATCTCCGCCTGGGCGCTGTTGACGATCTCGTCGACGTCGCCGTCGGCGGCATACCCCATCTGCGTGATGCGGGTGCCGGCCTCGACGAGCCGGCGCAGTACGGCCCGCTCGTGGACGATCTCGGCGTAGTACTCCGCGTTCGCCGCGGTCGGAACGGACTGGACCAGGGTGTGCAGATACGACGCGCCGCCGACCCGCGCGATCTCGCCGCGCTTGGTCAGCTCGGCCGCGATCGTGATCGGGTCGGCCGGCTCACCCTTCGCGTACAGGTCGAGGATCGCCTGGTAGACCAGCTCGTGTGCCGGCCGGTAGAAGTCGTGGCCCTTGAGGACCTCGACGACGTCCGCGATGGCGTCCTTGGACAGCAGCATGCCGCCGAGCACGGACTGCTCGGCGTCCAGGTCCTGGGGCGGTACGCGCTCGAAGCCGCCGCCCGACCAGCCGCCTTCCTCGTCACCTCGGTCGTCACGGCCGCGCCCCTTGCCGTCGCCTCGGCGGGAGCGGGCGGCGGGCAGCCGGTCGCTGGGGCCGGCGTCCGCCCAGGGGTCCTCCACGGGCTCGGGCATGCTCACCCCGGCACCTCCTCCCGTCCGCGGCGCGGACCTTGCTGTGCTCTTCTTTCTTACGGCACAGCTCTGACAAACGAGACGCCCGACTCCGGTTACGGCGCGTGTACTTCGGATGGGTTCCGAGACCGGAACAGGGGCCAGGCGCCGGACTACGGTAGGCCCGGCGGCACCGTCCGCCAATCTGGTTATCCACAGGCCATGTGGACGATGGGCCCGTTCCTGTGGAGAAGTCCTCCGAACCTGTGCACCGCACGGGGGACAGCGCTGTGGACAAACACACAATCAGCCGATGGCGACCTACCTGACCTGCGGCTTTCTCATCCATAGCCTGTGGGGGAGAAAAACTTCCGCAACCTGTTCATGATCGGCCCATTCGCCACGGAGGAGAACGCTCCACCCGGCACGCGGTAAGGATCGCAATACGGTTGTGTCACTTACCTGTGGAAGATTAGATTGGCGGCATGACACAGGCCCCCGCGACGCCGCGGCGTACCGACCGCCGCCACGACCGCGAGATCATCTCACTCGCTCTCCCCGCGTTCGGCGCGCTCGTCGCGGAGCCCCTCTTCCTCATGGTCGACAGCGCCGTCATCGGCCACCTCGGCACCCGGCAGCTCGCCGGGCTCGGCGTCGCAGGACCGCTCCTGAGCACCGCGGTCGCGGTCTTCGTCTTCCTCGCATACGCCACCACCGCCGCCGTCGCCCGCCGGGTCGGCGCCGGCGACCTGCCCTCCGCCATCCGGCAGGGCATGGACGGCATCTGGCTCGCCCTCCTCCTGGGCGCCGCCGTCGTGGCCGTGGTCCTGCCGACCGCCCCCTGGCTCGTCGACGTCTTCGGCGCCTCCCGCACCGCCGCCCCGTACGCCGTCACCTACCTGCGCATCAGCGCCCTCGGCATCCCGGCGATGCTCATGGTGCTGGCGGCCACCGGCGTACTCCGCGGCCTCCAAGACACCAAGACGCCGCTGTACGTCGCCATCGGCGGCTTCTCCGTCAACGCGGCCCTGAACATCGGCCTGGTGTACGGCGCCGGGCTCGGCATCGCCGGTTCCGCCTGGGGCACCGTCGTCGCCCAGTGCGGCATGGCCGCCGTCTACCTGATCGTCGTGGTGCGGGGCGCCCGCCGGCATGGTGCCTCACTGCGCCCGGACATCGCCGGCATCCGCGCCAGCGCGCAGGCCGGTGTGCCGCTGCTGGTGCGTACGCTCTCGCTGCGTGCCGTCATGATGATCGCCACCGCTGTCGCGGCCCGCCTCGGAGACGCCGAGGTGGCCGCCCACCAGATCGTCATCACCCTGTGGTCGCTGCTGGCCTTCGCCCTGGACGCCATCGCCATCGCCGGACAGGCGATCATCGGACGCTACCTGGGCGCCGACGACGTGGCGGGCGCCAAGGCGGCCTGCCGCCGCATGGTGCAGTGGGGCATCGCCTCCGGGGTGGTGCTCGGCCTGCTCGTGGTGCTCGCGCGTCCGCTGTTCATGCCGCTGTTCACCGCCGACCCGGCCGTGAAGGACGTCCTGCTGCCCACGCTGCTGATCGTCGCCCTCACCCAACCGGTCTCCGGCATCGTCTTCGTTCTCGACGGCGTGCTCATGGGCGCGGGCGACGGCCCGTACCTCGCCTGGGCGATGCTCGTGACGCTGGCGCTCTTCGCCCCGGCCGCGCTCCTGGTACCGGCCGTCGGCGGCGGCCTGACCGCGCTCTGGTGGGCCATGGCCCTGATGATGACCGTGCGGATGCTGACATTGTGGGCACGTACCCGGTCGGGCCGCTGGATTGTGACCGGGGCCTCGCGTTGAAGGCACCCGAAACAACGGCCCCGTGTTGATAATGACCCTGTGCGCCCGCTTGCCAGGAAGTTCGTCCTGCCCCTGACGCTGACCGTCATCGGGGCAGGCGTCATAGTGGGCTACGCCTCCCTGGACGCCGATACCAGCAGTCGCGGCGGCAGCACCATCCGCAGCGGGTACGGCAAGGCAGGCGAGCCCGGCCAGGACCCCCAGGACCAGGACCCGTCCGCCACGGCCCCCGCCGACGACGGCAGCGCCTACACCCCGCGCAGCACCGAGCAGAACGCCCGGGTGGGCGCGATCTTCGAAAAGGACGACACCGGCGACCACTTCTGCACCGCCAGCGTCGTGCAGAGCCCCGGCCGGAACATGCTGATCACCGCCGCGCACTGCGCTTTCGACCCCGAGACCGGCAAGGCCGTGGACGACCTGGTCTTCGCCCCCGACTACCGCGACGGCCAGGAGCCGGCCGGCCTGTGGAAGGTCAGGAACGTCGTCGTCGACGACCGCTGGGCCAAGTCACAGGACGAGGACATGGATGTCGCCTTCCTCGTGCTGGACAGCAAGGACGGCAAGCAGATCCAGGACGTGCTGGGCGGCAACACCCTCGGCATCGACCCCGGCTTCGACAACGAGGTCAAGATCACCGGCTACCCCACCAGCAGTGAGACGCCGATCTCCTGCCACAACCGCACGACGCGGTTCAGCGACACGCAGATGCGCGTCGAGTGCACCGACTTCGCCGGCGGTACGAGCGGCAGTCCCTGGCTCGCCGACTACGACCCCAAGAGCCACACCGGGACCGTGATCGGCGTCCTGGGAGGCCACGAGGGCGGCGGCGACGAGGACGACGTCTCGTACGCCTCGTACTTCGGTGACGAGGTCGCCGATCTCTACAAGCGCGCCCAGGACGAGGGCGAGGGCTGAGCAGCCGGTACCGGACGGCGGCGCGCCCGTAACCCTCCAGGGCCGGAGCTCTGCTCACGGCCCGAGACGTACGCGAAAGGGCCGCACCCCGTTTCCGGAGTGCGGCCCTTCGGCGTGGTGCTACGACACTGCGATCAGGCGGCGACGACCTCGACGCCGACCTTCGCGACAACGTCGCTGTGCAGACGCACGGACACCTGGTGCGCGCCCAGGGTCTTGATCGGCGAGCCGAGCTCGACGCGGCGCTTGTCCACGTCGGGGCCACCGGCGGACTTGATCGCCGAGGCGACGTCGGCCGGCGTGACGGAGCCGAACAGGCGGCCGGCGTCACCGGCACGCACGGACAGCTTCACCTTGACGCCCTCAAGCTGGCCCTTGATCTCGTTGGCCTGCTCGACCGACGCGATCTCGCGGATCTTGCGACCGCGGCGGATCTGCTCGACGTCCTTCTCGCCACCCTTGGTCCAGCGGATCGCGAAACCGCGCGGGACCAGGTAGTTACGGGCGTAACCGTCGCGGACGTCAACGACGTCGCCGGCGGTGCCGAGGCCGGAGACCTCGTGGGTGAGGATGATCTTCATGAGTCGGTCACCCTTCCCTTATCGCGCGGTGGAGGTGTAGGGCAGCAGCGCCATCTCACGGCTGTTCTTCACGGCCGTGGCGACGTCACGCTGGTGCTGGGTGCAGTTGCCGGTCACCCGGCGGGCACGGATCTTGCCGCGGTCGGAAATGAACTTCCGCAGCAGGTTCGTGTCCTTGTAGTCGACGTAGGAGATCTTCTCCTTGCAGAACACGCAAACCTTCTTCTTAGGCTTGCGAGCAGGCGGCTTCGCCATTGTCTCTCTCCAGTGAGTTCAAGAAGTTTGTGCTGACGCCCTCGGGCCCCGGCCGTTTCGCGCTGTTTCACGTGAAACAGCGCGCGTACGGACCGGACCTAGAAGGGCGGCTCGTCCGAGTAGCCGCCGCCGGAGCCGCCGCCCCAGCCACCGCCGCCACCCTGCTGGCCGCCGCCTGCAGGGGCACCGGTCGCCCACGGGTCGTCGGCGGGAGCACCGCCGCCCTGGCCGCCGCCGGGGCCGCCGCCCCAGCCGCCGCCACCCTGGCCACCGCCCTGCGGGCCGCCGCCGAAGCCGCCGCCCTGGCCACCGCGGCCGGTGGTCTTGGTGACCTTGGCCGTGGCGTTCCGCAAGCTGGCGCCGACCTCGTCGACGTCGAGCTCGTAGACCGTGCGCTTGACGCCCTCGCGGTCCTCGTACGACCGCTGCTTGAGGCGGCCCTGCACGATCACGCGGGTGCCCCGGGTGAGGGACTCGGCGACGTTCTCCGCCGCCTGACGCCACACCGAGCAGGTCAGGAACAGGCTTTCGCCGTCCTTCCACTCGTTGGTCTGGCGGTCGAAGGTGCGGGGAGTGGACGCGACGCGGAACTTCGCGACCGCCGCACCGGACGGGGTGAAGCGCAGCTCGGGGTCGTCGACAAGATTGCCGACGACCGTGATGACGGTCTCGCCTGCCATTAGGGGAACCTCTCGGCGGGTGTGCTGCTGGCTGCTGGTGTTGCTGCTACTCGAACCCGGTTACCGCTGACGCTGATGCGTTCAGTGGGTCTCGGGACGGAGGACCTTGGTCCGGAGGACCGACTCGTTCAGGTTCATCTGACGGTCGAGTTCCTTGACGACCGCAGGCTCGGCCTGCAGGTCGATGACCGAGTAGATGCCCTCGGGCTTCTTGTTGATCTCGTACGAGAGACGACGACGGCCCCAGGTGTCGACCTTCTCGACCTTTCCGTTGCCCTCACGGACGACGGAGAGGAAGTTCTCGATCAGGGGAGAGACAGCGCGCTCTTCCAGATCGGGGTCGAGGATGACCATCACCTCGTAGTGACGCATGTAGAACCCACCTCCTTTGGACTCAGCGGCCACGGTCGTTCCGTGGCAGGAGGGTCATGATGCGTTCCGCACCCGGCCCGGCCAGGAGACCTGGACAGACATGGGCGCAGACCGTACACAGTACCTGCCTCCGGGCTTCCGGTTGAAATCCGGCCGCTGATCCCCCCAATCTGGAACACAACGGGTGTGAGCGGCGTTACAGTTCGCCGCCCTGTCTTCGGAGGTGCCGCATGGCACAAGCAGTCCGGCCGCAGCACGGCCTTCTCTCCCTTCTGAACAGCGACGGCAAGGCCCATCCCGTCGAGAACTCCCTTGTCGCCGTGACCCTGGTGCTCGGCGCCATCGCCTTCTTCACCGCCCACTTCCACCACCTCCACCTGGTGAGTTCCTGGACGGGACTGATCGGCATCGGCACCGGCGCATGGGGCCAGTTCATCTCCGCGACCACCGGGGAGCGCTTCTTGCTGATCATCGGCCTGGGCGCGGCGGCCGTCGGCTTCTTCCTCGGCATGGCGCACGGCGGCCTCTTCGGCGGGGTACTCGGCTAGGCGGCAGATCGGGCGCGGGACGCTCCACCCCCCTTCGCCCAAACGGGGTGCTCTCCTGTCGCAGTAGGCTTCGGCGCGAGAGCCGGAGCCCCGACCCTGGGGACAAACCTGCCGAGGAGCGCCCCGCATGAGCCTGACCCTGAGGACCATCAGCCGAGAGCAGCATCTGGCGTACATCCAGAGTCTGCCCTCGGCGAGCCACATGCAGGTCCCGGCCTGGGCCGATGTGAAGTCCGAATGGCGCTCGGAGAACCTGGGCTGGTTCGACGCGAGCGGTCAGCTGGTCGGCGCGGGCCTGGTCCTCTACCGCCAGCTGCCCAAGATCAAGCGGTACCTCGCCTACCTGCCCGAGGGCCCGGTCATCAACTGGTTCGCCCCGAACCTGGAGGACTGGCTGAAGCCGATGCTGGCGCACCTGAAGCAGCAGGGTGCCTTCTCGGTGAAGATGGGCCCGCCGGTGATCATCCGGCGCTGGGACTCCGCCGCGATCAAGTCCGGCATCCAGGACCCGGACGTCAAGCGCCTGCGCGACATCGAGGCCACCCACATCGAGCCGCGCGCCTTCGAGGTGTCCGACAAGCTGCGCCGGATGGGCTGGCAGCAGGGCGAGGACGGCGGGGCCGGCTTCGGGGACGTACAGCCCCGTTACGTCTTCCAGGTGCCGCTGGCGAACCGTTCACTGGAGGACGTCCACAAGGGCTTCAACCAACTGTGGCGCCGCAACATCAAGAAGGCCGAGAAGGCCGGCGTCGAGGTCGTCCAGGGCCGCTACGAGGACCTCGCCGAATGGCAGCGGCTGTACGAGATCACCGCGGTGCGCGACCGCTTCCGGCCGCGCCCGCTCGGCTACTTCCAGCGCATGTGGACGGCCCTCAACACCGAGGACCCCAACCGCATGCGGCTGTACTTCGCACGGCACAACGGCGTGAACCTCTCCGCCGCGACGATGCTGGTCGTCGGCGGCCACGTCTGGTACTCCTACGGTGCCTCGGACAACATCGGCCGCGAGCACCGGCCCTCCAACGCCATGCAGTGGCGGATGTTGCGCGACGCCTACGCGCTCGGCGCCACGGTCTACGACCTGCGCGGCATCAGCGACTCGCTGGACGAGAACGACCCGCTTTTCGGCCTCATCCAGTTCAAGGTGGGTACGGGCGGGCAGGCTGCCGAATACCTGGGCGAGTGGGACTTCCCGCTCAACAAGCTCCTGCACAAGGCTCTCGACATCTACATGTCGCGCCGCTGACCGTCACACCTCACGTTCGCCCCTCTGATTGACCGCAACGCAGCTACGAGAAAGGTTCCGGGCCCGGCCATGGCGCTCACTCTCTACGTCGACACCGCGCGCTGGCGGGCACACCAGCAGAACGTTCTCCAGCAGTTCCCAGGGCTCGTCCCGGTCTGCAAAGGCAACGGTTACGGCTTCGGCCACGAGCGCCTCGCCGAGGAGACGACCCGCTTCGGCGCCGATCTCCTCGCCGTGGGGACCACCTACGAAGCGGCCCGCATGAAGGACTACTTCAGCGGTGACCTGCTGGTCCTGACTCCGTTCCGGCACGGCGAGGAACCGGTTCCGCTGCCGGACCGCGCCATCCGGTCGGTCTCCTCGGTCGAGGGCGTGGGCGGCTTGGTGGGCGCCCGGGTGGTCATCGAGGTCATGAGCAGCATGAAGCGGCACGGTGTACTGCCGGAGGAGCTGCCGAAGCTGGCCGCCGCCATCGAGGACGTACGGCTGGAGGGCTTCGCCATCCACCTGCCGCTGGACCGCACCGACGGCTCCGACGCCGTGGAGGAGGTCATCGGGTGGATGGACCGGCTGCGGAACGCGCGCCTGCCGCTGCACACGATGTTCGTCAGCCACCTCAAGGCCGAGGAACTCGCCCGCTTGCAGCAGCAGTTCCCGCAGACTCGTTTCCGCGCGCGGATCGGTACGCGCCTGTGGCTCGGCGACCACGAGGCCACCGAGTATCGCGGCTCGGTCCTGGACGTCACGCGGGTCGGCAAGGGCGACCGCTTCGGCTACCGCCAGCAGAAGGCCGCCTCCGACGGCTACCTGGTGGTCGTGGCCGGCGGCACCTCGCACGGTGTCGGCCTGGAGTCCCCCAAGGCCCTGCACGGCGTGATGCCCCGCGCCAAGGGCGTGGCCCGCGCGGGCCTGGCGACCGTCAACCGCAACCTCTCGCCCTACGTGTGGGCCGGCAAGCAGCGGTGGTTCGCGGAGCCGCCGCACATGCAGGTCTCCATCCTCTTCGTGCCCGGGGACGCCCCCGAACCGCGGGTGGGCGAGGAACTGGTGGCGCACCTGCGGCACACCACGACGCAGTACGACCGCATCGTGGACCGCTGAGCCACGACCGCTCCGTGAAAGCCTCGGGCCCGGGGCCGCAGATCCGCTCTGCGGCCCCGGGCCCGTTCCGTGCGTCCGGCTACCGGCGTACCGAGTCCCGGGCCACTCCCCAGCGGAGATTCGCGGCCCCTTCGAATTGCATGGCGTGCCGCGGTACGCGTTGCGCGTGACCGAGTACGAAGACGTCCGGCGCGTGGTCCAGCAGGCCGCCCGACGGATCGTCTTCGCCGTCCTTGCGCACCACGTCCCGCTCCGGCAGCAGCACATCGCGTACGACCACGGCACACAGGTACAGCGTCCCCGCCAGGTGGAGCACGATCGCCAGCTGGTAGCCCTCCAGCGGCAGTCCCTGGTGCTTGTCTCCGTTGCCGGTGTAAGCGAGGTAGAGCCAGATCCCGAGGAAGTACATGACCTCGCACGCCTGCCAGATCAGGAAGTCGCGCCAGCGTGGCCGCGCCAGCGCGGCAAGCGGGATCAGCCACAGCACGTACTGCGGCGAATAGACCTTGTTGGTGACGATGAAGAGCGCGACGACGAGGAAGGCGAGCTGCGCGAACCGCGGCCGGCGCGGCGCGTAGAACGTCAGCAGCGCCAGTGCGCCGCACCCAAGAAGCATCAGCAGCGTCGCGTAGGTGTTGGCGTCCTCCAGCGGGCTGCCGGTGCGCTGGGAGATGAGCAGCCAGATCGAACCGAAGTCGATGGGCCGCTCCTGGCTGAAGGTGTAGAACTTCGCCCAGCCCTCCCGGATGTGGAAGCCGGAAGCATCGTGCGTGATCATCACCGGCACGTTGACCACCAGCCAAGCGGCCACTGCTCCGGCTACGGTCTTGCCGTACACCTGCCACCGTCCGGCACGCCAGCACAGGAGGAGCAGCGGCCCGAGCAGCAGCACCGGGTACAGCTTCGCGGCGGTTGCCAGCCCGATGAACACACCGGCCGCGAGGGGCCGGCAGCGCGACCATGTCAGCATCGCGACGGCGGTCAGCGCTACGGCGAGCAGGTCCCAGTTGATCGTCGCAGTGAGCGCGAGGGCGGGGGCGAGGGCAACGAGGAGACCGTCCCAGGGACGGCGCCGGTGCGTACGGGCCACGCACACGGCGAGTACCGCGGCGCAGGCCATCAGCATTCCGGCGTTGACCAGCCAGTAGATCTGCTCGCGGTCCTGGATGGATCCGCCGTGCGGAGTCATCCAGGAGGCGACCTCCATGAACACTCCGGTCAGCACCGGGTATTCGAGGTACTCCATGTCGCCGGGCAGCTTGTCGAAGTACGGGATGAGCCCGTCGGCGAAGCCACGTCCCGCGTACAGGTGCGGGATGTCGGAGTAGCAGGCGTGGGTGTACTGGCTGGTGGCGCCGAAGAACCAGCCGCTCTCGTAGCACGGGAGCTTCTGCACCATGCCGAGTGCGAACATGCCGATGGCGACCAGCGCGATGACACGTACCGGTGTCCACCAGCCGGTGCCGAAGAGCGCGCGCCGGCCCGCCGGCCCGCCGAACAGCTCGCTCCCGGCCGCCGCCACGTCGTCCCGCCTCGTCGGCCGTACGGGCTCGTCCTGTCGCACGCTCGTCATGCGCCCATCCTGCCGTACGGTCCTCGGCCGAACAGGGAGAAGCCCCCGGCCCGTATGTAGCGGGTCGGGGGCTTCTCCGTTTCACGTTTCACGTGAAACCGCCAGCGGTCAGTAGCGTCGTCCGCCCGACGCTCCACCACCGCCGGGGCCGTCGAAGATGCCGCCATCGGCGCCACCACCCGGGCCGCCGGTGCTCGGGTCGGGCGACGACGAACCGCCGCCGGTGTGTCCACCGGGCCCGCCACCGGTCTCGCCTCCGCCGGTCGCCCCGCCGTTCTGCTGGCAGGCGATGTCCCAGTCCGCGCACGTCTTGGTCGGCGTGGGGCTGGGGGTCGGGCTGGACGGTTTCGGCTTGGTGGGCGTGGGCTTCGGGCTGCTCGGCTGCGGAGACGGCGGGGCGGGTGTCGGGGACGGGCTCATGCCGTCGCCGTACACCTTCTGGCCGATCGGCGCGGGCTTCGGGAAGGGTTCGAGCTTCTGCCCCTTCATCGCCTGCGTCATGTACTCCGCCCAGATCCGGGCGGGGAAGGACGCGCCGTGGATCTTTTCCTCGCCGCCGACGCCGTACATCTTCAGGAATTCCTGCTGCTTGGCCTGGTCGTCCACCCGCCACATGCCGATCGTGGTGGCCAGCTGCTTCGTGTACCCGGCGAACCAGGCGGACTTGTTGTCGTCGGTGGTACCGGTCTTGCCGGCCGCCTCACGCCCGTCGGGCAGCTTCGCGGCCGTACCGGTGCCCTTCTCCACCACGGTCTTCAGGACATCCGTCACGTTGTCCGCGACCGCCGCGCTGAAGCCGGTCTTGGGCTTCTTGGTGTGCTCGTACTTGGTCTGGCCGTCCTTCTCGACGGACTCGACCGAGTACGGATCGTCCTGCTGGCCGCTGGCGGCGAAAGTGGCGTACGCGCCGGCGAGCCGGATCGCGCTCGGCGCCGAGGTGCCCAGCGAGTAGGTCGGCGTGGTCTTGGCCATGCTCTGGTCGTCGCGCAGGCCCGCGGCGATTGCCGCTTCCTTCACCTTGTCGCGGCCCACGTCCATGCCTAGCTGGATGTAGGGAGTGTTCACCGAGAACTGCATGGCGGTGCGGAGGGTGATCTTTCCGCGGTCCTCGTTGCCGTCGTTCGCTTGGTGCCACTCCTTTCCGTCCTTGTCGTGCCAGACGGTCCCGTCGTAGTTGAGCAGCTTCAGCTTGTTGTCGCCGTTGTAGATGCTGTTCGGTGAGACGCGGGTGCGCCGTTCGGGATTGCGCGGATCGCGCACACCGTCGCTCATGGCGGACGCCAGCACGAACGGCTTGAAGGTCGAGCCGACCTGGACACCGGTGTAGTCGGCGTTGTTCGTGTAGTGCTGGGTCGCGTCCTTGCCGCCGTAGATGGCGACGATCTTGCCGGTGCCCGGTTCGACCGAGGCGCCGCCGAACTGGACGTACTTGTCAACCTCGCGCTGGTCCGGCTTGATGTGCTCCTTGGTGACCTTGTCGACGGAGGCCGCGAGTTCGTTGACCTTCTTCTCGTCGAAGGTCGTGTGGATCTCGTAGCCGCCCATCTTCAACATGGAGTCGGTGATACTGGTGTTCGCCGTGATGTAGTTGTTGGCGAGGTCGACGAGGTAGCCCTTCTGGCCGCGGAGGTCCATGGCCTTCTTGGGCTTCTTGGGCATCGGGAAGTCCTTGATCTGGTCCCGCTCCGCCTTGCTCATCCGCTTGACCTCGACCTCGCGGTCCAGCGTCCACTTCCACCGTGCCTCGGCCCGCTTGAGGTTCGCGCCCTTGGTCTCCGTCGTGATGTACGGGTCGTAGAGGTTGGGGCCGTTGAGCAGCGCGGCCAGGAAGGCGCTCTCGCTCGGCGTGAGCTTGTCGCAGTCCTTGCCGTAGTACGCCCGGGACGCCGCCTGGATGCCGTACGCGCCTCGCCCGTAATACGCGGTGTTGAGGTAGCCGGCCAGGATCGTGGGCTTCTTCTCCTTGATGCCCACCTTCACCGAGATGAACAGCTCGGTGAGCTTGCGCTTGAGGGTCTGCGACTGGTCGAGGTAAGTGTTCTTCACGTACTGCTGGGTGATGGTCGACCCACTCTGGGTCTCACCGCCCTTGGCCATGTTGAAGACCGCGCGGGCGATGCCCATCGGGTCCACGCCCGAGTCCTCGTAGAACGAGGCGTTCTCGGCGGAGATCACCGCGTTCTGCATGGACTTGGGGATCGAGGTGATCGGCACGATCTGGCGGTTGAGGTCACCACCACCGGCGACGACCATCGGCTTGCCGTTGGACCAGTAGTAGACGTTCTTCTGCAGCTTCGACGCCTTCTGCGCATCCGGGATGTCCACGTAGGCGAGCGCGAGGCCGGCCGCGCCGACGATCACTGCGATGAAGCCGATGCAGGTACTGAGGACCTGCTTCCACGAGGGCACGAACCGGCGCCAACCGACCTTGCCCGCACGCGGATAGTCTATGAACCGCTTCTTTGCGGGCCCGCCTGCTCCCCGGCCCCGCCCACGGCCGCCCTCGCTGCCGCCGCCACCGGTGCGCCGGCCGCCGCCGCGCCCGCCACGGCCACTGCCGGAAGCCATCTCGGCCGTATCGGACGCACGTCGTCGGCCACCGCGTTGAGCGGCGCGCCGGGCCTCGGCTCTACCGCCGGCCGGCCGTTCCTGCCCGTACGCTCCGGACTCGGCGTTCGGACCGGGGGCAGGGGCGGAGCCGCGGGAGGGCGCAGCGCGACGCCCGGATGATTGCTGTGCGGCTCGTCGGGCCGCAGCACGTCCGCCGCCCTGCGGCTGGGGCGGTTTGCGACGGTGCTCGCTCATGGAACGAATACTCCTCGGGCAGGCGCGCGATCTATCTCGTCGCCTGAAGGCGGCAGTTGGCTTCAGGTCCCCCCGACGTACGGCACCCATATGGCTCATGGGGTCGCACTACACCGAGGACGGGGACGTCAGTCATCGCCCCTCGGTTCCCGGCAGTTTGCATGCCGCACAGACTACGCAGGGCCAAAACCTGCCCACTGTTGAAATTCACTCCAAATCAGTCAGGTTGGGTAGAACGAATCAGTGATGTGACGGCGTTCACCGTCCCCCCTCTTGTTCCTCTCGAATGGCCGATCTATCGTCTGGATGTATCGAATCGATACATCAGCTCGGCATAAAGAACGCACGAGGCCAAGGAGGCGGACATGAGCAGGCGGTCCGGCATCCTTGAGTTCGCCGTCCTCGGACTGCTCCGCGAGTCCCCCATGCACGGCTACGAGCTGCGCAAACGGCTCAACACCTCGCTGGGGGTCTTCCGTGCGTTCAGCTACGGCACCCTCTACCCCTGTCTCAAGGCGCTGGTCGCCAACGGCTGGCTGACCGAGGAGACGGGTGGTTCGCCGGAGGCCACGCCCGCGTCCCTCACCGGCCGCCGGGCGAAGATCGTCTACCGGCTGACGGCCGAGGGGAAGGGCCACTTCGAGGAGCTGCTCGCGCACTCCGGGCCGGATGCGTGGGAGGACGAGCACTTCGGCGTCCGCTTCGCCTTCTTCGGGCAGACCTCGCGCGACGTACGGATGCGGGTACTGGAAGGCCGCCGCAGCCGGCTGGAGGAGCGCCTGGAGAAGATGCGCACCTCCTTGGCACGCACGCGCGAGCGGCTGGACGACTACACCCTCGAACTGCAGCGGCACGGCATGGAATCCGTCGAACGCGAGGTCCGGTGGCTCAACGAGCTGATCGAGAGTGAACGCGCCGGACGCGATCAACGCGCCGCGGACCCCGCCGAGCGGGACCAGAAGGACACGTCAGGAGATACGGGCGGCCTGCCCCGGCGTCGGGGTGGTTCCCGGCCGGATCCGTCCGATGACACCACCACATGAGGCACCGCACTCCGCGGGGCCTTGTCGAGAACACAGGGAGCAACCGGAATGGGTTCGGTTCGCGTAGCCATCGTCGGCGTGGGCAACTGCGCCGCCTCGCTGGTACAAGGCGTCGAGTACTACAAGGACGCAGACCCGGACAGCCGCGTGCCCGGTCTCATGCACGTGCAGTTCGGCGATTACCACGTGCGTGACATCGAGTTCGTGGCCGCTTTCGACGTCGACGCCAAGAAGGTCGGCCTCGATCTGGCGGACGCCATCGGTGCCAGCGAGAACAACACCATCAAGATCTGCGACGTGCCGCACTCCGGTGTGACCGTCCAGCGCGGCCACACCCTCGACGGCCTCGGCAAGTACTACCGCCAGACCATCGAGGAGTCCGCGGAGACCCCGGCGGACATCGTCCAGGTCCTCAAGGACAAGCAGGTCGACGTCCTGGTCTGCTACCTGCCGGTCGGCTCCGAGGACGCCGCGAAGTACTACGCCCAGTGCGCCATCGACGCCAAGGTCGCCTTCGTCAACGCCCTGCCGGTCTTCATCGCGGGCACCAAGGAGTGGGCGGACAAGTTCACCGAAGCCGGTGTCCCGATCGTCGGTGACGACATCAAGTCCCAGGTCGGCGCCACCATCACGCACCGCGTGATGGCCAAGCTCTTCGAGGACCGGGGCGTCGTCCTGGACCGCACGATGCAGCTGAACGTCGGCGGCAACATGGACTTCAAGAACATGCTGGAGCGTGACCGCCTGGAGTCCAAGAAGATCTCCAAGACCCAGGCCGTCACCTCGCAGATCCGCGACCGCGAGCTGGGCGAGGACAACGTCCACATCGGCCCGTCGGACTACGTGGCCTGGCTGGACGACCGCAAGTGGGCGTACGTACGTCTGGAGGGCCGCGCCTTCGGTGACGTCCCGCTGAACCTGGAGTACAAGCTGGAGGTCTGGGACTCCCCGAACTCCGCGGGTGTCATCATCGACGCCCTGCGCGCCGCGAAGATCGCCAAGGACCGCGGCATCGGCGGCCCGGTGCTCTCCGCGTCCTCCTACTTCATGAAGTCGCCGCCGGTTCAGTACTTCGACGACGAGGCGCACGCGAACGTCGAGAAGTTCATCAAGGGTGAGGTCGAGCGCTAAGCAGCGCGCCGTACCGGTTCACAGCAGGCCCCCTGGCAATACCGCCCGGGGGCCTGTGCCCTGTGTGAGGCTGGGCCTCATGCCCGTTGTGCGTGATCTCCGCGTACTGCTCCAGCTGCGCGACTTCCGCTCCCTGCTGGCCGTACGACTGCTCTCCCAGGCCGCCGACGGCGCCTATCAGGTCGCGCTCGCCGCGTACGTCGTCTTCTCCCCCGAGAAGCAGGCGTCGCCCGCGGCCATCGCTTCCGCCATGGCGGTTCTCCTACTCCCGTACTCGCTCCTCGGCCCTTTCGCCGGCGTGCTCCTCGACCGCTGGAGGCGTCGGCAGGTCCTGCTCCACGGCAACCTGCTGCGCGCCGTGCTCGCCGTCGGCACCGCGGCTCTGATCACCGCCCGGGCCCCCGACTGGCTCTTCTACGCCTCCGCCCTGTGCGTCATGGCCGTCAACCGCTTCGTGCTGGCGGGCCTCTCGGCCTCTCTGCCCCGTGTGGTGGCCGGCACCGAGCGGCTGGTCACGGCCAACTCCCTTTCACCGACGGCAGGCACGCTCGCGGCCACCGCGGGTGGCGTACTCGCTTTCGCCGTCCGGCTGGCAGGCGTGGAGTCGAACAGCGTCGTCGTACTGCTGGCTGCGGCCCTGTACCTATGCTCCGCCGGTGTTTCCCTGCGGATGGCTCCAGGCCTGCTCGGCCCCGAACCGGAACACCTTCAACCGCAGGTGGGCGCCGCCCTCATGAGCACCACGCGCGGCCTGGTGGCGGGTCTGCGCCACCTCGCACAGCGCCGCACCGCGACCGCCGCGCTGGCCGGGATGGCCGTCATGCGTTTTTGCTACGGAGCGCTGACGGTGATGGTGCTGATGCTGTGCCGGTACACATGGACGGACAGCGAATCGGACGGGCTGGCGCTGCTCGGTATCGCCGTCGGCGTTTCGGGGGCGGGCTTCTTCGCGGCCGCGCTCCTCACACCGTCAGCCGTGGCACGGTTCACACCCCTGGGCTGGATGGCGTGCTGTGCGGGCCTGTCGGCGGTGCTGGCTCCGGGCTTGGGCCTCACGTTCGCGTACGGCCCTTTGCTGGCGGCTGCCTTCGTACTCGCCCTCAGCACCCAGTCGGTCAAGATCTCCACGGACACGGTGGTGCAGTCCTCGGTGGACGACGCCTTCCGGGGCCGCGTCTTCGCTGTCTACGACATGCTCTTCAACGTCGCCTATGTCAGCGCCGCTGCCGTGTCGGCCCTGATGCTGCCACCAGGCGGCAAGTCCAGCGCCCTCGTCCTCGTCATGGCTCTTCTCTATACGGCGACCGCAGTGGCGCTGGCTCGCCGCGCAGGGCGGTAAGCGTCATTCCGCGGAGGCCTCGGAAGGCAGGGCGCCGGCGGGCTGTTTCACGTGAAACACGGCAGCCTGGTGCCGTGTTTCACGTGAAACGGCAAGCTCAGCTCTGAGCGGCCCACCACTCCTGCAGGGCGGCGACTGCCTGCTCCCGTTCCATCGGGCCGTTCTCCAGCCGCAGTTCGAGCAGGTGCTTGTACGCCTTGCCGACCTCCGGGCCGGGTGCGATACCGAGGATCTGCATGATGTCGTTGCCGTCCAGGTCGGGACGGATCGAGTCCAACTCCTCCTGCTCCTGCAGCCGCGCGATGCGCTCCTCCAGCCCGTCGTACGCGCGGGACAGGGCATTGGCCTTGCGCTTGTTGCGGGTGGTGCAGTCCGACCGCGTCAGCTTGTGCAGCCGACTCAGCTGCGGGCCGGCGTCGCGCACGTACCGGCGGACCGCCGAGTCGGTCCACTCGCCCGTCCCGTAGCCGTGGAACCGCAGATGCAGTTCCACCAGCAGCGAGACATCTTTGATCATGTCGTTGGAGTACTTCAGCGCGGTCATCCGCTTCTTGGTCATCTTCGCTCCCACCACCTCGTGGTGGTGGAAGGAGACCCGGCCGTCACTCTCGAAACGACGCGTCTTCGGCTTGCCGATGTCGTGCAGCAGCGCCGCCAGGCGCAGCACGAGGTCCGGCCCGTCCTCTTCGAGGTCGATGGCCTGTTCCAGCACTGTCAGCGAGTGCTCGTAGACGTCCTTGTGACGGTGATGTTCGTCACGTTCCAGCCGCAGCGCGGGCAGCTCCGGGAGGACCCGGTCGGCGATGCCCGTCTCGACCAGCAGCTTGAGCCCCTTACGCGGGTGGGAGCCCATCAGCAGCTTGTTGAGTTCGTCCCGCACCCGTTCCGCGGAGACGATCTCGATGCGCTCGGCCATGGCCTTCATCGCGGAGACGACGTCGTCGGCGACCTCGAAATCCAGCTGGGCGGCGAACCGGGCGGCCCGCATCATCCGCAGCGGGTCGTCGGAGAACGACTCCTCCGGCGTGCCCGGCGTCCGCAGGACGCGTGCCGCCAGGTCCTCCAGCCCGTCGTGCGGGTCGATGAACTCCTTCTGCGGCAGGGCCACCGCCATGGCGTTCACCGTGAAGTCCCGGCGCACCAGGTCCTGCTCGATGGAGTCGCCGTAGGACACCTCGGGCTTGCGCGAGGTGCGGTCGTACGCCTCGGAGCGGTACGTGGTGACCTCGATGTCGAACGAGTCCTTCTTGCAGCCGACCGTGCCGAAGGCGATGCCGACCTCCCACACCGCGTCCGCCCACGGCCGGACGATCTTCAGGACGTCGTCGGGGCGGGCGTCGGTGGTGAAGTCGAGGTCGTTGCCGAGCCGGCCGAGCAAGGCATCGCGCACCGAGCCGCCGACCAGGGCAAGCGTGAACCCGGCCTCCTGGAAACGGCGGGCCAGATCGTCCGCGACGGGGGACACCCGCAGCAGTTCGCCGACGGCACGGCGCTGCACCTGGCTCAGGGCGTTCGTCGACTGCGAGGGCCGCTCGGGCTGCGGGGCGAGGAAGTCATTGTTGGCGTTCGGCACAACAGAACAGGGTACGTGGCCGCGTCGCGCGAGGCGCCCCGTCGCTCCGCGGCACCGGGTACCCCGTCAAAAGGGGACAACCGCTTCCCGGCAACCGGTTGAAGGCGATCTTGTGGAGCAGTCCCCAGCACTTCGGCACAGCGGTCCTCGTTACCATGCGTGGACGCACATTCCGACGACCACTGACGACGACGAGGGACGGGCGAACGCGTGGCCGAGGCGGCAGGGTTCCAGGGGAGTGAACGGCCGCGTGGTCGGTGGCTGCGCCGCGCCGCGGCGCTGATCGCCGGGGTGCCGCTGCTGGTGGGAATGCTGCAGTTTCCGGACGCCCCCGAGGCCCGCGCGGCGAGCGGACCGCGCACCGTCGACGTCTCCGTCGACGCGCTCACGCCGACCGCGCCGAAGAAGGACGACACACTCACCGTCTCCGGGACGCTCACCAACGACGGCGACTCCCCGATCACCGACGCGCACGTGGGCCTGCGGCTCGGTCCCGCCCTCAGCAGCCGCAGCGCCATCGACTCGGCCGCCAAGCGCACCGGCTTCTCGTCCGCGGACGGGCAGGAGATCCAGAACCGCACCCAGAAGATCGACAAGCTGGAGCCGGGCGTCAGCCGCCCCTTCACCCTCCAGGTACCGGTCAAGGACCTCGGCCTGGGCAGCGACGGCGTCTACCAGCTCGGGGTCTCCCTCTCCGGGCGGGCCCAGGGCACGTCGTACGAGCAGGTACTCGGCATGAAGCGGACGTTCCTGCCCTGGCAGACCTCCGACGCCGAGAAGAAGACCCAGCTCACGTACCTGTGGCCGCTGATCTCCTCGACGCACCTCACCGCGGAGACCGACGCGGACGCGGAGCAGACACCGGTCTTCCGCAACGACAACCTGGCCGCGGAGATCGCCCCCGGCGGGCGGCTCCAGCAGCTCGTCGCGCTCGGCAAGGACCTCCCCGTCACCTTCGTCATCGACCCCGACGTGCTCGCCTCCGTCGACGCGATGACCAAGACCTACAAGGTCGAAGGGCCGAACGGGCCCACCGCCGGCAAGAACCAGGCGGTCGCCAAGCAGTGGCTGAGCCAGGTGGAGGAGGCGGTGAAGACCCACGAGGTCGTCGCCCTGCCGTTCGGCGACCCCGACCTGGCCTCGCTCGCCCACCGCGGCAAGGAGGTGCCCAGCGCCCTCGGCCACCTCGGTCCCGCCACGACACTGGCGGCCAAGACCGTGGAGACCATCCTGGGCGTCAAGCCCCGTACCGACTTCGCCTGGCCCGCCGACGGTGCCGTCGACTCCTCCATCGTCGACGTGGCCACCTCGGGCGGCTCCCACAACATCATCGCCCGCAGCGACAGCCTCCAGGAGAACAGCCTCTCCTACAGCCCGACGGCGGCCCGCCCCATCGGCGGTGGCAACACCGCCATCGTCGCGGACGCACGGCTTTCCACCGCCTTCGAGGGCGACCTGTCCAAGGCCGAGAACTCCACGCTCGCCATCCAGCAGTTCCTCGCCCAGAGCCTGATGGTCAACGGGCAGGAGCCCGGGCGGCAGCGCAACATCGTCGTCGCACCGCAGCGCACCCCCTCGGTCAGCCAGGCCCAGGCGATGGCCGCCGGCGTGAAGGCCCTGGCGCCGGGCCGGTGGGCCGAGCCGTTGAACCTGGGAGGCGCCGCCAAGGCCGCCCCCGACCCCGGTGCCAACCGCGAGGTGCCCGGGGCCGGCGAGTACCCGGACTCGCTGCGCCGGCAGGAACTGCCGACCGAGGCCTTCGAGCAGATCCAGAAAACCCAGGCCGCGCTGGACGACTTCGAGCTCATCCTGTCGCAGCCCGGGCGCGTGGTCACGCCGTTCGGCAACGCGATCATGCGCGAGATGTCGACCGAGTGGCGGGGCGACGCAGCGGGTGCCGCCGCGTTCCGCACCTCCGTGCACAGCTACCTCGACGGCCTGACGAAGAACGTGCAGCTGATCCAGAAGTCGGACGCGACGCTCTCCGGGCGCAGCGCGACGATTCCGGTGACGGTGCAGAACAACCTCGTGCAGGGCGTCAAGGGCCTCACGCTGGAGCTCACGTCCTCGCAGCCCAACCGGCTCGACGCGGGCGAGCCGCAGCAGATCATGGTCGACGGCGGGCACAGCCAGTCGTTCAAGTTCGACACGACGGCGAACGCCAACGGCCCGGTGCAGGTGACGGCGCAGCTCTACACCTCCGACGGCAAGCCGTACGGCCGGCCGATGTCCTTCCAGGTGAACGTCACCGAAATCACCTCGGCCATCATGCTCGTCATCGCGGTGGGCGTGCTGCTGCTCGTGCTCGCCGGTGTCCGTATCTACCTCCAGCGCAAGCGCGCCGCGGCCCGCCGTGACGAGGAGGAGGCCGACGACGGCAACGGAGGCGACGGCGAGACGGACGGTGACGGCCCGGTGCAGCCGGGTGACCCCGAGCCGGACACCGGTTCGGAAAGCACGGACGCGTCCGGCTCAGGTGAGAAAGTGGACCGTTGATAGTTGGCGGGGCCGGATGGCCGGCGACGGATGAGGTGGGGCAGCGATGAATGCGCCGTACGACGGTGACCGCGGCAGGGGTGCGAGCGACACCCCCGCGGGTCAGGGACCGCCGACGCCCCAGGGGCAGCCGTCCCATGACCCGTACGTGCAGGACGCGTACGCCAACGACCCGTACCGGTCCCAGGACCCCACGGCCCAGGACCCGGTCCACGACGTGTACTACGACCGGTCCGCGCACCCCCCGCCGCATCACGGGCAGACCCCGCACCCGCTCTACCAGCAGCCGCCCGCACCGCAGCCCGCACCCGACCCACAGGTATGGGCGCCGCCTCCGCCGCCCGAGCCCCAGGGACCGACGCGGCACCTGCCTTACGGTGACGACGCCGCCGCGACGCAGTTCGTCGGCGTGGACGACCTGATCTCGCAGGCCGCCGACGAGCGCCCGGAGCCGGACGCCTTCGCCCACCTCTACCGCGACCAGCAGCAGCCGTACGAGCCGCAGCGCCCGATGCCCCCGCAGCCGGAGCCCGTGCCGCAGGCCGCTTCCGTACCGGAGCAACCGCCGGTGCCCGCGCCCGAGCCGGCCGCCCCCGCCAAGCGTTCCGGCGGGCGCGCCTCCAGCCTGCTCAAGTCCAGCGCGGTCATGGCGGCAGGCACGCTGGTCTCCCGCGTCCTGGGGTTCGTCCGCAACCTCGTCATCGCCGCGGCGATCGGCGTCGGCACCCTCAACGACTCGTACCAGGTCGCCAACACCCTGCCGACGATGATCTACATCCTCGTCGGCGGCGGCGCCCTGAACGCGGTGTTCATCCCGCAGCTGGTGCGGGCCATGAAGAACGACGAGGACGGTGGCGAGGCGTATGCCAACCGCCTGCTGACGCTGGTCACCGTGCTCATGGCCGGTATCACCACGGTCTGCGTGCTGGCGGCACCGGTCTTCATCGGCATGATGTCGCCGAAGATCGCCTCCGACCCCGAGCAGATGGACGTCGCGGTCGCCTTCGCCCGCTACTGCCTGCCGACCATGTTCTTCATGGGTGTGCACGTCGTGCTGGGCCAGATCCTGAACGCCCGTGGCCGGTTCGGCGCGATGATGTGGACCCCGGTCCTGAACAACGTCATCGTGATCGCGACGTTCGGGGCCTTCATCTGGGTCTTCGGCAGCTTCTCGCAGAGCGGCGTGAGCGCGGGCAACGTCTCCGCCGACGCCATCCGGCTGCTCGGCATCGGCACGCTGCTCGGGCTGGTCGTGCAGGGGCTCGCCATGTTCCCCTATCTCCGGGACGCCGGTTTCCGGCTCCGCCCCCGCTTCGACTGGCGGGGTCACGGGCTCGGCAAGGCCGCACGGCTCGCCAAGTGGACCTTCTTCTTCGTCCTCGCCAACCATCTCGGCCTGGTCGTGGTCACCCAGATCGCCACCTGGGCCGGCTCGGTGGCCGAGGGCGAAGGCCACTCCGGGACCGGTATCACCGCCTACAACTACGCGCTGCAGCTCTGGCAGATGCCGCAGGCCATCATCACCGTCTCGGTCATGACCGCCGTCCTGCCCCGCATCTCCCGGGCCGCGCAGGACGGAGACGTCACCGCCGTCCGCGACGACATCTCCTACGGCCTGCGCACGTCGGCCGTGGCCATCGTTCCGTGCGCCTTCGCCTTCCTGGCGCTCGGTGTCCCGATGGCGACGCTGATGTTCTCCAGCGCGGGTTCCGGCGCCACCAACATCGGTTACGTCATCATGGCGTTCGGCCTGGGCCTGATTCCGTACTCCGCGCAGTACGTCGTCCTCCGCGGTTTCTACGCCTACGAGGACACCCGCACGCCGTTCTTCAACACCGTGATCGTCGCCGCTGTCAACGCCGGGGTCTCCGGTCTGTGCTTCCTTCTCCTGCCGGCCCGCTGGGTCGTGGTCGGCCTTGCCGCGGCCTATGGACTGGCCTACGCCGTCGGCATCGGCGTGGCCTGGCGGCGGCTGCGCACACGGCTGGGTGGCGACTTGGACGGCCCGCACGTCATTCGTACGTACGCCCGTCTCGCCGGTGCCTGTGTACCTGCCGCGGTGGTCGCCGGCGCGGCCGCATACGGAATCACCCTGGCGCTCGGCAACGGCTTCACCGGATCCCTGGCCGCCTTGGCCGGTGGTGGTGTCACACTGATCGCCGTCTTCTTCCTCGCCGCGAAGCGGATGCGGATCGAAGAGATGAACGCGATGGTCGGCATGGTGCGCGCCAAGCTGGGGCGCTGAGCGGGCACAACCATCGACCGCAACCGTGTGTCGTGCATAGTGGCGGACTGTGGGCACAATTGTCTTGGCTCTTAGAGCCTGCAACGGATGGGGAGGCAGGAACGACGGTGGCGGAACGGAGCACGGCTGCCGTCGACGTGGCCGACACGAGCGGTGATGAGCCGCTGACCGCCCAGGCGGGACAGGCCACGAACGACGGTGCGGAGGCCGAGAGCGTAACCGGCACGGACGAGGACACCGCACACACCGGCGATCAGCCTGCCGCGGTGACCGACACCAAGCCGCCCGAACTGCACAGCGGCCACAAGCTCGCCAGACGCTACCGCCTCGAAGAGTGCGTCACCCGTCTGGACGGATTCAGCAGCTGGCGTGCGGTCGACGAGAAACTGCGCCGTGCGGTCGGCGTACACATCCTGCCCGCGGACCACCCGCGAGCCCGGCCCGTACTGTCCGCCGCGCGCTCCGCCGCGCTGCTCGGTGACCCTCGCTTCGTGCAGGTCCTCGACGCGGTCGAGGAGAACGACCTCGTCTACGTCGTGCACGAGTGGCTGCCGGACGCGACCGAGCTGACGGCCGTGCTCGCGAACGGCCCGCTCGAACCGCACGACGCCTACCAGCTCGTCAGCCAGGTCGCCCAGGCGATGGCCGCCGCCCACCGGGAGGGCCTGTCCCATCTCAGGCTCAACCCCGGCTCGGTGCTGCGGACCGAGTCCGGGCAGTACCGCATCCGCGGCCTGGCCGTGATGGCCGCGCTGCGCGGCATCACCAGCGAGCACCCGCAGCGCACGGACACCGAGGCGATCGGCGCGCTCCTGTACGCCGCCCTGACCCAGCGCTGGCCGTACGAGAGCGACGCGTACGGCCTGTCGGGGCTGCCCAAGGACGTCGGCATGATCCCCCCGGACCAGGTCCGGGCCGGGGTGCACCGCGGGCTGTCCGAACTGGCCATGCGCGCGCTGGTCAACGACGGGGCCACCGCCTCCCGCCAGGAGCCGGCCTGCACCACCCCGGAAGAGCTGGCGAAAGCGGTCACGGCCATACCGCGCATCCGCCCGCCGGAGCCGTCCTTCACCTCGCCGCCGCCTTACCAGCGCACCGCCTTCCAGCAAGGCTCATACGGCCAGCCGCCGACGCGCAGCGGCGGACCGACGGCCCGCGCCGCCGCTCCGGTGCCCACCCCGCCGCCACCGCTACAGAGCCGCACCGGCCGGGCGCTGAAGTGGTGTGTTTCCGGCCTGCTCATCGCGGCGCTGGGACTCGGCAGCTGGCAGCTGGCGGACACCCTGCTGCAGGGCGAAGGCCAGGACAATCAGGAGAGCACGCAGCCGGAGAGCGGGACGCAGCAGAAAAAGCCCGCTCCGAAGCCGCTGGCGATCGCCGGCGGCACCGAGTTCTCCCCGCTGTCCAGCACGCCCGTCGCCTCCCGTGACGTGGCCGCGAACGCCGTGGACGGGGACCCGGGCACCGCTTGGATCACCGGGGAGTTCAGGGGCTGGCCGAACTTCGGCAACCTGCCGCAGCGTGCGGACGGCAGCGGTGTCATCGTCGACCTCGGCAGCGTCAAGGACGTCTCCGAAGTACAGGCCAGCATGTACCGGGCGGGACAGACGGCCGAAGTCCTGGCCGCCGACCCCGAAACGGCGAACCCCACGACACTCAGCGCCTTCTCGAAGCGCCTGTCGAAGCTGGAGAAGGCCGGCTCCTCGCTGTCCGTGAAACTGGACAAGCCGGTCAAGACGCGTTACCTCCTGGTCCACATCACGGAACTCCCCGTCGACCAGGACGGGGACGGCTACCGGGGCGGCATCTCGGAGATCAAGGTCAGCGGCTGACCCCTTCGGGCGCTCTTCGCCGGGCGCCCGAAGGGCCGGTTCCGCTCGCTGCCCCCGCAGGATCCGGCCGACTCACAAGGCTTGTTTACTTCCTGCGGGTGACCGGCTTCAATGGGGCCCAGTTATCCGCTACCCGCACAGGGGGGCACGTGGAGGCGGGACCCTACGGGCCTCACGACATCAGCGACGGCGATCTTCTCGCTCGCCACGTCGCCGGTGATCCCGACGCCTTCGGCGAGATAGTCCGGCGCCACCGCGACCGGCTCTGGGCGGTGGCCCTCCGCACCCTCGGCGACCGGGAAGAGGCCGCGGACGCCGTCCAGGACGCGCTTGTCTCCGCCTACCGGGCCGCCCACACCTTCCGCGGCCAGTCGGCCGTCACGACCTGGCTGCACCGCATCACGGTCAACGCCTGCCTGGACCGGGCCCGCAAGGCCGCCTCCCGCCGTACGTCTCCCGTCGCCGAGACCGAACGGCTGGAACAACTGCTGGAGCCGCACGAGTCCGCCGCAGTGCCGGCCGAGCGGCAGGACCTGCACCGGGAACTGCTGAGCGCGCTGCGCACCCTGCCCGAAGAACAACGTGCCGCCTTGGTGCTCGTTGATATGCAGGGGTATCCCGTGGCGGAAGCCGCGGAGATCCTCGACGTCCCCACGGGAACGGTGAAGAGCCGCTGTGCGCGGGGCCGGGCGAGACTTTTGCCGATGCTCACCCATCTGCGCTCGGGTGGAGGGGATAGCAGACCCGTCAGCGGGGGAAGGAACCGGGCGCAGGGGACATCCGTCCCAGAGGCGGCAGGGCCGAAGGACACAGATGCCGTGAAGGGCGGAGGTGGGCGCTCGTGACTTCGACGACCGACACGGACGAGCACCCGGAGGTCTCCGAGATCTCCGCGCTCACGGACGGTCTGCTGTCCCCGTCCCGTACCGCCGATCTACGCGATCACCTCGCGTGCTGCGAGCTGTGCGAGGACGTACACGCCTCCCTGGAGGAGATCCGGGGGCTACTCGGCACGCTCCCCGGCCCCACCCGCATGCCCACCGACGTGGCGGAGCGGATCGATGCCGCGCTGGCGGCCGAAGCCCTGCTCGACTCCACCACGCCGGACCACGATCTTTCCGTTTCACGTGAAACCCCAGCGGAAGCCGTCGTCTCGGTTTCACGTGAAACCGAGACGACGCCGGCCACGCAGGCATCCAGCCCGGTCACCCGGCCCACCGGTCGCCCCCGCGCCGCCTCCGGCCCGGGCCGCCGTACGCCGGGCGCACGGGCCCGCACCCGGCGCTGGCCCAAGGCGGTGCTCGGCGCCGCTGCCGCCGCCGCGGTCCTCAGCGTCGGTGCGCTCGTCATCCAGAACACGTCCACCGACACCGGCCAGGGCAGCGCGCAGAAGCCGCACGTCGCGGCCTCCGAGAAAAAGGGGGCCGGGGCCACGTCCACGCTGACGGCCGCCACGCTGGAGTCGCGCGTCCGTGATCTGCTCACCTCCTCGGGCGCCAAGAAGACGCCGGATGTCGGCACCCAGAGCTCCGACTCCCCGCTGCGCGGCGCGACGGACACCGTCCCCTCCTGCGTCCAGCAAGGCACCGGGCGGACCGAGGCACCTCTGGCCTCCACTCGTAGCTCCTACGAGGGCCAGGACGCCTATCTCCTGGTGCTGCCGCATCCGACCGACCCCAGCCGCGTCACGGCCTACGTCATCGCTGCCTCGTGCGTCTCGGCGTCGCCTCCGGCCCCTGGCAAAGTTCTGCTGACCCACTCCTACCGACGAGACTGAACCGGCGGTACGGGCGCCGGGGCACTACGGGAATGCCTGCCCCGTAGGATCCGTTGGGTGGGGTGAGAGTTCACCGAGAGCCCCATCAAGCAGTCGGCAGAGACAAGGAAGACACCCGTGAGCGACGTCCGTAACGTGATCATCATCGGCTCCGGGCCCGCGGGCTACACCGCCGCGCTCTACACCGCCCGTGCCTCGCTGAAGCCGCTGGTCTTCGAGGGCGCCGTCACCGCCGGTGGCGCGCTGATGAACACCACCGAGGTGGAGAACTTCCCCGGGTTCCGTGACGGCATCATGGGCCCGGACCTGATGGACAACATGCGCGCCCAGGCCGAGCGCTTCGGCGCCGAGCTGGTGCCCGACGACGTCGTCTCGGTCGACCTGTCCGGGGAGATCAAGACCGTCACCGACACCGCCGGCACGGTGCACCGCGCCAAGGCCGTGATCGTCACCACCGGCTCCCAGCACCGCAAGCTGGGCCTGCCCCGTGAGGACGAGCTCTCCGGCCGCGGTGTCTCCTGGTGCGCCACCTGCGACGGGTTCTTCTTCAAGGACCAGGACATCGCCGTGGTCGGCGGCGGCGACACCGCGATGGAGGAGGCCACCTTCCTCTCCCGCTTCGCGAAGTCGGTCACGATCGTGCACCGCCGCGACACGCTGCGCGCGAGCAAGGCGATGCAGGAGCGCGCCTTCGCCGACCCGAAGATCAAGTTCGTCTGGGACAGCGAGGTCGCCGAGATCCACGGCGAGAACAAGCTCTCCGGGCTGACGCTGCGCAACCTGAAGACCGGCGAGACCTCGGAACTCCCGGTGACCGGCCTGTTCATCGCGATCGGCCACGACCCGCGTACCGAGCTGTTCAAGGGCCAGCTGGACCTGGACGACGAGGGGTACCTCCAGGTGGAGTCCCCCAGCACCCGTACGAACCTCACGGGTGTCTTCGCCGCCGGCGACGTCGTGGACCACACCTACCGCCAGGCGATCACGGCGGCCGGCACCGGGTGCTCCGCGGCCCTGGACGCCGAGCGGCACCTCGCCGCGCTCTCGGACAGCGACGACGTCCCGGAGCCGGAGAAGACCGCTTCCGCCTGACTCCGCCCCGCCCCGCCCCCCAACCCCACCCAGTAAGGAGACTGCCATGGCCGGTGCCACGGTGACCGTGACGGACGCCAACTTCGAAGAGGTCGTCCTCAAGAGCGACAAGCCCGTACTCGTGGACTTCTGGGCCACCTGGTGCGGCCCGTGCCGCCAGATCGCCCCGTCGCTGGAGGCCATCGCCGCCGAGCACGACGAGATCGTCATCGCGAAGCTGAACACCGACGAGAACCCGACCATCACCGCCAAGTACGGTGTCATGTCGATCCCGACGATGAACGTCTACCAGGGCGGCGAGGTCGTGAAGACCATCGTCGGCGCCAAGCCGAAGGCGATGCTGGAGCGCGAGCTGGGCGAGTTCCTCGCCTGATCGCTTCCCGCGTTCCCGCGAACGGGCCCGCCCCTCCCGGGGCCGGGCCCGTTCGCGTTGAGTGGAGGCACTACAGCGGCCGCAGTGCGGGTTCCTTCTGTACGGCGCCCAGAAGCCGGTCGAGCGCCAGCTCGACGTCTTCCTTCCAGGAGATCGTGGTGCGCAGTTCCAGCCGCAGGCGGGGGAAGCGGGGGTGCGGGCGTACGGTCTTGAAGCCCACCGCCAGCAAGTGGTCTGCGGGGAGCACGCACGCGGGCTCTGCCCAGCGGGCGTCGCCGAATGCCTCGATCGCTTTGAAGCCGCGCCGGATGAGGTCCTTCGCCACCGTCTGCACCATCACCCGGCCCAGTCCCTGGCCCTGGTAGCCGGGCGTCAGCCAGGCCGTGAGGAGCTGCACGGCGTCGGGGGACACCGGGCTCGTGGGAAAGGCCGTGGAGCGCGGTACGTACGCGGGAGGGGCGTACAACACGAAGCCGACCGGGGCGTCGTCCACGTAGACCACGCGTCCGCATGAGCCCCACTCCAGGAGCACGGCCGAGATCCAGGCCTCCTTCTCCAGCTCCGGCCGGCCTGCCTTTACCGCGGCTTCACCGCTGACGGGGTCGAGCTCCCAGAAGACGCAGGAGCGGCAGCGCTTGGGGAGATCCGGAAGGTTGTCCAGCGTGAGCGGTACGAGCCGACGGCCCATGAAGACTGGTCCTCACTTCCCTCGCCCGCCGCACCGCGCGATGCCGTCCGCATGTCCCGCTCTCTGAGCAGGCCACCGACGAATCCACCGACTGCTCCGAGGCCGAAGCCCGCTGCCACCAGTCCGGTGCGGCTCACCGTTCGCATGGCTTACTCCTTGATGTGGGGATTTCCCCGTGGATGTGCGCCATACCCGATCGCATCGTATCCACGGTCCGCGTGAGCGGGTACCGCCACACAGGAAAGGGCGGGCCGTGTTCCGGAATCGCCCCCGGAACACGGCCCGCCCTGGGGGCCTTACGGCTCAGCTCACTCTTCTTCGCCGGTCTCCTCGGCGAGGCTCTTGTCGAGCACCCGTCCCTCGCCGGGAGCCAGCGTCCCGAGGATGCGCTCCAGGTCGTCTATCGAGGCGAACTCGACGACGATCTTGCCCTTCTTCTGGCCCAGATCGACCTTCACCCGGGTCTCGAAGCGGTCGGACAGCCGCGAGGCAAGGTCGGTCAGGGCAGGCGCCACGCGGGTGCCGGCCCGCGGCCCCTTCGCCTTGGCGCTGCTCTTGGGCCGGGAGCCCATCAGCTGCGCGATCTCCTCCACCGCGCGCACCGACAGCCCCTCGGCCACGATGCGGTGCGCCAGCCGGTCCTGCTCCTCCGCGTCGTCCACGGAGAGCAGGGCGCGCGCGTGGCCCGCGGACAGCACCCCGGCAGCGACGCGGCGCTGTACGGACGGCGAGAGTTTCAGCAGTCGCAAGGTGTTGGAGACCTGAGGCCGCGACCGGCCGATCCGGTCGGCCAGCTCGTCGTGCGTGCACTTGAAGTCCCGCAGGAGCTGGTCGTACGCCGCTGCCTCTTCCAACGGGTTGAGCTGCGCCCGGTGGAGGTTCTCCAGCAGCGCGTCCAGCAGCAGCTTCTCGTCGTCGGTCGCCCGGACGATCGCCGGGATCTTCTCCAGGCCGACCTCGCGGCAGGCCCGCCAGCGGCGCTCGCCCATGATGAGCTCATACCGCTCAGGGCCGGTCTGCCGGACGACCACCGGCTGGAGAAGGCCTACCTCCTGGATGGAGGTGACGAGTTCGGCGAGGGCGTCCTCGTCGAAGACCTCACGCGGCTGCCGCGGGTTGGGCGTGATCGCGTCGAGCGGCAGTTCGGCGAAGTGCGCTCCGGCGACCTCCTCCGCACCGTCCTTGACCGTCTCTGCCTCCTGCGGCTCTTCCGTTTCACGTGAAACGGTCTTGGCGGCGATCGAGGTGACCTTCGCCGCCGCCACACCCCGCTCCGGTGCCAGTACCGGCACCGCGGACGGCGATGTCGCCCCCCGGCCCACCGCAGGACCGGCGTTGTCCGGGGTCTGCGGTGCCGCGGGGATCAGCGCACCGAGCCCGCGGCCCAGTCCTCTACGTCGTTCGCTCACTGATTCCCCTCCGACATGCTGTGCTGTGGTTCGTAGTTCACGGTGAGCCCCTGCCCCCCGGGCTGGGGGACTCCGCGCAAAGCGATCTCCCGGGCCGCCTCCAGGTAGGAGAGCGAACCGCTGGATCCCGGGTCATAGGTGAGAACCGTCTGCCCGTAACTGGGCGCCTCGGAGATGCGCACCGAGCGGGGGATGCTGGTGCGCAGCACCTCGTTGCCGAAGTGGTTGCGCACCTCTTCCGCGACCTGGGAGGCGAGCCGGGTCCGGCCGTCGTACATGGTGAGCAGGATCGTCGACACGTGCAGCTTGGGGTTGAGGTGCCCGCGCACCAGGTCGACGTTGCGCAATAGCTGGCCGAGGCCCTCCAGCGCGTAGTACTCGCACTGGATGGGGATCAGCACCTCGGCGCCGGCGACCAGGGCGTTGACGGTCAACAGGCCGAGCGAGGGCGGGCAGTCGATGAGGATGTAGTCCAGCGGCTGTTCATACGCCTTGATGGCCCGGTCCAGCCTGCTCTCCCGAGCCACCAGCGAGACAAGCTCGATCTCGGCGCCGGCCAGGTCGATCGTGGCGGGCGCGCAGAACAGCCCTTCCACGTCGGGAACCGGCACCACGACGCCGGAGAGCGGCTTGCTCTCCACCAACACGTCGTAGATGGAGGGCACTTCGGCGTGGTGGTCGATGCCGAGGGCCGTGGAGGCGTTGCCCTGGGGGTCGAGATCGATGACCAGGACACGGGCGCCGTGCAAGGCCAGGGAGGCAGCGAGGTTGACCGTGGTGGTGGTCTTGCCGACCCCGCCCTTCTGGTTGGCGACCACCATGACCCGGGTTTCCTCGGGTCGGGGCAGCGCTTCTCCCGAGCGGCCGAGCGTCTCCACCGCCAGCTGAGCTGCACGACCGATCGGGGTGTCGTCCATGGGGGGCGGCGTTTCACGTGAAACGTCATCCCCGAGCGACTCGCTACGGGGACCGGGGACCGGATCGGTCATCGGTCCCGCGATGTTGGCGTCGGACCGCACGGATTCACTCTCCTCGACATCAGGCTCGCAGTTCTCAGAGCCTGCCATGCTTTCGGTGTCGCGAACCAGTGAGGTCCGTTCTCCTGTGGATGAATCCACCTCTGTGGACACTTCCGTGACCCGTGTGGGTTTCCGGTCACGCGGCGCGGCAGCCGCGCGACCGCGGCTGATGATTCCATGCAGCAGAGAACGACGTTTCACGTGAAACACGATGACAGTGACGCGTCCGTTTTGTACGCGACACTCCGATTTGCGTCTTTTTGTTGGCTTTTCCGGCCTAGTTGGCGACTCGATGAGCCACGCTCAGCGACGCCGCCCCCTCGTTGCCCGGCTGGGCCTGGCCGCCTTGGCCCGCTTGGCCGCGAAGCGCACACCACCCGGGCTCTCGCCGACCTCGACTCGCACCACGGTCGACATCGGGTCCACGATCCCCTCGCCGACATGCACCACCGAGGTCTCCACCACACCGAGCTTGCTCAACGCGGCTCGGGCGCCCTTCAGCTCCTCCTCCGCGGTGTCCCCCTTGAGGGCAAGCATCTCGCCGTACGGCCGCAGCAGCGGGACGCCCCACCCCGCCAGCCGGTCCAGCGGGGCCACGGCCCGCGCCGTCACCACATGCACCTGGGGGAGCTTGCCCATGACCTCTTCCGCACGGCCGCGTACCACCGTCACATGGTCGAGCCCGAGCAGCTCGACCACCTCCGTGAGGAAGTTGGTACGGCGCAGCAACGGCTCCAGAAGAGTGATCTTGAGGTCCGGCCGCACCAAGGCCAGCGGGATACCCGGGAGCCCCGCCCCCGAGCCCACATCGCAGACGGTGACGCCCTCGGGAACCACTTCGGAGAGCACCGCGCAGTTCAGCAGGTGCCGCTCCCACAACCGCGGCACCTCACGCGGGCCGATCAACCCACGGCGCACGCCCGCGTCGGCGAGCAGCTCGCCGTAGCGCACGGCCTCCGGGAAACACTCACCGAACACCTCGCGCGCCACATCCGGCGCCGGTGGGAGCTCCGCTGCTGCGTCCGACACGGGAACCGCCCTTCCTGGACTGTTGTAAGGCTGACAAGACATGGCCCCGCCTGCGAGCAGACGGGGCCAATTACATCAAGGCTGAGAGGAACTCGGGCCGTCAGGCCGGGAGGACCACCACACAGCGCTGGGGCTCCTCGCCCTCGGACTCGCTGCGCAGCCCGGCCGCCGCCACGGCGTCGTGCACGACCTTGCGCTCGAAGGGCGTCATCGGCGCCAGCTTCACCGGCTCGCCGGAGCCCTTGGCCTCCTCCGCCGCCTTCGCGCCCAGCTCCGCGAGCTCCTCACGCTTGCGGGCCCGGAAGCCCGCGATGTCCAGCATGAGGCGGCTGCGGTCACCGGTCTCGCGGTGCACCGCGAGGCGGGTCAGCTCCTGGAGCGCCTCCAGCACCTCACCGTCACGGCCCACCAGCTTCTGCAGGTCACGGCTGGTCGAGTCGCTGATGATCGACACGGCGGCGCGGTCGGCCTCGACGTCCATGTCGATGTCGCCGTCGAGGTCGGCGATGTCCAGCAGGCCCTCGAGGTAGTCGGCCGCGATCTCCCCCTCCTGCTCCAGGCGGGTCAGGGTGTCGGTGCCCTCAGCGGCCGGGGTCCCCCCTGTCGAAGACGAGGGGCGGGTCGTGTCCGTCACGGAAGGACTCCTTCTTACTTCTTGGACGGGTGCTTGGGCCGCTGCTGGCCCTTGCGCTGTCCGGACTTGGCGTTACGGGAGCCGGTGGCGGAGGAGCCGCCCTTCGGCTTGCTGTCCTGCGGTGCCTTCTTCTCCAGCGACGGCTTCTCCGAAGCGTCCGAGGAGGCACCGGAAGCGCTGGAGCCGGCACCGGCGCGGGTGCGGCGCTGCGGGGTGCCGCCGGCCGGCTTGGCGCCGCCGGTCGGCTGGGTCTGGCGCTGGGCCTTGCTCTGCCGCTTGGGCTGCTGCCGGTTCTGGCGCGCCTCCTCGACGGCCTTCCTGGCCTCGACCTCGGCCGGGTCCTCCTTGAGCTTGCCCTTGGCACGCAGCCGCTGCTGGCGCTCCTCGAAGGCCTTGCTGCCCGGAGTCGGGTTACGGCGGATGACGAACATCTGCTGGCCCATGGTCCACACGTTGGTGGTCAGCCAGTACAGGAGAACGCCGACGGGGAAGCCGGGGAAGCCGATGCCGAAGACGGCGAACATGACCGGGAAGACGTACATCAGCATCTTCTGCTGCTGCATGAACGGCGTCTTGACCGTGAGGTCGACGTTCTTGGTCATCAGCTGGCGCTGCGTGTAGAACTGCGACGCCGACATCAGGACGATCATGATGACGGTGACCACACGGACGTCGGTGACCGACGCACCCAGAGACTGGATCTTCTCCGGGGTGTCCAGGAACTTCGCGGCCAGCGGGGCGCCGAAGATGTGCGCCTTCTGCGCGCTCTCCAGCAGCGACTGGTTGATGACGCCGACCGTCTGGTTGTTCGCGATGTGGCTGAGGACCTGGTACAGCGAGATGAAGAAGGGCGACTGCGCCAAGATCGGCAGGCAGCTGGAGAGCGGGTTGGTGCCCGTCTCCTTGTACAGCTTCATCATCTCTTCGGACTGGCGCTGCTTGTCGCTCTTGTAGCGCTCCTGGATCGCCTTCATCTTCGGCTGGAGCGCCTGCATGTTCCGCGTCGACTTGATCTGCTTCACGAAGAGCGGGATCAGGCAGATACGGATCAGTACCACCAGCGAGACGATGGACAGACCCCATGCCGCGCCACTGTTCTCGTCGAAGATGAGGCTGTAGAACGAGTGGAACTGGACGATGATCCAGGAAACTGCGTAATAGAGAGGACTGAGGATCGTGTCCACGAATCAGGCTCCTTGGGCGGTGGGCTGAGTCTCAGGCTGTGCGGCGGGCTCAGGGGCGGTGGGCCCGCCCAGGCGGCTCCTCAGCCGCTGATGCCAGACCGGACGCTTCCGGGGTGGGACGTGGTCGACGCCACCTGGCGACCACGGGTTGCAACGCAGGATGCGCCAAGCCGTCAGCGCGGTCCCTTTCACCGCGCCGTGCCGGTCGATGGCCGTATAGCCATAGTGCGAGCACGACGGGTAGTACCTGCAGACCGGGCCCAGCAAAGGGCTGATGGTCCACTGGTACAGCTTGATCAACAGCAGCAGCGGGTACTTCATCGCGGCACCCTCCCCTGACCTTCGGTTGGGGGATTTCCACTCAGCAGCCGCTGCAGCGCGGTGTCCAGGTCGCGGGCCAGCTGGTCGTGACCCGCATCACCCGCACCGGGCAGCGCCCGTACGACAACCAGGCTACCGGCGGGCAGCCGGTCGAGCCGGTCGCGCACCAGGTGGCGCAGCCGCCGCTTGACCTTGTTGCGGACCACGGCGACGCCGACGGCCTTGCTCACGACGAAACCCGCACGCGCCGGGGGAAGGTTTTCCCCCGCTGCGTGCGGGTCCGTTACACCGCTGCGTAGATGGACGACGAGGAGCGGGCGCCCGGCCCTGCGTCCCCGGCGTACCGCGGTCGCAAAGTCCTCGCGCCGCCTCAGCCGATGCTCGGTAGGCAGCACGTCATGGACCTAGCTCAGGGCTCAGGCCGACAGGCGGGCGCGACCCTTGCCACGGCGGGACGCGAGAATCGCGCGGCCGGCACGGGTGCGCATACGCAGGCGGAAGCCGTGGGTCTTCGCGCGACGGCGGTTGTTCGGCTGGAAGGTGCGCTTGCTCACTCGGGGGCTCCAGAGATGCTTGGTGTCTCCGGGGAGACAGGTGTGGGGCGTCGACTGGCTGTCACCGTGCGCCCACGAGTAGCTCGCAACGCCCGAGTGCACCGCTACACGATCACTAGAGCGCGATCTTTGCCCATCGGAGGCAGGCGGCAGCAGCCATCGACAACTCGACCTGGTTACGGTACGCGCGGCGGCGTCATCCGGTCAAACCGGCCCCCGGCCGGGACACACTATGCACAGCCTGTGGACAACAACTTGAATCACCAGGGTCGCCCTGACTACCGTGGGTCAACTCCGATTCCTTCCCGCCCGTCCTGAGAATCACACATTCGTGGGACCAGTGAGAGAGCGTGCTCTGTGGCTGACGTACCTGCCGATCTTGCCGCAGTGTGGCCACGCGTACTTGATCACCTCCTACGCGCGGAGAGCGACAGCCTCAAGCCGAAGGACCAGGACTGGCTGAAGCGGACCCAGCCGCTGGCGCTGGTGGCCGACACCGCGCTGCTGGCCGTCCCCAACGAATTCGCCAAGGGCGTGCTGGAGGGCCGGCTCGCGCCGCTCATCGGTGAGGCGCTGAGCCACGAATGCGGCCGCCCGATCCGGATCGCGATCACGGTCGACGACTCCGCCGAGGAGCCGCAGCCCCAGCAACAGCTCCCTCAGTCCCAGCAGCCGCCGCACAGGCAGCAGCATCACCAGCCCCAGCAGCAGGGCCAGCCCGGTCAGCAGCACGAGACGTACGGCGGCTACGACAGCCGGCAGAGCGACGGCTACGACAACCGGCAGGGCTACGGCCACCAGGACGACGACCTGCCGACCGTGCGCCCCGCCTATCCCGAGTACCAGCAGCAGCACCAGCAACACCAGCAGCCCCGGCACGAGCCCGGCGCCTGGCCGCAGCGCTCCGGCATGGGCGGCCCCGGCTCCGGGCCAGGGCCGCGTGAGGACTACGGCTGGCAGCAGCAGCGCCTGGGCGGCTTCCCCGAGCGCGACCCGTACGCCACGCCGCCCCCCTCCCACGTACAGCAGCACTCCCAGCGGTCACAGAACGACTACCGTTCGCAGGCTCCGGAGCGCTCAGGACCGCCGCAGCACCAGCACTCGGAGGGGCGCTCCCCTTACGAGCAGCAGCCGCCGCAGCGCCGCGACCTGTCCGAGCACCAGCCGCCCGCGCACATCCAGAACCCCGGCCCCGGCGGACTGCCCGCCCCCAGCGGCGCCCCCAGCCCGCTCGCCGCGCAGCCCGCGCCCGCGACCGGCCCCGGGGAGCCGACCGCCCGGCTGAATCCGAAGTACCTCTTCGACACCTTCGTCATCGGCGCTTCCAACCGCTTCGCGCACGCCGCGGCGGTGGCGGTGGCCGAGGCGCCGGCCAAGGCGTACAACCCGCTGTTCATCTACGGCGAGTCCGGGCTCGGCAAGACGCACCTGCTGCACGCCATCGGGCACTACGCGCGAAGCCTCTACCCGGGCACCCGGGTGCGGTACGTGAGCTCGGAGGAGTTCACCAACGAGTTCATCAACTCCATCCGCGACGGCAAGGCGGACGCGTTCCGCAAGCGCTACCGCGACATGGACATCCTGCTCGTCGACGACATCCAGTTCCTGGCCAGCAAGGAGTCGACGCAGGAGGAGTTCTTCCACACCTTCAACACGCTGCACAACGCGAACAAGCAGATCGTGCTGTCCTCGGACCGGCCGCCCAAGCAGCTGGTGACCCTGGAGGACCGGCTGCGCAACCGCTTCGAGTGGGGCCTGATCACCGACGTCCAGCCGCCCGAGCTGGAGACCAGGATCGCGATTCTGCGCAAGAAGGCGGTCCAGGAGCAGCTGAACGCGCCGCCGGAGGTGCTGGAGTTCATCGCCTCCCGCATCTCGCGCAACATCCGCGAGCTGGAGGGGGCGCTGATCCGCGTGACGGCCTTCGCCTCCCTCAACCGCCAGCCGGTGGACCTGGGCCTGACCGAGATCGTCCTGAAGGACCTGATCCCGGGCGGCGAGGACGCGGCCCCCGAGATCACCGCGACCGCCATCATGGCGGCGACCGCGGACTACTTCGGCCTGACCGTGGACGACCTGTGCGGATCCTCGCGCAGCCGCGTCCTGGTGACGGCCCGGCAGATCGCGATGTACCTGTGCCGCGAGCTGACGGACCTTTCGCTGCCGAAGATCGGGGCGCAGTTCGGCGGCCGCGACCATACGACGGTGATGCACGCGGACCGCAAGATCCGGGCGCTGATGGCGGAACGGCGGTCCATCTACAACCAGGTGACCGAGCTGACGAACCGCATCAAGAACGGCTGACGCGGGCTCAGCCAGGGGCTGGCCAGAGCTTTTGAGGGCGCCCCGGGACGTACGTGCTCCCGGGGCGCCCTTCGTCGTTCTGCGGGCTCCGTGCGCCGTACGGGACGGCCCGCGCTACCGGCACCGCCCTGAATTCTTCGCCCAGACGCTCCAGAACGCTGCGACTCCGTCCCTCGACCGCCTCGAAACCCGCCTCCAAATCCGCTCCGGAACCCGCCCCGAACCCCCACCGGACCGTCCCGAAACCCGTCCCGCCCGCATCCCAAGCCTGTGGAAGCCCCCGGCTCTGTTCGATTCCGAGTCAGGTCACGGCCACACTCCACAGATTGGCCAAGATTCTTCCGTCCACATGCTGGGGACTGGGAAGTTATCCCGGTGGCTTCCACAGGCAGACCGGTCGACGGGACATCTGCCGAGGTCAGCGGGGTGTGGATTTGTGGCAAACAGTGATCCACAGGCTGTGGACAAAGCATTCGTCCACAACGGGCGGGACGCGTTGTCCACTGCCCGCCCACAGGTGGCCCGCCCTTGTCCCCAACTTCTCCACACCCCTGTCCACTGTTCGGCAAGGCAACACCCGGCCTCACCGGGGCGAGTGAAAGGCGTCACACCAAGGTGCCGGATTGGGCTGTGGGGAACCGGGGTAAAGCTGGGGACAGGACTGGGGAGAAGTAGGGGTCCCCTGTGCATCGGGTGTGCATGAATCCCGGCGGTCCACAGATACGGCCGGTTGTCCACGGCTGCCGCCCACAGGCCCGGTGGACAAAAAAACCGCGTTGACCTGCGCTGATTCAGTTGTCCACGGTTTCCACAGGCCCTACTACTACGACCACAGATAGCTACCGGGGAACTCGTTTCGAATCGGGTGCTGTGCACAACTTGGGGATCGGTCGTCCGGCGCCTCTCGATCCGACTTGACCCCGAGCCGCACCGACTGTCGGTGGCGTGCGTCAGACTGGTCTCCGGCGACCCAGCCGACGAAGAAGGCCAGCAGGGCGAAAGCCAGCAACAGCAGGAGGCGGTTTCCGGTGAAGATCCGGGTGGAGCGCGATGTACTCGCGGAGGCAGTGGCCTGGGCGGCCAAGAGCCTCCCGGCCCGTCCGCCGGTGCCCGTCCTCGCGGGCCTGCTGCTCAAGGCGGAGGAAGGCAGCCTGAGCCTCTCCGGCTTCGACTACGAGGTCTCGGCGCGGGTCTCCGTCGACGCGGATGTGGAGGAGGAAGGCACCGTCCTGGTCTCCGGCCGCCTGCTGGCCGACATCTGCCGCGCCCTCCCCAACCGCCCGGTGGAGATTTCCACCGACGGTGTACGGGTGACCGTCGTCTGCGGCTCCTCCCGGTTCACACTCCACACCCTTCCTGTGGAGGAGTACCCGGCACTGCCGCAGATGCCGACCGCCACCGGCACGGTGCCCGGCGAGGTCTTCGCCTCGGCCGCCGCCCAGGTCGCCATCGCCGCCGGCCGTGACGACACCCTCCCGGTGCTCACGGGCGTACGGATCGAGATCGAGGGCGACACCGTCACGCTCGCCTCCACCGACCGCTACCGCTTCGCCGTGCGCGAGTTCCTGTGGAAGCCGGAGAGCCCGGACGCCTCCGCGGTGGCGCTGGTGCCCGCCAAGACGCTCCTGGACACCGCCAAGTCGCTCAGCAGCGGCGACAGCGTCACCCTGGCGCTGTCCGGCTCGGGCGCCGGTGAAGGCCTGATCGGTTTCGAGGGCGCGGGCCGCCGTACGACCACGCGCCTGCTGGAGGGCGACCTCCCCAAGTACCGCACGCTCTTCCCCACCGAGTTCAACTCGGTCGCCGTGATCGAGACCGCCCCGTTCGTCGAGGCCGTCAAGCGTGTGGCCCTGGTGGCCGAGCGGAACACCCCGGTGCGCCTGAGCTTCGAGCAGGGCGTGCTGATCCTGGAGGCCGGTTCCAGCGACGACGCACAGGCTGTGGAGCGGGTGGACGCGGACCTGGAGGGCGACGACATCTCCATCGCCTTCAACCCGGGCTTCCTCCTGGAGGGCCTGTCGGCGATCGACTCCCCGGTGGCCCAGCTGTCCTTCACCACCTCGACCAAGCCGGCGCTGCTCAGCGGCCGCCCGGCCAAGGACGCCGAGGCGGACGACACGTACAAGTACCTGATCATGCCGGTGCGCCTGTCCGGCTGACCTGCCCACACCGTCCCCTGTCGCGGGTCTCACGGGTGCGCCGCCGGCGTGCCGCGCGGGGCCCGCGACCGGCTGGTGCGCCTGTGCGGCTGAACCGGTTGCCCGGTCGGCCGATGAGCGCTTGAGCCCACAGTTGTGCACGCACCGGCGGGCGTAGGCTCGGAGACAGGTCAGGCATGGAAACGAACGACTAGGTGCAAAGAGGGTCTCTGATGGAGCTCGGTCTCGTCGGTCTCGGCAAGATGGGCGGCAACATGCGCGAGCGCATCCGCCGCGCAGGCCACACCGTCATTGGATACGACCGCAACCCGGACCTGGCTGATGTCCACAGCCTCAAGGAACTGGTGGACGGGCTCAAGGGCCCGCGCGTCGTGTGGGTCATGGTGCCCGCAGGCGAGGCGACCCAGGCGACGATCGACGAGCTGGGCGAGCTGCTGTCCGCCGGCGACGTCGTGGTGGACGGCGGGAACTCCCGCTGGACCGACGACGAGAAGCACGCCGAGGAGCTGCGCGCCAAGGGCATCGGCTTCGTGGACTGCGGCGTCTCGGGCGGCGTCTGGGGCCTGGAGAACGGCTACGCGCTGATGTACGGCGGCTCCGCGGAGGACGTCGCCAAGGTGCAGCCGGTCTTCGACGCGCTCAAGCCCGAGGGCGAGTACGGCTCCGTGCACGCCGGCAAGGTCGGCGCGGGCCACTTCGCGAAGATGGTCCACAACGGCATCGAGTACGCCATGATGCAGGCCTACGCCGAGGGCTGGGAGCTGCTGGAGAAGGTCGACTCCGTCACCGACGTGCGCGAGGTCTTCCGCTCCTGGCAGGAGGGCACGGTCATCCGTTCCTGGCTGCTGGACCTGGCGGTCAACGCGCTGGACGACGACGAGCACCTGGACAAGCTGCGGGGCTTCGCCGCCGACTCCGGCGAGGGCCGCTGGACCGTCGAGGCCGCGATCGACAACGCCGTACCGCTGCCCGCGATCACGGCGTCGCTCTTCGCGCGCTTCGCCTCGCGCCAGGACGACTCGCCGCAGATGAAGATGATCGCCGCGCTGCGCAACCAGTTCGGTGGCCACGCGGTCGAGAACTCGAAGAAGTAAGTAAGCAAGCAAGCCAGGTAGCCGGGGGAGGTCGGCGCGCCACATGCACGTATCGCATCTCTCGCTCGCCGACTTCCGCTCGTACGCCCGGGCCGAGGTTCCGCTCGACCCGGGCGTCACGGCTTTCGTCGGTCCCAACGGGCAGGGCAAGACCAACCTCGTCGAGGCGGTCGGCTATCTGGCCACCCTGGGCAGCCACCGGGTCTCCTCCGACGCCCCGCTGGTGCGGATGGGCGCCGAGCGGGCGATCGTGCGGGCCGCGGTCGTGCAGGGCGAGCGGCAGCAGCTGGTCGAGCTGGAGCTGAACCCCGGCAAGGCCAACCGTGCCCGTATCAACAGGTCCTCGCAGGTCAGGCCGCGTGACGTGCTGGGGATCGTACGGACGGTGCTGTTCGCGCCGGAGGACCTGGCGCTGGTCAAGGGCGATCCGGGCGAGCGCCGCCGCTTCCTGGACGAGCTGATCACCGCCCGGTCGCCGCGGATGGCGGGCGTGCGCTCGGACTACGACCGGGTGCTCAAGCAGCGCAACACGCTCCTGAAGAGCGCGGCGCTGGCCCGGCGCCACGGCGGCAGGCAGATGGACCTGTCGACCCTCGACGTGTGGGACCAGCATCTGGCCCGGGTCGGCGCGGAGCTGCTCGCCCAGCGCTTGGATCTGATCGCCGCGCTCCAGCCGCTGGCCGACAAGGCGTACGAGCAGCTGGCGCCGGGCGGCGGCCCGCTGGCGCTGGAGTACCGCGGCTCGGCCGGCGACGGCATGGGCGGCGCCACGACACGGGAAGAGCTGTACGGGCTGCTGACCGAGGCGCTCGGCGCCGCCCGCAAGAACGAAATCGAGCGCGGGGTGACGCTGGTCGGCCCGCACCGCGACGACCTGCAGCTCAAGCTGGGGCAGCTGCCCGCCAAGGGGTACGCGAGCCACGGGGAGTCCTGGTCGTACGCGCTGGCGCTGCGGCTGGCCTCGTACGACCTGCTGCGCGGCGAGGGCAACGAACCGGTGCTGGTGCTCGACGACGTCTTCGCTGAGCTGGACGCCCGGCGTCGGGAGCGGCTGGCGGAGCTGGTGGCGCCCGGCGAGCAGGTGCTGGTGACGGCGGCGGTGGAGGACGACGTGCCGGGCGTGCTGTCCGGGGCCCGCTTCGCGGTGGCGGAGGGCGTCGCGGAGAAGGTACGGCCGTGAGCGGGCGACGGAGCCGGTGATGAGCGGCGAGCAACCGGGACCGCCCTCCGAGGAGCCCTCGGAGCGGCCGGCCGGCGCCGACCAGCCGAAACCCCCTGAGCTGTCCGGTATCGACCTGGCCCGGCAGGCGCTGGTCGCCGCCAAGGAGCAGGCGAAGGCGCGGGGCGCCGCCGCGCAGCAGAAGAAGCAGGCGCGCCGCGGCGGCCTGCGCTCGGGCGCGCGCGCCGACGGCCGCGACCCGCTGCCGCTGGGTGCGGCGATCAACCGGCTCATCACGGAGCGCGGCTGGGAGACCCCGGCCGCGGTCGGCGGCGTCATGGGGCGCTGGCCGCAGCTGGTGGGTCCGGAGGTGGCGCAGCACTGCGAGCCGCAGAAGTACGACGAGGACGCGCGGGTGCTGACGGTGCAGTGCGACTCGACGGTGTGGGCGACGCAGCTGCGGCTGCTGGCACCGCAGCTCGTGGCCCGTCTGAACCAGGACCTGGGCCAGGGCACGGTAAAGCTGATCAAGGTGCTGGGTCCGGGCGGTCCGGCCCGGCGGTACGGGCCGCTGCGGGCGCCCGGCAGCAAAGGTCCCGGGGACACGTACGGCTGAGACGTACGGGTGGTACGGGTGAGACTCCGCTCACCGTAGCCGGAGGTTGACAGCCCGAAGCGCTGAACGCCCCTTAGAGCGTCCTGGGGGCCCACCGCAGATATGGGGAGTCGGCCAACGGCATCTCAGGGCGGCACATGACGACTCAGGCGCCCGCAAACCCCCATTAGTGTCGGCGCTACCGGTAGACTGGTAGCAATCCCGCCCACTCGCGGAACATGTCGAACGACGCAGCCGCCCTGCTTCTGATGGAGGCGGCTCGTGCTGTGCCAGAAAGGGCGCTTCGTGGCCGACTCCGGCGACCTCAACGAGAACAACACGGCTTCTACTGAAGAGGGGGTTCCTGCCGGCGCCAGTGGCGACTCTCCGGAAGAGAAGTCGTACGACGCCAGCGCGATCACCGTCCTCGAAGGTCTGGACGCGGTCCGCAAGCGTCCGGGCATGTACATCGGCTCGACCGGCGAGCGTGGTCTGCACCACCTGGTGCAAGAGGTCGTCGACAACTCGGTCGACGAAGCGATGGCCGGGCACGCGGACACCATCGATGTGACGATCCTGCCGGACGGCGGCGTGCGCGTCGTCGACAACGGCCGCGGCATCCCCGTCGGCATCGTCCCGTCGGAGAACAAGCCGGCCGTCGAGGTCGTGCTGACGGTGCTGCACGCGGGCGGCAAGTTCGGCGGCGGCGGTTACGCGGTCTCCGGCGGTCTGCACGGCGTGGGTGTCTCCGTCGTCAACGCGCTGTCGCAGAAGGTCGCCGTCGAGGTCAAGACGGACGGCTACCGCTGGACGCAGGATTACAAGCTGGGCGTGCCGACGGCGCCGCTGGCCCGCAACGAGGCCACCGAGGAGACCGGCACGTCGGTCACCTTCTGGGCCGACGGCGACATCTTCGAGACGACCGAGTACAGCTTCGAGACGCTCTCGCGCCGCTTCCAGGAGATGGCGTTCCTCAACAAGGGCCTGACGATCACGCTCACCGACGAGCGCGCGGCCCATGTGGACGAGGAGGGCAAGCCGCTCTCGGTCCGGTACCACTACGAAGGCGGCATCGTCGACTTCGTGACGTACCTGAACTCGCGCAAGGGCGAGGCCATCCACCCCACGGTCATCGACATCGAGGCCGAGGACAAGGAGCGCCTGCTCTCCGTCGAGGTCGCGATGCAGTGGAACACCCAGTACACCGAGGGGATCTACAGCTTCGCGAACACCATCCACACGCACGAGGGTGGTACGCACGAGGAGGGCTTCCGCTCGGCGCTGACGGGTCTGATCAACCGTTACGCCCGGGACAAGAAGCTGCTGCGGGAGAAGGACGACAACCTCACGGGTGAGGACATCCGCGAGGGTCTGACGGCGATCATCTCCGTCAAGCTGGGCGAGCCGCAGTTCGAGGGCCAGACCAAGACGAAGCTGGGCAACACGGAGGCCAAGACCTTCGTCCAGAAGGTGGTCCACGAGCACCTGTCGGACTGGCTCGACCGCAACCCGAACGAGGCCTCGGACATCATCCGCAAGGGCATCCAGGCGGCGACGGCCCGCGTGGCGGCCCGCAAGGCCCGCGACCTGACCCGCCGCAAGGGCCTGCTGGAGACGGCGTCGCTGCCCGGCAAGCTCTCGGACTGCCAGTCGAACGACCCCACCAAGTGCGAGATCTTCATCGTCGAGGGTGACTCCGCCGGCGGTTCGGCCAAGTCGGGTCGCGACCCGCAGTACCAGGCCATCCTGCCGATCCGCGGCAAGATCCTGAACGTGGAGAAGGCGCGGATCGACAAGATCCTGCACAACAACGAGGTGCAGGCGCTGATCTCGGCTTTCGGTACCGGTGTCCACGAGGACTTCGACATCGAGAAGCTGCGCTACCACAAGATCATCCTGATGGCGGACGCCGACGTCGACGGCCAGCACATCAACACCCTGCTGCTCACCTTCCTCTTCCGCTTCATGCGGCCGCTGGTGGAGGCCGGGCACGTCTACCTCTCCCGCCCGCCGCTCTACAAGATCAAGTGGGGCCGCGACGACCACGAGTACGCGTACTCGGACCGGGAGCGCAACGCCCTGATCGAGCTCGGCAAGCAGAACGGCAAGCGGATCAAGGACGACTCCGTCCAGCGGTTCAAGGGTCTGGGCGAGATGAACGCCGAGGAACTGCGGGTGACGACGATGGACGTCGACAGCCGGGTGCTCGGCCAGGTCTCGCTGGACGACGCGGCGCGCGCCGACGACCTGTTCTCGGTGCTGATGGGGGAGGACGTCGAGGCCCGGCGCTCCTTCATCCAGCGCAACGCCAAGGACGTCCGCTTCCTCGACATCTGAGCCCTGTCGGCCCTCCCCCGCCCGGTGCGGGGCCCCAGCAGCCGCAGCTCGAAAGGATTTTGAACAGCAATGGCCGACGAGAACCCCCCTGTGACCCCGGACGGCGTGACCGCCGAGGGCGCGGCCCCCGCCATCGAAGGCGTGGGCATGCGCGTCGAGCCCGTCGGGCTCGAAACGGAGATGCAGCGCTCCTACCTCGACTACGCGATGTCCGTCATCGTCTCGCGCGCGCTGCCGGACGTGCGGGACGGCCTCAAGCCGGTGCACCGCCGCGTCCTGTACGCGATGTACGACGGCGGGTACCGCCCCGAGAAGGGCTTCTACAAGTGCGCCCGCGTCGTCGGCGACGTCATGGGTACGTACCACCCGCACGGTGACTCCTCCATCTACGACGCGCTGGTCCGCCTGGCCCAGCCGTGGTCGATGCGGATGCCGCTGGTGGACTCCAACGGCAACTTCGGCTCGCCGGGCAACGACCCGGCCGCGGCCATGCGGTACACCGAGTGCAAGATGAAGCAGCTCTCCATGGAGATGCTGCGGGACATCGACGAGGAGACCGTCGATTTCCAGGACAACTACGACGGCCGCAACCAGGAGCCGACGGTCCTGCCGGCGCGCTTCCCGAACCTGCTGATCAACGGCAGCGCCGGCATCGCGGTCGGCATGGCGACCAACATCCCGCCGCACAACCTGCGCGAGGTGGCCGCCGGTGCCCAGTGGGCGCTGGAGAACCCCGAGGCGTCCAACGAGGAGCTGCTGGACGCGCTCATCGAGCGCATCAAGGGCCCGGACTTCCCCACCGGCGCGCTGGTGGTGGGCCGCAAGGGCATCGAGGACGCGTACCGCACGGGCCGCGGCTCCATCACGATGCGCGCGGTGGTCGAGGTCGAGGAGATCCAGAACCGCCAGTGCCTGGTGGTCACGGAGCTGCCGTACCAGGTCAACCCGGACAACCTCGCGCAGAAGATCGCCGACCTGGTGAAGGACGGCAAGATCGGCGGCATCGCCGACGTCCGTGACGAGACCTCCTCGCGTACGGGCCAGCGCCTGGTCATCGTCCTCAAGCGGGACGCCGTCGCCAAGGTCGTGCTGAACAACCTCTACAAGCACACCGACCTGCAGACGAACTTCGGCGCGAACATGCTGGCGCTGGTGGACGGCGTGCCGCGCACCCTGTCGCTGGACGCGTTCATCCGCAACTGGGTCAGCCACCAGGTCGAGGTCATCGTCCGGCGTACCAAGTTCCGGCTGCGCAAGGCCGAGGAGCGGGCCCACATCCTGCGCGGTCTGCTCAAGGCGCTGGACGCGATCGACGAGGTCATCGCCCTCATCCGGCGCAGCGACACGGTCGAGGTGGCGCGCGAGGGCCTGATGGGCCTGCTGACCATCGACGAGATCCAGGCCAACGCGATCCTGGAGATGCAGCTGCGCCGGCTGGCCGCCCTGGAGCGCCAGAAGATCACCGCCGAGCACGACGAGCTCCAGGCGAAGATCAACGAGTACAACGCGATCCTCGCCTCGCCGGAGCGCCAGCGCCAGATCATCAGCGAGGAGCTGGCGGCGATCGTCGAGAAGTTCGGCGACGACCGGCGTTCGAAGCTGGTGCCCTTCGAGGGCGACATGTCCGTCGAGGACCTGATCGCCGAGGAGGACATCGTCGTCACGATCACCCGTGGCGGCTATGTGAAGCGGACGAAGACCGACGACTACCGGTCGCAGAAGCGCGGCGGCAAGGGCGTGCGCGGTACGAAGCTGAAGGAAGACGACATCGTCGACCACTTCTTCGTCTCCACCACCCACCACTGGCTGCTGTTCTTCACCAACAAGGGCCGGGTCTACCGGGCCAAGGCGTACGAGCTGCCGGACGCCGGCCGGGACGCGCGCGGCCAGCACGTCGCCAACCTGCTCGCGTTCCAGCCGGACGAGCAGATCGCGCAGATCCTGGCGATCCGCGACTACGAGGCCACTCCGTACCTGGTGCTCGCCACCAAGGGCGGCCTGGTGAAGAAGACGCCGCTCAAGGACTACGACTCGCCGCGTTCGGGTGGTGTCATCGCCATCAACCTCCGCGAGACGGAGGAGGGCGCGGACGACGAGCTGATCGGCGCCGAGCTGGTCTCCGGCGAGGACGACCTGCTGCTGATCAGCAAGAAGGCGCAGTCGATCCGGTTCACCGCCACGGATGAAGCGCTGCGTCCGATGGGACGCGCGACCTCGGGTGTCAAGGGCATGAGTTTCCGCGAAGGCGATGAACTGCTCTCGATGAATGTGGTGCGGGCCGGTACGTTCGTCTTCACCGCCACCGACGGCGGCTACGCCAAGCGCACCTCGGTGGACGACTACCGGGTGCAGGGTCGCGGCGGCCTCGGCATCAAGGCCGCCAAGATCGTGGAGGACCGGGGTGAGCTGGTCGGCGCCCTGGTGGTCGAGGAGACGGATGAAATTCTCGCCATCACGCTCGGCGGTGGCGTGATCCGTACGCGGGTCAGCGAGGTCAGGGAGACGGGCCGTGACACCATGGGCGTCCAACTGATCAACCTGGGCAAGCGCGATGCCGTGGTCGGCATCGCACGTAACGCCGAGGCCGGACGCGAGGCCGAAGAGGTCGACGGGGTCGAGGAGACCGAATCGGCCGACGAGGCGGCGGGTACCGAGTCCGCGGTGGCCGAGGGCGGCGAGCCCGCGGCGGAGTAACGCGAGGAGTAGGTCGTGAGTGGAGCCACGGGCGCTGCGGCGGGTGGGTCGGGGAACAAGAGAGGTTCCCGGTCCGGACCCGCGACCGTGACGGAAGACAGCGCTCGTGGCTCCGCCACTGACGCCGGCACCACGTCCGAGGGCTCCTACCAGGGGGGAACCGTGACCGACACGCGTCAGCCGCATCCGCAGAAGCCGCAGTCCGCGTCCCAGCCGCAGCCCCAGCAGAAGAAGGCGCCCGGCGCTCAGGGCGGCGGCACCCAGGGCGGGCAGCAGCCGTATCAGCCGCCCCAGGCGTACCGTTCGGGAGCGGGGCAGGGCGCGGGGGCGCAGCAGGGTGTGCGCCGGCCGCGTACGGGAGCCCGTACGACGCCGCGTACGCGCAAGGCCCGGCTGCGCGTCGCCCGCGCCGACCCGTGGTCGGTGATGAAGGTCAGCTTCCTGCTCTCCATCGCGCTGGGCATCTGCACCATCGTGGCCGTCGCGGTGCTGTGGATGGTGATGGACGCGATGGGCGTCTTCACCACCGTCGGCGGCACGATCAGCGAGGCGACGGGCTCGGGCGACGGCGGCGGCTTCGATCTCCAGACGTTCCTGTCGCTGCCGCGGGTCCTGCTCTTCACATCGGTCATCGCGGTGATCGACGTGGTGCTCGCGACGGCGCTGGCCACGCTCGGCGCCTTCATCTACAACATCTCGGCCGGGTTCGTGGGCGGCGTCGAGCTGACCCTCGCCGAGGACGAGTGACGGTCGCGGGCGTCCTGGAGGGGGCCGTGCCGCGGCCCCTCCCGGGAGGTTCTCCCAGGCTCCGGGGGGACGATTTTGGGAACGCCTCTGAAGTGCGCTAATCTTTCGGTGCAGCGCGGGGCTATAGCTCAGACGGTTAGAGCGCTTCCCTGATAAGGAAGAGGCCACAGGTTCAAGTCCTGTTAGCCCCACCAGCGCGAAGAGGTCCTACTGATACCAGTAGGACCTCTTTCGCGTTCCGGGGTGGTGCGCAGGTGTTCGGGGTCGGCCGGGCAGGCGGTCGCATTGGTCGGGCCCTAGGTCACCGATCGGTATCGGCCGGTGTGTATCATCGGCCCTCAGAGGTCCCCTACGTCAACGAAAGACGAGGTCGCGCGGTGAAGAAGCTCCTCCTGGTCGCACTGGCCGCCATCGGCGGGCTCCTCGTGTACCGCCAGATCCAGGCGGATCGCGCCGAGCAGGATCTGTGGACGGAGGCGACCGACTCCGTGCCCGCAGGTTCGGGTGTGTGAGACGCAGAGCAGTTCGTAATCCAACGTACGTACCCCGGCCACCGCGCGACGGTGACCGGGGTTTCGTGCGTCCGGGGGCGGGAGGCCGCGCGGCGCGGCCGTCCCTGCGGGTTTGCCATAGCACATAAATAGCTTGCAAAAGCAAATGTGGTGAGAGGTGGCTCGTGGTGAGGGGGCTTGGGCGCTCTCTTGGGCGCACGACGACGGGCGGGTTCGCCGGGCGGCTGGCTTCCGTACTGGTGCCCGTACAGCTGTCCGTGCTGGTGTGGTCGGCGGCCGCGTGGGCGGCGCCACCGGGGCCGTCCGGGTCTGCGGGGCCCTCCGGGCCGACGGCGGGTTTACCGGGCGACCTGCCCGCATACAGAACGGCGGCCGGCGCCCGGGCCGTACAGGGCACGCCCGGCCCCGCGAACGCGCCCCGGATCGGGCCCGGGACGTACACCGACACCCTCGCCCGCGGCGACGAGAGGTTCTACGCCGTGCGCCTGGACGGTGAGTCCAGCGCCTACTTCTCGGCCGTGGCCGCGCCGCGTCCCGGTACCGAAGTCGCGGACCACACCGACAGTTTGAAGGTCGTCCTTCAGGACGCCGACGGCAGCACGTGTGCGCCGGGCGGCAGTACCTCCTTCCGCGGCCGCGGCATGGCGTACCCGATCGCCGACTACGCCACCCGCCGTATCGACGGCCCGCGGGCCAACTGCCGACAGGCGGGCACGTACTACCTGGTGGTCAAGCGGACGGGCCGGGTGCAGACCGGCGGAGCGGCCCGCTGGCCCGTCGAACTGCGCGTCCAGCGCGAACCCGGCCTCACCGGCTCCCCGCCCGCGCAACCCGGCCCCCGCACCTGGTCCACCGCGACACCCGTGCCGCTCACCGGTGGCACCACGAAGGAAGCCCGGGGCGGCACCGGCTTCAACGACGCGGGGGCGGTCGGCAAGGGCGTGTGGCGCGACCGGATCAGGCCGGGGGAGACACGGTTCTACCGGGTGCCGCTGGACTGGGGGCAGCAGCTCAACGTCAGCGCCGAACTGCCACAGGCAGCGCTGTCCGGCAGCGGCACGGGTGTGGCGGGGCGCGGGGTCGCGGGCTCGCGCCTGGTGGCGAGCGCGCTGGGGCTGGGCGTCTACAACCCGGCGCGCGGCCCGGTCAGCGACACCCGGTTCGTGCCGTACGACGGAAAACCGGCCGCGGCCAAGTTCCTCACCGCTCCTGTGGACTACGGGAACCGCTACAACGCCACCGCCCCGGTGAACGCGATGCGCTTCGCCGGCTCGTACTACCTCGCGGTCTCGCTCCACCCGGACGCCGCTAAGTACTTCGAGCACGGCGCGCAGTTCACGCTGCGGGTGGACCCGCTGGGCCGGCCGCAGCGGGCGCCCGGCTACCGCGAGAACGCCGCCGAGTTCTCCGTCACGCCACAGGAACGGGTGGCGGCCGACGCGGGCATGACGCCGCAACAGGCCACGCACAACGGCACCTTGCGGCTGGTGGGGTACGGAGGCATCAGCACGGGGACGGTGTTGCTGCTGGCACTGGGGGTGTGGACGGTGGTGGCGCGGCGCGGCGGCGGCCGGGGCGCGGGACGTGGCGGGCCCGACGGGCCGGCCCGACCGGTCAGCTGACGGACAAGGCCCAGACGCCGACCGCGATACACAGCAGCGCCACGAGGACCACCGGCACCGCGACCTGCGGCGGCGGCCCCGGACGCCGCTGCGTACGCGCCCGGTGCCTGCGGGCCGGAGCGCGGTCGGCGGCAGGCGTGGACGGCTGCGGGTGACCGGGGGTGTACGGGCGGGTGTCCGGGGGCGGGGCGGGGCGCTGTGGCGTGGGTAAGCCCGCGGAGGGCGGGGCCAGGGGGAAGCTGCCGGTGTCGGACATGTGCGGCGCGGGTGCCGGTGGCGGGGTCGAGGGCACCGGAGGTACGGGTGTGGACGGCGTGGCCGGAGCGTCCGGCGCGTTCGGAGTGACCAGGGCGTCGGGCGCGGGCGGGACTTCCGGCTGCGCGCCCTTCGGGTGCAGCGGTCCGTCCGGTCCGTACCCGGCCGGCAGCGGTCCGATGTGGTCGAAGACCTCGACGATGTCGTCCTCGACGGTCGTTTCCGGCAGCAGTTCGGCCGCCGCGAGAAGCGCCTTGCGCGCGCCCGCGGCCGTCTTGAAGCGCAGGTCCGGGTCCGGTTGCAGCAGGCTCGCCAGCACCTGCCACAGCGGCTCGGCGACGTCCTCCGGAGCGTCCGGCGTGCCGTGCTGCGCGAAGTGCTCGATCAGGCCCTGGGCGTCCGGCTTGGAGCCGGTGAGCAGGTGCACGGCGACCAGGCCGACCGCGAAGAGGTCGCCGGGGAAGTCCGGCTCGGCGCCCAGCATCTGTTCGGGGGCGAAGTAACCGGGCGTGCCCACCACGTAGTTCACGTCGGTCAGCCGCGGCTCGCCCTTGCGCATCGCGATCCCGAAGTCGGACAGCCGCACGTGCGGGCGGCCGGTGCCGGTGGACTCCAGCAGGACGTTGGCGGGCTTGATGTCGCGGTGCACGATGCCCTCGGCATGGACGGCCGTCAGCCCCGACAGCAGCTGGTCGAGCAGTACGCATGCCAGGCGCGGCGGCAGCGGCCCGTAGTCGCCCACCAGGTGCGCCAGCGACCCGCCGTGCACCAGGTCCATGGTGAACAGGACCTTGTCGTCGTCGGCGGCCCAGCTCGCGGGGGCCAGCACGTGCGGGTGGTCGATGCGTACCGCCTGCTCGCGTACAAAGCGCAGCAGCGTGTGCGCGTCGCTCTGCTGCAACACCTTGGCCGCCACATAGCGGCGGCGCCGCTGGTCCCAGGCGCGCCAGACGGCGCCCACACCGCCCCGTCCGATCGGGTCGATCAGTTCGTACCGACCGGCGAAGACCTCACCCATTGCGCCCCGTCCGCCTACCGAACCACCGAACTGCCCGCCTACCGGAGGCCGTCGCGTGCGCCGCCCCCGGCTGCCCGCCGCCTGAGAGCCCGTGCCTAGCCCTGGTGGGCCTCGTAGTGGGAGACCGCGTCGGCGGTACGGCCCGCGCCGTAGACCCGGAGGAACTCTGCCAGTTCGGGGTGGGTCGGTGCGAGGGTGTTCGCGGCGTCGATGATGTCGCCGGCGGCCGAGACGGAGCGCAGCAGCGACTGGATCTCGCGCACCACCCGCCGTACGGTCGTCGCCCCGGTGGACGACGTGGCCTGCGCGGTGTTGTTGAGCACCGAGCCGCCCGCGGTCTTCTTGATCTCGTCCATCCGGTCGGTGGCCTCGGCGGCGCTGACGCTGCCGTCCGCGACCTGACCGGCCAGTTCCTGGAGCGCCTGGACACGCTGGACGACGGCCGGGTTCCCGATCTTCGCCCGCTGGCCGCTCATGAGCTGTGACAGCATGGGCGCGGACAGCCCCAGCACGGACGCGAGCCGGGCCTGGTTGAGGCCGAGATCGTCGATGAGACGGCGGAACAGCGCCCCGAGAGGCTCCCCGTACCAGCTCCGCTGCAGCTCCCGAGCGCGCGCGGTGGCTTCTTGCTGTGCTGCGTCCATGGCGTCTCCCCTGTCTCCCCGATCGCGCTTCGCTGCCGCGAATCTCGCGAAGCATCCTACGGAGACCACCTGCGCCGAGCGATACCCGGTCGGGAAACCCTTCGGGCACCGGGTACCCTGGTTCGCGACGGGGCCTTAGCTCAGTTGGTAGAGCGCTGTCTTTGCATGGCAGATGTCAGGGGTTCGACTCCCCTAGGCTCCACAGAGGAAGACCCCTCTGATCCGCGGAAACGCGGTCAGAGGGGTCTTTTTTGTCCTGTTTTCCGGGTAGCCGGTCCGGGAGAGCGACCTCGTCGGGTGCTTGCCGTCAGGCGATTCTGGCCGGTGCGCCCGCGTGTTCCGTCGGCTCGTCGGCCAGGGGGAGCCGCGACTTGGGGCCGGCCGCGCGCCAGGGCAGCTTGCCCTGCGTCACCGCGAGCACGGCGCCCAGCACCAGTACCAGTGCCCCGGTGCCCTGGAGCCAGCCGAAGGACTCGTTCAGGAGGAGGGTGGCGCACAGCGTGTTGATCACGGGCACGTTGAACATCATGAGGGAGGCCTTGGCCGGGCCGACGGTTCCGACCCCACGGTAGTAGAGGAGGTTCGCCACGGCAGCGGCGCCGATCGCCAGGAAGACGGTGTTCAGCCAGACGCTGGTCGGCAGTTCGCCCCACGCCACGTCGACCGCGTCGGGCGCCGCGAGGACGCCGAGGAGCACGGCACCCGCGCAGGTCGCGTACGTCGTGGCCTTCAGCGGCTCGACGCCCGCGAGGACGCGCGGCCCCACCAGGGTGTAGGACGCCCAGCACACCGCGCTCAGGAGGAAGAGGGCGTCGCCCAGGAGACGGGACGAGCCACCGCCTCCTCCGCCGCCGGCTCCGATGAAGAAGATCGCCGCGCCGGTGAGCCCGAGGGCCAGGCCGGTGACGCGTGCCCAGGTCGCCTTCTCCTTGCCGGTCACCAGCAGGAACGCGCTCGTGAGAACCGGGCTCATGACAGGGATGAGAATGCCGGCGTCCAGGGAAGGAGCGAGCGAGAGGCCCCAGAAGAAGAAGCCGTTGTAGGCGAAGACCCCCAGCACACCGGCGGCTGCCGCGAGCCATCCGTTGCGGGCCGGTACGCGCGTCGTACGGTTGCCGAACACCGCTACGGCGAGCAGCAGGGCCAGCGCACCGCCGCCGAAGCGCAGGAAGGCTCCCACGGAGTGCGGCACGTGCTCCACAACCGACTTGGAACTGGAGAAGGAGCTTCCCCAGAGCACCATCGTCACCATAAGCAGCGGATACGGATTGCTGATCCTACTTATCGTTCCCATGCGCCGACCCTGCCCGAGGGGGCTTGCCCATGACTTGAACGCTCGTGCGCGGCCACAATAGGTTCATGCGGAACGTAGACGGCTGGGTGCGGTACTGGCGGGACGGGTCCCGCCCGCTGGAGGCCATGCACGCGCACTTCCACGATCACGTGTACGCGCCGCACAGCCACGACACCTACTCCTTCGGCATCACGGACTTGGGCGCGCAGACCTTCCGCTGCCGCGGCGCGCACCACATCAGCGGCGCCGGCATGGTGATGGCGTTCAATCCCGACGAGGTCCACGACGGCCAGGCCGCAGCGGAACTGGGCTATCAGTACCGCATCGTGCACATCGGCCCGTCCGTGATGCGCGAGACCCTCGGCGACGCGGCCGGCGACGAGACCTCGGGGGCGATGCCGCTGTTCGTCCGCCCCGTGCTGACGGACCCCTTGCTCACCGGGGCGCTGGCCCGCCTGCACGAGGCGCTGGTGAACGGTGCCGGCGACCTGGCTAGGGAGGAACTCCTGACGGCCACCGTCCTCGCGCTCGCGGAGCGGGGCGCGACCCGGGCGCCACGCAGGAGGGCGCTGGAGGGCGAGGCGCGGCGCCGGGCGGCCCGGCAGGCGCACGCCCTGCTGAACGAGGTCTTTCTCGAACCGGTGTCGGCGGAGGACCTGGCGGCGGCGGCCGGGTGCAGCCGCTTCGCGCTGTACCGGGCCTTCCGTTCGGAGTTCGGCATGGCGCCGAGCGACTACCAGCGTCTTCTGAGGCTCCGTAGGGCCCGGCAGTTGCTGGCCCACGGCCTGTCACCGGCGGATGCCGCGGCATCCGCCGGTTTCTCCGACCAGGCTCACTTCAACCGGTGGTTCAAGCGCGCGTACGGAATCACTCCGGCGATCTACCAGCGCGCTGTTCACTGACCCCTTCGACGCCTGACAGCGCGAGGGGCGCGGGTCCTCGGGGGATCGCGCGTACGCAGGCCCGGTGGCCACGTCTTCCCAGGCCAACGGCCCGTGCCGCAGGCCCTTGGGCGGGGCTGCGGCACGGGCCGGGGTCTTCCTGGGGCGGCGAGCGGCCGGGGGATCAGGCGGTGGGCCCGCCGCGTTCCTCCGCTTCGGCCTCGGCCTGCTTGGCCTGGACCTCCGGGTCGAGGGCGGCGGCCTCCGCGGTGCCGTCGACCGCGGTGAGGGTGGCGCGCTCGCTGACCTCGGTGGGGGCGGGGGGCTCGACCAGCCAGTCCGGGTTGGCCTGCTTGTCCCACCACTTCCAGGCGGCGAAGGCGCCGCCCGCGAGGATGCCGACCACCGCGAGCCGCTTGGCCGCCTTGCCGGCGCGCCGACGGCGGTTGTGCTTCTTGACGAGCTTCTCGATCTCCTTGGCCGACACCTGGCCGCGGAGGGCGGCGAGGGCGGCGGTGCCGCGGGACACGGCCTGTTCGCGGACCGGCTCGGCCGCGGCGCGTGCGCTGTGCACGGCGTGCTCGACGCGCGGGGCCGTGTAGTCGGCAGCCTGGCGGGCGGCCTCGCGGGTGCGCTTGGCGGCCCGGCTCGCGGCCGCGTCCACCTTCGGGGGCAGGGCGCCGCGCGCGTGCTCTATGTGTGGCTGCAGACGGGCGTCGTACTGGCTGCGTGCCTGGTGAGCGGCCTCGGCCACCTTGGGTGCCAGTCGTGTGCGGGCCTCGTGCGCATAGTGCACGGCGGTGTCCTTGGCCGTACCGGCATACGGAGCCACCACCTCCGCCGCGTGCCGCACGCTGTCCTTGGCCGAACTGGTCGCCGCGCGCACGCTGTCCTTGCGGGTCACGGGATCCTCCTCCTCGGTGGCGTGTCCGGGGGGCTCGGGGGTTGTCCCCCAATGTCTGCTGTGTCGCCTGTCCACCCGATGCAAGATCATGCCTGCACACGCGTCATACGGCATGTGCGAGCAGGCATCCGGGTCATTGAGGACCCTTACGGAGCCTTGTGATGACAATGCCACGCTTTGCCGGGTCGTGCGCCGGTTCGGCGGGTACTGGTCACGGAAACGGCGGCCGGAACGTGGAGCGGTGTCCGGGTACGGCGCGGGCGTTCGTGCGAGGATCGGGACTCGTCAGTGCAGACTTATGGAAGGTAGATCGTGGCTGAGCAGCTCTACGCCACCCTGAAGACCAATCAGGGCGACATCGAGATTCGGCTCCTGCCGAACCACGCGCCGAAGACGGTGAAGAACTTCGTCGAGCTCGCCAAGGGCGAGCGCGAGTGGACCCACCCGGAGACCGGCAAGAAGTCCACGGAGAAGCTGTACGACGGCACGGTCTTCCACCGGGTGATCAGCGGCTTCATGATCCAGGGCGGCGACCCGCTGGGCAACGGCACCGGCGGCCCCGGGTACGAGTTCGCGGACGAGTTCCACCCCGACCTGTCGTTCAACAAGCCGTACCTGCTGGCCATGGCCAACGCCGGGCCGGGCACCAACGGCTCGCAGTTCTTCGTCACGGTCTCCCCGACCACCTGGCTGACCGGGAAGCACACCATCTTCGGCGAGGTCACCAACGACGCGAGCAAGAAGGTCGTGGACGCCATCGCGGCGGCCCAGACCAACCCGCGCACCGACCGCCCGGTCAACGACATCGTGATCGAGTCGGTCGTCGTCGAGAGCCGCTGAGGCACGGACGGCCGGCCCCGCGGCCCCGGCGCTCGGGCGAGCGGGAACCATTGCGCCCTGCCCGGTCGTAGATCGGGTGGGGCGCGCACCGTGTTCGCGCGGTGCCGCGCGAACGACGAGGACGAGGGACCGAGGGGACCATGGACCAGGCGCCAGGCAGCCCACAGGAGCCGCGGGACGCGCAGCCGGGCGATGCCGCGCCGCCCGGCTGCTACCGCCATCCGGACCGCGCCACCGGCATCGGCTGTACGCGCTGCGAGCGGCCCATCTGCCCCGAGTGCATGGTCAGCGCCTCGGTCGGTTTCCAGTGCCCGGAGTGCGTACGCGGCGGCAGCGGTACGGGCCGTACGGCGCAGGCCGCCACCCCCCGCACGGTCGCGGGCGGCTCGCTGACCGCGGACACCCGCCTGGTCACCAAGATCCTGCTCGGCATCAACGTCGCGGTGTTCGTCGCGGTGCTGGCGGTGGGCCGCGGCCTGGTCCAGGACCTGGAGATGATCGGCGGGGCCTTCGTCCCCGAGGAGGCGAAGTTCATCGGCGTCGCCGAGGGCGAGTGGTACCGCCTGCTGACGGCGACGTTCCTGCACCAGGAGCCGATGCACATCATCTTCAACATGCTCTCGCTGTGGTGGCTGGGCCCGGCGCTGGAGGCTGCTCTCGGCAGGGCCCGCTACCTGGCGCTCTACCTGCTCTCGGCGCTCGGTGGCAGCGCGCTGTCGTACCTCCTCGCCGCCCAGAACGAGCCCTCGCTGGGAGCGTCCGGCGCGATCTTCGGGCTGCTCGGCGCGACGGCCATACTGATGCGCCGCCTGAACTACGACATGCGGCCGGTGCTGATCCTGCTCGCGCTGAACCTCGTCTTCACGTTCGTGTGGCACAACATCGCGTGGCAGGCGCACATCGGCGGCCTGGTCGTGGGCGCCGCGGTGGCGTACGGCATGGTGCACGCGCCGCGTGAGCGCCGGGCGCTGGTGCAGGGCGCGACCTGCGCGGTGGCGGCCCTCGCGATCGTCGCGGTGGTGTGGGTGCGGACCGTTCAGCTCCTGGGGTGAGCGGAGCCGGGTGCTTCGCGCACGGCCGTTCGGGGCGAGTTGTCCACAGCGCGTGGCGGATCTTGTGCATCGCGTGGGCAATGCGTGGTAGGGGCTGCGCTGATCAGCGTTTCCCCAGGAAGGGCCAGGGGTCGGGACACGCCGGACGGCGGGCTGCCGGTCACACCGGCGTCAACGGCCGGGAAGTTATCCACAGATCTTCTGAAGTTTTCCCCGGCTGTGGATAACCGTGTGGATGGCCTTGGGCAGGGCTTGCGCGCCTGCCCGACAGCCGTCGTAGGAACCGGCTACTTCCACTGGGTGGACACGCCGAAGCCCACCGCGATGAAGCCGAAACCGCACACGATGTTCCAGTTGCCCATCGCCTTGACGGGCATGTCGCCCGAGGTCACGTAGAACAGCACGATCCACACCAGGCCGATCAGGAACAGTGCCAGCATCACCGGGGCGACCCAGCCCCGGCCGGAATTCAGTCGCAGATTGGTCGTCTGCTTCGCCGGCGGCGGCGTGAAGTCGTCCTTCTTGCGGATCCGTGACTTCGGCACGAGGAACTCTCCTGTCGATGCTCTGCGTGACCGCACCGGGTGGCGGGTGATACGGAATGCGGGCCGGGCGGGGAGCGACGGGGAGCGGGTTGTTCCCCCCGGGCGTCCGTTAGCGTAGTGCTTCCGCGGCGTCGTAAGGAGCAAGGGTACGTTGAGCACTTCCGCTGACTCCCCCGGCCACCCGCCGCGCCGCCGCCTGCGGCCGGTGCGCCTGCTGACCCTGGCCGTCTTCGCGCTCGCCGGCCTGATCTTCTGGCTCAGCTTCGACACCGCCCGCGGCACGGACCTGCGCTCCGACGACTCGATGCTGCGCCTGTCCGACCTCATCCAGGAACGCAGCCACAAGAACGGCGCCCACGACGAGCGCAACGCCGCGCTGCGCGACGAGGTGGACGCCCTGGCGCAGGGCGACAGCGGCAACTCCGAGGCCGACGACGCCAAACTGGCGGCGCTGGAGAAGAACGCCGGCACCAAGCCGGTGTCCGGCAAGGGGCTGACCGTCACCCTCACCGACGCGCCGCCGAACGCCACCGCCAAGATCCCCGGCGTGCCAGAGCCGCAGCCCAACGACCTGGTCATCCACCAGCAGGACCTGCAAGCCGTGGTCAACGCCCTGTGGCAGGGCGGTGCCAAGGGCATCCGCGTCATGGACCAGCGGCTGATCTCGACCAGCGCGGTGCGCTGCGTCGGCAACACCCTCATCCTCCAGGGACGCGTCTACTCGCCTCCGTACAAGGTCACCGCCGTGGGTGACCGCGACGCGCTCAGCAAGGCGCTGACCGCCTCGCCGGCCATCCAGAACTACATGCAGTACGTGAACGCCTACGGCCTCGGCTGGAAAGTCGACCAGCACGAGGCGGTGACTCTGCCCGGTTACTCCGGCACAGTGGATCTCCACTACGCACAGCCTGTGAAGCCGTGACCCGCCGGCCGCCCGCACCGGCGACGGCGGCCGGGGAGGGGGCGGTCCGGGATGACGGTACGGTCCGGTGCGCGGCGGCGGCCCGGCGGCCGGGGGCGCTCCGGCGGGCGGGCGCCGTCCGCCACGACGGCGCGGCTGGTCGTCCGGGCGTTCAGCGAGGTGTGCGTCACCGCCGGCACGCTGATCGTCCTGTTCGTGGTCTACGTCCTGTTCTGGACGGGCGTGCGGGCCGACAGCGCGATGGACGGTGAGATCGGCAGACTCCAGGACCGGTGGTCCGCGGGGCCGGTCGCGACCGGCACGCCGGAAAGTCCGGAAGGGCAGCCGGGCCGGGCCGCGCGACAGCTCCCGTACGAGAACGGCACGTCCTTCGCCGTGATGTACATCCCCCGCTTCGGCGCCGGCTGGAGCAAGCCCGTGCTGGAGGGCACCGCGGTGGACGTACTGAAGAAGGGCCTGGGGCACTACGACCGGACCGCGCGCCTCGGCGAGACGGGCAACTTCGCGGTCGCCGGGCACCGGCGTACCTACGGCGACCCGTTCAAGGACTTCCCCGACCTGCGGCCGGGCGACGCGGTGGTACTCACGGACGGCACGACGTGGTTCACGTACCGGATCGACAAGCGGCCCTACAAAACGCTGCCCACCGACGTCGGAGTCATCGACCCCGTACCGCGCAAATCCGGATACAACGGGCCGGGTCGTTACCTCACTCTTACGACCTGCGAGCCAGAGTGGGGCCACAGCCACCGGCTGATCGTCTGGGCCCACCTGGATTCCACCCAACCCGTGGAGCGCGGAAGGCCGTCGGCTTTGACCGGCTGACCCCCCGGCCCCCGGCCTTGCCCTTTAGTCTGGTGGGGCGATCGACATCGATCGACACGGTCATCGTCATCGGCAAGTAGGGACAGCGACAGCATGTACGGCTGGATCTGGCGGCATCTGCCGGGCAACACATGGGTGAAGGCGCTGCTTTCGCTCGTGCTCGCGCTGGCGATCGTCTACGTGCTCTTCCAGTACGTCTTCCCGTGGGCGGAGCCGCTGCTCCCCTTCAACGACGTCACCGTCGACCAGGGGATGGGCGCCGTCCGATGACCACACGGATTCTCGTCGTCGACAACTACGACAGCTTCGTCTTCAACCTCGTCCAGTACCTCTACCAACTGGGTGCCGAGTGCGAGGTCCTGCGCAACGACGAGGTCGAGCCGCGCCACGCGCAGGACAACTTCGACGGCGTGCTGCTCTCCCCGGGGCCCGGCGCTCCCGAGCAGGCCGGCGTCTGCGTCGACATGGTCCGGCACTGCGCCGGCACGGGCGTGCCGGTCTTCGGCGTCTGCCTCGGGCTCCAGTCGATGGCGGTCGCGTACGGCGGCGTCGTGGGCCGGGCCCCCGAGCTGCTGCACGGCAAGACCTCCCTGGTCTCCCACGAGGGCGCGGGCGTCTTCAAGGGGCTGCCCACCCCCTTCACCGCCACCCGCTACCACTCCCTGGCCGTGCAGCCCGGCACCGTCCCCGACGAGATGGTGGTCACCGCCTGGACGGGCGACGACGCCGAGACCGGCGTGGCGATGGGCCTGCGGCACCGCGAACTGCCCGTGGAAGGGGTGCAGTTCCACCCCGAGTCGGTCCTGACGGAGTGGGGCCACCGGATGCTCGCCAACTGGCTGGTGGAGTGCGGCGATTCCGGTGCGGTGGAGCGTTCGGCGGGGCTTGCCCCGGTGGTCGGCAAGGTCGGCGCGTGACGTCCCTCCGCCCCGAACGCGAAGGGAGGTCCTACGAGCCGCAGCGTGACGCCGACGGTTCGTACGACCGCGAGGCGTTCGAGGCGGCCGTCGGGCAGCTGGACGACCCTCTGACGGACCCCCTCCCAGGCCGCCCGCCCGTACGGGAATCGCGGCCCGAGGCTGACCAGGCCGCCCGACCGGCGCCGCGGCGGCCCGCGGCTGCCGGCGGTGGGTCGCCCTGGTTCCGTCCTCACCAGGCCCCGAGCCGCCCGGCTGCCGCCGACCCGATACCGGCGCCGGACCCGGCCCCGGCACCGGATCCCGCCCCGATACCGGATCCCGCCCCGGAGATCGCTCCGCTCCCGGGCCCGGCCCCGGAACCGACGGCCGACGACGAGACCATGGCGCTCCGGCAGGCCGAGGAGACCGGCACCGGACGTACCGGAGCGGACGCTGTTTCACGTGAAACCGACGCAACCGAAGCACCGGTGGCGACAGCGACGGCAGCGGCAGCGACACCTCCGGCAACCGGCGGCCGCGCCGCACGCCGCAAGGCCGCCCAGGAGGCCGCCAAGCGCGGCAACAGGCGCAAGGGACGCGGCAACCGCACGGACGCCGCCACGGCGTCCTCAGCGGCCGCTGAGGCGCCTTCGGTGCCCATGTCGCGGCTGGAGGCCCGCCGGGCCGAGCGGGCCCGCAAGGAGAGCCCCAGCGTCATCGCGAGCCGTGCCGTGGGCGAGGTGTTCATCACCCTCGGCGTCCTGATGCTGCTCTTCGTCACCTACCAGCTGTGGTGGACGAACGTCCTGGCACACCAGCAGGCGGGCGGGACCGCCAGCAACCTGGAGCACGAGTGGGACGAGGGTGGCGCGGACCGCAAGCCCGACGCCTTCTCGCCGGGACAGGGCTTCGCGATCATGTATATCCCCAAGCTGGACGTGAAGGTCCCGATCGCCGAGGGCATCAGCAAGCCCGCGGTGCTGGACCGCGGCATGGTCGGCCACTACGACAAGAACAGCGTGAAGACCGCGATGCCCTGGGACAAGCAGGGCAACTTCGCGGTGGCCGGGCACCGCAACACCCACGGCGAGCCGTTCCGGTACATCAACAAGCTCAGCAAGGGCGACAAGATCGTCGTCGAGACGGGCAGCACGTACTACACGTACACGATGGAGAGCATCCTCCCGCAGACCTCGCCGCGGAACATCGCGGTGATCGGCCCGGTCCCGGCCGGCTCCGGCTTCAAGGGCCCCGGCCGCTACCTCACGCTCACGACCTGCACGCCGGAATTCACCAGTACCTACCGGATGATCGTCTGGGGCAAGATGGTCGAGGAGCGGCCGCGGAGCAAGGGCAAGCCGGATGCGCTCGTCAGCTGAGCGAACGTAAAAGGGGTACCGCGGTGACTGCCACCGGACACGACGAGGACACCGGCCCGGCGGCGGCCGAGGCGACGACCGTACCGCCACGCCGCCTGCGCGGGCGCGTCGCCGCCGTCGTCAGCGTCATCGGCGAGCTGCTGATCACGGTGGGCCTGATCCTGGCCCTGTTCGTCGTCTACTCGCTGTGGTGGACGAACGTCCTCGCCGACCGCGAAGCGCACAAGCAGGGGGACACGGTGCGCCGCAACTGGGCGCAGCCCCCGAAGGGCCCCGGCGCGCTGGACACCAAGGACGGCATCGGCTTCCTGCACGTCCCGGCGATGAAGAACGGCGAGGTGCTCGTCAAGAAGGGCATCGGCTCGGACGTCCTGAACGAGGGTGTCGCCGGCTACTACACCGAGCCGGTCGAGTCGGCCCTGCCGCAGGACAAGGAAGGCAACTTCACGCTCGCCGCGCACCGCGACGGCCACGGCGCGAAGTTCCACAACATCGACAAGCTCAAGAACGGCGACGCGATCGTCTTCGAGTCCAAGGACACCTGGTACGTCTACAAGGTCTACGCGTCGCTGGAGGAGACCTCGAAGTACAACGTGGACGTGCTGGACGACATCCCCAAGGAGTCCGGCAAGCGCCAGGCGGGCCGCTACATCACCCTGACGACCTGCACGCCCGTCTACACCTCGACCTACCGCTACGTCGTCTGGGGCGAGCTGGAGCGCACCGAGAAGGTCGACGCCAAGCGCACCCCTCCGAAAGAACTGCGCTGAGGACGGCACCGGCCTCCCCTCCACTGCCCAAGGCGAAAGCCCCGGCCCCCCAGAAGGGGGCCGGGGCTTTCCCGTACGGCGGCTGCCGGTCAGTGCTTCTTGTGCCAGCCCCACCAGCTGCTCGGGCCGCCCCAGCTGTTGCCGTCGTCACCGCTGTCGTCACCGGTGGGAGCGCCCACCGTGGTGAGCGTCACCGTCGTGGACTTGGGGTCGGACGGGGTGTTCGGCTGCGGGTCCTGGGTGACCACGCGCGCTTGGTCGTCCTGCGAGCTGCCGTTCGCGAACTGGATGTTCGTGAAGCCGGCGTCCTGCAGGGCCTTCTTGGCGTCCTTGACGGCCTGGCCGACGACGCTGGGCACCGGCTTCTGCTCGCCGGCCTTGCCGACGGTCAGCGTGATCGTCGAGCCCTTCCTGGCCTGCGAGTTGCCCTCGGGGGACTGCTGGATGACCTTGCCGACCTGGTTGGGGTCGGAGGTCTCCTGCTCGGTCTTGGCGACCTGGAAGCCGAGGTCGGTCAGCTGCTTCTGCGCCGCGGCGAAGTCCTGGCCGGTCACCGGCGGCACCGTGGCCGTGGGCGACTTCTTGGCGACCACCAGCGTGATCTTGGACTTCTTGGTGCCCTCGCTCTGGCCCTTGGGGTCCTGGTCGACGACCGTGCCCTCCGGGCGCTCGGAGACCCGCTCGGTCTTCTGGACGTCCTCGAAGCCCTTGCTCTTCAGCTCGTCCTTCGCCTGGTCGAACGTCAGGCCGCGGACGTCGGGGATGGTGACCTTCTCCGGCCCGGTGCACATCGTCACCGTCACCGTCTCGTCCTTGCCGATGTCCTTGCCGGCGGCCGGGGACTGCTTGGTGATCTGGCCCTTCTCGACGTTCTCGCAGGCCGTGCTGCCGCCCTTGGCGACCTTGAAGCCGCCGTTGACGCCGGCCGCCTTGGCCTGCTCGAAGGTCTTCCCCGTCAGCTCCGGCACCTTGACGTCGCTGCTGGTGTTCTGGCCGTTGAACATCGCCTTGCCGATGAAGATCGCACCGGCCAGTACGAGGATGCCCGCGACGACCAGCATGATCGTCGAGGTGTGCTTCTTCTTCTGGCCGCCGGCACCGCCCCGGCGCCGGTCGGGCCGCTCGTCGTAGCCGTAGCCGCCGTCGTCCGGGTTCATCGGCGGCAGCATCGACGTCTGGCCCGCCGGGTCCTGCGGGCGCAGCATCGCCGTCGGCTGGTCCTGGTCGTAGCCGACCGCGCCGAGGGCCGCGGTCGCCGCGACGGGCTGGCCGTCGAGGGCTGCCTCGATGTCGGCGCGCATCTCGTCCGCCGACTGGTAGCGGTAGTCGGGGTCCTTGACCAGCGCCTTGAGGACGATGGCGTCCATCTCGGGCGTGATCTCGGGGTCGAAGTTGCTCGGCGGCTGCGGCTCTTCGCGTACGTGCTGGTAGGCGACGGCGACGGGCGAGTCGCCGACGAACGGCGGCCGCACGGTCAGCAGTTCGTAGAGCAGGCAGCCGGTGGAGTACAGGTCGGAGCGGGCGTCGACCTGCTCGCCCTTGGCCTGCTCGGGCGAGAGGTACTGCGCCGTGCCGATGACCGCGGCGGTCTGCGTCATCGTCATGCCGGCGTCACCCATCGCACGGGCGATGCCGAAGTCCATGACCTTGACCTGGCCGGTGCGGGTCAGCATGACGTTGGCCGGCTTGATGTCGCGGTGGACGATGCCGGCCCGGTGCGAGTACTCCAGCGCCTGGAGCACGCCGATCGTCATCTCCAGCGACCGCTCGGGCAGCAGCTTGCGGCCGGAGTGCAGCAGTTCGCGCAGGGTGGAGCCGTCGACGTACTCCATGACGATGTACGGGATGGAGACGCCGTCGACGTAGTCCTCGCCGGTGTCGTACACGGCGACGATCGACGGGTGGTTCAGCGAGGCGGCCGACTGGGCCTCACGGCGGAACCGGGCCTGGAAGGACGGGTCGCGGGCGAGGTCGACCCGCAGCGTCTTCACAGCGACGGTGCGGCCCAGGCGGGTGTCATGGGCGAGGTAGACCTCGGCCATGCCACCGCGGCCGAGCACCGAGCCCAGCTCGTACCGGCCGCCGAGGCGACGCGGCTCTTCCATAAGCTTCTCCAGCCCTCTCCGTCAGTCCCGACCGCACCCGTGTGTGGTCCGGCGGTGTGCTGTTCGGGCATACCGTACCCGGCACGCCATGCGGGGCCCGGTCGCGACCGGCACCTGATATCCGACCGGTATTGGCGTGACCGGGGTCACTTCTTGCCGTCGAGTACCGCCTCCATGACCTTCTTGGCGATGGGGGCGGAGAGCTTGCCGCCTGCGATGTCGTCGCGGAGCGTGTCCGAACTCTCGATCACGACGGCGACGGCCACCGGCGTGCCCTTGGAGGTCTTGGCGTAGGAGATGAACCAGGCGTACGGGTTGTCCTTGTTGTCCTCGCCGTGCTGGGCGGTGCCGGTCTTGCCGCCGACGGTGACGCCGTCGATCTGGGCGTTGGTGCCGGTGCCGTTCTTGACGACACCCTCCATGATCTCCTGGAGCTTCTGGGCGTTCTCCGGCTTGACCGGCTGGCTCATCGCCTCCGGCGTGTGCTGCTGCACGACGTTGAGGTTGGGGGCCACGAGCTTGTCGACCATGTACGGCTTCATCAGCTTGCCGCCGTTGGCGATGGCCGCCGTGACCATGGCCATCTGCAGCGGGGTGGCGCGGTTGGAGGCCTGGCCGATGCCGGCCATCGCGTTCTGCGGCCGGTTGTCGGTCGGGTAGACGCTCTCGGCGGCCCGCACCGGGGTGTCGACCTCGGCGTTGTTGAAGCCGAACTTCTCCGCCTCGGCCTTCATCTTCTTGTTGCCGAGATCGGCGCTGATCTTGCCGAAGACGGTGTTGCAGGACCAGCGCAGCGCTTCCTTGAGACTGGCGTTCTCGCAGGGGATGTTCCCCTCGTTCTTCAGCGGCTGGTGCGCGGTGTCCGGCAGGTAGTACGGCAGCGGCGACTCGGTCTTGGCGTTGACGTCGGTGTAGAGACCGTTCTCCAGCGCGGCGGCGGCGGTGACGACCTTGAACGTCGAGCCCGGCGGGTAGGTCTGGCGCAGCGCCCGGTTGAGCATCGGGTCGTCGGGGTTGTTCTGCTTCAGCAGGCCGTTGTACGCCTTGGCGTCCTTGTCGGACATGCCGGCGAAGGTGGAGGGGTCGTACGACGGGGTGCTGGCCAGTGCCAGGATCGCGCCGGTCTCCGGGTTGATCGCGGCGACCGCGCCCTTGTTCTTGCCCAGCCCCTCGTACGCGGCCTGCTGCGCCTTGGCGTTCAGGGTGGTGACGACGTTGCCGCCCTTTTGCTTCTCGCCGGTGAACATGTCGACCGTACGGCTGAAGAAGAGCTTGTCGTCGGTGCCGGACAGGATGCTGTCGTTGAGCTTCTCCAGCTGGTTGGAGCCGAACGCCTGGGACGCGTAGCCGGTGACCGGCGCCCACATCGGGCCGTTCTTGTACGTCCGCTTGTACTTGAAGTCGCCGCTGTCGTTGGTGGTCGAGCCGGTGACGGCCTTGCCGTCGACGATGATGTTGCCGCGCGGCTGGCTGTAGCGCTCGATGGCCACGCGCCGGTTGTTCGTGTCGTTCTTCAGCTCGTCGGCCTGGACGAACTGCACCCAGTTGACGCGGATGAGTAGGGAGAGAACCAGCAGCCCGCAGAAGATCGCAACGCGGCGCAGAGGCTTGTTCACGGGCGGACCACCTGGGTCATCTCGGCGTCGGTGGAGGGGGCGGGGGCCGGGGCCGGCCGGCGCGCGGTGTCGCTGATGCGCAGCAGCAGCGCGACCAGGGCCCAGTTCGCGATGACGGACGAGCCGCCCTGGGCGAGGAAGGGCATCGTCATACCGGTCAGCGGGATCAGGCCCGTGACGCCGCCGGCGACGACGAAGACCTGGAGGGCGAAGGCTCCGGACAGGCCGATGGCGAGCAGCTTGCCGAACGGGTCGCGGGCGGCCAGCGCCGTACGGATGCCGCGCTCGATGAGCAGGCCGTACAGCAGCAGGATCGCCATCAGGCCGGCGAGGCCGGCTTCCTCGCCGACGGTGGCGAGGATGTAGTCGCTCTTGGGGGCGATGCCGCCGATCAGGCGGGAGTAGCCCTGGCCGAGTCCCGAGCCGAGGATGCCGCCGGAGCCGAAGGAGTACATGGCCTGGGCGGTTTCGGTGACGCCGCCGTTCAGCAGCTCCAGGGGGTTGAGCCAGTTGTGCACACGGGTCTGCACGTGCGACTCGAAGGTGGCCACCGCGACCGCGCCGGCGCCGCTGAGCAGCAGGCCGAAGACGATCCAGCTGGTCCGTTCGGTGGCCACGTACAGCATGACCACGAACAGGCCGAAGAAGAGCAGGGACGTACCGAGGTCGGTCTCGAAGACCAGGATCATCAGGCTCAGCGCCCAGATGACCAGGATCGGCCCGAGGTCGCGGCCGCGCGGCAGGTACAGGCCCATGAAGCGGCGGCTGGCCAGCGCCAGCGCGTCCCGTTTGACCATGAGGTAGCCCGCGAAGAAGATCGCGATGACGATCTTGGCGAACTCACCGGGCTGCAGCGATCCGACACCGGGGATGGTGATCCAGATGCGGGCGCCGAACTTGGCCGGGAAGAAGATCGGGGAGATCAGCAGGATCAGCGCGACGACCATCGAGATGTAGGTGTAGCGCTGCAGGACGCGGTGGTCCTTGAGGAAGATCAGCACGCCGAGGAACAGCGCGACGCCGAGCGTCGACCACATCATCTGCCCGGGGGCCAGGGCGCCGCCGAGCTGCTTGGTGGTGATCTGCGGTTCCTGGTCCAGGCGCCAGATGAAGACCAGCCCGAGCCCGTTCAGCAGGGTCGCGATGGGCAGCATCAGCGGGTCGGCGTACGGGGCCCACTTGCGGACGACGAGGTGGGTGACGCCGGCCAGCAGGCCCAGGCCGAGGGCGTAGCCCAGGATGCCGGCCGGGACCGAGCCCTCCTTGGCCAGGCCCACGTTGATGTACGCGAACACCGGAATGAGCACCGCGAAGACGAGCATGGCCAGCTCGGTGTTGCGGCGGCTCGGGGCACCGATGGTGCCCACGGTGGTCGTGGTGGTGGTACTGCTGCTCATCAGATCTACGGCCCCCTACGCCCTCACTGCTGGGTGCTGCAATTTTTTTCCAGCTTCTGCTGCTCCTCGGAGGGGGGCGTCTGGCTGGGTGTGGGTGTCGGGGTCGCCTGCGGCGTGCCCGCCTGGGTGCCGGGCTTGCCGGCCTTCTTGTTCTTGCGGGCTTCTTCCTCGGCCTTCTTACGGGCCGCCGCCTCGCGCTCCGCCGCCTCGCGCTCGTCCTTCGTCCGGCAGGCGTTGGCCTGCTTGCCCAGTTCGGTGACCTTGTCGATGGCCTGGTTGCGGCTGTCGACGGCGATGGTCTCCTTGACCTGGTTGCGCTGGTAGGCGGGGAGGTACTTGAGTTCGATCTCGGGGTGGTCCTCGTCGACGTTGTTGAGCTTGATCCAGGCGAGGTCCTGGCTGATGCCCTGGTACAGCGCGACGTGGTCGTCCTTGGCGCCGACGAAGTACTGCGTCTGCGTCCAGCGGTAGCCCGCGTACAGGCCGCCGCCGACGACGGCCAGCGCCAGTACGGTGATCAGCGACCGCTTGATCCACTTGCCGCGGCGGCGCTCCGGCTTGAGGTAGTCCTCGTCCATGAACGCGCCGAACGAGCCCTGCGTGGGGCCCGTGATGTCGTTGTCGCCGCTGCCCGGCGGGCCGAAGGCGCCGCCGCCCGGCGCCGCCTGCGAAGCGTCCCGGTGGCGGCCCAGCTCGGCGGCGCGGGCGGCCGGGGTCTGCATCGTGCTGGGGTCGCTGAGCTGGTTCTGGTTCTCGGCGACCGCTCCGACGACGACCGGGGTGTCGTTCAGGTGGCCCGCGAGGGTGTCACCGGCGTCGACGTCCAGGACGTCGGCGACGATGCAGGTGATGTTGTCGGGGCCGCCGCCGCGCAGCGCCAGCTGGATCAGTTCCTGCACGGTCTCGTGCGGGCCCTGGTAGCTGGCGAGGGTGTCTTCGAGGGTCTGGTGGCTGACCACGCCGGAAAGGCCGTCCGAGCAGATCAGGTAGCGGTCGCCGGCCCGTACCTCGCGGATCGACAGGTCGGGTTCGACGTGGTCGCCGCTGCCCAGCGCGCGCATCAGCAGGGAGCGCTGCGGGTGGGTGGTGGCTTCCTCCTCGGTGATCCGGCCCTCGTCGACGAGCCGCTGCACCCAGGTGTGGTCCTGCGTGATCTGCGTCAGGACGCCGTCGCGCAGCAGGTAGGCGCGGGAGTCGCCGACGTGTACGAGGCCGAGCCGCTGGCCGGTCCACAGCAGGGCGGTCAGGGTGGTGCCCATGCCCTCCAGCTGCGGGTCCTCCTCGACCATGACGCGCAGCTGGTCGTTGGCGCGCTGTACGGCCGTACCGAGGGAGGTGAGGATGTCGGAGCCGGGGACGTCGTCGTCGAGCTGGACGAGGGTGGAGATCACTTCGGAGGAGGCGACCTCGCCGGCGGCCTGGCCGCCCATGCCGTCGGCGATGGCGAGCAGGCGCGGGCCGGCGTAGCCGGAGTCCTCGTTGCCCTCCCGGATCATGCCCTTGTGCGATCCGGCGGCGAAGCGCAGTGACAGACTCATACGCACCTCGCCCGTCGGCTCGGGGTACATCCGCACGGTGCCCACCCTCCGGTCGGGAGCACGCTCGGGTCCGTCGAGTGGACCGCCGCGGCTCGCTCGCTCCGCTCGCTCATTGTCGTACTACTTCCGCAGCTCGATGACGGTCTTGCCGATGCGGATCGGGGCTCCCAGCGGAATCGGTGTCGGGGTCGTCAGTCGGGTCCGGTCGAGATACGTGCCGTTGGTGGACCCGAGGTCCTCGACGATCCACTGGCCGTCACGGTCCGGGTAGATCCTGGCATGCCTGCTGGAGGCGTAGTCGTCGTCCAGCACGATCGTGGAGTCGTGCGCGCGTCCCAGGGAGATGGTCTGGCCCTGGAGGGCGACGGTCGTACCCGTCAACGTGCCCTCGGAGACCACCAGCTTTGTGGGGGCACCGCGGCGCTGACGGTTGTTGCCGCGGCCGCCCTCCTGGCGGCGCTGCTGCGGTGGTGCGGCCTGCTGGCGCTGCTGCGAACGCGCCTCCTGGCCACCGCGGCGGGCGGCGCCGCGCTGCGTGACACGCGTGCCGAACAGATCGCTGCGGATGACCTGGACGGCCACGATGACGAACAGCCACAGTACGGCGAGGAAACCCAACCGCATGACCGTGAGGGTCAGCTCTGACATTGCCCCCGCTTCACCCTTCGGCTTGCCGGTAAACGATGGTGGTACTGCCCACGACGATCCGCGAGCCGTCGCGGAGCGTAGCGCGGGTGGTGTGCTGCCCGTCCACCACGATGCCGTTGGTAGAACCCAGATCCTGGATGGTCGGGGGTGTGCCGACGCGGATTTCGCAGTGCCGCCGGGAGACTCCCGGGTCGTCGATCCGTACGTCGGCGTCGGTGCTGCGGCCCAGGACGAGCGTGGACCGCGAGATCTGGTGGCGGTTGCCGTTGATCTCGATCCAGCGCCTGGTCTGCGCGAACGGCTGCGGCCCGGCGCCGGGCGGGGCCGACCGGGGGGCCGGCTGGGCGGCTCCGGGCGGCGAGGTGGGCATGGGGGGCGGGCCCACATGACCGCCGGGGCCGGACGGGCTGCTCCTGGGTGCGGTGGGCCGCTGGGCCGCCGCGGCGGCACCCGGGTGCTCCTGGGACGTGCTGGACGCGAGGGTGCGGCTGCGGACGCGGTACAGGCCGGTGTCGAGGTCGTCGGCCTTCTCCAGGTGCACCTTGATCGGGCCCATGAAGGTGTAGCGCTGCTGCTTGGCGTAGTCGCGGACCATGCCGGAGAGCTCGTCTCCGAGCTGCCCGCTGTACGGGCTGAGCCGCTCGTAGTCGGGGGTGCTCAGTTCGACGATGAAGTCGTTGGGGACGACCGTGCGGTCGCGGTTCCAGATGGTGGCGTTGTTGTCGCACTCGCGCTGGAGAGCGCCGGCGATCTCAACTGGCTGCACCTCGGACTTGAACACCTTGGCGAAGGTGCCGTTGACGAGACCTTCGAGACGCTGCTCGAAGCGCTTCAGTACTCCCACGGGGCACCTCCTTCCTCAGTCTTCGTCAGGTCGGTCTTCGACAGGGTCGTCCTGATACTGCTTACTGATCGTATCCACGCGCCGGGAAAACGGCTGGTTCCCCTTTCCCGCCTTGAGGACGAGTGTCGCCCCTCACAAGGTTGCTCACTCCTGCTTGCTGCTGCGTCACTCCGGTGCCACCGCGTTGATCTGCGGCGTCACCGTGGTGGTCCTGCCGTGTCACCGGTCGCGTTCACCGGGCCGTGTCACCGCGATGGCTTCGCGATGCGACCGCGCCGGCGTTGCGATGGCACTGCGATCGTAGATGTGCCCCGCTCACAGTGTCCCGCAACCGCCGTGTTCGCCGACCGCCCGGGGCGCAGTCGCGACGGCCCGGTCCGGTACGTGGCCGGATGTGTGTCCACAGGCTTCGTGGCGGCGGCGATAAGGGGGTGCGGCGGCCGGCCGTGCGGCGTCGAAGAGGGGCGCGGCCGGACCGCCGGGTGCGGCTGACCGGACTGCCGGCGAGGTTCGTGCGGGTCCCCTGTACGGAGTCGTGAGCGGGCTCCGGAGAACGGATGTGATTGCACCCCTGCCAGCGTGCTAATGTTCTGGATGTCGGAAGGCGCTCGCACAAGGCCCGGACGGAACAGCCCGGATCACGTGAGAGAATCGAACGACACACCCAATGCGCGGGTGGCGGAATAGGCAGACGCGCTGGATTCAGGTTCCAGTGCCCGAAAGGGCGTGGGGGTTCAACTCCCCCCTCGCGCACAGAGAAGACCCCCCGGTCCGGATATCCGGACCGGGGGTCTTTTGTCGTTCCGGTCGGGAGACTTTCGTAGCCCTTCCCGCGAGGGCGGGCCGGTCGGACGCCGTCGCGCGGCCCGTTCCGGGAAGAGAACGGTGAGTGCTACGTCACATCGGTGACGGCCGGCCCGTGACCGGTACGGAAGCGAGGCCGCGGCGACGTTGCCGCGACGGGCTGCCCACCCGGTCCGGCTCGGCTGGCGCACCGTGCTCGGCGGGCCGCGCGCCGCGTTCGCGGTGGCCACGTTCGCGGGCGCGGCAGCGCTGGCCGTCCGTGCCCTGACCGTGCGGGACTCCACCGCGCGGTACGCGGTGGTCATCCTGCTCATCGGGCTGTGCGGGGTCGCGGTCGGCATGGTCGTCCAGCCGCGCCATGTCCTGGTGCACCCGGTCGTGGCCGACGACGAGGTCTCGCTGACCGCCGACGTCTCATGCGGGTCGAAGACGCCCGCGACGTCGCCACACCCACCGTGGTGCGGTGCCTGCCGGGCGCCTCGGTGTTCGGCACCTCGCTTGGCTGGTGGAACGCCGCATGGCTGGCCTTCGTCGCACTGGGCGCCAATTACGCTCGCCTTGACCACCCTGCGGACCGAACGGAGCTCCACGGTGGCACAGCACGTCACGAGCGCCCGGTGAGGACGTTGATCGTCATCGACCCGGCCTCCCCCGTCCCGCCATTCGAGCAGCTCCGCGCCCAGCTCGCCCGGCAGATCCAGGACCGCACGCTGTCCGTGGGCACCCGGCTGCCGACCATCCGCCGCCTGGCCGCGGACCTCGGCCTGGCCGCCAACACCGTCGGCCGGGCCTACCGGGAGCTGGAGGAGGCAGCGCTGATCGAGACCCGCGGATGACCGGCCATGAGGGTGGGCCGTGCGGGTTCGGTGGTGTGTCTCGTACGGCCGGTTCGCCGTACGGCCGGGGCCTCGCGAAGCGATGACCCTCGCGCATTGAATGATGACGGGTTCGCCGTTGTTCCCGAGGGCGGCCGCGCGTTGGCTGGGATGCATGACGACTGTCGGGCAAGCGACGGGCCGGGGCGGCGAGTCGGGGCGCGGAGCGGGCCGGGGCTGGCCCGCGGTGGTGGCGCTGGCCGCGGCCACGTTCACGGTGGTGACGTCGGAAATGCTGCCGGTGGGGCTGCTGACGCCCATCGGGAGCGCGCTCGGGGTCACGGACGGCACGGCGGGCCTGACACTCACGGTGACCGGGGTGGTCGCGGCGCTCGCGGCCCCGGCGCTGACGCTGGCGGTGGGCCGGACGGACCGGCGGATCGTGCTGTGCGCGCTGATGGCGATGCTGGCGGTGGCCAACCTGCTGGCCGCGTACGCGCCGGTCTTCGGAGTGTTGCTGGCGGCGCGGGCGCTGGTGGGGCTGGGGATGGGCGGGGTGTGGGCGCTCGCGGCGGGGCTCGCGGTGCGGCTGGTGGTGCGGCGGTCGGTGGGCGCGGCGACGTCGCTGATCTTCAGTGGCGTGGCCGTGGCGTCGGTGCTCGGGGTGCCGGCGGGCACGCTGACCGGGGAAATCGGCGGCTGGCGTGCGGCGTTCGGCGTGGTGGGCGTGCTGTCGGCACTGGTCGCGGTGGCGCTGGCGGTACTGCTGCCGCCGCTGCCTGCCGAGAGGGCGGTACGGCTGGGCGGGGTGCTGCGGCTGTTCCGTGACGCGCGGGTGCGTACGGGGCTGGTTGTGGTGGCGTTGCTGGTGGCGGGGCATTTCGCCGCGTACACGTACGTCCGGCCTGTCCTGGAGGAGGTGTCCGGGGCCGGGCCCGAGCTGATCAGCACGCTGCTGTTGGTTTACGGAGTCGCCGGGGTGGCGGGCAACTTCTTGGGCGGCGCGGGGGCGGGGCGGTCGCCGCGTGGGACGTTGCTGGTGCTCAGCGGGGCGCTGGCGGGGGCGGTGTTGCTGGTGCCCGTGGTGGGAGCGGGGGTGCCGGGGGCGGTGGCGCTGCTGGTGGTGTGGGGGCTGGCCTACGGAGGGGTGTCGGTCAGTACGCAGACGTGGCTGATGGTGGTGGCGCCCGAGGCCAGGGAGGCGGCGTCGGCGCTGTTCGTGGGGGTGTTCAACGCGGCGATCGCGCTGGGCGCGTTCGGCGGGGGGCGGGCCGTGGACGGTTGGGGGCTCGTGGGGGTGCTGTGGCTCGGGGGCGCGCTGGCCGTGGGCGCTTCGGTGGCCGTGGGCGCGGGGCGCGGGCCGGGGGCGACGGGCCGGGGACGGGATTAGCGACTTTCGTCGCGACGGGGAGCGACGAACGGCGACTGCGCGGGCGGGGCGGGTTTTCCTACGCTCAGTACGTGAACATCACGGGGAAAGCGCAGGTGGTGGCCCGGGGGGCGGCGGCCCGGGCCGCGGGCGGGCGGCTGTGGCGGCGGCTGTCCCGGCCGGAGCAGTGGCCGCCGTACCGAGTCGTCGGCGAGGTGCTGCTGGCCCTGCTGCTGGGGCTGGTCGCGCTCGGTTCGGAAAAGCTCTTCGGCAGCAGCGAGGCGCACACGTGGGCCGTGACGGTGGCGGTGATGGTGATCTCGCCGCTGCGCCGCGCCCTGCCCGGCACGGTCCTGATCGGCTCGGCCGCGCTGAGCTGGCTGTTCGTGGGCATATCGGCGCTGCTGATCGTGGCGGGCTGGTCGGCCGGCCGGCGGATCGCGGGCAGTGCGCGGGCGCTGGTGGTGTTCGCGGTGGCGCTGGTCCTGAGCATGGCGGTGCCCACGGTCCAGGACTTCCCGCTGGTGTCGCCGGAGAAGCTGATGCTGTTGGCGGTGTCGTTCCTGGCGATAGTGGCCATGCCGGGCATAGCGAGCCGCTACTGGTCGCAGCACCGCACCTTGGTGGACACGCTCCACACGCAGCGTACGCAGCTGCTGCGGGAGAACGCGATGATCGCCCGTCAGACGCGGCTGCGGGAACGGCAGCGCATCGCGCAGGACATGCACGACAGTCTGGGCCACCAGCTGACGCTGATCGCCGTGCACACGGGCGCACTGGAGGTGGACTCCGAGCTGAACGGGCGGCAGCGGGAGGCGGTCGGCGTGCTGCGGGGCGCTTCGGTGGCGGCGATGCGCGAACTGCGCGAGGTGGTCGGCCTGCTGCGCGACGAGACCGAGGACGCGGCCGGCGGGCATCCGGTGATCGGTTCCGGTGCGGCGCCGGACGCGGGGCAGCGCGGGGTGGCCCAGGTGGACGGGCTGGCCGAGGCCTCGCGCAGCGCGGGGGCGCGAATATCCGTAGTCCGCTCCGGGGAGCCGCTCGCGCTCGCGCCGGCCGTCGACCGGGCCGCGTACCGCATCGTGCAGGAGGGGCTGACCAACGCCCACAAGCATGCGTCGGGGGCTCCGGTGACGGTGTCGCTGCACTACGAACCCGACTCGCTGCTGGTCGAGGTCGTCAACGGGCCGGTGCCACCGGACTCGGCCGACGGGCCCGAGGTCAGCGGCGGCCAGGGGCTGACGGGGCTGCGGGAGCGGGCCCGGCTGGTCGGCGGCATGGTGCACAGCGGTCCGTTGCCGGACGGCGGATTCCGGCTCGCCGGGGTGCTGCCGTACGGGCCGGTGACGCTGGCCGCCGCGCAGGCCGAGACGCCGGAGCCGCCGCTGCCCGCGGTGGGCCCGGTCGCGCCGTACGCGCCCGGCGGGGCCGTGGACCCCCACCGCGGGCGTTCCGCGGTGCGGCTCGGCAAGGACGGCCAGCCGGTCGTCGACTGGTCGCAGGTGTACGCGCCGCCGGACGCGGGTGCCTTCCGCGGGGAGACCCGGCGGAACGGGTTCGCCGTGGGGTGCGGTCTGGCGGCGGGCGTGGTCGTGGTCATGGGCGTCGTGACCACTTGGGGAATGGTGGAGCTGTTCAAGGCGGTCCAGGACGGCTCGGTGGCGCCTGGCACCTACGAGGAGGTGGAGGTCGGCAGCGCGGAGGCCGAGGTGCGCGAGCGGCTGCCTCCGGGGTCGTTCATGAGCAGCGGCCTGAACGACCAGGGGCCCGCCAAGCCGAAGGGCGCGCGCTGTGAGACGTTCTCGTCCACGGAAACGTCCCAGGACTGGGGGGAGGAGCGGGCGTTCCGGTTCTGTTTCAAGGGCGGGAAGCTGGTGGAGAAGCGGACCTTCGTGGGGAAGGTCTGAGGGCGGCCGGACGGACCGGCGCGTGAACGGGGGGATGATGGCGCAGTCCGTGGGAACAACCGACCGAGCCTGTGCGGGAGTCCGAGTGATCAGGGTGATCGTCGCCGACGACGAACCGCTCATCAGGGCCGGCATCCGGATGATCCTCACCTCCGCCGCGGACATCTCGGTGGTGGCCGAGGCGGGGAACGGCAAGGAGGCCGTCGAGGCGGCGCGTGGCCGCGGCGCCGACGTGGTGCTCCTGGACATCCAGATGCCGGTCATGGACGGGCTGACGGCGCTGGCGGAGCTGCGCCGGGTGGCACCGTCCGTACGGGCCCTGATCCTGACGACGTTCGGGGAGCGGGAGAACGTCCTGCGTGCGATGGGCGAGGGAAGCGCGGGCTTCCTGCTGAAGGACTCCGCTCCCGACGAACTGATCCGGGCGGTGCGTGCCGCGGCCGACGGCCACGCCTACATGTCGCCGGTGGCGACCCGTCATGTGGCGGATTCCTTGGCGGCGCACGGCAGCGGCCCCGGCGGGGGGAGCGGTGCGGCGCGCCGCGGCGAGGAGGCCAGACAGCGGCTGTCCGTCCTGACGGCACGGGAGATGGAGGTGCTGTCGCTGCTCGGCGAGGGGCTCTCGAACGCCGACGCGGGTGCGCGGATCCATATGAGCGAGGCGACGGTGAAGACGTACGTCAGCCGGATCCTGGCGAAGCTGGAGTGCGAGAACCGGGTGCAGGCGGCGCTGCTGGCCCGTGACGCGGGCCTGGGGACGTGAGCCCCCGGGGCCGGCCGTAGCGGGAGGGGGCTGTGGGGACGCCGGACCGGCCGTACGTCCCCAGCTCTCGCGAGGCCGGGTGCCCCGGGGCGGCCGTCAGGCGGCGAGGCGCTCGGCGAGGGCCTTGGCCTTGGTGACGGCCTCATGGAGGGCCTTCTCGCGGGAGGCTTCGTACAGCGGCACCAGCTCCGCCATCGCCGGGTTGGTGGGGGCCGCCGTCAGCTCCGGGACGATGAAGTCGACCTCCATGCCGAACATGGTGCCGAGCACGGCCTCCAGGTAGTTCTGGACGTAGTCGAAGCCTTCGCGGGGCGTGCCAGGGGCGTACGAGCCGCCGCGGCTGGTGACGATGGTCACCGGCTTGCCCTTGAGCGAGGACTCCTCCCCGGTGACCCGGCCCATGATGATCACGTGGTCCAGCCATGCCTTCAGCGTGGAGGGGATCGTGAAGTTGTACATGGGGGCGCCGATGACGACGGCGTCCGCGTTCTCCAGCTCCTCGACCAGTTCGATGCGCCGCGCGAGGGCGGCCTGCTGCTCGGGGGAGAGGTCGGCCGGGTCGCCGAAGGCGGCGGTGAAGCCCGGGGCGTCCAGGTGGGGCAGCGGGGAGGCGGCGAGGTCGCGGTAGATGACGGTGCCGTCCGGGTGCTGCTCCTCCCATGCCTTGCGGAAGGTGGTGGTCACCGCGCGGGAGGCGGATCCGTCACCGGCAGACAGGGAGGAGTCGAGGTGCAGAAGAGTGGCCATGATGCGGTCCTTCGTTCGCGGCCGGGGCACGGCCTGGCGAGAACTCCGTATGTTCCTATGTTTAGCACAGTAGCTTACTTTTTCGCAGTACCCAACGAGAAACCAGTACGCTGGTCGCATGGCGGAGCGCGGCGAAGAGGTATGCAGGCAGGTGGACACCGGCATGGCCCGGGTCTTCGGACTGTTCGGCAAACGCTGGACCGGCATGATCGTGTCCGTACTCCTCGCCGGGCCCGAGTACTTCGCCGGGCTGCGGCGGGCGATCCCCGGCATCAGCGAGCGCATGCTCTCGGACCGGCTCACGGAGCTGTCCGTGGCCGGCCTGGTCGTGCGTGAGGTGGACGGAGGCCCGCCGCTGCGCGTCTCGTACCGGCTGACCGAGGCGGGGCGGGCGCTGGAGCCCGCGCTCAAGGCACTGGGGCGGTGGGCGGAGACGTACCTCGCCGACGGCGGGAGCTGTCCGGAGCGCTTCCGCAAGTAAGGAGCGCCGGCGCCCGAGGTGCGGTTGGGGCGCTCGGGGCTGTTGTCAGCCGAGCCGTTCCTGGGCCGCGTTGTAGCGCAGCAGGTACGAGGCGAAGCGCTCCAGGTCCGCTGCGTCCCAGTCGGCGAGCCGCTCGTGGAACGCCTGGCGGCGGCTGGCGGTGACGTTGGCCAGCATCTGGGCGCCCTTGGCCGTGGGGTGCAGCACCTGGACGCGGTGGTCGTCCGGGTCGACGCGGCGCTCCACGAAGCCGAGCTTCTCCAGTGCGGAGATCTGCCGGCTGACCGTGGACTTGTCCAGGAGGTAGTGCGCGGCGAGGTCGGTCGCCCGGCATCCCTGCTGGTCGTCGAGGTGTGCCAGCAGCGTGTAGGAGACGAGCGACAGCTCGGGGTGCATACGGGCGGCGGTGGCGCGTGCCCGGCGGGCGAACGCGGTCATCTCCTGCTGGATGGTCTCGACGGATTCGTCTCTGCGGGGCACGGGAGTTGCCTTTCGTTGAAGTAGTTGTATAGTACAACGTGAAATGTGAGTTGTATAAGCCAACTACTCTGTACGGCTCCCCGACGCTGAGCGACTAGCTTGAGAAGGCACCACCCATGAGTTCGGTCCGACGTCCCGACCACCAACACCGCCCCGATCACCGCGCCGACCTGCGGCATGTCCTTACCCACCTGGTCACCCCGCTGCTGATGTGCATCGGTATGGGCCTGGCCTACCTGGGCGCGTTCGCCAACCCCTCGCCGCACCACCTGCCCGTCGCCGTGGTCGGCTCGGGCTCCGGCGCCCAGGTGCTCGCCCAGTCGATCAACGACAAGTCGGACGGCGCCCTGGACGTACACACGGTCGGCAGCCGGGCCGAGGCCGTGGACCAGCTCAAGCACCAGGAGATCTTCGGCGCGTACGTCATGGACACGCACGCCTCCCGGGGCGGCGCGCAGTCCACCGCGGGCGGCACGGCGAAGGCCGCACCCGAGCTGGTGGTCGCGACGGCCGGTTCCGACACCACCGCGACCGTGGTGCAGAAGATCTTCACGCCGATCGCGGCACAGCAGGGCGTGCCGCTGAAGGTCACCGACGTCGCCCCGCCGGCCGAGGACGACCCGACGGGCCAGGGCATCTTCTTCCTGATGGTCGCGGTCAGCATCGGCTCCTACGCCTCGGTCGCGGTGATCGGCGGCGCCGGTGGCGTACTGCCGATACGGATGCGGGCGATGCTGGCGGTCGGCACCTCCTTCGTGGTCGGCATTCTCGGCACGCTCTTCGCCGGGCCGGTCTTCCACATCGTCGACCACGGCCTGTGGGGGCTGTGGAGCATGGCCTGGCTGTACTCGGCGGGCATCCTGCTCATCGGCACCGGGCTGCACACGTTCCTCAAGCGCTGGACCACGCTGGGCGTGATGGCGCTGTTCGTGATGCTCAACTTCACCTCGGCGGGCGGCGTCTTCCGCCCCGAGATGCAGAACGGTTTCTTCGCGTCTCTCCACGCGTTCTGGAACGGTGCGGGCTTCGTGGAAGGCACCCGTAGCCACGTCTACTTCGACGGCAACGGGCTGGCCGGGCACGTCTGGACGCTGGTGCTGTGGCTGGTCGTGGGCTTCGCGGTGGTCGGCGTGGCAGCGCTGGCCGAGGCGCGCCGGCGGCGTGCGGCCGCGAGCGCCGCGGCGAACGCGACGGCCGTCGCGGCAGCCGCGGTGGCGGCGACGGTGCCGGAACGCCGCCCGGCCCACGATGCGGCGGCCGGGGACGGCACGAGCGGGGAAGCGGCCGAAGAGGAGATGGAAGAGGCGGTCGGCGTCTGAAGCGAGGCCGCTCGAAACGGCGCCACCAGCCCTCCAAGCTCAGTTACCCAGAGTTATCCACAGGCCCTGCCGCGAGGCGGGGCCTGTCTGTACCGTCGTGCACACGCGGCGGGAACAGCGTGCGGAGGCCGGCGGCCGACCGGGCGCCGGCATCGGCCCGGCGCGTGCGGACGCCAACACCGGCACTGATCGGTGCAGGGGACGAAGGGGGAGGTGGCGCGCGATGTCGCGGTTGCCGTACGTACCGGGATTCGCGAAGCCGGATGCGCGGGGGCCCGCGCCGAAGGCGGTCGGCAAGGCACTGCGGGAGCGGACGCCGCGCTCTGGGCACGGCCGGTTCACGCCCGATGCCGGGCGGCCCGACGCGGTGACCATGGTCGAGGAGTCCAACGCCGGCCGGCTTCCCGAGCTGACCCGGATACGGGTCGGCCGCATGGCCGCAGACCCCTTCGCCTTCTTTCGCGGGTCCGCCGGCTTGATGGCGTACGACCTGACATCCACCCCCGTGACCGGCATCGGAGCGCAGCTATGCGGTGACGCGCACGCCGCCAACTTCGGTCTCTACGGCGACGCTCGCGCCAAGCTCGTGATGGACCTCAACGACTTCGACGAGACGCTGTACGGGCCCTGGGAGTGGGACCTGAAACGGCTGGCGGCCTCACTGGTGCTGGCCGGCCGGGAGGCCGGTGCGAGCGAGGATCAGTGCCGGGAGGCGGCCCGGGACGCGACCGGCGCGTACCGGCGCACGATGCGGTTGCTGGCGGGCATGCCGGCCGCCGACGCCTGGAACGCGATAGCCGACGAGCGCCTGGTCTCCCACACGGACGCCCGGGACCTGCTCGGCACGCTGGAGCGGGTGGCGGAGAAGGCGCGCAGGAACACGAGCGCGCGGTTCGCGGCGAAGTCGACGGAGGCGATACCCGGGGGCGGCAGGAAGTTCGTGGACGCTCCACCCGTACTGCGGCGCATATCGGACGCGGAAGCCGCCGCGGTGGCTGCCTCGCTCACCGACTACCTGGACACCCTGCCGGAGGACCGGCTGCCGCTGCTGGCCAGGTATGAGGTGCAGGACGTGGCGTTCCGCGTGGTGGGCACGGGAAGCGTCGGATTGCGCTCGTACGTGGTGCTGCTGCTGGATCACCGCGGTGAGCCGCTGGTGCTCCAGGTGAAGGAGGCGCGCAGCTCGGCACTGGCCCCGTACGCGGCGAAGGCGGGTTTCCCGGCCCCCGCGGTGCCGCACGAGGGCCGGCGGATCGTCCTCGGACAACGCCGCATACAGGTCGTCAGCGACAGCTTGCTGGGCTGGACAACAGTGCACGACCCGGAGGCCCCACCGGCCGCGGGCACCCCTTCGAACGGCGGAAAGGGGGCGGGGAGGCCCTATCAGGTGCGTCAGTTCCGGAACCGTAAAGGCAGCGTCGACCCCACCGCCCTCGCCGACGATCAGATTGACGACTACGCGCGCATGACGGGTGCGCTGCTGGCCAGGGCTCATGCGCACAGCGCCGACCCGCGTGTGGTCGCGGGCTACTGCGGGAAGGGGGCGGCGTTGGACGAGGCGCTGGCCGATTTCGCGGTGGCTTACGCGGATCGTACGGAGGCCGACCATGCGGAGCTGGTCGCGGCGATCAAGAGCGGGCGGACAGCCGCGGAGACGGGGGGCTGAGCCGAGGCGGGGGTCGGAGCGGGGCCGGGCCGGGCCGTAGGGTGGCCGGGTGACGAACTCGCAGGCGGAGAACGCGCAGGGCGGCCAGGACGCACACGCCGACCACGGGCCGGCGGGCTACACGGGCCCCGCCGACCACGGCGGGCAGGGCTATGGGCAGCAAACTCAGGATGTTCGGGGTGGTGAGGCCCCCGGCAGGCCCCAGAGTCCGGGGCCTGGTGGCCCCGGCCCGCAGGCGCAGGGACCAGGGGCCGAGGATCACGGGCGTTCCGAGGAGCCCCGGGAACCGCAGGAGCCGGCGAACCGGCGGCTGGCGCGGGCCGTGGAGGCGGCCGAGCAGGCGCTGATCGAGTTCGAGATCGCGGTGGAGACCTTCCGGGTGGAGGTGGAGAACTTCTCGCGGCTGCACCACCAGCGTCTCGGCCCCATGTACGCGCGGCTGGACGAGCTGGACGCCCGGATCGCCGAGGCGGTGGCGGCTCGTACGGGTGATCCCGAGGACGTACGCAAGGCCAGGGAGGCGCGGGCGGCGGTGCTGCCGATGCCGGACGTGGAGGAGCTCTTCCACGGGTGGATGGGCTCGGAGGGCCTGTATCCGGAGGCCGAGGCGATGCTCACCGAGCAGTCGGTCCGGCCGCCGCAGAAGGTCCGCCCCAGCGAGGAGGCCCGTCGGGTCTACCGCGACCTGGTGCGCAAGGCTCACCCCGACCTGGCGCGGGACGAGGCCGAACGCGAGCGCAGGGACGCCTTCATCGTGCGGGTCAACGCCGCTTACGGGGCCGGGGACGAGGCCGCGCTGCGCGAACTGGCCCGCGAGTGGGAGGCCGGGCCCGCGCCGCAGGAGCAGCGGCTGAGCGAGAGCGAGGAGCTCTACGCCCGGCTGGAGTGGTTGGCCGCGCGCAAGGAACTGCTGGCGGCAGCCGCCGCCGAGCTGGAGGAGAGCGCGATCGGAGCGATGATCAAAATGGCGCCCCAGGACCCGGACGGGCTGCTGGACGAGATCGCCGAGAAGCTGCTCGCGGACGTTGCCGAACGCGAGGCGTACCTTGCCCAGCTGGTCGGGTAGCGTCGGGTCCATGCACTTTGGTTCTCTGCCCACGGTCGGTGTCGACGCTCTCACGTCCGAGGACTTCCTCCTGGACGTACGGGAGAACGACGAGTGGGAGGCGGGGCACGCCGAAGGCGCCCTGCACATTCCGATGAGCGAGTTCGTCGCCCGGTACGGCGAGTTCACGGAGCGGGTGCCCGACGGCGGCAAGGTCTACGTGCTCTGCCGGGTCGGCGGCCGGTCGGCGCAGGTGGCCCAGTACCTGATCCAGCAGGGCATCGACGCGGTGAACGTCGACGGCGGCATGCAGGCGTGGGAAGCCGCGGGCCGGCCCGTGACGGACGGCAAGGGCGGGGCGGGCACCGTCGTCTGACCCGGGCCGTGCGGCCGCGGTTCACCTGAGGGTGCGCGTCGGCTGATCAGCCCAAGGCGTGGGCCGCCAGCAGGTCGCCCAGCGCTTCTTCGTGAGCGGCGGCCGGGCCCAAGGACAGTTCGAGTTGCTTCGCCCAGGCGTGGTAGCGGTGCAGTGGGTAGTCCGTGTCCGCGCCGAAGCCGCCGTGCAGGTGCTGGGCGGTCTGTACGACACGGCGTACGCCTTCCGAAGCCCAGATCTTGGCCACCGCCACGTCTCCCGCGGGCGGCAGCGCGCCGTTCGCGCCGCTGCTGATGCGCCAGGCGGCCTGCCACAGGGTGGCTTCCATGGCGCGGAGGTCGATATAGCGGTCGGCGGCCTGGACGGCCACCGCCTGGAAAGTGGCGACGGGGAAGCCGAACTGTTCGCGCTTCGCGGTGTACGCGCTGGTCATGGCCAGTACGGCCTGGCCCAGGCCGAGAGCCAGCGCGCAGGTGCCGGTGGTGAGGAGGTTGCGCAGCCCATCCCAGGCGCCTGGGTCGGTGATCATCTCTTCGGGGGCCGTCCGGACGGAGGCCAGGCGGACTTCCGCGAGGCGTTCGCCGCTGGTGGAGACCTGGTCGTGGAGGCTGACGCCGTCCCGGTCGCGGGGTATGAGGGCGAGTACGGCGGTTCCGTCGCCGGTGTGGGCGGGGACGAGAACGCGGTCGGCGCTCTGCGCCCAGGGCACGGCGGTCTGTACGCCATCGAGCACCCACCCGGAGTCGTCCTGCCGGGCGTTCACCGCGAGTTCGGCCGGGTCGTGCCCGGTGCGGCCACTGGCGGCGACGGTCAGGACCAGTTCGCCGCGGCCTGTCCTGGGCAGTACGTCGGCGCGCAGCCCGGCATCGGCGTACGTCTGCACCGCGAGCGCCGCTGCGCTGTTCTCCAGCAGCGGTACGCGGGCGAGTACTTTGGCCGACTCGCGTAGTACGAGGCAGAGTGCGATCGCGTCCAGGCCCGCACCGCCGTGCTCGGAGGCGAGCAGCAGACTCAGCAGGTCGGCTTCGGCCAGCTTGCGCCACAGGGGCCGGTCGAAGTCGTCGGCAACGGCTCCGGCGGTGAGCGCGGGGCTGGGCACGCCGTCCGGGGCCACGTCCGCGAAAACGGCCTGTGCCGTCTCGACGGCCGCCTGCTGCTCCTCGGTGAAGGTGAAGTCCACTGGCCTGTCCTCCCGCGTGCCTCACGCCCAAGACCTGACGAGGCGTCAAGGTAGAACAGGTTGCAGGAATTGTGAATGGGGTCAGCGGTCGAAGTCCAGCTCCACCTTTTCCGTCACGGGATGCGATTGGCAGGCCAGCACATAGCCCGACTCGACTTCCTCGGCCTCCAACGCATAGTTGCGGTCCATCCGTATCTCGCCCGATACGAGGAACGCGCGACAGGTGCCGCACACGCCTCCCTTACAGGCGTACGGGGCGTCCGCGCGGTTGCGCAGCACCGTCTCCAGCAGCGATTCACCGTCCCGCACCGGCCAGCTGCCCGCGCGGCCGTCCAGGGTCGCGGTCACGGTGCTGTGCGCGGGCGTGCGGAGGGCTGGGGTGGCGCCGAGGGAGGAGGCCGCGTTCCCGGTGGGGGCGGACTCGGTGGTGGCGGGCTCGATGGCGGCGGGTTCGGCTACATCGTCCGCTACGTGGAATATCTCTTCGTGGATACGGTTGCGGGGGACGTCGAGCCCGCGCAGGGCCCGTTCCGCTGCCTGTACGAGGCCGTAGGGGCCGCACAGGTACCAGCCGTCGACGGCTCCCACGGGCAGCAGGGCGGGCAGCAGCTCCCGCAGCCGCGCCTCGTCGAGGCGGCCTGACGGCAGGCCCGACTGCTGCTCCTCGCGGGAGAGGGCGGAGACGAGCTGGAAGCGGTCGGGGAAGCGGTCCTTGAGGTCGGCCACTTCTTCCAGGAACATCGTCGAAGCCGCCGTGCGGTCGCTGCGGACCAGACAGAAGCGGGCGTCAGGCTGCCGGGCCAGCAGCGTCGAGACGATGGACAGCACCGGTGTGATGCCGCTGCCGCCGACGATCCCCACGAACCGGCCGGGCCGGGGCTCCAGCACGAACCGGCCGGCCGGCGCCATGACCTCGACCGTGTCGCCTGCGGACAGCTCCTTGAGCGCGTACGTCGAGAACGCGCCGTCCTCGACCAGCCGGATGCCCACCCGCAGCGTGGGCTCGTCCGAAGCCGGGGTGCAGATCGAGTACGTACGGCGGATCTCCTTCCCTTCCACCGTCCGGCGCACCGCTATGTGCTGGCCGGGGACGTGCCGGAAGGTCTCGCGCAGCTCGGGCGGCACCCGGAAGGTCACGGCCACCGCGTCGTCCGTGAGCCGTTCGATCTCCGCGACCCGGAGCGGGTGGAACATCACAACTCCTTGAAGTGGTCGAACGGTTCACGGCAGGTCTCGCAGCGGCGCAGCGCCTTGCAGGCGGTGGAGGAGAACCGGCTGAGCAGAGTGGTCTCGGTCGATCCGCAGTGCGGGCAGCGGATGGCCAGGTCGACCGGCACGGGGCCGCCGCCTGGGCCGGTGGGGCGGGGCGGGGCGATGCCGAACTCGGCCAGCTTCCGGCGGCCCTCGGCTGTGATCGCGTCGGTCGTCCAGGGCGGGCTGAGGACCGTGCGGACCGCTACCCGCGGTATGCCGTTCTCCTGGAGGACGCGCTCTATGTCGGCGGACATGGCCTCGATGGCGGGGCAGCCCGTGTAGGTCGGCGTGAGGTCCACCTCCACCTGCCCGGGGCCCGTCATCCGCAGTCCGCGCAGGACGCCCAGTTCGGCGAGGGTCACGACCGGCAGCTCCGGGTCGGGTACGGAGCCGGCCAGTTCGCGCAGCCGTTCTTCGAGGGTGGTGGTCACCATGTCGCCCCCGGGTGGCTTCGGTGCAGGTGCTGCATCTCGGCGAGCATGCGGCCGAACGGCTCGGTGTGCAGCCCCTGGCGCCCGGCGCCCGCGGTCCAGGCGCCACGCTGCGGGCCTTGGGGGACGGAGAGGGTGGCACGCGCCAGGATGGTTTCGACGCGCGTGGACCAGTCGTCGTGCAGGGCGGTCAGGTCCAGGTCCAGTCCCGGTACGGGCTCGAAGAGCTCGCCGGTGAAGCGCCACAGCGTGTCCAGGCCGCGCTGCATGCGTTCGTGGCTCTGCTCGGTGCCGTCTCCCAGGCGCAGGGTCCACTGCTCGGCGTGGTCCCGGTGGTAGGCGACTTCCTTGACCGCCTTGGCCGCCAGCGGAACCAAGGGGCCGTCGCCCGCGGACAGTTGTCCGTACAGGAGTTCTTGGTACGTGGAGAAGTACAGCTGACGGGCGATGGTGTGGGCGAAGTCGCCGTTGGGCTGCTCGACGAGCTGGAGGTTTCGAAAGGAGCGCTCTTCGCGCAGATACGCCAGGTCGTCCTCGTCGCCGGCGAGCGAGAGCAGGACGCGGGCCTGGCCGAGGAGATCCAGCGCGATGTTGGCGAGGGCCACCTCCTCTTCCAGGACGGGGGCGTGTCCCGCCCACTCACCCAGCCGGTGGGAGAGGACGAGGGCGTCGTCCCCGAGGGCCAGCGCCGGGGCCGTGTCCGCTGCGGTCCGTACGGGCTTCACAGGTGCTGCACCCCGTCCGGGATCTCGTAGAAGGTCGGGTGGCGGTAGGGCTTGTCGGCGGCCGGTTCGAAGAACGAGTCTTTCTCGTCGGGGGAGGAGGCGGAGATCGCGGCGGAGGGCACCACCCAGACCGAGATGCCTTCGGAACGGCGGGTGTACAGGTCGCGGGCGTTGCGCAGGGCCATGGTGGCGTCCGGGGCATGGAGGCTGCCGGCGTGGGTGTGCGACAGGCCGCGCCGGCTGCGCACGAAGACCTCCCACAGCGGCCAGTCGGTGGGGCCCGCCGAAGCCCCTGCCGGGGCGCCTGCCCGGCCGTCCTTGCCGGCTTCCGTGCCGGCCTGTCCCTCCGGACCGGTCGTGCTCATCGGTTTCCCTCCCCGTGCTTGGCCGCGTACGCGGCGGCGGCGTCCCGCACCCAGGCGCCGTCCTCGTGGGCCCGGCGCCGCTGGGTGATCCGCTGTTCGTTGCAGGGCCCGTTGCCCTTGAGCACCTCGCGGAACTCGTTCCAGTCGATGGGGCCGAAGTCCCAGTGGCCGCGCTGCTCGTTCCACGACAGGTCCGGGTCGGGGAGCGTGAGGCCGAGCGTCTCGGCCTGGGGCACGCAGATGTCCACGAAGCGCTGGCGCAGCTCGTCGTTGGAGTGCCGCTTGATCTTCCAGGCCATGGACTGCGCGGAGTGCGCCGACTCGTCGTCGGGCGGGCCGAACATCATCAGCGACGGCCACCACCACCGGTCGACCGCGTCCTGCGCCATGGCGTGCTGCGCTTCCGTGCCGCGGCTCAGGGCCAGCAGGAGTTCGTACCCCTGGCGCTGGTGGAAGGACTCCTCCTTGCAGACCCGGACCATGGCGCGGGCGTAAGGCCCGTACGAACAGCGGCACAGGGGGACTTGGTTGGTGATCGCGGCGCCGTCCACCAGCCAGCCGATGGCTCCGACATCGGCCCAGGTCAGCGTCGGGTAGTTGAAGATGGAGGAGTACTTCTGGCGGCCGGAGTGCAGTTTGTCCAGCAGCTCGTCGCGGCTCGCGCCGAGGGTCTCCGCCGCGCTGTACAGATACAGGCCGTGTCCGGCCTCGTCCTGCACCTTGGCCATCAGGATCGCCTTGCGGCGCAGCGACGGCGCGCGGGTGATCCAGTTCGCCTCCGGCTGCATGCCGATGATCTCGGAGTGGGCGTGCTGCGCTATCTGGCGCACGAGGGACGAGCGGTAGGCGTCCGGCATCCAGTCGCGCGGTTCGATGCGCTCGTCCGCGGCGACGGCCGCGTCGAAGTCCGCCTGCCAGTCCGCTTGGGACTCCCTGCCCGGCGCAATCGTCGTCATGTGATCCCCCAGCCTCCCGACCGACCGATCGTTCGGTTCAATGGTGTGGCCGGGCGTGCGGGGTGTCAAGCCTGTGGATAACTCAGGGGAGGGTGTGCCGGGTGGGGCCGCCTAGGTACGGTTCCCGGGCGGTGAAAAGCCGCACGGGATCTGGGAACGGGGCAAGAATGCAGGTAAACGGGGACGAATCGCGGCCACCAGCCGCGCTCTCGCTGCCGTCACGCATCGTGACGACCGTGGCGGCAGGCGCGGTGGCGCTGGCCGTCGCGATCCACTTGGCGATGATGTTCCTGCACGTCGCCCCGCCGAACACGCTCAGCAAGCAGCACGGCCCGCTGGTCAACGACTACGTCTTCCCGGAGTACGAACAGAACTGGAAGCTGTTCGCGCCCAACCCGTTGCAGCAGAACATCGCGGTGCAGGTGCGCGCCCAGCTGCGTACCCGGTCCGGCGACCCGGTGACCACCGGATGGAGCGACCTGACCGCCGCCGACGGCCAGGCCCTGCTGCACAATCCCATGCCCAGCCACACCCAGCAGAACGAACTCCGCCGCGCCTGGGAGTTCTTCCTCAGCACCCACGACGCGCAGAACCGCGGCGGCGGCATGCGCGGCGAGCTGTCCGAGCAGTACCTGCGGCGGATCGTCATGCAGCGCATGAGCGCGCAGTGGGCGGCGCGTGGCACGGTCGAGCAGATGCAGGTCCGCTCGATGACGACGGCCGTCAGTCCGCCGCCGTGGGGCACGGAGAAGATCAGCGACAAGCCCAGGTACCGCGAGCTGCCCTGGTGGCCGGTCACCGCAGGCGACCTGCCCGAAGGAGCGACGATCCAGTGACAGCGCACAGGGTGCCTCCGCAGACGTCCGAAGCGGCGTCGGAAACGGTGCCGCAAACGGCAGCGGAAACGACCTCGGGAACCGGAACGGCCGCGGCCGCGGAGTCCGGCGCCCCCACCGCGTGGCCCACCGTGGTCGCGCCCGCCGGGCAGCCCCCGAAGCAGCGGGCCACCGGGGAGACACGGATAGAGCGGGCCTTCGGCCGCGCCTTCGCCCGCGTCACCGGCAGCGCCCTCGCCCCGTACCAGTCCGCCGTGCTCCGCATCGGGTTCGCCGCCACCTGGCTGTTCTTCCTGTTGCGGGAGTGGCCGCACCGGCAGGAGCTCTACGGCCCCACCGGCCCCTGGAGCGGGGACATGGCGCGCCGGCTGCTCGGCGACAACGGCGCCTTCTCGGTCCTGACCTGGTCCGACAGCCGCGGCTGGTTCGAACTCGTCTACGCCCTCGCCATCGTCACGAGCGCGCTGCTGCTGGTCGGCTGGCGCACCCGCACCATGTCGGTGCTGTTCATGGTGGGCGTGCTCTCGCTGCAGAACCGCAGCATCTTCGTCGGGGACGGCGGCGACAACGTCATCCACCTGATGGCGATGTACCTGGTGCTGACCCGCTGTGCACAGGTGTGGTCGCTGGACGCCCGCCGTGCGGCGAAGCGTGCGCGCACCGGTGCGACCGCCCTGCCCGAGCGCGACGCGACCGGCATCGTCCTCTGGGCGGTCCTCGGTCTCGCCCTCCTGGTCGCCCAGTCCCTGGGCCTGTCCAGCCTCTCCTGGTTCGGCCCCGGGCCCGTCCCCCACGTGGGCTGGGGCCTGGCCCTGTGGGCCCTGTGGCTCGCCCACGGCCTCTGGTGGGCGGTCCGGCGGTACGCGCCGGGCGAGCCGCGCACCGTGCTCGACATGATCACCAAGCTGGTGCACAACGGCGCCCTGCTGGTCATCGTCGTCGAGGTCTGCCTGATCTACGCCACCGCCGGCTGGTACAAGATCCAGGGTTCGCGCTGGCAGGACGGCACCGCGGTCTACTACCCGATGCACCTGGACTACTTCTCGCCCTGGCCCGACCTGTCCAGGGTGCTCGCGGACAACGGCCTGATGATCATGCTGATCACCTACGGCACCGTGATCGTGCAGGTCGCCTTCCCCTTCACGCTCTTCAACCGCCGTCTGAAGAACGTCCTGCTGGTCGTGATGATCACGGAGCACCTGTCGATCGCGTTCCTGCTGGGCCTGCCGTTCTTCTCACTCGCGATGATCACGGCGGACGCGGTCTTCCTGCCGACCGTCTTCCTGGTCTGGCTGGGCGCCCGGGTCTCCGCCGTACGCGACCGGGTACTCCCCCGGCGTACGGGCGGCGCGGCATCAGCGCCCACGGTGCCGGCGCCTGCCGGGCCGGGCGGTGCCGGGCAGGCGGCGGGTGTCCGCCCGTCGGACAGTTGAGATAGTGGGGAAATGATCGAGAACGGGACCGCGGACGATCCGGTACGGCGCTGGCGTGCGAGCGCCGGGGACCCGGCCGCGGTCCTTCTGGACGGCTTCCACGCCCTGAAGCACGCGCTGCGCTTCCACGGCGCCGTACGGCACGTGCTGACCAGCGACAAAGCCGCCCTGCTGGCGCTCGCCGACGAGCTGGCCGGGGACCTCACCGGCACGCTCGACACGCTGGCCGAGCAGGTGCCCGCCGCGACCCTGCGCACGCTGGTGCCGAAGGTCCACCCCACGGGCGTCGCGGCCCTCGCCCTGCGCCCCGACGCCGCGGCGAACCTGGCCAGGCTCCGCGAGACGCCGCGCCCCGCCCCCGTCGTCCTCCTGGAGAACCCGCGCAACCTGGGCAACATCGGAGCGGTCGTCCGCCTGGCGGCCGGCTTCGGCGCGACCGGAGTCGTCACCACCGGCTCGCTCGACCCCTGGCACCCCAACGCGGTACGCGGCAGCGCGGGCCTGCACTTCGCGAGCGCCGTGGAGCGCCTGACGCTGCCCGAGCTGCCGCCGGGGCCGGTCTACGCGCTCGATCCGGAGGGCGTGGACATCCGCTCCGTGACCTTTCCCGACGACGCGGTCCTGGCCTTCGGGTCCGAGCGCCAGGGGATCTCGGACGAGCTGCGGGAACGGGCGTCCGCGCTGGTCGCGGTGCCGATGCAGGCGCGGGTGTCCAGCTTCAACCTGGCCACGAGCGTCGCCATGGGCCTCTTCCACTGGATGTCGCGCACCACGGCGGCCCCGGCCGCCCCGGGCGGCATGACCGGGGCGACCGGGCCGGTGCTCCTCTAGGAAGCGTCCGGTCAGGCCTTCTCTTGAGCTGGCCTGCGCACCTCCACCGTCCGGAACCGGTTGGCCACGAACGCGCCGTCGCACAACGCCGCGTTCGCCGCCGGGTTGCCGCCCGAGCCGTGGAAGTCGGAGAAAGCGGCGGTCTGGTTCACGTACACCCCGCCGGTCAGGTTGAGGGAGAGCTGCGCGCACTCCTCAAGGCACGCCTCTTCCACCAGCTTCTCCACCTCCTCGGAGGTGGTGTACGCGCCGACCGTCATCGCGCCCTTGCCGCGGACCGTGTGCCGCAGCAGGTCCACCGCGTCCGCTGCGGAGTCGACGGCCACCGCGAAGGAGACCGGGCCGAAGCACTCCGACAGGTAGGCGGCGTCGGCGCCCGCGCCCTCCCAGAGCTTGCGCGCGCCGTCCATCTTGACCATCACGGGCGTACGGACCGTGGCGTCAGGGAATTCGGGGTTGGCCACCTCGCGGGACGGCAGGGCCACCTCGCCCAGCCCCGACGCGGCCTCGATCCGCTCCTTGACCTGCGGGTTGACGATCGCGCCCAGCAGGGCGTTGGCCCGCGCGTCGTCGCCCAGCAGCTTGTTCACCGCGCCGGCGAGGTCGCCGACGACCTCGTCGTACGACTTCGGTCCCGCGTCCGTGGTGATGCCGTCGCGGGGGATGAGCAGGTTCTGCGGGGTGGTGCACATCTGGCCGCTGTACAGGGACAGCGAGAAGGCGAGGTTGCCGAGCATGCCCTTGTAGTCGTCCGTCGAGTCGATGACGACCGTGTTGACGCCGGCCTTCTCCGTGTAGACGGCCGCCTGGGGCGCGTTGGCCTCCAGCCAGTCGCCGAACTCCGTGGAACCCGTGTAGTCGATGATGCGGACCTCGGGGCGCACCGCGAGGGTCTTGGCCAGGCCCTCGCCGGGCCGGTCGACGGCCAGGGCCACCAGGTCGGGGGAGAACCCGGCCTCGGCCAGCACCTCGCGCGCCACCCGGACGGTGAGCGCGAGCGGCAGCACGGCCCGCGGGTGCGGCTTGACCAGGACGGGGTTACCGGTGGCCAGGGAGGCGAACAGGCCCGGGTAGCCGTTCCACGTCGGGAAGGTGTTGCAGCCGACCAGCAGGGCGATGCCGCGGGGCACGGGCGTGAAGGACTTGGCCAGCTCCAGCGGGTCGCGCTTGCCCTGCGGCTTGGACCACGCGGCCTGGTCCGGGGTGCGGACCTGCTCAGCGTAGGCATACGCGACGGCCTCCAGGCCGCGGTCCTGTGCGTGCGGCCCGCCCGCCTGGAACGCCATCATGAACGCCTGGCCGCTGGTGTGCATCACGGCCTGCGCGAACTCGTGGGTACGCGCGCTGATGCGCGACAGGATCTCCAGGCACACCAGTGCCCGGGTCTGCGGCCCGGCGTCGCGCCACGCGGGCATCGCCGCGCGCATCGCGGGGAGCAGCACGTCCGCGTCCGGGTGCGGGTAAGCGATGTTCAACCCGATGCCGTACGGGGACACTTCCCCGCCCGCCCAGTCGTCGGTGCCGGGCTGGTCCAGCTCGAACCGCTTGCCGCGGAGCGCCTCGAAGGCGGCCTGGCCGTCCGCCGCGGCGTTCTCCCCGTAGGCCTTCGGGTGCTCGGGGTGCGGGGACCAGTACGCGCGGGTACGGATCGCCTCCAGCGCCTGGTCGAGCGTCGGGCGGTGCTTTTCGAGCAACTGCGCTGAGGTCAGTTCGACGGCCATCGAAGACCAACTCCTCGTCGAGCGGGGCTGGGGCAGGGGCTGGGAGCAATTTGGGCGACGGGGCTAGAGTAACCGAACGATCGGTCGGGGCAAGGGGGTCCGGCGAACCTGTGGACAACTCTGTCGGGGAGGATGAGCCGTCATGACAGCCATCGAAGCGGGCCGCACCGTCGCCGTCGTCGGCACGGGCACCATGGGCCAGGGAATCGCGCAGGTCGCGCTGGTCGCGGGCCATCCGGTGCTTCTCTACGACGCGGTGCCGGGCCGTGCCCTGGAGGCCGCCTCGGCGGTCGGGCGGCGCCTGGACCGCCTGGTGGAGAAGGGGCGGATGGAGCCCGCCGTACGCGACGCGGCCCGTGCGCGCCTCACCCCCGCCACCGCGCTGAGCGAACTCGCCGACGCCGCACTCGTCGTCGAGGCCATCGTGGAGGAACTCGGCGCCAAACAGGAGCTGTTCGCGGCCCTGGAGGACGTGGTCGGCGCGGGCTGCCTGCTGGCCACCAACACCTCGTCCCTGTCCGTGACCGCCGTCGCGGGCGCGCTGCGCCTTCCCGGCCGCTTCGTCGGCCTGCACTTCTTCAACCCGGCGCCGCTTCTGCCCCTCGTCGAGGTCGTCAGCGGATTCAGGACGGACCCGGCGGCGGCCACGACCGCGTACGAGACGGCCGCGGCCTGGGGCAAGTCCCCCGTACGCAGCGCCGACACACCGGGCTTCATCGTCAACCGCATCGCCCGCCCCTTCTACGCGGAGGCCCTGCGCCTGTACGAGGAGCGGGCCGCCGACCCCGCCACCATCGACGCGGTACTGCGCGAGTCCTGCGGCTTCCGTATGGGCCCGTTCGAGCTGATGGACCTCATCGGCCAGGACGTGAACGAGGCGGTCACGCGCTCGGTGTGGGAGGGCTTCTTCCAGGACCCGAAGTTCACCCCCTCCCTCGCCCAGCGGAACCTCGTGGCGTCCGGCCTGCTGGGCCGCAAGTCGGGGCGGGGCTGGTACGACTACGCCGAGGGCGCCGCCGAGCAGCTCCCGCACACCGCCGAGCCGTGCCCGGCGCCCGCGGCGGTCGCGGTGCACGCGAAGCTCGCCGGGCCGTCCGCCGTCCTGCCGGAGCTGATCGACGAGGCCGGGATCAAGGTCACCCGGGACCGCACGCCGTCGGAGAGCACGGGGTACGTCCGGCTGCCGGGCGGTGCGCGGCTGGCCCTGACCGACGGCTGCCCCGCCACCGGCGACGTGTGCGGCCCGATGATCCGGTTCGACCTGGCGCTGGACTACCGGAGCGCCACCCGGATCGCCCTCGCGCCCGGCGCCGAGGCGTCCCCCGAGGACGTACGGGAGGCGGTGGGCCTCTTCCAGGCGCTCGGCAAGAAAGTCAGCGTCATCGAGGACGTACCGGGCATGATCGTCGCCCGTACGGTCGCGATGATCGTGGACTTCGCCGCGGACGCCGAGGCCCGCGGGGTCGCGAGCCGCGGGGACATCGACACGGCCATGCGGCTGGGCGTGAACTACCCCGGCGGCCCCTCGGAGTGGGCGGAGAAGGCAGGGAACCACTGGGTGTGGGACCTGCTGGACACCATGCACCACCAGTACGCGTCCGGGCGCTACGGACCGTCCTGGGCCCTGCGGCGCAGTTTGAAGTCGCCTTACTAGATGCTCTAATCATGACCATGGCCAAGCGTGACACCTATACGCCCGATTCGCTGCTCGCGGTCGCCGTCGAGGTGTTCAACGAGCGCGGTTACGACGGCACCTCCATGGAGCACCTCTCCCGGGCGGCCGGCATCTCCAAGTCCTCGATCTACCACCACGTGCGCAGCAAGGAAGAGCTGCTGCACCGTGCCATAAGCCGGGCGCTGGACGGCCTCTTCGGGGTGCTCCAGGAGCCCGCCGCGCTCACGGGCCGGGCCATCGACCGCCTGGAGTACGTGACCAGGCGCGAGACCGAAGTGCTGATGGACGAGCTGCCGTACGTGACGCTGCTGCTGCGGGTGCGCGGCAACACGGACACGGAGCGCTGGGCCATGGAGCGCCGGCGGGAGTTCGACGGCGAGGTCACCGAACTGCTCAAACAGGCCGCTGCCGACGGCGACCTGCGCCCGGACGTGGACGTCCGGCTGGCGACCCGGCTGCTCTTCGGGATGATCAACTCGATCGTGGAGTGGTACCGGCCGGGCCGGGGCGGCTCGGCCAGCCGTGAAGAGGTCGCGGACGCCGTGGTGCGAACGGCTCTCGCGGGGCTGCGGACGTAGCGCCGCCCCGCTTCCGCGTACCGGCCCGCACGGCGGCGGGCCTGGCCAGGCCCTATCCCTGCTCGGCCCCCAGGTCGGTTTCCTCGAAAACCAGCAGGGTGCGGGTGCTGAGCACCTCCGGGATCGACTGGATGCGGGTGAGGACCAGCTCCCGCAGCTCGTGGTTGTCCTTGGTGTGCACCAGCAGCAGTACGTCGAAATCGCCGCTGACCAGTGCGATGTGGGACGCCCCCGGAAGCGCGGTGAGCTGGGCGCGTACCGTCCGCCAGGAGTTTTGGACGATCTTCAGCGTGACGTAGGCGGACGCGCCCTGGCCGGCCCGCTCCTGGTCGATACGGGCGCTGAAGCCCCGGATCACCCCGTCGTCGATCAAACGGTTGATGCGGGCGTAGGCGTTGGCGCGCGAGACGTGTACCCGCTCGGCGACGGAGCGTATCGAGGCCCGCCCGTCGGCCTGGAGCATGCTCAGGATCGCGCGGTCGATGGTGTCCAAGGGGCGAGCGGGACGGTGCCCTCCGCTCGTGGCCATCTGTTCGTCCGGCATACCGCCTCGCCTCCCCTTCATGGACGCACTGTTCTCATCTCAGGCTGTGGAGAACCGATTGTCCACAGGCTGAGCCCGCCTGTAGCCAAAATGTGCCGGCGACCGAACAATCGGTAGGGAAGGGCGGACGCCCGCCCGTCCCACCCGCATCCCTACCCGCCCGTCGTCCATCACCGTCCTCAGCGAGGCGTTCGGCGCCTCCGATTCCGACTCCAAGGAGGTGCTCGTCATGACGGTTCTAGAGCAGCGCGGAAGCAGCAGGAGCGAGAGCCACCGGCCCGCACCGCCGCCGGCCTGGCGGCCCCGCGTCGACCCCGCGCCCCTCCTTCCCGACGCGGAGCCGTACCGCCTGCTGGGTACGGACGCCGCCGGCCGCCCAGGGGCCGAGCTGCTGACCGGCCTGTACGAACACCTGGTGCGCGGCCGCCGTTACAACGCGCAGGCGACGGCCCTGACCCGGCAGGGCAGGCTGGCGGTCTACCCGTCCTCCACGGGCCAGGAAGCGTGCCAGGTCGCCGCCGCGCTGGCGCTGAAGGAACAGGACTGGCTCTTCCCCAGCTACCGCGACACCCTCGCAGCGGTGGCCCGCGGCCTCGACCCGGTACAGGCCCTGACCCTCCTCAGGGGCGACTGGCACACGGGATACGACCCGCGCGAGCACCGCATCGCGCCGCTGTGCACCCCGCTGGCCACCCAACTGCCGCACGCGGTGGGCCTCGCGCACGCCGCCCGCCTGAAGGGCGACGACGTGGTCGCGCTCGCCCTGGTCGGCGACGGCGGCACCAGTGAGGGCGACTTCCACGAGGCGCTGAACTTCGCCGCGGTGTGGCAGGCCCCGGTCGTCTTCCTCGTGCAGAACAACGGCTTCGCGATCTCCGTGCCGCTGGCCAAGCAGACGGCCGCGCCGTCCCTCGCCCACAAGGCGGTCGGGTACGGCATGCCGGGCCGCCTCGTGGACGGCAACGACGCGCCCGCCCTGCACGAGGTGCTCACCGAGGCGGTGGAGCGCGCGCGAAGGGGCGGCGGGCCGACGCTCGTCGAGGCGATCACGTACCGCATCGAGGCGCACACCAACGCCGACGACGCCACCCGCTACCGCGCCGACGCCGAGGTCGAGCAGTGGCGCGGGCACGACCCGATAGCCCTGGTGGAGCACGAGTTGGCGGAGCGCGGCCTGCTCTGTGACGACCTCGTACAGCGGGTACGGGACGGCGCCGAGGAGCTGGCGGCCGACCTCAGGGAGCGGATGAACCAGGACCCCGCCCTGGACCCGATGGACCTGTTCGCGCATGTCTACGCCGAGCCCACCAGCCAGTTGGCGGAGCAGGCGGCGCAGTTGCGGGCCGAACTGGAGGCCGAGGCCGAGGGGACCGACGGCTCAGGCGGCCGTGCGGCGCACGAGAACGTGACAGGGGAGGAACGGCCATGACACCGACCGCGGTGGCCGCGGGGCGCAAGCCCGTCAGCATGGCGCAGGCCCTGAACCGGGCACTGCGCGACGCGATGGCCGACGACCCGGCCGTCCATGTGATGGGCGAGGACGTGGGGGAGCTGGGCGGCGTCTTCCGGGTCACCGACGGGCTGGCCAAGGAGTTCGGTGACGAGCGCTGCGGTGACACCCCGCTCGCCGAGGCGGGCATTCTCGGTACGGCGGTCGGCATGGCCATGTACGGGCTGCGGCCCGTGGTGGAGATGCAGTTCGACGCCTTCGCCTACCCCGGCTTCGAGCAGCTGATCAGCCATGTGTCGCGGATGCGCAACCGCACCCGGGGCGCCATGCCGCTGCCCCTGACCATCCGCGTCCCCTACGGCGGCGGAATCGGCGGCGTGGAGCACCACAGCGACTCCTCCGAGGCGTACTACCTGGCCACCCCCGGCCTGAAGGTCGTCACCCCGGCGACGGTCGCCGACGCGTACGGGCTGCTGCGGGCCGCGATCGCCTCCGACGACCCGGTGGTCTTCCTGGAGCCGAAGCGGCTCTACTGGTCGCGCGCCGACTGGTCGCCGGACGAGCCGGAGCCCGTCGCCCCGCTGGGCCGGGCGGAGATCCGGCGACCGGGCACCGGCGCCACGCTCATCACGTACGGGCCGTCGCTGCCGGTCTGTATGGAGGCCGCCGAAGCGGCCACGGCGGAGGGCTGGGACCTGGAAGTCGTGGACCTGCGCTCGCTGCTGCCCTTCGACGACGCCACGGTCTGCGCTTCGGTACGGCGTACGGGGCGCGCGGTCGTCGTGCACGAGGCCGGCGGCTTCGGCGGCCCCGGCGGCGAGATAGCCGCCCGGGTCACGGAGCGTTGCTTCCACCACTTGGAGGCGCCGGTGCTGCGCGTCGCCGGCTTCGACATCCCGTACCCGCCGCCGATGCTGGAACGCCACCACCTGCCGGGCGTCGACCGGATCCTGGACACCGTGGGCCGGCTTCAGTGGGAGTCGGACTGGACCGAGGGGAGCGGTGACTGATGGCCGTGGTCCGTGAGTTCACGCTGCCCGACCTCGGGGAGGGCCTCACCGAGGCGACGGTGGTGCGGTGGCTGGTCGAGGTCGGCGAGGTGGTGGCCGTGGACCAGCCGGTGGTCGAGGTGGAGACCGCCAAGGCGCTGGTGGACGTGCCGTGTCCGTACGGAGGCGTGGTCACCGCGCGGTTCGGCGACGAGGGCTCGGAGCTGCCGGTCGGCTCGCCCCTGCTGACGGTGGCGGTCGGCACCGGCGCGGAGGCGGCTTCGGGCGCCGAAGGCGGCGGGAAGGACGACGGGGAAGCGGCCGAGGAGTCGGGGAACGTCCTGGTCGGGTACGGGACGAGCGCGGCGGCGGCGCGCCGGCGGCGGGTCCGCCCGGGGGCCGGTGGCGATGCGCGGACCGGTGGCGACGCGGGGGCGGCGGGCCCGGAGCGGGGGAAGGAGAGGCCGAGTGGGAAGGCTGTGCGAGAGGGGGAGCGGGGGCGGGAGCAGGGACCGGAGGCACGGCAGGACGGCCCGGTGCCGGTCATCTCGCCGCTGGTACGGCGGCTGGCGCGGGAACACGGCCTGGATCTGCGAGAGATACGGGGGACCGGCCCGGAGGGGCTGATCCTGCGGACCGATGTCGAACGGGCGGTGCGCCTGCGGGGTACGGCAGCGAAGGACGAGGCCGCTGGTGTCGGTGGGGCGGCTGGGACTGCTGGTGTTGGCGCCATCGCCGAGGCCGGAACCGCTAGGGGTACCGGAACCGCTACAGGGCACCGAACCGCCGCAGGCCACCGAACCGCCGCAGAGGTCGGGTCCGGAGCGTACGGTGGCCTGCCCGAGGAGGCCGAGCGGATACCGCTGCGGGGGATGCGGGGCGCCGCGGCCGAGAAGTTCCGGCGCAGCCGCCAGGAGATCCCCGACGCGACGTGCTGGGTGGACGCCGACGCGACCGAACTGCTCGTCGCGCGCCGCGAGATGAACGCGGCCGGTGGTGCCAAGGTGTCGCTGCTCGCGCTGCTGGCCCGGGTCTGCACGGCGGCGCTGGCGCGGTACCCCCAGCTCAACGCCACCGTCGACCTGGAAGCCAACGAGATCGTACGGCTGCCCGCCGTGCATCTGGGCTTCGCGGCGCAGACCGACCGGGGCCTGGTGGTCCCGGTCGTACGGGACGCGCACCGCCGTACGGCCGAAGGGCTGTCCGCAGAGATGGCGCGGCTGACCGAGGCCGCACGGGACGGGGCGCTCACCCTCGGCGAGCTGACGCACGGCACCTTCACGCTCAACAACTACGGCGTCTTCGGCGTCGACGGCTCCACGCCGATCATCAACCACCCCGAGGCCGCGATGCTCGGCGTGGGCCGAATAACGGCCAAGCCGTGGGTGCACGAGGGGGAGTTGGCCGTACGCCAGGTCGTGCAGCTGTCGCTCACCTTCGACCACCGGGTCTGCGACGGGGGCACGGCGGGCGGGTTTCTGCGGTACGTGGCGGACTGCGTGGAACGGCCCGCGGTGTTGCTGCGCACGGTGTGAGCCGGGGGCGGGGACAGGAGGGGTGCCGGGCCGGTGCTCGGCGGGGCGGGCCCGCCCCGTCGGCCGGAGTGGCACCGGCGATACTCGTCGGGTGACCGACGACCCTCCAGCCACCGACCACCCCCCAGCCACCGACCACCCTCCGGCTACCAGTCAGGCTCCGCGCGACGACTGCGGTCGGGGTGCCGCCGCGTACGACGTCATCGTGCCGGCCGGGGGTGCCGCCCGGCGGCTCGGCGGGGCGGACAAGCCGGCGCTGTCCGTAGGCGGCCGTTCGCTGCTGGACCGGGTGCTCGACGCCTGCCCGGACGCGGCGCACACCGTGGTCGTCGGCCCGTCGCGCCCCACCGCGCGTCCGGTCGTCCACGTCCGCGAGGAGCCTCCCGGTGGCGGGCCGCTGGCGGCGCTGGACGCCGGGCTGCGGCACACCACGGCTCCGGTCGTGCTCGTCCTCTCCGCCGACCTGCCGTTCCTGACACGAGCGACGGTAGGGGCCCTGCTGGGGGCCGCTACGGGCAGCGCCTCGGGCGGGTGCCACGACACCGCGCGGTCGGACGGCGCGCAGGTGAACGCCGCGCGGGTGGACGGCGCGCTCCTGCGGGACGCGGAGGGCCGGGACCAGCCGTTGGTCGCCGCCTACCGGGCGGAACCGTTGCGGCGGGCGATGGCGGCGGTACGGGCCGAGCGCGGAGCGACGGCCGGGCTTCCGCTGCGTGCGCTGCTGGACCGGCTGACCCTCCGTCGGGTGGCCGACCCGACGGCCACGGCATCGTTCGACTGCGACACCTGGGAGGACATCGAAGCGGCACGCGCCCGTATCAGGGAGCATGGGAACGTGTTGGACGAATGGATCACCGCAGCCAAGGCCGAGCTGGGCATCGAACTCGATGTCGACACGGCGGCACTCCTCGATCTCGCGCGTGACGCGGCGCACGGCGTGACCCGGCCGGCGGCGCCGCTGACGACCTTCCTGGTCGGCTACGCCGCCGCCCAGCAGGGCCGGGACGTGTCCGTGCTGGCGGGCAAGGTGGCCGCGCTGGCCAACCGCTGGGCCGCCGAGTCCGCCGAGAACACCGACGCCACGCCGGAGGCGGCGCCCGAGGCCAAGCCGAAAGCGCGGCCGGCGGAATGACGGACGGGGAGTTCGACGACGCGCTGGCGCTGGCCAACGGCGGCCCCATCGAGCTGCCGGGGCGCGAACGCGGCCGAGATCACGGGCAAGATCACGGTCACGCGCCGCCTGCCGGTGGCAGCCGTATCCCCGCGCCCGACGACGGTCACGGCACGGCCTCCGACACGTACGCGCCCGTCTTCGAGGACAGCTACGCCTGGATCTTCGGCGACGATCAGCGGCCACCGGGCCGAGAAGCCGGTCCGAACCCCACTCGGGAGCCCGGCCGGCAGCCCGCCTCGGAAACCGCCGGGGACCGCAAGCCCAGTGAGAAGCCCAGCGAGAAGCCCAGTCAAAAGCCCGACACGCGACCCGACACGGAGCCCGGCAAAAAGCCCGGTACGAAGTCCAGCCGCAAAACCGGCGGTACAGGTCTGGACGACGACGCGCGCCTCGGCCCGTACACGCCCTGGGATACCACCCCCGCCCCGCCTCCCCAGCCACACGAACCACACGAGCCGTCACCCGCCCCCGACGCACCCACCAGCTCCCCCACCCGCCGCACCCACCACGGGCGCCCCGCGCCGACCGCGTGGCGTACGGCCCGTGCCGTCGCCGCCCGCGCTCCGGAAGGGCCCCTCGCCCCGGCCGTCTGCCCGCTCGGCAGCGCCGCTCTCGGGCGCACCCTCGCCGAGCCGCTGACCGCGCTGACCGACCTGCCGTCCTTCGACACCTCCGCGATGGACGGCTGGGCCGTCGCCGGGCCAGGGCCCTGGCACCTGCCCGCGCGTGGGAACGGCCCTGGCGAGGATGTCCAGGAAATCGGCATCCTCGCAGGTCACGAGAGGTCCGAGGCGCTTGCGGACGGCGACGCGGTGCCGATCGCCACCGGCGCCCGCATCCCGCCGGGCGCCACGGCGGTGCTGCGGAGCGAGCACGGCGAGGTGCGCGAGCGCCTCGACGGAGGCGCACAGTTGTACGCGCCGGCGCCCGCGCCCCCCGGCCAGGACATCCGGCCACGTGGCCAGGAGTGCCGCCGCGGCGAGCCACTCCTCCCCGCGGGCGCCCTGGTGACGCCGGCCGTGCTCGGCCTGGCCGCGGCCGCCGGGTACGACGAGCTGGCCGTGTACGCCAGGCCGCGCGTCGAAGTGTTCGTGCTGGGCGACGAGTTGCTGCGGTCCGGGCTGCCCGCCGACGGGCTGATCCGGGACGCGCTCGGTCCGATGCTCGCCCCCTGGCTGCGCGCCCTGGGAGCGGAAGCCGGGCCGCCGCGCCATCTCGCGGACGACGCCGACACGTTGTACGACGCCATCGCGGACTCGACGGCGGACCTGGTGATCACCACCGGCGGTACGGCCGCCGGGCCCGTCGACCATGTGCATCCCACGCTGCGACGGCTGGGCGCGGAGATTCTGGTGGACGGCGTGGCGGTGCGCCCCGGCCACCCCATGCTCCTCGCGCGCCTCCCCCGTACCGCCGAACCCACCCCCCGTACCGCCGAGCCCATCCCCCGTACCGACCCGCCACTCCCCCGTACCGCCGAACCCCTTACCCGCCCCTGCGCGCAGCTCTTCGTCGGCCTCCCCGGCAACCCGCTCGCCGCCGTGTCGGGCCTGCTCACCCTCGCGGAGCCGGTGCTGCGCACGCTCGCCGCCCGGCGCGGGGCGGCCTCCTGCCGGGTGCCGGTGACCGCCGCCGTGCCCGGGCATCCGCACGACACCCGGCTCGTGCCGGTCGCCTACCGGGACGAACCGGACGGCGAGGGGGACAGCGTGGCGGTCGTACCGCTGCGCTTCAGCGGGCCGGCCATGCTGCGCGGCATCGCGGCCGCCGACGCGCTGGCCGTCGTACCGCCGGGCGGCGCTGCGCGCGGCGAGTACGTCGAACTGCTCGAACTGCCCTGGTCCACCGACTGGTCGGCGGGCTGGACGGCCGAAGTGCCGGACACCCGCTCGAACGTTTCACCAGCCCCAGCCCCAGCCCCAGCCCCAGCCCCAGCCCCGGCCCCCGGCCCGACCTCGGGCCCGCCCCCCGCCCCAGGCCCGTACCCGACCGGCGGAGGCGCCGCGTGAAGCTCCCCACCCACGACGCCGCGGCCCGCGAACTCCCCGAGGACCGCGGCCACCGCGTCGTGCTGCCCCGCCGCACCCCCCTGGCGCCGCTGCGCCAGGTCGCGCGCCGCCTGCTGATGGCGCTGCTCGTGCTCGTCGCGACGGTGGCCATCGTCTGGGTGGACCGCGACGAGTACCACGACAACGCCAACGGCTCCGTCGACTTCCTCGACTGCGTCTACTACGCCACCGTCACGCTCTCCACCACCGGCTACGGCGACATCGTCCCGTACGGGGACGGCGCGCGGCTGCTGAACATCCTGCTCATCACCCCCCTCCGAGTCCTCTTCCTGATCATTCTGGTCGGGACCACTCTCGAAGTCCTCACCGAGCGCACCCGCGAGCAGTGGCAACTGAACCGCTGGAGAAACGCCTTGCGCGACCACACCGTCATCGTCGGCTTCGGCACCAAGGGCCGGTCCGCGGCCCAGACCCTGCGTGCGACCGGACTGACCCGCGACCGCATCGTCATCGTCGACCCGAGCCCCAAGGTCATCGACGCCGCGGTCGCCGAGGGCTTCGCCGGCGTGGTCGGCGACGCCACCCGCAGCGACGTCCTGGTGCGCGCCGAGATCCAGCGCGCCCGCCAGGTCGTCATCGCCACCCAGCGCGACGACACCGCCGTGCTCGTCTCGCTCACCGCCCGCCAGCTCAACAAGAAGGCGAACATCGTCGCGGCGGTGCGGGAGGAGGAGAACGCGCCGTTGCTGCGCCAGTCCGGCGCCGACATGGTCATCACCTCGGCCAGCGCCGCCGGCCGCCTGCTCGGCCTGTCGGTGCACAGCCCCAGCGCCGGCACGGTCCTGGAGGACCTCATCCAGCAGGGCAGCGGCCTGGACCTGATCGAGCGACCGGTGGTGAAGGCCGAGGTCGGCAAGTCGGTACGGGAGACCGACGACCTGATCGTCTCGGTGCTGCGCGGCCACCGGCTCCTCGGGTACGACGATCCGGCGGCCAGCCCGTTGCAGGCCGCCGACCGGGTGATCACCATCGTCAGGGCGGCCCCCGTGGACGAGCCGGACGGGCCGGCCAAGCCCGGCTCGAAGCCGATGATCCCGGGCACGGGGGTCTCTCCCATGGCACCCGCCCGCCGCGACGACTGACGGCCGGTGACCGCAGGCGCCCCCGCCGGCCGAGCGTCTTCGTACGGTGGCGAGTAGCCTCGCGGCCATGCGTGCGATCACCATTCCCGAACCCGGTGGCCCCGACGCCCTCGTATGGGCCGAGGTGCCCGATCCGCAACCCGCCGAAGGGGAGGTCCTGGTCGAGGTGGCGGCGACGGCCGTCAACCGCGCGGACCTCCTCCAGCGCCAGGGTTTCTACGATCCGCCGCCCGGCGCGTCCCCGTACCCCGGCCTGGAGTGCGCCGGCCGGATCAGCGCCCTCGGCCCCGGGGTGAGCGGCTGGTCGGTCGGCGACGAGGTGTGCGCGCTGCTGTCCGGTGGCGGGTACGCGGAGCAGGTCGCCGTGCCCGCGGGGCAGCTGCTGCCCGTACCGAAGGGCCTCGACGCGGCCGCGGCCGCCGCGCTGCCCGAGGTGACGTGCACCGTCTGGTCGAACGTCTTCATGATCGCGCACCTGCGGCCCGGCGAGACGCTGCTCGTGCACGGCGGCTCCAGCGGCATCGGCACCATGGCGATCCAGCTCGCCAAGGCGGTCGGCGCCCGGGTCGCGGTCACCGCGGGCAGCGCCGACAAGCTGGCCCGCTGCGCCGAACTGGGCGCCGACATCCTCGTCAACTACCGGGACCAGGACTTCGTCGAGGAGGTGCGCAAGGCCACCGACGGCAAGGGCGCGGACGTCATCCTGGACATCATGGGCGCCAAGTACCTCGACCCGAACGTCAAGGCGCTGGCCACCAACGGCCGCCTCGCGATCATCGGCCTCCAGGGCGGCGCGAAGGGCGAGCTGAACCTCGGCGCGCTGCTCACCAAGCGCGGTGCGGTCACCGCCACTTCGCTGCGCGGCCGCCCGCTGGCCGAGAAGGCGGCGATCGTGGCCGCCGTACGGGAACACGTCTGGCCGCTGATCGAGAACGGCCAGGTCAGGCCGATCGTGGACCGCACTTTGCCGATGCAGGAGGCGCCCGAGGCGCACCGGGTCGTGGACGCGAGCAGCCACGTGGGCAAGGTCGTCCTGACGCTCTGACCGCGGACGGAGGCAGGCCTGAGGCCGGTACGACCCCCGGGCTCTCCAGGGCTCCGCCCCAGGCCTGCCGCCCCCGCCCGAGATGCCGGACACCTCCCCCCGTGTGACGCTGAGAAGATCAGTCGGCGGCTCCGCAGGCACGGGAGGCCATGAGGGTGACTCCGGAACTCGTGACCCCGGCGAGGCTGCGCCGGTTCACTCTCGCGGCAGGCCTGCTGTTCGCCGCCGCCCTGCTGCCCCTCCCGGGCCCGGCAGCCTTGGCAGCCACCAGCCACACCCGCCCCGAAGGCACCGCATACCCCGACGGCACCGCCCGCCCCGGCGCCCCGGACCGTAACCAGGGCCCGAGCGGCCCGGGAACCGGTGACCCGGACCGCCCGAGCCCCGGCCCCGCCGGTCCGCTCCTGCCCTCGCTCCTCGCGCCGACCGGCCTGCTGCCCCTCCTGCCGCCCGCCGAGGGCCCGGCCACCGCCCGCCCGGCCCACCCGCCGGACCCGAGCCCGTCCGCGCCGCAGAGCCGTCCGTCGGCCGGTGCCGGGGCCGTACCTGCGCGCCCCTCGCCCCGCAGCCCGGCCCCCTCCGCCTCGTCCGGGCGCCTTGAGGCGGCCTCTCCGTCACCCGCCAAGCCGCGCCGGGGCGATCTGGCCGGGCGCCTCGCCAATCGCCCTTACGTGCCGCTGCCGCCCCTCCAGGCCCCCGCCCGCCAGGCTTCCCCGGCGCGGTCGCACGGCCCGTCCCGTTACGCGCCCGGTGCCGTGCCCGGCGCCGCCTCCGCCACTGCCGAGACCCCGTACGAGGCGGTGGACCAGGGCAACGGCGTGCACCGCGTCCTCCCGCTGGGCGCCGGCATGGCCCTGACCGGTCTCGGCCTCGCTTTCATCGCCCTGCGGCTGCGCCGTTCCTGACGCGTTCCGCACCGGATCGGCGTTCGGAGGTTGGATCACCTTTCTCCCAGGGCACAACCGTTCCTAGTCGTCTGTACGAGAGAATGGCGGCATGGATATGCCGATGAACGAACGGTCGCAGGAGAGTCCGCACGTCCTGGTTGTCGGCCCGGACGGAATGGCTCTCGGCAGCGCCGGCTCCGGTGGCGGGGACGGCGACGACGAGTCCCGCGAGGTTCCCGTGACGGACATGGTCGAACAGCCCGCGAAGGTCATGCGCATCGGCAGCATGATCAAGCAGCTTCTCGAAGAGGTGAAGGCCGCCCCGCTGGACGAGGCGAGCCGGGTGCGGCTCAAGGAGATCCACTCCAGCTCGGTCAAGGAGCTGGAGGACGGTCTGGCGCCCGAGCTGGTCGAGGAGCTGGAGCGGCTGTCGCTCCCGTTCACCGACGACTCGGTGCCCACGGACGCGGAACTGCGGATCGCCCAGGCCCAGTTGGTCGGCTGGCTGGAGGGGCTGTTCCACGGCATCCAGACCGCGCTGTTCGCCCAGCAGATGGCGGCGCGCGCCCAGTTGGAGCAGATGCGCCGCGCGCTGCCGCCCGGTGCCGTGCCGTCCGATGACCACGAGCAGCACCAGCCCGGGCAGGGCGGCGCCCGCTCGGGCCCGTACCTCTGATCAGACCTTACGAACACCCGCCGACCGCCGCCGCACACGAGAAGGGGCCCGGCCGCGCAGCACGCGCGCCGGGCCCCTCTCGTGCCGGAACCGGGTGACGTTACGAGCTGCGCCCGTTGGACACGGTCAGGTGAATCTTCCCGCCGGTCTTCGGGTCCCACAGGGAGGTCGGCGACTGGCTGATGACCGTGTCCTTGCCGTAGAGGGAGTTGGGGCGCTCGGTCACCTCGTACTTCCAGCCCGCGGCGTCCATGCACTGCTTCACCGAGGCCAGGTTCTTGCCGTAGAAGTAGGGCAGGTAGATCTTGCCCTTCTGGGCGTAGCTCTCCAGCGGGTCGGTGCAGCGGCTGGTGGGGATGGTGGCCGACAGGTCCGGCGGCCTGACCGAGGGGGACGGCGAGTAGGAGTACGGGTTGGTGGGGCGCGGGCGCGGGCTGTCGCCGCTGCCGCCGCTCAGGCCGATGCCGATGGCGACCGCGGTGACCACGACCACACCGACGATGGCGGAGACGACGACCACCGGGGTGTTGCCCCGGCCGCCGGAGCGGTTGCCGCCGGGCCCCGGGCCGACCGGCGCGGGCGTGGCGGGGCCCGCGTACGGCGGCGGGGTCTGGAAGCTGTTGTTGAACGGGGCCGGGCCCTGCGCGGGGATCGGCGCGGGCGGCTGGTAGGCGTTGACCGGCGGGGGCGTGGACGCCGCCGAGGGCCCGTAGGGCGAAGGTCCGGGCCCCATCTGCGGGCCGGCCTGGGGTGCGGCCTGCGTCGGCTGGTACGGCGTCTGCACGCTCGGCGGCGCCGGGGTGTGCGGCCCGGCGGCGTTGGCGGACGCGGCGGGGAAGACCGCGGAGGAGACCGACGAGCCGCTGGTGCGTGCCCGCGGGCCCTCGCTGATGATCAGCGGTGTGGCGCCGGGCTGGCCCGATCCGGCGACGCGCAGGCACTCGTCCCGCATCGCCTCGGCGGTCGGGAAGCGCTCGTTGGGGTTCTTCTTCAGCGCGCGGGCGATCAGCGCGTCCACGGCGGGCGGCAGCGACCGGTTGATGCCGGAGGGGACCGGCGGCTCCTCCTGGACGTGCGCGTAGGCGATGGCCAGCGGGGAGTCCGCGTCGAAGGGCAGCTGTCCGGTCAGCAGCTCGAAGAGCATGATGCCGACCGAGTACAGGTCGGAGCGGGCGTCCACGCCGCGGCCGAGCGCCTGCTCGGGGGAGAGGTACTGCGGGGTGCCGACGACCATGCCGGTCTGCGTCATGGAGGTGACGCCGGACTGCATGGCGCGGGCGATGCCGAAGTCCATGACCTTGACGACGTTGCGCTTGTTCAGCATGACGTTGCCGGGCTTGATGTCGCGGTGGACCAGGCCCATTTCGTGGCTGACCTCAAGGGCGGCCAGCACATCGGCCGTGATCTTGAGCGCCTTCTCGGTGGGCATCGCGCCGTGCCGGGCGATGTCGCTGTCCAGGTCGGAGCGGAGCGGCTGGCCCGCCACGTACTCCATGACGATGTACGGCACCATGCCGCCGTCCAGCTCGTCCTCGCCGGAGTCGAACACCGAGACGATGTTGGTGTGGGTGAGCTTGGCCACGGACTGGGCCTCGCGCCGGAAGCGCTCGCGGAACGCCGGCTCGCGCCCCAGCTCGGTGTGGAGCGTCTTGATCGCGACCTCGCGGTCCAGGACACTGTCGTAGGCGAGGTGCACGGACGCCATGCCGCCGGCGCCCAGCAGGTCACGGAGCTGGTAGCGGCCCCCGCCGACCGAACGGCCCTCGTACTGGCCCTGAGCGCCGTCCTGGCTCATGGTTCCGCTTCCCCCTTGGCGCACTGTTCCCGCGCACGTGTTGCGGCGCGCCGCGCCCCGTGGCTTTCTCGTGCCCGTCCGTGTAGAGACGTGTGACGTATTGACGTGTACAGACGTTACTCAACGTCGTCCGCCTGCGGCACGTGCGACTGCGGACGTGCCGAGATCAGTATGGGTTGTGTCGAGATCAGTATCCGCAATGGCGCAGCCCAGTCTGCCCCAGGGCCCGGACACGTCAAGCTGTGTGCCCGTTCCGTGACCAGATGCGCAAGATCCCATTACGGTCCCGGGCCGCTCCGGCCGCCGATCGGCCCGTGAATCCCGCTGGTGAACTTGCGACAATGGGGCCGCAGAAGGTGTGATGACCGGTCCATCACGGGACCGGCGCATGTCGCGGAGCCTGTAGCGTGCTCTAGCGAAGACCGAGACCTTACCGCTGTGATGCGGATCGATTCGACGGCGAGGACCGATGGCACCGACGCAGAGCCCCCAGGGCCCGTCCGATCCTGATGCCACCGGCTCCAACTCTTCCGATGCAAATCTTTCCGATGCACCGGAGATGTGGGGCAATGGCGGTTTGGTGGGCGACGGACGCTACCGGCTCACGCGCCGGCTCGGCCGTGGCGGCATGGCGGAGGTGTTCGCCGCCGAGGACGTGCGCCTCGGCCGCACCGTCGCCGTCAAGCTGCTGCGCGCCGACCTCGCGGAGGACCCGGTCTCCAAGGCCCGCTTCACCCGTGAGGCACAGTCCGTCGCGGGGCTGAACCACCACGCGGTGGTCGCGGTGTACGACTCCGGCGAGGACTACGCCGGCGGCTCCACCGTGCCCTACATCGTCATGGAGCTGGTCGAGGGCAGCACCATCCGCGACCTGCTGATGAACGCGGACGCCCCGCCGCCGGACCAGGCGCTGATCATCGTCTCCGGGGTGCTGGAGGCGCTGGCCTACAGCCACCAGCACGGCATCGTGCACCGCGACATCAAGCCCGCGAACGTGATCATCACCCACGGTGGCGCGGTCAAGGTGATGGACTTCGGCATCGCCCGCGCGCTGCACGGCGCGCAGTCGACGATGACGCAGACCGGCATGGTCATGGGCACGCCCCAGTACCTGTCGCCGGAGCAGGCCCTCGGCAAGACCGTCGACACCCGCTCCGACCTGTACGCGACCGGCTGTCTGCTGTACGAACTGCTCGCACTGCGCCCGCCGTTCACCGGCGAGACGCCGCTGTCGGTCGTCTACCAGCACGTCCAGGACATGCCGGTGCCGCCCTCGGAGGTCTCCTCCTCGGTGCCGCCGGAGTTGGACGGCCTGGTGATGCGCTCGCTCGCCAAGGACCCGGACGACCGTTTCCAGACCGCCGAGGAGATGCGCGGGCTGGTCCAGTACGCGCTGCAGATGCTCCACGAGCAGGGCGGCCACTCCGGTACGTGGAACACCGGGCCGGTCGCCTTGCACGAGGCCGGGCACACCCCGGCCATGGGATCGGTCGCCGCCACCACCGCGCTGCCGCACCCGGACCACGGGCAGACCACGGCACAACCGATACTGCCCCCCGGTATGCGGGACGGGGACGGCGGCTACGAGGGCGGGCACCGGCCCGCCAAGGGCGGCAGCGGCAAGATCTGGCTGATCGCGGCGCTCGCGGTGATCGCCATCGCGGTCGGTGTGGCCATCGCGCTGCAGAACGCGGGCGGCGACGACAAGAAGACCCCGGCGCCGACCAAGAGCCCGTCGGCCTCCCAGAGCTCCGAGGAGCAGACCTCCGACTCGCCCTCCGCCGAACCCTCCACGCCGTACACCCAGCCCGGCAGCACGGGCGGCGATTCCGGCTCGTACACCCGTACGCCGTCGCACCGCCCGACCACGCCGCGCACCTCCGAGCCGCCCACCAACAAGCCCTCGCCGTCCAAGCCCCCGACGTCCCCGTCGTCCCCCAAGCCGACCAACGGCGGTACGACCGGCGGCCACACGACCACCGGGTCCGACGGCGGCAACGGCGACACCAACGGCAGCACCAGCAACGGCAGCACGACCAACGGCAACACCAGCACCGGGGCCAACGGCGGCAGCGGCAGTCCCGGCGGGGCCGGCGCGATCGGCGGCACCACCGACTGACCGCCGCGCGGGCGGCCCTCACTCCGTGAAGGCCGCCCGCACCGCCGCGTACTCCCGCGTCCACCAGACCGCCAGCGCGGCCGCCGCGGGGAACTGCGGGTCGGCCCGCCGGTCGCCGAGCCGGTAGCGCCAGTCCAGCATCCAGAAGTCGTTCAGCCGCTCCCACCACACCCGGTGTACGGCGGCGGCGAGTTCGGCGGCGGGGGCCCCGCAGGCGCGGCGGTAGGCGCCCGCGTAGGCCCGTACCTTCGGCAGGTCCAGGGTGCCCGCGGGCTGTACGAAGAAGATCGCGGCGGCCCGTACGGCCTCTTCCGCGCGGGGCTGCACGCCCAGCCGGTCCCAGTCGACGATGGCGGCGGGCTCGGCGCCCCGGTAGAGCAGGTTGAGCGGGTGGAAGTCGCCGTGCACCCAGCCGGCGGCCGGTACCTGAGCGGCCGTCGGACGCCGGTGCGCCTCCCGTTCCAGCAGCGTACGGCGTTCCAGCAGCCGGTGCTCGGCGAGTTCGTCGAAGCTGCTGCGCGGCCGCGACCGGCGGGCCAGCGCCAGTAGTTCGTCGATCGTCTCGAAGGTCCGCGCGGGGTCCGCGCCGGTGCGCTCGTGCGGGGCCCTGGGCCCGCCCGTGTCGTCCGCTATGACCTGCTCCAGCGCGGTGTGCACCTGCCCCAGCAGGGCGCCCAGGCGGCAGGACTGGAGGCGGGTGAGGGCGGCGCCGTCGCGGTGCCGGCCCTCGATCCACGGGTGCAGCGCGTAGCAGCGGCCGTCGATGACCGTGACCGTGCGCCCGTCCGCGCCGGCGACCGGCGGGGCGACGGGCAGGCCGAGGGCGGCCAGGCGCCGCGTGGCGCGGTGCTGGCGGGCGATGGCGGCGCGGTCGCCGTCGAGGTGGTGCTTGAGGAAATAGCGGCCGTGCGTGGTGGTGAGGCGGTAGCCGTGGTTGAGCAGCCCTTCGGCGACGGGCTCGCACGACAACGGCTCCCCGGCGCCGTAGCGGCGCAGCAAGGAGCCGAGGGTGTGTCCGTCGGGCGTGGTCACCGTCCGGACATCGGATGAGCGCAGCACGCGCCAGATGTTAGATCACTGCGTCACGCGGAGTGGGCGTAACGGAAGACCGGGACATCGGACAGGCAGTGCACCTTGACAAACTCCGCTTCTATGCGGAGGAAAACCGGGTCGAAGGGCTCGCCGTCGGCCAGCCGCGGGGTGCGGCCGAACAGTTCCAGTTCGCAGGTCGTGGGCAGGATGGCGCGTGCGGTGCCGGTGAACTGCACGGACCAGGTGTCCGGGGCGCCGGAGTTGACGTTGTCGGCCTCGTAGGCGACGACGTTGCCGTCCAGGGCGCGGTGGTAGCCGTAGCCGCGGTGCAGCCGGAGCAGGAGGCGGCCGTCGGCCACGATGTGCCGGGTGATCGTGGTGAAGGGCAGTGCCCGCTGGCTGGCCGACACCCGCCCGTAGGGAGTGCGGTTCAGCAGCTCGATGGCGCGGAAGTCGTCGGTGGGCATGCGTACACCCTGCCGTGCCGCTGCGCGGGAGAGTAGGGGCCCCCGCCCTACCGGAAACGGGACGTTGGTCCTGAAAAGGGCAGGGTTTCTCCTGGTAAGGCCTTTTTGCGAGGTCAGGGCCGGGTCGGGCGCCGGAATTTTTTACATTCTTTGAACTTTCGCCCAAACAAGGGCCCTGGGGACGGCCGGGCCCGCCCGCGCCGCGCTACTGCCGTTCGGCCTGCATACGTGCCACGTACGCGGCCGCCTGGGAGCGGCGTTCCATGCCCAGCTTCGACAGCAGGCTGGAGACGTAATTCTTGATCGTCTTTTCCGCGAGGTGCAGCCGCTCGCCGATCGCGCGGTTGGTCAGACCCTCGCCGATCAGGTCGAGGATCTTGCGCTCCTGCTCGGTCAGGTTGGCCAGCCGGTCGTCACCGCGCGCGTTGTTGCCGTCCCGCAGCCGCTCCAGTACGCGGGCGGTGGCCACCGGGTCCAGCAGGGACCTGCCGGCCGCCACGTCCCGTACGGCGCTCAGCAGCTCGTTGCCGCGGATCGCCTTGAGCACGTAGCCCGACGCGCCCGCCATGATGGCGTCGAAAAGGGCCTCGTCGTCGGCGAAGGAGGTGAGCATCAGGCATGCGATGCTCTCGTCCTGGGAGCGGATCTCGCGGCAGACCTCGACCCCGCTGCCGTCGGGGAGGCGGACGTCCAGGACGGCCACGTCCGGGCGCGTCGCAGGGATCCTGACCAGGGCATCTGCGGCGGTCCCGGCCTCGCCGACCACCTCGATGTCCGCTTCCACGGAGAGCATTTCGTGGACGCCGCGGCGCACCACCTCGTGGTCGTCGAGCAGGAATACCGTGATTTTTCCTTCTTCGCGCACCTGCTCAGTCTCACACACCAACTCTTCCCGTGCTCCAGGTCACCGATATAACGTGCCGTTGTCCCGGCGGACTGCAACGCTGTGAACAGGGGATTGCCGACTGGTCGGCGCGATGCTCGGAAATCCAAGCAAAATACTTGGAACCCCAAGCAAAGTCGCAGGTCAGGGCCCCTTTCGCCTAGGCTCCGGAAGTAGGGCACAACGCCCCTTCCGGCAGGCCGTGGCCGGGGCACCTTGTTCCACCCGGGCCGCGCCGTGCCGCACACACCCCGTGCGCCGTAACGGATACCGGGTGAGCCGCAATACGGCCACCGGCGGACCCCGGGGGCCGGACAGACGGAGGAGCAGCACGTGACCGTGGAGAGCACTGCCGCGCGGAAGAACACCCGCGGTGGCGGCAAGCGCGCCACCGCCAAAAAGGCGACACCCGCCAAGGCGAAGTCCCCGGCCCCCGGCCAGGCACCGGCCGAGGAGCAGGACCAGCTCGTACAGCTGCTGACCCCCGAGGGCAAGCGCGTCGAGCACCCCGAGTACGCGATCGACCTGTCGCCCGAGGAACTGCGCGGGCTGTACCGGGACATGGTCCTCACACGGCGCTTTGACGCCGAGGCGACCACCCTCCAGCGCCAGGGCGAGCTGGGCCTGTGGGCCTCGCTGCTGGGCCAGGAGGCCGCGCAGATCGGCTCGGGCCGGGCCCTGCGCGACGACGACTACGTCTTCCCGACCTACCGGGAGCACGGCGTCGCCTGGTGCCGCGGTGTGGACCCGACGAACCTGCTGGGCATGTTCCGCGGCGTCAACCACGGCGGCTGGGACCCCAACAGCAACAACTTCCACCTGTACACGATCGTCATCGGCTCGCAGACGCTGCACGCGACCGGCTACGCGATGGGTGTCCAGAAGGACGGCGCCGACTCGGCGGTGATCGCCTACTTCGGTGACGGCGCCTCCAGCCAGGGCGACGTCGCCGAGTCCTTCACCTTCTCCGCGGTCTACAACGCCCCCGTGGTGTTCTTCTGCCAGAACAACCAGTGGGCCATCTCCGAGCCCACCGAGCGCCAGACCCGCGTGCCGCTCTACCAGCGCGCCCGCGGCTACGGCTTCCCCGGCGTACGCGTCGACGGCAACGACGTCCTGGCCTGCCTGGCCGTGACCAAGGCGGCCCTGGAGCGGGCCAGGTCCGGCGAGGGCCCGATGCTCGTCGAGGCGTTCACGTACCGGATGGGCGCCCACACCACCTCCGACGACCCGACGAAGTACCGCCGGGAGGAGGAGCGCGAGGCGTGGGAGGCCAAGGACCCGATCCTGCGGCTGCGCACCTACCTGGAGACCGAGGGCTTCGTCGACCGGGAGTACCTGGACGCCGTCGAGGAGGAGAGCGAGGCGCTCGGCAAGCGGGTGCGCGAGGTGGTGCGCGCCATGCCGGACCCCGACACGATGGCGATCTTCGAGAACGTCTACGCCGACGGGCACGCGCTCGTCGACGAGGAGCGCGCACAATTCGCCGCGTACCAGGCATCGTTCGCGGACGCGGAGGAGAACTGACCATGACCGTCTTCGAGAAGATCACGCTGTCCAAGGCGATCAACGAATCGCTGCGCGCCTCCATGGAGGCCGACTCCAAGGTCCTGGTCATGGGCGAGGACGTCGGCAAGCTCGGCGGCGTCTTCCGCGTCACCGACGGCCTGCAGAAGGACTTCGGCGAGGACCGGGTCATCGACACCCCGCTCGCCGAGTCCGGCATCGTCGGCACCGCCATCGGCATGGCGCTGCGCGGCTACCGCCCGGTCGTGGAGATCCAGTTCGACGGCTTCGTCTTCCCCGCGTACGACCAGATCGTCACCCAACTCGCCAAAATGCACGCCCGTGCGCTCGGCAAGGTCAAGACGCCGGTCGTCATCCGCATCCCGTACGGCGGCGGCATCGGCGCGGTCGAGCACCACTCCGAGTCGCCCGAGGCCCTCTTCGCGCACGTCGCGGGCCTCAAGGTGGTCTCCCCCTCGAACGCCTCGGACGCGTACTGGATGATGCGCCAGGCCATCGAGGGCGACGACCCGGTGATCTACTTCGAGCCCAAGCGCCGCTACCACGACAAGGGCCGCCTGGACACCGAGGCGATCCCCGACCCGCTGCACAAGGCCCGGGTGGCGCAGGCCGGCACGGACCTGACGCTCGCCGCGTACGGCCCGATGGTCAAGGTCTGCCTGGACGCCGCCAAGGTCGCGGCCGAGGAGGGCAAGTCGGTCGAGGTCCTGGACCTGCGCTCGCTGTCCCCGATCGACTTCGACGCGGTCCAGGGCTCGGTGGAGAAGACCGGCCGGCTGGTCGTCGTCCACGAGGCGCCGGTCTTCCTCGGTACGGGCGCGGAGATCGCCGCCCGCATCACGGAGCGGTGTTTCTACCACCTGGAGGCGCCCGTGCTGCGGGTGGGCGGCTACCACTCGCCGTACCCGCCCTCGCGGCTGGAGGACGAATACCTGCCGGGTCTGGACCGGGTCCTCGACGCGGTCGACCGCGCGTTGGCGTACTGAAGGGCTTGAGGAGTAGTGACCATGACTGCAACCGAACAGCGCTTCCGCGAGTTCAAGATGCCCGACGTGGGCGAGGGACTCACCGAGGCCGAGATCCTCAAGTGGTACGTCCGTCCCGGTGACACCGTCACCGACGGGCAGGTCATCTGCGAGGTGGAGACCGCCAAGGCCGCCGTGGAGCTGCCCTGCCCGTACGAGGGCGTGGTGCACGCGGTGCACTTCGAGGAGGGCACCACCGTCGACGTGGGCACCTCGATCATCGCGGTGGACACCGACCCCGGTGCGGGCCCGGCCGAGGCCCCGGCCCCGGCAGCGGAGCCCGCCCCCGCGGCGGCCGAGGAGGACGCCGAGCCGCAGGGCCGGCAGGCCGTGCTCGTCGGGTACGGCGCGGCCCCCTCGTCCACCAAGCGCAGGGCGCGCAAGCCGCAGCCGGGCGTACCGGCACAGGAGCCGGCCGCCGCGGCGGTCCAGGCGGAACTGAACGGCCACGCGGCGGCCCCGGCCCCCGCGGCCCCTGCGGCACCCGCAGCTCCCGCCCCCGGCCGGCCGCTGGCCAAGCCCCCGGTCCGCAAGCTCGCCAAGGACCTCGGCATCGACCTGGCCACGGTCACGCCGACCGGCCCGGACGGCGTGATCACCCGCGAGGACGTGCACGCCGCGGCGGCCCCCGCGCCCGCCACCGAGGCCCCGGCCCCGCGGCCGGACGCCACCGAGGCCCCCGCCGCCTCCGGCGCCCTCCGCCCCCGGGAAACCCGCATCCCCATCAAGGGCGTACGCAAGGCCACCGCCCAGGCGATGGTCAACAGCGCCTTCACCGCGCCGCACGTCACGGAGTTCGTCACCGTCGACGTCACCCGCACGATGAAGCTCGTCCAGGAGCTCAAGCAGGACCCCGACATGGCGGGCCTGCGCGTCAACCCGCTCCTGCTCGTCGCCAAGGCGCTGCTGGTCGCCATCAAGCGCAACCCCGACGTCAACGCGGCCTGGGACGAGGCGAACCAGGAGATCGTCCGCAAGGACTACGTGAACCTGGGCATCGCGGCGGCCACCCCCCGCGGCCTGATCGTCCCGAACATCAAGGACGCGGACGCCAAGACCCTGCCGCAGCTCGCCCAGGCGCTCGGCGAGCTGGTGTCCACCGCGCGCGAGGGCAAGACCTCCCCCGCCGAGATGTCCGGCGGCACGGTCACCATCACCAACGTCGGCGTCTTCGGCGTCGACACCGGTACTCCCATCCTCAACCCCGGGGAGTCGGCGATCCTCGCCTTCGGCGCGGTCAAGCTCCAGCCCTGGGTCCACAAGGGCAAGGTCAAGCCCCGCCAGGTCACGACGCTGGCGCTGTCCTTCGACCACCGGCTGGTCGACGGCGAACTGGGCTCCAAGGTCCTCGCGGACACCGCGGCGATACTGGAACACCCCAAGCGCCTGATCACCTGGGCGTAGCACGCACAAGGGCGGCCCGTGCCAACCGGCACGGGCCGCCCTCGCGCGATGCACGTCCTCGCGCGTTCACACGTCCTCGTCAGCCCCGGATGATCTCCACGGCGCGGCTGAGGTGCCCCACAGGCCCGCCCGGCGCCGTGTGGTCGGCCTGGGCCGCGCCCTTCGTCAGCGCGATCCCGCCCCACAGCGCGGCCACGAGCAGTGCGACCATGACGCTGGTGCGGGCACGCCGGCCGGCGTTCGTCCTGGGCTGCATGGTGGTCTCCCCTTGCGTACGGTTCGGAGCCTGGCTGCCGGCCCCTCCCTTCCATTACTCCACGGGAAAACGCCGATTTCGTACGCGCCAGGTACAGACTCACGTCAGCCTTAAGTCGGACACCCGATACATCCTTCGGCAGATCGCCGCCCTCGCGAGGGGTCCGCGCGGCGGGGCGAGGCCCTCCAAATGGAGTTGCCTCCTCCCCCTCCCCTCTCTACCGTCGATCCGATGAGCAGCCAAACGATCACCAGCCCCCACCGCCCCGCGCCCCTGCACTCCGTCGGCTGGCTGCACATACAGGACGGCCGTCTGCTCAGCGTCCGTACGCGCGGCAACGACACGTTCTACCTCCCCGGCGGGAAGTACGAACCGGGCGAAACCGCGCCCGAGGCCCTCTCCCGCGAACTCTCCGAAGAACTCGGCCTGACCGTCCCCGCGGGTGACCTCCGCGAAGCCTTCGTCATCCACGCCACGGCCCACGGCGTGAACGCCGGCCGCACCCTCCACATGACCTGCTTCGCCGGCGGCCCCCAGGACATCGCTCCGGTACCCGGCCGCGAGATCGCCGAATACGCCTGGTTCGACCGCCACGAGGCCCGCGAGCGCTGCGCCCCCGCCCACATGCAGGTCGTCAACCACCTGATCGAGCAGGGCCGCATGCCCGCGTGACGGCACGCACCTGAAGCTCCAGCTCCGCCCACACGGTCTTCCCTACGGTGCGGGGCTCGGTCCCCCACCGGTCGGCGAGGCCGTCGATGAGTACGAGCCCGTGCCCCGACGTGGAGGCCACCCCACGCCTCCTATGCGGCAAGCGCTCCCCGCGTGGATCACTGACCTCGACCCGCAGCACCGTCGCGCTCATCACCAACCGCACCCGGAACAACCGCCCCCGCAGCGAGCCGTGCAACAACGCGTTGGTGGCCAACTCCGAAACGACCAGCGCCGCGTCCCCCGCGGCGTCCTTCCGCCCCCACTCCGCCACCAGCCGTGCCGCCCGCCGCCGGGCAAGCGAGACGCTGCGGGCGGTGGGGGTGTAGTCGAGCGTGTCCACGTAGGTGAGTTGGGGAACGGGCATGGCTGATCGCCTCCGTCGGAGTGCCAACGTTCTTCTCGCTGTGCGAGCGAGTGAACACAGAAGGTAGTGTTGCGGTGCGTGATGCGGCAAGTTGCTCGCGCAGAAACTTTTACGAGAAGTAGGTTGGGCAACTCGACGGCAGGGGGCGAAAGATGGCGAATGACCGACCCGAACGGGGCGCTTCGGTCTCGACGGTGCTGGGCCGCAGGCTGGGCGGCGAGCTGCTGCGCATGCGGGAGGCCCGGAACCTGCGCCAGGCCCGCGCGGCGGAGGCGCTGACCGCCTCGGTCCCCAAGGTCGCGAAGATGGAGCGCGGGCTTGTCCCGATGCGGGACCCGGACATCCGTGCGCTGTGTCATCTCTACGGGTCGGACGACGACGCGACGCTGGCGCGGCTGCTGGGCCTGGCGAAGCTGGATCGGGAACGGCGGAAGGCGAAGGGGTGGTGGCACCATTCGCCGAACGCGGGGGCTTTGGCGGAGTACATCGCCTTGGAGGATGTGGCGAGCCGGATTCGGAACTGGCAGCTGTCGCTGGTCCCCGGGCTGTGCCAAACCCGCGAATACGCCCGCGCATTGGAGGTGAGTTACGGGGCGTGGCAAGACCCGGACGAGATCGAGCACATCGTCGAGGTCAGGCTGCGCCGACAGGAGAGGCTCAGCGGGGAGCGGCCCCTCCAGGTGTACGCCGTGGTCTGGGAAGCAGCCCTTCGGCAACTGGTGGGCGGTACAGAGGTCATGCGCAAGCAGCTGGGTCAGTTGATCGACCTGGCCGGGCTGCCCAACGTAAAGCTGCAGGTCCTACCGTTTCGGGCAGGGGGCCACCCGTGCATCACGGGTCCGTTCAACATCCTGTCATTCGCCGAGAACGAGGCAGTGGACGTCGTGCATGTCGACGGCATCGCCTCTACCGTCTGGGTGGAGAACGCGGAGGATAGCGCCACTTACGCAGCTTTCTTCGACCGGACCGCCAGGTTGAGCCTGGCGCCGCGAGACTCAGTCACTCTGATCGACACCATCCGTAAGGATCTATGACCCGTGTGCGAGTTCCAGTTCACCAAATCCAGCTACAGCAGCCCGGGTGGTGGCGAGTGCGTCGAGGTGGCCACCAACGTGCCCACCGTCGTGGCCGTCCGCGACTCCAAGAACCCGGCCGGGCGCACTTTGCTCTTCGGGGACCGCGAGTGGCTGGCCTTTCGGGCCGCCGTGGTCGACGGGAACATATGACCTTTCTGACTTGGGACATATTGCAGTTCGTCAAGACCAGTTACAGCGGGGGTCCCTCCAGGCAGGAGCGCGTCGAGGCCGTCGGCGCACCGTGGCCGGTAACGCAGCGACGCCTTCCCGTGCCGAACTCCCACCGTTAGGGGGCTGGTGCTCGCTCAGGGTAATCGCCAAGCTGTGGCAAGGCGCCCAACGCGAGGGGGAGAGGGGGGCGCACTTCACTCCGTAGCGAGGAGGTACCCCTATGGACTCTGCGGCCCCATGGGCTTTGCGTCTGGTTACCGACCGCCTTCCGGCAGGACCGCCGCCGTACACAGCGGCGCACCTGGACGAGATCACCCAGACTGCGGTGTACACCGACGCGGACGGCCGGGTGGTGGAGATGGGCAAGCACGGGACCAACAAGACCACCGGCACGGCGACGTACTCGGGAGGCGGAGACGGTCAGGAGCCGACACCGCAAGTCCAGGATGACAACACCACCGACTACGAGTCGGACTGACCGGTGGCTTCCACTGTGCTGGTCATCACCTCGCTGGAGGACGTCACCGCTGACTGGGTCATCGCCGCGCTGAACGAGCGAGGCGTACCGGTGGCCCGCGTCGACCCGGCGGATATCGGCGTCGGCCTGTCGTTCGCGGCGCGGATCGGTGAGGGGGAACGGCCCGTATGGAGTGGCACGGTGCGTACGCCGATCCGGACGGTGGAGCTGGACGAGGTGGCGGCGGTCTACTACCGCCGCCCCACCCCCTACCAAGGCCGATTCGCACATCTGCCCCCGCAGCAGCGGGATTTCTCGGTCGCTGAGGCCCGGCACGGCCTCGGTGGGCTCCTTTATGCGCTGCGCGGTGTCCGGTACGTCAGCCACCCGGCCGCTATTGCCCGCGCGGACTTCAAACCCGCCCAGTTGCGGCGCTTCGCCGAGCTGGGTCTGACCATTCCCCCGACCCTGATCACCAACGACGTCGCCCAAGCCGTGAAGTTCGCCGCTCACCACGGCCGGATCATCTACAAGACCTTCCGGGGCCTGCCGCCCTCGGAGAACGGCTACACCGGCGCGATCTGGGCCCAGCCCGTCGACCCCAGCACCTTCGACGACTCGATCGCGGTGACCGCTCACCTCTTCCAGGCCGAGGTGCCCAGCGTCCGCAACGTACGGGTCACCGTGGTCGGTGACCTCGTCTTCGCCCAGACGATCACCGCCCCGAGGCCGTACTGGACTGGCGCCGCTGTCCACCCGAGGCCCTTACGTACGCCCCGACCAAGGTGCCGGGCCCCATCGCCGCCGCGCTCCGCGCCTACCTGAGATCGTTCACCCTGGAGTTCGGGTGCTTCGACTTCGCCCTGACCGGCGATGCCGCGCACCCCGAGCACTGGACGGTCTACGAGTGCAACCCGAACGGCCAGTTCGGTTGGCTGCCGGACGCCGACCAGGTCGTCACAGCCCTCGCCGACCTCCTCCAGCAAGGAGCAGCACCGTCATGACGCGGGAGACCGACTTCGATCAAGACGCTGCCCAGCGACGCCGGGAGCTGGCCCAAACGCTCACGCACGCCGGCGTGAACGCTTCGGGGTGGCTCGACGCCGTCCGTACCGTTCCCCGGCACCTCTTCGTGCCCGGCTTCTACCTGCCGGCCGATGGACGCGACGCCACCGGGCTCCCCCTGTGGGAGCCGGTCACCGCCGACGGCGACTCTGCCCGCTGGCTGGCTGCCGCCTACTCGGACATCACCCTGATCACCCAGTTCGACGGTGAGGAGGCGGACTGGAAGGACCGCGCTGTACGACATGGAGGGGCACCCACCTCCTCCTCCACCCTGCCGTCCCTGGTCGTGCGCATGTGGGCCGACGCCGATGTACGCCCCGGCCACACCGTTTTGGAGATCGGCACGGGCAGCGGCTACTCCACCGCCCTGGCCTGCGCGTACATCGGCTCGGACGCCGTCACCTCCATCGAGGTCGACGCCCACCGCCTGAACCAAGCCGCCACAGCGCTCGACAACGCCGGCTACACGCCGACCCTCGCCGTGTCCGACGGCCTGTACGGCTACTGGCCCGAAGCACCCTTCGATCGCATCGTGGCGGCCTGCTCCTTCCGCTCCGTCCCGCCGGCCCTCATCGCCCAGACGTGTCCTGGCGGCAAGGTCCTGCTCACCCTCAGCGGCTGGCTGTACGGGTACGCTCGCGTTCTGCTGACCGTCGCGGAGGACGGCACGGCCGAGGGCCCGCTTCTCAACGGCACGGTCAGCTTCATGAGCGCCCGCACCCACGCCGCCCCTGCCTTCGGCAACCCCGCACACTGGGCCGCCGACATGCCCGGGGACACACGCGAAGTCCGACACGCCCCCGAGCGCATCACCGCCACCACCACAGAAGCCTTCCACCTGCGCTTCCTTGCCCAGAGCGCGGCGCCTTCCGCCCAGCTGACCACCTTCGGCGACCGGACGTACCTGATCGACACCGTCACCGGGTCAGTCGCCATCCTCACCCGGCACGATTCCGGCTGGAGGGCGCAGGAAAAAGGGCCCGTCCGACTCTGGGAGTGCATTGAAGCGGTCATCGACGTGTACGACCAGGCGGGCAAACCCCCACCAGCTACCTTCCGGTTGCACGTGGACAGCAGCGGGCAGCGACTGACTCATGCTCGACTTCCCGACCTCATGTTGCCCTGAAGGCAGCCGAGGCGCGCACAAGACGGCGTCGTACCCCGCCCACACCAGGGCGCCGTGCGCAGTGTGCGGGACGTGCGGGCCGACGAGGGAGTACTCCCGCCCTCCCTGGGCAGGCGCGCCCGGCACAGACAGTGTCGAAAGGAACGTGAGATGCGGAGCAAGTGGGTTCGGCGGGCGGCTGTGGCTGCTGGTGGTGTGGTTGTGGCGGGGGCGTTGCCGCTGGTTGGGGCGAGTCCGGCGCAGGCGATGTCGTGGGACTGCCAGCAGTACCTGCGGCATGCGGGCTACAACGTGCCCGTCGGCGGCAAGGCCGCCAACGCGTGCTCGACCGCCGAGGACGGTGCGGGGTCGGCGTACTCGCTCGACCTGTGCAGGCAGCAGCTTGAGGCGATTCACGTCAAGGACAAGCACGTGAAGCCCGCCTGTAAGAAGGGCGCTTGGCGGTAGGCGTGACAGGTATGGGGAAGGGTCCCGGCGGCATGCCCCGCCGGGGCCCTTTTCCGTGTGGGGTCAGGTGCCGGAGGCCAGCCCCGTCGCGTCGGCGAGGGTGCCGATTTCCAGGGTGAGGAGGGTGGCGGGATCGTGGCCCATGCCCTTGTAGCTGCCCTGGACTTCGAGGCTGACGATGCCGTGGGTGCGGGTCCAGGCGAGCACGGTGGCGGCGAGGGCGGGGACCGGGTCGGCCACGGGGGCGTAGGCGGCGACCCAGGTGGCGACCTCGGGGGTGGTCGCGATCCAGGCGCGTACCTCGTCGTACAGGGGCTCGGCGGCCGGCCACGGGCTGCCTTCGGCGAGGACGGCCATGAAGGGGCCGAGGACGGCGCGGGCGCTCTCGGCGGTGTGGCCGGGGGCCTCGTACGTCGCGGAGGGGGTGCCTGCGAGGAGCAGGTAGCGGTGGGGCTGGGCGACGGCCCAGTCGCGGAACGCGTGGGCGAGGGCGAGCAGGCGGTCGCGCGGTGACCGGTCGGCGGTGTGGTGCGCGGCCGTGCGGATGGCTTCGGCGGCGTCTTCGTATCCGTCGCTGATGAGGGCCGTGAGCAGGTCGTCGCGGTTGCGGAAGTACTTGTAGAGGGCGGGGCCCGACATGCCCAGGGTCTTGGCGATGGCGTTGATGCTGAGCGCTTCGATGCCGCCCTCCGCGATCTGCGCCAGGGCGGCCTGTTTGACCTCTTGCTGGACCTGGGCCCGGTACCGCTCGCGCGGCGTGGAAGGGGTGGGGGGCGTGGAGGGTGCGGCTGGCGGCATGAGGTCGGCTCCATCGAAGGGCTGGCGGAGGTCTCTCCTGAGGCAGTCAGGGTATCGGCTGTAGTGTTGGTTAGAAGGTGTAGCTATAGTGAGAGGCATTGGGTGGGCGCCGCGGTGCGGTGTCTCTCGTCGCTTCGAATGTTGGGGGTTCGCATGTGTGCTGCTTCGTCGTCCCGTCCGCTGCATGTCGTCCTGGGTACCGGCCCGGCCGGCACCACGCTCGCCGAGGAACTGCTGCGGCAGGGCCACCGGGTACGGACCGTCGACCGCGCGGGCCGGAGCCGGCTGTCCGGCGTGGAGGCCGTCGCCGCCGACCTCGGGTCGCCGGACGCCGCGCGGCAGGCGGTGGCCGGGGCCGAGGTGGTCTACCACTGTGTGAACGTCGCCTACGAGCTCCAGGTCGAGGTGATGCCCGCGCTCCAGAAGGTGATCGTGGACGCCGTGGCGGCGGTGGGCGCCCGGCTGGTGGTGACGGACACCCTGTACCCGTACGGTCCGTCCGGCGGCATGCCGCTGACCGAGGACGCGCCGTGGCGGGCCACTTCCCGCAAGGGCCGGATGCGGGCGCAGCTGGACGAGGCGTACCTGGCGGCTCACGAGGCGGGCCGGCTGCCGGTCGTGCTGGCCCGTGCGGCCGACTTCTACGGGCCGCGGGTGCTCAACTCGACGCTGGGCGCGGCGGTCTTCCCGGCGGCGCTGACCGGCGGCACGGTCCTGGCCCTCGGCAGCCTGGACGTGCCGCACAGCTTCACGCACATCGGGGACGTCGCCCGCGGCCTGGCCCGGCTCGGCCAGGAGCCGGACGCGTACGGGCTGGTCTGGCACCTGCCGACGGCTGCCGCGCCGACCGTGCGGGAGGTGTTGGGGCTCGTACGGGAGCACGCAGGGGTGGCGTTCGGTACGGAGGTGCTGGCGGAGCCGCGGCCCTGGGGGCCGTTCGACGACGCCTTCATGGCGGAGTACGCCGAGCTGTTCTACCAGCACACCGAGGCGCAGGAGATGGTTTCGGACGCTTTCGAGCGGCGCTTCGACATGGCGCCCGTTCCGCTGCCCGACGGGATCGGCGCGACCGTCGGCTGGTACCGCGGTTGGCTCGCGGAGCAGGGTGGGGCGGGCCGCGCGGCCTAAGGGATGGGCGGGCGGTGGCCGGTCAGGGCCCGGGGTGCCGGGCCGGTGCGGCGGGCAGTGGTTCCGGGGTTTCCGCCGCCGCCCGCTCCGCCGTACGGCTCGGCAGCCGGAGGGCCAGGAGTACGCCGACGGCTGCCGCGGCCGCGAGGGTCGCCAGCGTGGGGCCCATGGCGGTGACGAAGGAGGGCCCGGCCACGCGCGGCCCGCCCCCGGGGACCGGCGCGGTGAACGCCGTCATCAGCATGGTCGCCGCGGCGACGCCCAGTGTCGGGCCGAGGTTCAGCGCGGTCTGCTGGAGGCCGCCGGCGACCCCGGCGGTGTGTACGGACGCCTGGTGCACGATCGCGGCCGTCGCGGTGACCATCACCGTGCCGAACCCGGCGCCGAGGAGGAGGAAACAGGTGCCGATGGCCGCGGTGCCCGACGCCTCGTCGAGGCGGGACATCAGGAGGACGCCGAGGGTGACCAGGGCCGCGCCGGTCGCGGCCGTACGGCGGGTGCCGAGCCGGCGCGTCAGGGCGGCCGAGGCCGGGGCGCAGAGGATCATCATGACGGCCAGCGGCAGGGTTTCCAGGCCGCTGCGGAGCGGGTCGAGCGCCAGCACGTCCTGGAGGTAGTACGTGCCGAGGAACAGCGCGCCGAACAGGGCCGCCGACACGGTGACCAGGATGCCGAGGGCCGGGGCGACGACCGGGGAGCGGAGCACGTCCGGTGGGATCAGCGGGCTCGCGGTGCGTCGTTCGTGGCGTACGAAGGCGGCGCCGGCCGCCACGGCGGCGGCCAGGCCGAGCGCGGTGACCGGCGTCCAGCCGTCCTCCGGTACCCCGACGAGGGTGTTGACCAGGCCGCTCAGGGCCACCGTGAACAGGCAGGCGCCGGGCAGGTCGAGCCGTACGGCGGGCGGCGGGTCGTGCGGGGCCGGTATCCGTACGGCGAATACCAGTGCGCACGCGGCCAGCGCGGGGGCGACGTTCAGGAAGAAGACCGCGCGCCAGCCCAGGTGGGCGGCCAGCGCGCCGCCGAGCACCGGGCCGGCCGCGACCGCCAGTCCGATGGCGCTGGTACGCAGCGCGATGGGCGCTCCGAGCCGGTCGCGCGGGTAGACGGCGCGCAGCATGCCGAGGGTGGCCGGTTGCAGCAGGGCTCCGGATACCCCTTGGGCTACGCGGAGGCCGATGACCCAGCGGATGTCGGGCGCCAGGCCGATGCCGGCCGACGTGGCGGCGAAGCCGAGCACTCCCAGGGCGAAGACCCGCCGGTGGCCGTAGCGGTCACCGAGGCGGCCCGCGAAGACGAGGAGGCCGGCCACGGCGATCAGGTAGCCCGTGCCCGCCCACTGGACCTGTACGAACGAGGCGTCCAAGTCCTCTTGAACGGTGGGTTGCGCGACGGTCAGCACGGTGCCGTCCAGGGCGACGATCACGGCTCCGGTGATGCTGCTGACGAGCGTGCGGCGCTGGAGCCGGCGGGTACTCACCGGGGCTCCGGGCCCAGGTGCGCGTCGAGCGCGGCGCGCAGCAGCGGCTCGGCGTCGTCGGTTCCCGTGGCGAGCTGGAGGCTTCCCCAGGCACGCAGTTGGGCGATGCCGTGCAGGTTCGCCCACAGTGCGCCCGCGACGACCGCGGGCTCGGCGGCGGGGCGGGGCCTCACGTGGGCGACCAGGTCAACGAGGGTGGCGAAGAGCGGCAGGCTCGTCTCCCGCAGGCCGAGCTGATCGCTTTTCAGCAGGTCGTGGCGGAACATCAGCTCGAACATGCCGGGGTGGGCGCGGGCGAAGCCGACGTAGGCGCGGGCCAGGGCTTGCAGGGCGGCGCGTGCGCCGGGGGCGTCGGCGACCGCTTCGGCGACCCGGTCCGAAAGGCCGGCGAATCCTTCCCGTGCGATGGCGGACAGCAGGGAGAGGTGCGTCGGGAAATAGCGGCGCGGTGCCCCGTGCGAGACGCCCGCGCGGCGTGCGATTTCGCGGAGGGTCAGTGCCTGCGCCCCTTCGCTCGCGACGAGTTCGGCCCCGGCGGCCACCAGCCGGTGGCGGAGGTTCGCTTCTTCCTGGTGCGGGCCGTGCGGCTCGTTCTGTCGGTGCATAGACACTGTCTACCAGGAGACGTAGACAGTGTCTACGAGCTGGGAGGGGCGAGGGGAGGGTGGCTCCGGCTGCGCCCGCTGGCCGTGCCGCGCAGACTTGGTTCAATTGCCTCGTAACGGGGCGAAACCCCCGTAACGGGCTCATCACATCAGCAGGACCGAAGGGGCTGATTGGTGATGCGAGTCGCGGTCATAGGACAGGGATACGTGGGCTTGACCGGAGCGGTCGCCCTTACCCACCAGGGACATCAGGTCACCGGAATAGAACAGGATCCGGGCCGGTTGCGCTTGCTGCGCGAGGGCCGGGCGCCGGTGTTCGAGCCGGGGCTGCCGGAGCAGCTGTCGGCCGCCGGGGCCACCGGGAGGCTCCGCTTCACCGATTCCGTCACGGAAAGCCACCGGCGGACGCCGTTCGACATCGTCCTCGTCACCGTGGGCACGCCGCCCGCGGCCGACGGGTCGGCCGACCTGACGCAGGTGGACGCCGTGTTGGAGGAGGTCCTGCGGTTGCTGCCCGCGCCGTGCGTGGTGCTGAAATCCACCGTGCCGCCGGGCACCAGCGCCATGCTCGCCGAGACGCACCCCGGGCTGCGTGAACGCTTCGCGTACAACCCGGAGTTCCTCAACCAGGGCAGCGCGCTGGAGGACTGGGCCGTGCCCGCCCGGATCGTGGCCGGCACGTGGACCGAGGGCGGGCTGGAGGCGCTGCGGGAGCTGTACGCGGGCGTGTCGGCGCCCTGGGTGGCGACCACGCCCTCCGGTGCCGAGATGATCAAGTACGCGAGCAACGCCTTCCTCGCCACGAAGATCAGCTTCGCGAACGAGGTGGCGGGCATGTGCTGCGGCCCCGACATCGACATCGACCACGTCATGCAGGGCGTCGGCTTCGACCCCCGTATCGGCCACGCCTTCCTCCAGCCAGGGCTGGGGTACGGCGACTCCTGCCTGCCCAAGGACACCAACGCGCTGGCCCACTGGGCGGGCACGGAGGGGCTGGCGACGCCGTTGCTGCGCGCCACCATCGCCGTCAACGACGCGCAGGCCGGGCTGGCCATCCAGATCCTGCGCACCGAACTCGGCGCCGGACTCGGCGACGGGCCGGGCGACGGGCTCGCCGACGGTCTGGCCGACGCGGAGATCGCCGTGCTCGGCGTGCGGTACGAGCCCTGGAGCGACGACCTGCGCGCGGCCCCCAGCCGTACGGTGGTCCCCGCGCTGCTCGCCCAGGGGGCGCGGGTCCGGGTGTGGGACCCGGGCACCGACACCGGCACCACCGCGGGGCTCTTCCCCGGCGCCCGCGCGGCCGCCGGTCTGCCCGACGCGGTCGAGGGGGCGCACGCCGCCGTCGTGCTGACCGAATGGCCGCAGGCGATCGAGGCGGACTGGCGGGGGCTGGCCGCCCTGCTCGCCGAACCGCGCCTGATCATCGACGGGAAGAACTGCCTCAGCCCCGAACAGATGCACGACCTGCCGGTCCGGTACCGCAGCGTCGGTACCCGGCTGCCCGCCTCGGCCGTCCACAGCGGCGTGAGCCGCCGGGCCGGTCCCCGGACGGAGGCATGACAGGCCCGGCAGCGGGCGGCACACCCCCGCCCCTTCTCCCAGACCGGTGAATCTCGGGACGTATGTGGTCGTTGCGGGTACGGACACAGGGACACAGCGGTCGGTTGCCACGGCGAGGAGAGCGTTCCGGTGAATCAGCCACCCACGCTGGACGAGCCGCCTGCGGACGGGACTCCCCCGCAGGCGGCTCTTCCGGAACCGTCGGCGTGGGCCCCGATGCGCCGCCGGGTGTTCCGTGCCCTGTGGATCGCCCAGCTCGCGGCCAACATGGGCACCTGGATGCAGACGGTCGGCGCCCAGTGGCTGATGGGCGACCTCGGCGGCGGGGCCCTGGAGGTGGCCCTCGTCCAGACGGCCACCACGCTGCCGGTCTTCGCGCTGGTGGTGCCCGCCGGGGCGCTGGGCGACATCCTCGACCAGCGGCGCCTGCTCCTCGGCGGCCAGCTGCTGATGTTCCTCGGCGCGGCCGGCCTCGCCCTCGTCACGGGCGCCGACGCGGTGACCCCGGCCCTGCTGCTCGGCCTGACCGCGCTGATGGGAGTCGGCGAGGCCTTCTGCATCTCCTCCTTCCAGGCCATCCAGCCCGAGCTGGTCAGCAAGGACGAGATCCACCAGGCGGCGCTGCTCAACAGCGCCAACGGCAACGTCGCGCGGGCCGCGGGACCGGCCATCGGCGGCCTGCTCATCTCCGCCGCGGGGCCCGCGGCCACCTTCGGGATCAACGCGCTGTCCTTCCTGGGCGTCATGATCGTGCTCTACGCGTGGCGGCGGCCCGCCACGCACCGGCCGCTGGGCTCGGAGCACGTGCGCGGCGCGATCCGCGCGGGCGCCCGTTACGTGCGCAGGGCGCCCCAGTTCGGGGCGGTCCTCGGCCGCTCGGGGCTGTTCATGCTCTTCGCGGGCGGACTGTGGGCGCTGCTCCCGGCGATCGCCCGTGGCCCGCTGGGGATGAGCGCCGGGGGCTACGGCCTGCTGCTGGGCTGCGTCGGCGTGGGCGCCGTGGCGGGTGCCGTCGCGCTGCCGGCGATCCGGCCCCGTACGACGACGAACGGCCTGGTGACCGTCGCCATGGTGCTGTACGCGGCCACCATGGCCGTGATCGGCCTGGTGTCGTCGCCGATCGTCGCGGCGGTCGCGCTGATCGTCTCGGGCCTGGCCTGGGTGGCCGTGCTGTCGACCCTGTCCGCCTCGGCGCAGATCCTGCTGCCCGTCTGGGCGCGCACCCGCGCGCTCGCCTACTACCAGCTGGTCTTCATGGGCGGACAGGCGCTGGGCGGGGTGGGCTGGGGCCTGGTGGCCGACTGGTTCGGCGTACAGACCGCGTTCGTGATCGCGGGTATCGGACTGGTCCTGGCGACGGCCGTGGGCACGTGGCTGATGCCGATGCCCGCGGGCCACATCGACATGGAGCATGTGCAGCACTGGCCCGAGACGGAGAGCATGCAGACGCCGGGCCGCAACATCGGCCCTGTGCTGGTCATCGTCGAGTGGCGGGTGGACCGGGCCGACGCGGAGGCGTTCATCCGGGCCATGCGGCCGGTCGGGCAGGCCAGGCGGCGGACCGGGGCGACCCTGTGGGGCCTGTTCGAGGACATGGACGATCCGACGGTCTTCCTGGAGACGTTCACCGTCGTCTCCGAGCGGGAGCACCTGCGCCAGCACCTGGAGCGCGGGACCAAGGAGGACCAGGAGCTCGAAGCGCGGGCCCGCAGCCTGATCAAGCCGGGCAGCGCGCCCCGCGTACGGCACCTGATCTGGGCGTACGCGCTGGACCGCACCGAGGAGCTGTCGGCCCACCAGCACTGAGCGACCCGGGCACGGCGCTCCGGGGGCAGCGGCCTGCGCCCCCACCCCGCGCCCCCCTGCGCCCCACCCCGCTCCCGTCCGCATCCCGGACCGCCCTGCCTGACGCATACGTGTTGTATCTATGCTGTGCGCATGTCATCAGCCGCCGCTCCGGTCACCTCTGCCCCGGACTCCCCACGCACCACAGCCACCACCGGCTCCGCCGCCCCGGCGCCCGCCGAGACGCCGGCCAAGACGCCTGCCAAGACCCCGCCCGCCGCCGAGCGCGTCTACGCCTACGTCAAGCAAGCCGTACTGGAGCGGCGCTACGAGGGCGGGATGCTGCTCACCGAAGGGGAACTGGCCGAGGCCGTCGGCGTCTCGCGCACGCCCGTGCGGGAGGCCCTGCTGCGCCTTGAGGCCGAGGGGCTGATGAAGCTCTACCCGAAGAAGGGCGCCATGGTCCTGCCGGTCTCCGCACAGGAGATCGCGGACGTGGTGGAGACCCGGCTGCTGGTAGAGGAGCACGCGGCGCGCAAGGCCGTGCCGGCCGGCCCGGCGCTCCTCGCCGAGCTGGAGGAGCAGCTCGCGAAGATGAAGGAACTGGCCGCGTCCGGCGACCTCGCCGCCGTGTCCGTCGCCGACCGCTGCTTCCACGCGGCGATCGTGCGCAACGCGGGCAACCAGATCCTGGACCGGCTGTACGAGCAGCTGCGGGACCGGCAGCTGCGGATGGGCGTCGCCGTCATGCACGCGAACCCGGACCGGATCGCGAAGAACATCGCGGAACACGGCGAGATCCTGGAAGCGCTGCGCGCAGGGGACGCCGCGGCGGCCACCGACGCCGTGCACCGGCACGTCAGCTGGGTGCGGAACCTGGCACAGGGAGACGTCCGATGAGCGGCGGGACCGGGGGCCGGGGCGCCCTGCTGCCCGGCGACCCGCCCGGCGGCCGCAGGGCCATGGCGGTCTGGGGCATCGGGGTCGCCGTCTACTTCCTGGCGATCACCTACCGTACGAGCCTCGGCGTGGCGGGACTGGACGCGGCGGAACGTTTCCACATCAACGCCTCCGCGCTCTCCACCTTCTCCATCCTCCAACTGCTCGTCTACGCGGGCATGCAGATACCCGTCGGCCTGATGGTCGACCGGCTCGGCATCAAGAAGGTGCTGGTCCTGGGTGTCGTCCTGTACACCGTCGGCCAGTTCGGCTTCGCGCTGTCGCAGTCGTACGCCATGGCGCTGGGCTCGCGGGCGATGCTCGGGTGCGGTGACGCGATGACCTTCATCAGCGTGCTGCGGCTGGGCACGCACTGGTTCCCGGCCCGCCGCGGCCCGCTGATAGCCCAGGTCGCCGCCCTCATCGGCATGGCGGGCAACCTCGTCTCCACGCTGGTCCTGGCCCGGCTGCTGCACACCTTCGGCTGGACGCAGACCTTCGCGGCCAGCGCGGTCGGCGGGTTCGTCGTACTCGCCCTGGTGCTGGCCTTCCTCAAGGACCACCCCAAGGGCTACGAGCCCGCCCCGGCGCCCGCCACACACACCGGCGGCGCCTTCGTCCGCCGCCAGATAGCCGACGCCTGGCGCGAGCCGGGCACCCGGCTGGGCATGTGGGTGCACTTCACCACCCAGTTCCCCGCGATGGTCTTCCTGCTGCTGTGGGGCCTGCCGTTCCTCGTCGAGGCGCAGGGCCTGACGCGCGGTGAGGCGGGCGAACTGCTCACCCTCGTCGTCCTGTCGAACATGGCCATCGGCCTCGTGTACGGGCAGGTCATCGCCCGCCACCACGCCGCCCGCGTGCCGCTGGCGCTCGGCACCGTCGCCGTCACCGCGCTGCTGTGGGCCCTCACCCTGGCCTGGCCGGCCGACCACGCGCCGGTCTGGCTGCTGATCGTCCTGTGCACGGTGCTCGGCGGCTGCGTCCCCGCCTCGATGATCGGCTTCGACTTCGCCCGCCCGGCCAACCCGCCGGAGCGCCAGGGCACCGCCTCCGGCATCGTCAACATGGGCGGCTTCACCGCGTCGATGACGGTGCTGCTGGCGATCGGCGTGCTGCTGGACGCCACCGGCGACAACTACCGGATCGCCTTCGCCTCGGTCTTCGTCCTGGAGGCGGTCGGCGTCGTGCAGATCCTGCGGCTGCGCGCGCGTGCGCACCGGCGGGAGCGGGAGCGGCTGGTCACCAGCCGGGTCGAGGCGGTGCACGTACCGGTGTGAGGGGACCGGGCGGGGGCGGGTCCCGGCGGCCGTGCGGCGAAGGCCCCTACGGCGTGATCGCGAAGTGCGCGAGGACCGCCTCGGCCAGCGCGCGGTCGCCGTCGATCTTCACCTGTTCGGCGACGGCGGCGGGCCGCACCCGGCCGCAGGCCAGCCGCCAGAACGTCTCCCAGTCCATCGAGAACGTGACGGCCGGGCCGAGCGAGACGCTCGCGTCCACCGTGCCGTTGCCCTGCGCGTCCACCCGCACCGTCCGCATGAACTCCAGCGGGCCGCTGACGTCGAAGACGACGGCCGAATCGGCGGGCGCGCCCGCGTCCTTGGCGACCACTTTCGGCAGCGCGAGCAGCAGCAGGTCGCGGGTGAGCTGGGCGCCGGGGGAGTCGAGGTTGCCGGGGGCGTTCAGCGCGTGCCGCAGGTCCTGTTCGTGGACCCAGACGTCGAACGCCCGCTGCCGCAGGGCGTACGCGAGCGTGCGCTCCTCGCCGAGCGGGGTACGCAGCACCGTCTCGGGGTCGCGGGTCTCGTTGCGCAGCGACCGTGCCCGGCGGATGACCATGTACTCCAGCTCGGCGGTCATCTCGGGGCCTGTGTGGTGCCGCCGTACGTCCACTTGGAGTTCCATACGGCGGGCGAATTCGGTGCGCACGTGGTAGAGGTCGCGCGGCAGCGAATGGATGGGCCTGGGGTCGCCGAGCATCTCGCTCTCCAGGCCGATGATGTGCGAGACGATGTCGCGGACGGACCACCCCGGGAGATCCGTCGGCCTGTTCCACTCCCCTTCGACGAGTGGTGTGACCAGCTCGGATATCGCCTCGATGGAGTGCGTCCAGGCGTCGATGTAGGGCTGCAGGCTGGGATGGACGGTCACGGGACCCCTCGGACGGTTCGTACGCGGGCTGCTGTCTGTGCAGTTAAGTTACGCTGCGCACGGGCACCCCGGCAGTGCTTTCGGGTGACCATCGTAGGTCGATTTTTGACGGCGTACCGGCTCGAATGCTTAGGCGGTGGTACTGTGCGCGCTTCACTGATCCAGATGGGTGTGGACACGGAAGAACCGGTCAATTCGCGGCGGCAGCGCGCTGGTTCGCTGGTGCGCGAGCGGGCGGACAGCGATCTGGTGGTGCTGCCCGAGCTGTGGCCCGTGGGCGCCTTCGCGTTCGAGTCGTTCGCCGACGAGGCGGAGCCCTTCGAAGGGCCCACCTACCAGGCGATGTCACAGACCGCCCGGGACGCCGGGGTCTGGCTGCACGCCGGCTCCTTCGTCGAACGGGCCGCCGACGGCACCCTCTACAACACCTCGCTGGTCTTCGCGCCGGACGGGCAGCTCGCCGGCTCCTACCGGAAGATCCACCGCTTCGGCTTCGACAAGGGCGAGGCGGTCCTGCTGGGAGCGGGCGAGAAGCCGGCCACCGTGCCGCTGCCCGACACGACGCTGGGCCTGGCGACCTGCTACGACCTGCGCTTCCCCGAGCTGTTCCGGCAGTTGGTGGACGCGGGCGCGCAGACGCTCGTCATCCCGGCGGGCTGGCCGGCCCGCCGCCGCGCGCACTGGTCCCTGCTGGCCCGCGCCCGCGCGGTGGAGAACCAGAGCTATGTGCTGGCCTGCGGTACCGCGGGCACGAACGGCGGCGTCGAGCAGGCGGGCCACAGCGTCGTCGTCGACCCGTGGGGCGAGGTGCTCGCGGAGGCGGGGCCGTACGAGGAGGTGCTGACCGTGGAGCTGGATCCGGCCAAGGTGGGCAAGACCCGCGCGGACTTCCCGGCCCTGCGCGACCGGGTCCTGGGCCTGGACCTTCCGTAACGGCGTACAGGGACGCCGCGCTCAGTCCTCCCCCCTTTCCCGCTCCGCGAGCCGGATCACGCACACCGCGACCGCGATGAGCAGCGAGGGATCGGCGTCGTCCCGTACGACCTGCACCGCGTAAGCGTCCCGCACGGAAAGCCACCGGCGCGAGATGTCCGCCAGCAGTTCGCCGTCGTACTCGACGGCGAACTCGCGGTCCAGGATCTTGCCGCTGACGTCCAGCTCGGTGCCGTCCACCAGCTCCACGCGGTAGTGGTTGCGCAGCAGCGACAGCCGCTTGCGCCGGATGGTGGCCAGCGGCCGGTCGTCGCGCTCGATGGTCATGGTGTCGCGCAGGGCGAGCCACTTCTTGCGGATGGTGACCAGCACGCGCCGCTCGGTGTCCTTCAGCTCGAAGGTCTCGCGCAGCCGCAGGGCCTTGCCGTCGACGAGGTACACGTGCCGGCCGTGCTCGTCGTTGATCCAGTAGTCGTCACCGATGCCGAAGATCCGGTCGTGCACGAGGAATCTCATGGCTCCATGTTCCCGGCCGCCGTACGGCGAAGCGCCTTTTCCGGCCCCGGGACACGCCGCAGCCAGGTGACCTTGGGCCGCTCCTGCGCGGGTCCTTCGCCGCCCCGGGCCGCGGCGCGCGGACGATGACCCCATGGCAGACGCGGTGACGAAACGGCGGTTCACCCCGGAGGCGGGATGCGGACGATGCGCCCGGTTGGACGCGGCGCGCCGCCGGGCTGCGCGCGACCGCGACCGCAGCGCCGAGACGGACGCCCGGGTGCTGATCAAGCAGCACATAAGCGCGGACCACGGCACGGAACTGGCCGTCGGCTGGTCGTAACGGCGTACGCGGCCAGGACCGCCGCCGCACCCCCGGCCCCCGCGGCCCCCACCCGCCGTACTCCCGTGATCGCGTGTTCATGCCCAAGTGGCACTCTTGAAGCATGAATGACGCCGCCGCCGCACCGAACACCCCGCGCCGCGCCCGTGTCCGCGCCCCCGAGCTGATCGGCAAGGGCGGTTGGCTGAACACGGGCGGCAAGGATTACACCCTCGCCGACCTGCGAGGACGCATCGTCATCCTGGATTTCTGGACGTTTTGCTGCGTGAACTGCCTGCACGTCCTGGACGAGCTGCGGGAGCTGGAGGAGCGGCACCGGGACACCGTGGTGATCATCGGGGTGCACTCGCCGAAGTTCGTCCACGAGGCCGAGCACCAGGCCGTCGTCGACGCCGTCGAGCGCTACGAGGTCGAGCACCCGGTACTGGACGACCCGGAGCTGGCCACCTGGAAGCAGTACGCGGTACGGGCCTGGCCGACCCTCGTCGTCATCGACCCCGAGGGCTACGTCGTCGCCCAGCACGCCGGTGAAGGACACGCACACGCCATCGAGACGCTGGTGGCGGAGCTGGAGGCCGAGCACGAGGCGAAGGGCACGCTGCGGCGCGGCGACGGCCCGTACGTGCCGCCGGAGCCGGTCGCCACCGACCTGCGCTTCCCCGGCAAGGCGCTGCGCCTGCCCGAGGGCACCTTCCTGGTCTCCGACACCACCCGGCACCAGCTCGTGGAGCTGGCCGCGGACGGCGAGACCGTACTGCGCCGGATCGGCAGCGGCGAGCGCGGCCTCGGCCCGGACTCCTTCAGCGAGCCGCAGGGCCTGGCGCTGCTGCCGGACGGCAAGGTCGCCGTCGCCGACACGGTCAACCACGCCATCCGCACGTTCGACCCGGAGACCGGTGCGATCGCGACCGTGGCCGGGACCGGCAGGCAGTGGTGGCAGGGCTCGGCGACCTCCGGGCCCGCCCTCGACGTTGATCTGTCCTCGCCGTGGGACGTGGCCTGGTGGCAGGACCGGCTGTGGATCGCGATGGCGGGCGTGCACCAGCTGTGGACGTACGACCCGGCCACGGAGACGGTCGAGGCGGTCGCCGGCACGACGAACGAGGGACTGGTGGACGGCCCGGCCGCCGAGGCGTGGTTCGCGCAGCCGTCCGGCCTGGCGGCCGGCGGCGACCGGCTGTGGGTCGCGGACTCCGAGACCAGCGCCGTCCGCTGGCTGGACACGGACCTCGTCGTGCACACCGCGGTCGGCACCGGTCTCTTCGACTTCGGCCACCGCGACGGCGACGCTGACCAGGCGCTGCTCCAGCACCCGCTGGGCGTCACCGCGCTGCCCGACGGCTCGGTCGCCGTCTCCGACACGTACAACCACGCGCTGCGCCGCTACGACCCGGCGACCGGCCAGGTCACCACGCTCGCCACCGATCTGCGCGAGCCGTCGGACGCGGTGCTCGTCGGCGGCGAGGGGTCCGGCGACCCGGACCTCGTCGTGGTCGAGTCGGCGCGCCACCGGCTGACCCGGCTGCGGCTGCCCGAGGAGGCCGTACGGGTCGAGTCCGTCGCGCACCGCACGCAGCGCGCGGCGACCGAGGTCGGCCCCGGCAAGCTCCGCCTGGACGTCGTCTTCCAGGCCCCCGCCGGCCAGAAGCTGGACCTCCGGTACGGCCCGTCCACCCGCCTCCTGGTCAGCTCGACCCCGCCCGAACTGCTGGCCTCCGGCGACGGCGCGGACACCGACCTCGCCCGCGACCTGGTCCTGGCGGACGGCGTGACGGAGGGCGTACTGCACGTCTCCGCCATGGCGGCTTCCTGCGACGACGACCCGGCGATCGAGTACCCGGCCTGCCATGTGCACCAGCAGGACTGGGGCGTCCCGGTGCGGGTCGTGGACGGCGGCACGGACCGGCTGGCGCTGGTGCTGGCGGGCATGGACGAGGCGGACGGCGAGTAGCGGCCCCGGGGCGTCCCACCGGGGGACGCCCCTGCCGGCCCCCGGCCCCTACCCCTTCGGCTTCGTGAAGCTCTCCGCCCGGTTGAGCGTCTGGTGCCAGTAGGTGACCTGCGTGGTGCCGACGGCGAGCGGCGCGGTCGGGAAGGCGACGCGCTGCGGCGGACCCTTCGGTGCCCCGTTCAGGCCGCTGCCGCTGAACTCGATCGTCGCGTACGTCTTCTTGGGCCCGCTGCCCTTCTGGGCGGCGGTGCCGGTCGGAATGCTCGCCCAGATGGTGCCCTTGGGGGCCACGGTCTCCACGTCGCCGCCGGCCGCGTTGCTGCCCTTCAGCAGCGGCAGCGGGTCCTTGGCGCTGCCGAAGCGGATCAGCGGGTGGTTGTAGACCAGGCAGGAGCGGGTGCTGCTGGTGTTGACGGCCTTGATCACGACATGGTCGTTCGGCGTGTGCGAGTACACCTCGAACCGGAACATACCGGGACCACACGCCTGCGCACCCCGCGAGCCTGCCGCCGCTCCGGCACCCGCGCCCGCTGCCGCGCCACCGCCGATGATCTTCTTTTTCTTGCTCTTGGACGAGGATTTCGACGACTTCGACGACGACTTCTTCGAGTCCTTGCCGCTCTTCGAATTCCCGGAGCAGCCGGTCAGGACAAGCGATCCGGCCACGGCGACGGCCAGCGCCGCATACGCGGCGGAACGGCGGGAGCGGCGTGCGGTCATGGGGTCCCCCAGTGATGTCACTGCGTTCAGCGGTGCGGATCGGGCGGTGCGTGCGTCGGTGTCATGGCAACGCCACCATAGCGACTGACTCCCGGCGCACGACCGACGTCATCCCCAGCCTCAAGACGCCGCAATCATTCTCAATCGGCGTCAAACCGGGCAGGCGGGAAGCGTGGTGTTGTCCACCTGCTCGGGTCGTATCCGTATCCCCGGAACCCACATCCGCCGCCCGCCGTGCACGACCCGGAACCAGACGCTGCTGTGGCCGCCCACCTCGTCGGTGACCGTCACGCCGTTCGATATCCGGCACTCGGCCCGCAGGACGTCGCCGTGCCAGACCCGGCCCGCGATGTTGGACGGCCGGTAGGGCAGGTACGGGTCCCGGGCCAGCCCGAGCGCGCAGTTCGCACCGCGCCCCTGGCGGCAGGCGCGCTCGACGTTGTGCACGGTGATGCGGGCAGCGCCGGGCGACGGTGAGGCGGTCGCCGGCTCCCCGCCCGCCGTACCGGAGGCGCTCGCGCCGGAAGCGGGCGGCGTGTCGTCCGCCGCGTTCATGGACCACACGGCGGCGGTGGCACCGGACACGGCGACGGCGACTCCGAGGGCTGCAAGCCCGTACCGAAGGCGGCGGCGCACGGCCGAACCGGATCGGAGCCAGGCCAGTCCCCTGCCACCGGATTCCGGCACCGAATCTCCACTCCCCGCCCCCGCCCCGTCACCAGCCGGCCCCTCTTCCTCCACAGAGACCGACGGCTCGGACGCCGACGGCTCGGCCTCCTGCGCGCGGTGCAACAGGTCCACCAGCGCGGGCAGCCGGTCCTCGCCGGTGAACGAGACCTTGCACCACTGCACCAGCAGCCGCTCGTCGGGCAGGCTCTGCCCGCGCAGATAACGGGAGAGCGAACTGCGGCTCGCGGGCAGCCGCCCCTCCAACTCCTTCAGACTCAGCCCCAGCTCGCCGTGCATACGGCGCAGCGCGGTCACGAACTCCCGGGCCGGGCCGCCCAGTTCCGCGGGCAGCGGGCCGAGCGGCTTCCGCCGGGCGTTGGCGTCTCGGTTCGGTTTCCCGTACACACGGCGCATTCCAGCACAGCGACGGCGCACCGGCGAGAGGCACTCCCGCACCCCCGCGGCGGAAGTGCCTCCCGGATCTTCTACGCGTGGCGGTCCATAGGCACCCGCCGAGGCCGTGTGGAGTCCCCGTACATCCGCTCGTACATCCCGAATCCCTTCCCAGGCCGTCCGGTTCAGCCGCCGCTCCCGGCGACGACTCCCACTCTGAACGCCCCTCGGAGAGTTCCGCCCCGCCCCACGTCCCACGAGACATCCCGCCCCCTGCCACGTTCCTGACCTGCGGAGACGTGGAGAGAGCGGGACGTGATCGGGGGTACGGCGAGACGTGACGAGACGAACGCGGAGGTCGCTACGCGCAGTCCGCCAGCCGGTAAACCGACACATGCGAACCCGACTCGGCGGTGAACTCGCTGCCCTGCCAGTCGGCGTGTCTGGTCTCCAGCCCGAAGCCGGCCAGTTGGGCCATGAGGTCGAGTTCGGCGGGCCAGATGTAGCGGTGCGGGCTGCGGGCCAGGCGGGCCTGGCCGTCTTCGGTGTAGCGGAAGTGGTGGGAGACGAGGTGTTGGTTGAGAGGGTCGTAGGTGTCCACGCCGAGGTAGCCGGGTTCCGTTCCGAATACCACGGCCTGCTGCCCGGGCGGGAGTTGCCGCAGCTCGGGCACCCCCAGTTCGATGACGAACCGGCCGCCGGGAGCCAGGTGGCGGGCGGCGTTGCGGAAGCAGGTGACCTGTTCGGCCTGGGTGAGCAGGTTGGAGATGGTGTTGAAGACGAGGTAGACGAGCCGGAATGCGCCGGGCGGGCCGGCGGTTGTGGTCGCCATGTCGCCGGCGACGACGGGGATCGTCGTCTCGTCCGCCTTCGTGCGCAGTTGGTCGATCATCGGCTGTGACAGCTCGATGCCGGTGACCGGAACCCCGCGTTCCGCGAGCGGTACGGCCACGCGGCCGGTGCCGATGGCGAATTCGAGCGCGCTGCCGCCGTCGGCGAGTTCCGCGAGGCGGTCCACGGCCGGATCCAGCACCTCCGGTGCGAACATGCCCGTACCGGGAGTGTCATAACTCAGGGCGGTTGCCGCGTCCCAGATCTCGTCCTGTCGGATCTCGTCCTGTCGCATGCCCATCACGATGCACGGGCGGCCAAGGGGATGTCGACGGATTATTCGCGAGGCGTCAGGCGGCAGGCGTCAGTCGTCGTAGTGCATGCGGTGGGTCTCCTCGACCACCGGGGCCGCGGGGCTCGGCGGCTGCATGCGGCGGCGCTTGAAGATGCTGACGTAGGCCGCGATGCCGATGACGCCCACGGCCATGAGGATCAGGCCGACGAGGTGGACGTTGACTCCGGCCATGTGCCAGTCCACCGCGAAGGTCAGGATGCCCCCCACCGCGAGTAGACCGATGCACCATCCGATGCCCATGGTTCTGCCTCCGTACGCAATTGGATGTTCCGGGCCGGTCGTTGACCGGGTACCCGGGGGTGGAGGCGCCAATCGCGTGTCCTCGGCAGCGGGTCGTCACGGGCGGAGCGCGCGGCCCGGGTCGTGCTGCCAGTAGGTGACGCGGACGCTGTCGCCGAGGCGGTAGCCGTCGGGCAGCCGTACGTGTGCGCGGGGGCCGGGGACGCCCTGGCCGTCGTGGTCGGTGAAGCCGACGGACAGGGTGCGCGCCTCGTGGCCGGTGCCGGCGGTGGACAGGTCGAGGGTCGCGTACGCGGTGGCGCCGGGGGCGAGGGCGAGCGGCGCGCGGGGTGCCTGCTGCTTGGCGTACGGGGTGACGGCCGGGTCCGTGCCGCCCGTCCGCAGCCGGGGGAAACCGTGCAGGTCGCAGGCGGTCCGGGAGGTGTTGGTGACCTGGAGCAGGAGGCGTCCGGGCGGCTGGGGGAGCGGTTTGGCGGCGAGCGTGACCTTGCCGGGGTCGCAGGACGGGTGGCTGCCGCTGGCCGTCCGGTCGGTACGGGAGCCGCTGGGCATGCCCGTGCCCAGCGGCTCGTCCGAACCGCCGGAGTCCTTGCCGAAGGGGTGGAACGGCTTGGCGTCGTTGGTCTTCAGCGCTTGCTGGCCACCGCAGGCCGTGAGGAGGCCGAACGCGGCCACCGCCGTGAGCCCGGCGGCGGCGGCTCGCAGCATGCGGGACCGGCTGTGGCGTGTCCCGCGGAGCCCGCCGCCGTCACGGCTGTGGTCGCGGCGGGCGGTGGCGGCCTCCGTAACGGTGAGGTGCGGCATGGGGTCTCCCGGGGTCGCTGCGGTGTCTGCAGGGTGCATTGCCACCCTGACGTGCCCGGCTGCCGCCCGGCTAACGCTTCCCTAACGGAATCGGCACAGTGTGCCGGTGATGGTACGGATCGCGCCGCCGGCGTTCTCGTCGTCGGTGCCGAGCACACCCTCGCGGGAGTGCGGGAGGCAGGCGAGTGCTTCGATCTTGTGGCCGGTGTAGCGGGCGAGGGGCGCGGGGGACCGGCGCACGGACAGCCGTACCGCGCCGTCGCGGTCGAGCGTCACCTTGCCGGCATCGTAGACGGCGGAGTCGAAGGGGCCGTCGTCGCCGGTGTCCGAGGCCGATGAGACGGTGAGTGCGCCGGAGGGAGCTGTCTTGACGTCGCTGATGTGCCGGACGTTCGCGGCGGGATACGGCGCGTGGAACGGGGCCGTGACCGGCGAGGAGAAGGTGTGGCGGCCGAGGTCCAGGGTGGCGGCGTGCAGGGTGCCGGGGCGGCTGTTCTCGCCCCGGTCGGCCCAGACGGCGACGAGCCGGTGCGCGCGGGAGGTGAGCGCGAAGCCCTCGTAGTTGTCGTTCTCGGAGGCGCCGGGGACGGTGAAGGTGCCGAGCACCCGGGCTGCGTCCGAGCCTGTCGTGCGCAGGTGGTAGCCCTCGCCGGAGCTGGTCAGGGCGACGTACTCGCCGGGGCGGCCGGGCACGGAGTCGAGCGCCTCCAGGTCGGCGGGGGCTTTGCCGCCCTGCCAGGCCAGCGGCCGCACCTCGGGCTTCGCGCCGGTACGCAGCCGTATCGTCGCCAGGCGGTTCTCGCCGGCGCGCTTGTTGTCGCGTACGACCAGGACGTCGGTGGCGCCTGCCCGGGAGCCCGGCGCCACGGCGATGCCGCTGATGCCGGAGGTGATGCCGTCGCCGACCTGCTGCCAGGCGGCGGCGCGGGCCGTGGGATGTGCGCCGGCGGAGTGCGCGCCGGCGGTCTGCGCGGCGGCGAGGGACGCCGTACAGGCGAGGGCGGCGGCCACGGCGGTGTACCTGCTTGTGATCATGCGCAGACGGTAGGGGGAACCGGCCGGGAAGGGAACAGCCCGGGAGGAGGAAGGGAACCGGGGCTTCCGGAGGGATGCGGGGACGCCTCCGGCCGCCCCGCCCCTCAGCTCTCGCTACGGCCGTCGGCCGGTCCCTCGTCGCGCGCGAACAGCTGGGTCAGGGTGCTGATCGTGTAGACGTCGGTGGACTCCTCGTCGACCAGGTGCATTTCGGTGAGCCGGTCCAGGCCGTCCTGGATGCGCTGCGGATCGGAGCCGGCCAGCGCCGCCGCGACGGACGCGTTCAAGTGCCCGTCGGCACTGGCGGCGAGCGCGCTCAACAGGCGCGCGTCGTCGGCGGAGAGGCGGGCCACGGACATCCTGAGAGCCGCCGCGACCCCGGTGTCCTCCGCGGACAACAGGGCCAGCCGCCGCCGTTCGTCGCGCAGCGCGGCGGCGAGGCGGGCCAGCCGCCAGCGCGGCCGGGCCGTCAGCTGCGCGGCGGCGGCGCGCAGGGCCAGCGGCAGGCCGTCGCAGAGCGCGACCAGTTCCCGCGCGGCGTCCGGGTCGTCCGCGACCCGCTCGGCGCCGAGCATCGCGCCGAGCAGCGCCACGCCCTCGGCGGCGCCGAGCGCCTGGAGGGCCACGGGGCGGGCGCAGTCGGTGGCGACCAGGCCGTCGAGTCGGCTGCGGCTGGTGACGACCGTCGCGCAGTGCGGGCCGCCGGGCAGCAGGGGGCGCACCTGCGCGGAACTCTCCGCGTTGTCGAGGACGACCAGCAGCCGGCGCCCGGCCACCAGCGACCGGAACAGCGCGGAGGCCGACTGCGCCGACGTCGGTACGCGCTCCGGCGGCGTGCCGAGTGCCAGCAGGAAGTCGCGCAGGATCTCCACGGGTTCGGCCGCCGCGCCCTCGTTGAAGCCGCGCAGGTCGGCGAAGAGCTGGCCGTCGGGGAACGCCCCGGCGTACGTGTGGGCCCACTGCACCGCGCAGGCGGTCTTGCCGACGCCGGCCGGGCCGGTGACGACGGCGAGCGGGCTCTCGCCGGGCAGCGCGGACCGCGGCACGGCGGTCAGCGCGGCGAGCTGCTGCTCGCGCCCGAGGAAGCGGGCGGGCGGCCTGGGCAGCAGATGGGGCACGGGAGGCGGTCCGTTGGTACGGGCGGGAGTGCCCGAATGGCCACCGGGCGCGCTGCCCGCCTGTGCGGGTACGCGGGGGTCCACGGGGCGCTCCGGCACCCCGGCACCGGTGCGCGCGGCGCCGGGAGAGGCGTCCGCCGGCCCGTCGGCCACGGGGGCGGTGGCGGCCGCCGCCACGGCGTTCCCCGCCTCCTCGGCCCGCAGGATCTCCTCGTACGCCTGCTTCAGCCGCGCCCCGGGCCCGACGCCCAGGTCCTCGTCGAGCAGCCGCCGCGTCCGGTGGAACCACTCCATCGCGTCCGACTGCCGCCCGGTGCGGAACAGCGCCCGCATCAGCTCGGCGACCATCCCCTCGCGCAGCGGGTTGTTGACCGCGGCCGTGTAGAGGATCGCCGCGGCCTGTTCGTGCTCGCCGAGCGCGCCGTGCGCCCGGGCCAGTGCCTCGGTCGCCGTCAGCCGCTGCTCCTCCAGGGCGTGCGCGGCGGCGGCGAACGGCGGGCTGGTGACCGTGCCGGTGAGGGCGGGGCCGCGCCACAGGCCGAGCGCCTCGCGCAGCAGCGGCACCGCGTCGCGGGGCGCCGCCTCCGGCCGGGCCAGCGCGACCAGTTCGCCGAACCGGTGGGCGTCGATCAGCTCCTCGGGCAGCCGCAGCAGGTACGCGGAGCCGTGGGTGGCCAGCTCGATGCCGTACGCCTCGGCGCCGCCTCCGGCGAGCGTCGCGCGCAGCCGCGAGACATGGCCCTGGACGACGGTGCGGGCGTGCTCGGGTGGTTCGTCCTCCCACAGGGAGTCGATCAACTGCTCCAGCGGGACGGTGGTGTTGGGCTGCAACAGCAGCAGCGCCAGTACGCTGCGCCGTTTGGCGGGCCCGAGCGCCAGCTCACCGGAGCCGGTGGTGACGGATATCGGGCCCAGCAGGGAGAAGTCCAACTCAGCTCTCCAGGAAAGCCGTCAGGGCGCTCGCCAGCAGGTGCGGGTCCTCGCTGCCGCACAGCTCGCGCGCCGAGTGCATCGACAGGATGGCGACACCGATGTCCACGGTGGCGATGCCGTGCCGGGCGGCGGTGATGGGTCCGATGGTGGTGCCGCAGGGCATGGCGTTGTTGGAGACGAAGGACTGCCACGGCACGCCGGCCCGGTCGCAGGCGTCGGCGAAGACGGCCCGGCCGGTGCCGTCGGTGGCGTACCGCTGGTTGACGTTGACCTTCAGGATCGGGCCGCCGTTGGGCAGGGGGTGGTGGCCGGGGTCGTGGCGCTCGGTGTAGTTGGGGTGCAGGGCGTGGCCGGTGTCGGAGGAGAGGCAGACCGTGCCGGCGAAGGCGCGGGCGCGGTCCTCGTAGGAGCCGCCGCGGGCGAAGACCGAACGTTCCAGCACCGTGCCGAGCAGCGGGCCGTCCGCGCCGGTGTCGGACTGGCTGCCGTTCTCCTCGTGGTCGAAGGCGGCGAGCACCGGGATGTACGGCGGCTCCTCGCCCGAGGTGGCGACCGCGGCGAGCGCGGCCGTACCGGCGTGCACGGACAGGAGGTTGTCCATCCGGGGGCCCGCGACCAGCTCGCGGTCGCGGCCCAGGTAGGCGGGCGCCTCGACGCTGTGCAGCATCAGGTCCCAGCCCCGTATGTCGCCCGCCGGCACCCCCAACTCGTCCTCCACGAAGGCGATCAGGTCGCCCTCGCGCACCTCGCCGAGGCCCCAGATCGGCGTCATGTGACGCTGCTTGTCCAGCTTGAGGCCGTCGGCGTTGACGGAGCGGTCCAGGTGGACGGCGAGCTGCGGCACCCGCATCAGGGCGCGGTCGACGTTGACGAGCCGGGTGCTGCCGTCACGCAGGGTGACGCGGCCGCTGAGGCCGAGGTCGCGGTCGAGCCAGGTGTTGAGCAGGGTGCCGCCGTAGACCTCCACGGCGACCTGCCGCCAGCCGCGGTGGCCGGTGTCCGGAATCGGTTTGACGCGCAAATTGGGAGAGTCGGTGTGTGCGCCGACAATCCGGTACGGAGTGGCCGCCGTGGCCCCCTCCGGCACGTACCAGGCGATGATCGCCCCGCCGCGGAGCACGTACTTGCCGCCGCTCTCCCGGTCCCAGGCATCGGTCTCGGCCACCTGGTGGAAGCCCGCCTTCTCCAGCCGCTCGGCCGCGTTGGCCACCGCGTGGTACGGCGACGGGGAGGCGGCGAGGAAGGACATCAGGTCGTCGGTGTGGCCGCGGTCGAAGCGAGGGGAATGGCTCATGGATTCAGCATAAGGACTAGCGGGTGCCCTTCCCCGGTATGGCAATCCGCATGCATCACGGTATGGGCATCTTCGGTGCCCATCGGGGCAATGCGGGACCGGTCTCCAGGTACGGTGGAATGCGAACCCGTGCAGGAACGGAACGACGCGGAGCCGCCGAGATGCCCGACGCCGAGGGACACCCCGCCCCCGCCGAGATGACGCTGCGTACCGTACTGGCCGCCTTGGCCGACCCGCTGCGGTACGAGGTCGTGCGGGCCCTGGCCCGGGACGCCGACGGGGCCGCGCGCACCTGCGCGTCCTTCGGCTTCCCGGTCTCGAAGTCGACACTCAGCCACCACTTCCGGGTGCTCCGTGAGTCTGGGCTGATCCGGCAGGTGGACCGGGGCAACAGCCGGGCGGCGACGCTGCGGCGGGACGAGATCGACGCGCGCTTCCCGGGGCTGGTGCAACTGGTCAGGGACAACCCGGCCGTGCCCTGAGCCCTTCCGGGCCGGGAAGACGGTGCCCCGCACGACGATGCCCGCCTCCCCGGGGGATGGGAGGCGGGCAACGCCAGCATGGCGCGCTTGTCTGAGAAGGATGTGAGAGCCTGCCGCGCACCGCGCCTTTCAGGACGCGCCTTAGGCGCTCCTTAGAACGCCCTTAGAGCGCGGCAGGCCCCTCGGGACCCCTCTAGAAGGCGGCCTCGTCCAGCTCCATCAGCGACTGGTCGACGGTCTCGGCCAGGCCACGCTGCACGGATACGCCCGGCAGCACGTTCTGCGCGAAGAACTTCGCCGCCGCGATCTTGCCCTCGTAGAACGGCTTGTCCTTGCTGGAGGCGCCCGCCAGCTTCTCGCTCGCGACCGCGGCGCCCTTCAGGAGCAGGTAGCCGATGACGACGTCGCCGGAGGCCATCAGCAGGCGGGTGGTGTTCAGGCCCACCTTGTAGATGGACTTGACGTCCTTCTCGGTCGCCGCCAGGTCGGTCAGCATCGCGCCGACGATCGCCTCCAGGTCGGCGGCGGCCTTGGCCAGCTCGCCGCGGGCCGCCTCCAGCGCCTCGCCGCCGACGGCCTCCGCGAGGAACTTCTTGATCTCCTCGGAGAGCGCGGTCAGCGCCTGGCCCTGGTCGCGGACGATCTTCCGGAAGAAGAAGTCCTGGCCCTGGATGGCGGTGGTGCCCTCGTACAGGGTGTCGATCTTGGCGTCGCGGATGTACTGCTCGATCGGGTACTCCTGGAGGTACCCGGACCCGCCGAAGGTCTGGAGCGACTGGGCCAGCTGCTCGTAGGACTTCTCCGAGCCGTAGCCCTTGACGATCGGCAGCAGCAGGTCGTTCAGGCGGGTCGCGGCGGAGGCGTCCTCGCCGGCGGCCTCCTTGGCGATGATCTCGTCCTGCACGGTCGCCGTGTAGAGCACCAGGGCGCGCATGCCCTCCGCGTACGCCTTCTGCGTCATCAGCGCGCGGCGCACGTCGGGGTGGTGGGTGATGGTGACGCGCGGCGCGGTCTTGTCGGTGAAGGCGGCCAGGTCCGGGCCCTGCACGCGCTCCTTGGCGTACTCCAGGGCGTTGAGGTAGCCGGTGGAGAGGGTGGCGATGGCCTTCGTGCCGACCATCATCCGCGCGAACTCGATGATCTTGAACATCTGGCGGATGCCGTCGTGCTTCTCGCCCAGCAGCCAGCCCTTGGCCGGGAGGTTGGCGCCGAAGGTCATCTCGCAGGTGTTGGAGGCCTTCAGGCCCATCTTGTGCTCGACGTTGGTGGCGTAGACGCCGTTGCGCTCGCCCAGCTCGCCGGTCTCCCAGTCGAAGTCGTACTTCGGCACGATGAACAGCGACAGGCCCTTGGTGCCGGGACCCGCGCCCTCGGGGCGGGCCAGCACGAAGTGCACGATGTTCTCGGACATGTCGTGCTCACCGGAGGTGATGAAGCGCTTCACGCCCTCGATGTGCCAGGAGCCGTCCGCCTGCTGCGTGGCCTTGGTGCGGCCCGCGCCGACGTCCGAGCCCGCGTCGGGCTCGGTCAGCACCATGGTGGAGCCCCACTGCTTGTCCACCATCAGCTGGGCGATCTTGTGCTGCTCCTCGGTGCCCTCCTCGTGGAGCACGCCCGCGAAGGCCGGGCCCGAGGCGTACATCCAGATCGCCGGGTTGGCGCCGAGGATGGTCTCGGCGAAGGCCCACAGCAGGGAGCGCGGCGCGGTGGTGCCGCCGATCTCCTCCGGGATGCCCAGGCGCCACCACTCGGCGTCCATGTACGCCTGGTAGCTCTTCTTGAAGGTGTCGGGGACCGGAGCGGTGTTGGTGTCCGGGTCGAAGACCGGCGGGTTGCGGTCGGTGTCGGCGAAGGAGTCCGCCAGCTCGTTCTCGGAGAGCCGGGCGATCTCGCTCAGCACGCTCTTGGCCGTGTCGACGTCCATCTCCGCGAACGGTCCGGTGCCGTACACGCTGTCGCGCCCGAGCACCTCGAAGAGGTTGAACTCGATGTCGCGGAGATTCGACTTGTAGTGGCCCATGGGTACGGCTCCGTAAGGTTCGGGAGGAGACCCAGCGCTTGGAAGCGAGGGACCTCAAAACGCAATACCAGCAAGTAGCTCCGATGATGCTACCCGTCGGTAATAAGAAGCAACCCCTAACCGCCCATCTGTGACGAGCGTCCCTGCGCGCCCCGGCGGACCCCCGGAGCGCGGCTCACGGCCGCTCCGGCCACCTCCCCTGCGTATCGCTGGTGGTCACCCGGCACACCGCGGGCTTGCCCGGCCCCGGCGACCTCCCCGAGGCGACCTCCCGCACGCCGTCCAGCAGGATCCGGCAGGAGGCCGTGCCGTTCCCGGCGGGCGTCACCTCCACCCACGCCTCCTCGCCGCCGTCCACCACAGCCTTCTCGTGCCAGGGCAGCCGCGTCCCGCCGGTCTTCTCCACCCGCCGCTCGCTCCCCAGGCGCGCGACGACGTCGTGGCCGTAACGCACCTCGGTGGCGCGCGGCGGGCCGCCGGTGGAGGCGCCCTCGTACGTCAGGGACCAGGCGGTGCCCGAATTCGCGAGCAGGGTGGCGCCGTAGAGCATCAGCCCGCCGGCGAACACGGCGGTGACGGTGAGCAGCACGCCGGCGCGGGTGACGCGCGGCTTCGTGCGGGTGCGGTCGGACATGAAAGGGCGGCCTCGGTCGGTGGTGCGGGCGGGGCTCTTACAACGTAGCGGCGTGCGCCCCACGCCGACTCAGTACGCTGTGCCGCATGTACGGCTACGACCAGAACGCGGGCGCCGGGCAGCAGCAGTACGGTGCGCCCCCGCCGCAGCACCCGGCCCCCGGCGGCTACGGCGAGCAGCCGCTCTACCCCGAGCCGTCCCCGCCCTCCCTCGCCGACGCGGTGCGGGCCTTCACCACCGGCTCGATGTCGGCGGAGGACTTCCAGGGCATCTTCTCCACCTCCAAGGTCTACTGCCCGCGCGGCGACAACCCCGGGTTCCTGGCGCTGCACAACACCCAGCAGCCGGTCATCCCGATGTTCACCTCGCTCAAGGAGCTGCGCCGGTACGCGGGCAAGGAGTCCAAGTACTTCGTGATCACCGGCGCCGAGGTCCTCGACCTGCTCCCCACCGGCTACGGCTTCGTCCTGGACATGGAGGGCGACCACCGCATGGTCTTCGACGCCAAGTCGGTGGAACAGATGGTCGACTTCGCGATGCGCCGCATGTACGGCTGAGACCCGCCCCGACCTGGCGATACGGCGGCACCTGGCGGGGTGCCGCCGTTTTCTCTTCGTGGCCGTCACTCCAGCCCGGCCTGCGCCTTCGCCACCAGTTTCCCGTCGGCGAACGTGAGCGAGGCATTGCCCAGCCCGTCCGCCGAGGCGCAGGTGTAACCCGTCGCGGAGGTACCCGCGACGTCGGTGTCGGAGTTCGTCTCGCACGTTCCGGCGATGGCCAGGGCTTCCTCCAGGCTCATCCCGGTCCGCAGCCGGTCGTACTTCTCCTTCGTCATCGACCCCTTCCCGACCTTGTCGCCGCCCAGACCCACCTGGCTCTTGGCGGCCAGCCGGCCGTTGGTGAAGGTGAACGTCGCCGCACTGAAGGACTCGGCACCCTGGCAGGTCAGCACCTTGCCCCGGACGCCCGCCACCTCGTCCTCCGCCGAGGACTCGCAGGGGCCGGTGATCGCGGTGACTTCCCGCTCGGTCATGCCGGTACGGACCCGGTCGTACATCTCCTTGGTGATCTTGCCCTGGCCGGCGGACGTGGACTGCGTCGCCGAGGGGACGGATCCGCCGTTCTCCTCCTTGCCGCCGCCGGAGCCGCCGGCGGAGACGACCACGACGACGATGATGATCACCGCCACGACGGCCGCGGCGATGCCGCAGGTCATACAGCCCTTGCGGCGGTGGCGGTGGTGGAGTGGGGGAAGTGGTGTGCTCCGTACCGCTTCCGAGCCCGACGGCGGCGTGCTGTGCGGCGGCCGGGTACCCGGGGGAATGGTGGGTGCCTTGCAGGTTGTTCAGGGTTCAACTAAGTTGAACGGTGAACGTCCGAGGAGGCCGTCATGCCCGCAGTGACCGTAGAGAATCCGCTGACCTTGCCGCGCGTGGCGGCGCCCGCCGACGCGCGGCCGCGGGCCGTGCTCGCCGTTGCCACGGCGCCCGGCGGCTTCGAGGGGGAGGGCTTCCCGGTACGCCGTGCCTTCGCCGGCATCGACTACACGTACCTGGATCCGTTCATCATGATGGACCAGATGGGCGAGGTGGAGTACGCGCCCGGCGAGCCCAAGGGCACGCCCTGGCACCCGCACCGCGGCTTCGAGACCGTCACGTACCTGATCGACGGCAGCTTCGTGCACCGCGACTCGCACGGCGGCGGTGGCGTGATCAACGACGGTGACACCCAGTGGATGACGGCCGGCTCCGGCCTGCTGCACATCGAGGCGCCGCCGGAGGAACTGGTCATGACCGGCGGGCTCTTCCACGGCCTCCAGCTGTGGGTGAACCTGCCGAAGAAGGACAAGATGATGGCGCCGCGCTACCAGGACATCGGTGGCGGCCAGGTCAAGCTGCTGACGTCGGCGGACGGCGGCGCGCTGCTGCGGCTGATCGCGGGCGACATCGACGGTCACGAGGGGCCGGGGATCACGCACACGCCGATCACGATGATGCACGTGTCGGTCAACCCGGGTGCCGAGGTGACCATCCCGTGGCGCCAGGACTTCAACGCGCTGGCGTACGGGCTGGCCGGACGCGGTACCGCGGGTCCGCTCGGGCGCCCGTTCCGTACCGGGCAGTCCGTCGTGTTCGGGCCCGGCGGCGACTCGCTCACCCTCCGGGCGGACGCCACGCAGGAGTCCCGCAGCCCCAACCTGGAGGTCGTCCTCCTCGGCGGGCAGCCGATCCGCGAGCCGATGACGCACTACGGCCCGTTCGTCATGAACACCCACGCCGAACTGGCCCAGGCCTTCGAGGACTTCCAGGCCGGACGGCTGGGCAAGGTGCCGGCCGCGGGGCACTGAACACGGCACCGAACGGGACACCGAACCGGCACGGGACCGCTCCGCTCGCGGCGGAATGCCGCCACCGCCGGGCGGCCCCGTGATCCACTGGCGGGGTGCGAAACGATCTGAGTTCCCCGGACCGTCAGCCACTGCTCCCGGTCGCCGCCCGCCGCGCCGCGGCCTGGTGCGGCGTGGGCCTGCTCGTCGCCGCCGTGGCGGCCGTCGGCGTGTGGCTGTGCGTGACGCTGAGCACCGCCGTCACGCCCGTACTGCTCGCCCTGCTCGGCAGCGCGCTGCTCGGGCCGGTCTACCGGCGGTTGGTGGCCATGAAGCTCAACCGGTCGCTGGCCGCCGGGCTGACCTGCGCGCTGCTGGTCGTGGTGGTCGGCGGCGCCGGGTACATCGTGGTCAGCGCGCTGATCGACACCGGTGACCAGATCCTCGCCTCGCTCAAGGACGCCGCCAAGGAGGTGTCCCGGCACTTCGGCGCCGCGGGCACGTCACTGGACGACATCGTCTCCAATGCCAAGCCCTTCATAGGGAAGTTCGGCGGGACCGCGGCCAGCGGGCTCCTGGAAGGCGTCGGCGTCGTCGCCGCCACGATCGGCGCGTCCGTGCTCGCCCTGTTCCTGACCTTCTTCTTCCTGCGCGACTCGGACAAGGCCGTCCGCGCGCTGCACGACTGGGCGCCCGGCGACTCGGCGCCGCAGCTGGAGCAGATGGCCCGGCGCGGTTTCCAGGCCATCGAGGGCTTCATGCGCGGTACGACGCTGATCGCGCTGATCGACGCCGTCGGCATCACCATCGGCCTGCTGATCCTCCAGGTGCCCGGCGCGATCGGCCTCGGCGCGCTGGTCTTCGTCGGCGCCTACATCCCGTACCTGGGCTCGTTCCTGTCCGGCTCGGTGGCCGTGCTGGTCGCGTTCGCCGACGACCGCGGCCCGGCGATCGCCGTCTGGACGCTCGGGATCGTCCTGGTCGTGTTCTTCCTGGAGGGCCACATCCTCCAGCCGATGGTGCAGAGCCGTACGGTCCAGATGCACCCGGCGATCGTGATGCTGGCGATCACCGCGGGCGCCAGCGTCGCCGGGGTCATAGGGATGCTGCTGTCCGTGCCGCTGACCGCCGCGGCTTTCGGCGTGCTCTCCGAGCTGCGCCGGCACTACGCCGCGGGCTCGGGCAGCGAGTCGTCGGGAAAGGCGTCCAGGTCCGGCAGCGACGGCTCGGCGCCGCCCGCCGCGTCCTCGTAGAGCTCGAACCACGTCGACTTGCCGTCGCCGCGCGGGTCCACGCCCCAGGCGCCGGCCAGCAGCTCCATGAGCACCAGGCCGCGCCCCGATGAGGCCAGCTCGCCCGGGGTGCGGCGGTGCGGCAGCTCGTCGCTGCCGTCGGCGACGTCGACCCGGATGCGGCGGCTGCCCGTCTCGCCGGTGATCTCCGCGACCAGCAGCGCGTCGCCGTCGGTGTGCATCAGGACGTTGGTGACCATCTCGGAGACCATCAGGACGGCGGAGTCCACCTGGTCCTCGTCGGCCCAGTCGTGCAGCACGTCGCGGACCTGGTTGCGCGCCTCCGCTATCCGCTCGGGCTCGGCCTGCTTGACGGTGAGGACGGTACGCCGGACGGGCCGGTGGGCCGCCGACCCGCCGGTGCCGACTCCGCAGCTGCCGCCCGCGCGGCACAGCAGCAGCATGGCTATGTCGTCCTCGCGGCGGTCCACGAAGGGCCCTGTGGTGTGGTGCGAGGAGGGGCCGTGCACGGCCTGGACGAGGGCGTCGGCGAGTTTCTCCAGGCCGGCGGCGTCCTCCAGCGTCGGTACCGGCGTACGGCCGTCCGAGGTGGCCGCGCCGCCCGTGCCGACCACGGTGCCGACGCCGTCCGTGGCGGCTTCCTCCGCGGCGGCGGCGATGTCCTGCGCCCCGTACGTCTCGATGATGTGCCGCAGCCGCGCCCAGCCCGACTCCAGGTCGTGCCCGCCGGTCTCGATCAGCCCGTCGGTGCAGACGAGCATGGTCTCGCCGGGCTCCAGGACGAGCCGGGTGGTGGGGTAGTCGGTGTCCGGGACGATGCCCAGCGGCAGGCCGCCCGCGGTGGGCCGGACCAGTACGGTCCCGTCGGCCATCCGGATGGTCGGGTCGGGGTGCCCGGCCCGTGCGATGTCCAGCAGGCCGGTTGCCGGGTCCACCTCGATGTAGAGGCAGGTGGCGAAGCGCGGGTCCTCGCCGCCGAACTCGGTGTCGTTGATGCCGGACAGGAAGCGGGAGGCGCGGGAGAGCACCGCGTCGGGGTGGTGGCCTTCGGAGGCGTAGGCGCGCAGGGCGATCCGCAGCTGGCCCATCAGGCCCGCGGCCCGTACGTCGTGGCCCTGTACGTCGCCGATGACCAGCGCGATCCGGCCGGACGGCAGCGTGATCATGTCGTACCAGTCGCCGCCCACCTCCAGGCCGCCGCCGGTCGGCACGTACCGCGCCGCCACCGTCATCCCGGGGATGTCCGGCTGCACGGTCGGCATCATGCTGCGCTGGAGGCCGTCGGTCAGCTCGCGCCGCGACTCCTGGTCGCCGGCGCGGGCCAGCGCCTGGGCGAGCATCCGGGCGACGGTGGTGAGCACCGCGCGTTCGTCGGGCGTGAAGGCGACCGGCGTGCCGAAGCCCGCCATCCAGGCGCCGATCGTGCGGCCCGCGCTGACCAGGGGGAGGAAGGCCCAGGACGCCCGGTGGAAGGCGGCGGCCAGCGGCCAGGTGGCGGGGTAGCGGCGGCGGTAGTCGTCGGGGCTGGGCAGGTAGATGGCGCGGCCGGTCCGTACCACCTCGGCGGCCGGGTAGTCGGTGTCCAGCGGCATGTCGACGAAGGGCGCGATGTCGCCCTGCTTGTGCCCGTGGTGGCCGATGACGGAGATCCGGTCGCCCTCGATGCCGAAGACCGCCAGGCCGTCGGGGCTGAAACCGGGCATGGACAGGCCGGCGGCGACGCGCAGCACCTCGGCGGTGGAGTGCGCCTCGGCGAGCGCCCGGCCGGCGTCCAGCAGGAACGCCTCGCGGGAGCGGCGCCAGTCGCCGGAGGCGGGGGTGTGCGGGGAGGCGGTGCCGGGCTGCGTCTCGGGGATCTCCTGGAGGGTGCCGACCAGCTCGTAGTCCGTGTGGTCGGTCTCGCTGCGCAGGAAGGCGCGGGAGCGGCTGCGGACGGTGCGCAGCACCCGGCCCTCGCTGTCCATGACGCGCAGCCGGGCCTCGGCGATGGTGCTCTCGGTGACGGCGAGGTTGACGATGCCGGTGATCTCGGCGAAGTCGGCGGGGTGGAGGCGGGCGCGCACCGCCGCCTCGGACAGCTCGGCGGGCTCCGCGGGCAGCCCCAGCAGCCGGGCGGTCTCGGTGTCGAGGTTCACCTGCCCCGAGACGTTGTCCCAGCGCCACAGGCCGGTCGCGGTGGCGGCCAGGAGGTCCTTGGTGCGCATTGCATCACTTTATGTGGGTTTGAGGGGAGTCGACCAGCGCGGCGGGCAGGACCATCATCCCATGGTCATTCTGACGCGTATATGTCAACCGAGGGCGATGGGCCGACCGGTAACCTGGAGCGGAAACTGTCACATCCCCACTTGCGACGACTTGGATGAGCGATGCATCGGTACCGGTCCCATAACTGTGGCGAGCTCCGAGCCGCGGACGTCGACACCGATGTTCGCCTCAGCGGCTGGCTGCACAATCGACGTGACCTGGGCGGCATCCTCTTCATCGATCTGCGCGACCACTACGGCCTGGTCCAGCTCGTCGCCCGTCCCGGCACCCCCGCCAACGAGGCGCTCGGCTCGCTGACCAAGGAATCCGTCGTACGGATCGACGGCAAGGTCAGCGCGCGCGGCGCGGACAACGTCAACCCCGACCTGCCGACCGGCGAGATCGAGATCGAGGTCACGGCCGTCGAGGTGCTGGGCGCCGCCGAGCAGATCCCCTTCACGATCAACGCCGAGGACGGGGTCAACGAGGAGAAGCGCCTCGAATACCGCTTCCTCGACCTGCGCCGCGAGCGGATGCACCGCAACCTGATGCTGCGCACCGCCGTCATCTCCGCCATCCGGCACAAGATGACCGCGCTCGGCTTCAACGAGATGGCGACGCCGATCCTGTCCGCGACCTCCCCCGAGGGCGCCCGCGACTTCCTGGTCCCCTCCCGTCTGCACGCCGGCAAGTTCTACGCGCTGCCGCAGGCCCCGCAGCAGTTCAAGCAGCTGCTGATGATCGCGGGCTTCGACCGCTACTTCCAGATCGCGCCCTGCTTCCGCGACGAGGACGCCCGCGCCGACCGCTCACCGGGCGAGTTCTACCAGCTCGACGTCGAGATGAGCTTCGTCGAGCAGGAGGACGTCTTCGGCCCGATCGAGAAGCTGATGACCGAGCTGTTCACCGAGTTCGGCGGCGGCCGCACGGTCACCTCGCCCTTCCCGCGCATCCCCTTCCGCGAGTCGATGCTCAAGTACGGCTCCGACAAGCCGGACCTCCGCGCCGAGCTGGAGCTCGTCGACGTCTCGTCGGTCTTCGCCGGCTCCGGCTTCAAGGCCTTCGCCGGCAAGCACGTCCGCGCCCTGGCCGTACCGGACACCGCCGACCAGCCGCGCAAGTTCTTCGACCAGATGGGTGACTTCGCCGTCCAGCAGGGCGCGAAGGGCCTGGCCTGGGTCCGCGTCGGCGAGTCGAACGCCCTCACCGGCCCGATCGCCAAGTTCCTCACCGAGGACGACGTCAAGGCGCTGGTCGAGGCCCTGGACCTGAAGCCCGGCTCGGCGGTCTTCTTCGGCGCCGGCGAGTTCGACGAGGTCTCCAAGGTCATGGGCGCGGTCCGCGTCGAGGCGGCCAAGCGCACCGGTCACTTCGTCGAGGACGAGTTCCGCTTCTGCTGGATCGTCGACTTCCCGATGTTCGAGAAGGACGAGGACACCGGCAAGATCGAGTTCTCCCACAACCCGTTCTCCATGCCGCAGGGCGGCCTGGAAGCGCTGGAGACCAAGGACCCGCTGGACATCCTGGCCTGGCAGTACGACATCGTCTGCAACGGCGTGGAGCTGTCCTCCGGCGCCATCCGCAACCACGAGCCGGACGTCATGTACAAGGCGTTCGCCATCGCCGGTTACGACAAGGAGAGCGTCGAGGCCGAGTTCGGCGGCATGCTCCGCGCCTTCAAGTTCGGCGCCCCGCCGCACGGTGGCATCGCCCCGGGCGTGGACCGCATCGTGATGCTCCTCGCCGACGAGCCCAACATCCGCGAGACCATCGCCTTCCCCCTCAACGGCAACGCCCAGGACCTGCTGATGGGCGCACCGACGGAGGTCGAGGAGTCGCGGCTGAAGGAGCTGCACCTGTCGATCCGCAAGCCGCAGGTGAAGTAGTTCGTTCGTACGTGTGGAGGGCCCGCGATCGTGTGATCGCGGGCCCTTTCGCGTGCCACGCTCCGGAAACTTCGTCGGTCAGGGTGAGTGGGCGGATGCCGAGGGAGTGCTCATGGCCGTTGAGGTGACTTCCCGTGACTACGACACCAGTCGCCGGGACCGCGAGGAGAAGCCCAAGGCGTACGCCGAGACCGGCATCCCGGTGTACCTGCTGATCGACCGGGGACACCTGCGAGGTCAAGGCGCACTCGCAGCCCGACGGCGTGTGGTGGCGGCCCTATGCTGGGCCGAGAACGGGCGGGGCGGTGGAAGGAACTCCGATGGACAACAACGCACTCATCAAGATGTGGCACGAGTTGGACGTGCCCGATGGCCTGCACGTCGAACTGCTCGACGGCGAACTTGTCATGCAGGCAAACCCCGGTCACTTCCACGACCTCCCCGGACGCACCTTCGTACGCCACACTCCGGAGCCTTTCGAGGCATGGAACGAGCGAGGGCTGCTGGTGGCCGACGACTACCGGCCGCGGGCCGATGCCGTCGTCATCCGGTCTGCTGACTGCCCAGCCGACAACGAGGCCGACTGGCCCGCGCAGATCGTCCTCGCGGTCGTCGAGACGGTCTCCACGACTCGTGCGGCCATCCGGCGCGACTGGGACGAGAAGCGGGAGCGCTATGCGCAGGTGGGAATCCCCGTCTACCTGGTCGTCGACCCCAACGACGCCACATGGCACATCCTCCAGCTCGACGGCCGCCATTACGTCGAGACCGCGAAGGGCATCTTCGGCCAGGAGATCCCCATGCCGGAGCCGATGGGCTTCACGGTACGGACGGCGGGCTGGCACCCGTACGGCGGGACCGGCGGTACGTCCGCGTAGGCGCCGCCCGCTCATGCCGAGGGCCCGGAACCGGTGACCGGTTCCGGGTCCTCGCCCTACGTCGTCGGCCCGCCTACTCCGCCGCCCCGAACCGCTCCCGGTACGCCGCCAGGTCATCCTCCGTGATCTTCGCGAAGAGCACCGGCGGCACCGTGAACGCCGTACCGGCCGGGACCGAGGCCAGCGCGCGGGCCTCGTCCGCCGTGACCCAGGCCGCCGTGTCGCCGTCCAGCGCGAACGCGCCCCGCATCGCCTTCGCCGCCGCCGGGATGAACGGCTCCGAGACGATCGCGTACAGGTGGATCAGGTTCATCGCGGTCCGCAGCGTCAGCGCCGCCGCTTCCTGGTCGGTCTTGATCTCCAGCCAGGGGGCCTTCTCCTCCAGGTAGGAGTTGCCCGCGCTCCACAGCGCGCGCAGGGCCGCCGCCGCCTTGCGGAACTGGAGGGCCTCCATGTGGCCCTCGTACTCCGCCAGCAGCTCGGCGATCTGCTCGCCGAGCTTCCGCTCGGCCTCACCGGCCGCGGCGCCCGCCGGCACCTCGTCGCCGAAGCGCTTGCGGGAGAAGGACAGCACCCGGTTGACGAAGTTGCCGAGGGTGTCGGCCAGGTCCTTGTTGACCGAGGAGGAGAACAGCTCCCAGGTGAAGGAGGTGTCGTCGGACTCCGGCGCGTTGGCGATCAGGAAGTAGCGCCAGTAGTCGGCGGGCAGCAGCTCCAGCGCCGTGTCGGTGAAGATGCCGCGCTGCTGCGAGGTGGAGAACTTGCCGCCGTAGTAGGTCAGCCAGTTGAACGCCTTGAGGAAGTCGACCTTCTTCCACGGCTCGCGGGTGCCCAGCTCGGTGGCCGGGAACATCACCGAGTGGAACGGGACGTTGTCCTTGGCCATGAACTCCGTGTAGCGCACGTCGTCGGCCTCGTACCACCACGACTTCCAGTCGCGGGTCGCCGGGTCGGCGTCCGCCCACTCCTTCGTCGCGCCGATGTACTCGATCGGCGCGTCGAACCAGACGTAGAAGACCTTGCCCTCGGCGGCCAGCTCCGGCCACACGTCGGCCGGGACGGGCACGCCCCACTCCAGGTCACGGGTGATCGCCCGGTCCTGGAGGCCCTCGGTCAGCCACTTGCGCGCGATGGACGACGCCAGCGTCGGCCAGTCCTCGCTGCTGTCGTCGATCCACTGCTCGACCTCGCCCTGGAGCTTGGACTGGAGCAGGAAGAGGTGCTTGGTCTCGCGCACCTCCAGGTCGCTGCTGCCGCTGATCGCCGACCGGGCGTCGATCAGGTCGGTCGGGTCCAGGACGCGGGTGCAGTTCTCGCACTGGTCGCCGCGGGCCTTGTCGTAACCGCAGTGCGGGCAGGTGCCGACGATGTAGCGGTCCGGGAGGAAGCGCTCGTCGGTGACCGAGTAGACCTGCCGGATGGCGCGCTCCTCGATGAAACCGTTCTCGTGCAGCTTGCGCGCGAAGTGCTGGGTCAGCTCCACGTTCTGCTGCGAGGAGCTGCGCCCGAAGTGGTCGAACTGCAGGTGGAAACCGTCGTAGATCGCCTTCTGCGCGTCGTGCTGCTGGGCGCAGAACGCGTCGACGGGCAGCCCCGCTTCCTTGGCCGCCAGCTCGGCGGGCGTGCCGTGCTCGTCCGTCGCGCAGATGTAGAGCACCTCGTGGCCGCGCCGGCGCATATACCGCCCGTACACGTCGGCCGGGAGCATGGACCCCACCATGTTGCCCAGGTGCTTGATCCCGTTGATGTACGGAAGGGCGCTGGTGATGAGGTGTCGAGCCATTGCCGGCTGCTCCCAAGTCGCTACGGTGAGTGAGGTTTTGTTCTACGGAACGTCAATATCGTACTGGACGTGCCCCGGGCCGCCGCGCCCCGTTTTACGGTTCGGGATCGTCACGGCGGGCGGTTTCCTTGCGTGCCACCAGCAGCCGCCAGCCGGGGCTGCCGTCGGGGCGGCGGGCGGCCCCCGGTACCGGGCGCAGGACCACGGTGAAGCCCGCGGCGAGCAGGTCGGCGCGTACGTCGCGCAGCCGGCAGGTCCGGTAGTACATGACGAACGGCGGACGCCACAGCAGGTTGCGTACGCGCATCACCGCGTCGAAGCCCGACAGCGTCCAGTACAGCGCGGAGCGCGGGTGCGGGGGCGCGGCGACCGGGAAGGCGAACGTACCGCCCGGGCGCAGCGCCCGGTGGACGCCGGCGAACACCGCGGCGCGCTCGCCGGGCAGGAAGTGACCGAGCGCACCGAAGGTGACCGCGAGGTCGAAGCCGCCGGTGAAGGGGAGGGCGCGGGCGTCGGCACGGACGTAGCGGGTGGTGGGGGAGGCGGTGCCGGGGGGCGCTGCCGTGTTCTCACCGGTCTTGTCGGCCTCCTGGGCCGCGGCCAGCATGCCGGCGCTGAAGTCGACCCCGGTGACCCGCTCCCGGCACAGCGACCGCAGTACGCCCAGGCCCGCGCCGGTGCCGCAGCAGACGTCGAGGCCCGAGGCGAACGGTCCGAGGCCGCGCAGTGCCTCGGCGGTCGCGTCGAGGACCCGGTCGGGCGTGCGGAAGGGCGTGTGATCGAACTTCGGGGCCAGCAGGTCGTAGCCGCGCTCCACGGAGGAGAGCGCCTGCGCGGTCAGCTCGCGGAGCGTCGGGCCCTGGGGGGAGAACACGGGGCCAGGGTACTGAGGCGGGGGCGCGGGCGTACGGGAGGGCGCGGCAGCGCGCTGCGCTCCGCTACCGGGCGGGCGCTTCCGCGTCCTCCGGGGCCGTCCCTGAAGCCCCGGCGCCCGGTGCGTGACCGGACGCCTTCCCGTTCACCATGACGCCCGCGACCACCGCCGCCAGCAGCATGATCCCCGCACCCCACCCGATCGCCACCGTGAACCCGTGCACGACCCCGTCCTTCACGACGCCCTCCCGCATCCCCGGCGTGAGGCGCCCGCCCGCCTCCTTCGCCGCGTTCGCCAGGTGGCTGCCGATGTACGTCGCGCTCGTGGACGTGGCGATCGTGTTGAGCAGCGCCGTACCGATCGAACCGCCCACCTGCTGCGCCGTGTTGACGGTCGCGGACGTCACCCCGGAGTCCTGCGGCGCGACCCCGGACGTGGCCGTGGCCATCACCGGCATGAAGATCAGGCCCATGCCGAGGCCGACCAGCAGTTCGGCCGGCAGTACGTGTGACGCGTACGCGGGCTCGGCGGTCAGGAACGTCAGGTAGAACAGCCCCGCGGCGGCGAGCACCGTCCCCGGGACCATCAGGACGCGCGGCGGGAGGAGGTGCAGCAGCCGGGCGGATATCTGCGTCGATCCGATGATGATCGCCACGGTCAGCGGCAGAAACGCCAGGCCGGTCTTCACCGGCGAATACCCGAGGATCACCTGTAGGTAATACGTCATGAAGAGGAACATCCCGAACATGGCGACGACCGCCAGGCCCATGGTCAGGAACGCCCCGGCACGGTTCCGGTCCCGTACGACGTGCAGCGGCAGCAAGGGGAACCGCGCCCGCCCCTGCCACCAGGTGAAGAGCGCCAGCAGCGCCACCCCGCCCACCAGCAGCCCGATGACCAGCCCGTCTCCCCACCCCCGCGGCTGCGCCTCGCTGCACCCGTAGACGATCGCGACCAGTCCGCCGCACCCCAGCACCACGCCCGGCACGTCCAGCCGGGCGCCGCCGTGCCCCCGGCGGTCGTGCAGGAAAACCCACGCCCCGGCCAGCGCTATGAGCGCTATCGGCACATTCACGTACAGGCACCAGCGCCAGTCCAGGTACTCGGTCAGCAGGCCGCCCGCGATGAGTCCGATGGCCGAACCGCCGCCGGCGATGGCACCGTAGATGCCGAACGCCTTGCCCCGCTCTTTCCCGTCCGTGAACGTCGTCGTCAGCAACGACAGCGCGGACGGCGCGAGCAGCGCCGCGAACACGCCTTGCAGCGCCCGCGCACCGAACAGCAACCCCTGCCCGGTGGCCGCACCGCCCAGCGCCGACGCCACCGCGAACCCGACGAGCCCCACCGTGAAGGCCCGCTTGCGCCCCACCAGGTCGGCGATCCGCCCGCCCAGCAGGAGCAGGCCGCCGAACGCGAGCGTGTACGCCGTGATGACCCACTGCCGGTTCGCGTCCGACATATGCAGTTCCCGTTGCGCGGAGGGCAACGCGATGTTCACGATCGTCGCGTCCAGCACCACCATCAGCTGTGCCAACGCGATGACGACCAGTCCCCACCACCGCCGGGGATCCGGCGCCCCGGCCGTTCCGGTCCGCCCCTGCGGCGTCCGGCTCTGGCTCTGGCTCATAGCGACCCGCCTCCGCGACTCGACAGCCGGCGGCCACCCCGTGAAGCGGGCGGCCGCAGCACCCGTCCAGCCTAGGCGCCGGTCCGGTCCGCTGCCTGTCGGCCGCCCGCCGCCTTCGCCCCGCCGTCGAGCGGGACCCGCACCTCGCCGCGGATCTTCACCGTCTTCTGCGCGAGCGCGTTCAGGTCGACCGAGTAGGGGTCGGCGTCGATGTGCTCCCCGTCCGTCTCCAGGACGTTGCCCGTCGTGCTCGAATCCGCCCATATACAGAACGGCACGGTGATCTTCTGGCCCATCTGGCGCTTCACCATGACGCCGCAGTCCACCGAATCCTTGGTGCCGCCCGGGCTGTACTTGGAGTTGGGCACGGCGACCTCGGCCCCGTCACCCTTCTTCATCCCGGAGATGGTGGAGTCGATCGTCTGGCGCGGGTCGCTGATGTCCCCGTACATCGTCATCAGCACCAGGGCCTTGGCCCCGGACGCGTACTGACCGCCCGCCACCTTCATGTTGCGCGCGTACGCGCCGTCGTGCGGCACCTTCGCGCCCACCGAGTCGCTCAGGTCCTTCGCGAGGGTGTACTCCCCGCCCAACAGCGACTTCGGTACGACCGTTTTGTACTTGGGACCCGCGTCGGCACCACCACCGCCACCGTTCGTGGCCACCACCGCCACGATCGCGCCGACCACGGCGAGCGCCACCACGCCGCCGATGATCCCCAGCACCTTCCCGGTGTTGCTCTTCGGCGGAGGCGGCGGTCCCATGGGCGGCCCCATCGGCGGCGGGCCGCCCCAACCCCCGTACCCGGGCGCCTGCGGCAGCTGCCCGTAAGGTGCCGGGCCCCCGGCCGGCTGCTGAGCGCCGTACGGCGCCTGCGGCTGCCCGTAAGGAGCCTGCGGCTGTCCGTACGGGCCTTGCGGCGCGCCCCCGTACCCGTGACCGGGCTGTGGCGGCTGTGGCGGCATGCTCATGCGTTTTCCACTTCTTCTTACGCGGACCCCCGCTGGTCTCCACCCCGTGTGGTGATTGCCGTAACACCTTTGCACACGGCGCTGACAGTGCCGCCCGAGACCTTGGGCAAAAGCACCGGCCGCGGCGGGGCCGACCGGCCCGGCCGCGGCCGGTGAAAGGGGAATACAGGTGGTCAGGAGGGGAGGATGCCCGCGGTGCGGGCCTCGGTGAGCCACTCGGGGAACTCGACCATGAGCTGCTGGTAGAGGTCGGCGTCGGCGAGGGACCTGGGGTCGCGGCCGGCGTGGAAGAAGCCCGCGTTGTCCACCACGCGCTTCTCGGGTACGGCCAGGTCGTCCAGCTTGCGGAGGAAGTCGAAGCCCTTGGCGTCCGGGTCGCCGAAGCCGACGAACTGCCAGAAGATGGGCAGCTTCGCGGCCTCGCAGAGGGCCTTTTCGGCGGCCGGCTTGGAGGTGGGGGCGCCGTCGGTCTGGAAGATGACGAAGGCGGGGTCGGTCGCGCCGGACTTCTCGTAGTGCTCGATCACGGCGTTGATGGCCCAGTGGTAGTTCGTACGGCCCATGTGACCGAGGCCCGCGTGCAACTCCCCGACGCGGCCCTCGTAGTTGGCCAGGTCGATCTCGGCGGTGCCGTCCACGTCGGTGGAGAAGAAGACGACGGGTACGGTGCCGTCGTCGTCCAGGTTGGCGGAGAGGCCGAGGGCCTGCTCGGCCAGGTGCTGGACGGTGCCGTCCTTGTAGTAGTTGCGCATCGAGCCGGAGCGGTCGAGGACCAGGTAGACGGCCGCGCGCTGGGTGCCGAGCCCCTGCTTTTCGAGGGAGACCCGCGCGGCCTTGTAGAGGCTGACCAGGCCGGGTGCCTGCGACTCGACCTTGGCGAGGGAGACGCTCGCGGCGGGCTCGGTGACCGCTACGGGCTCCGGCTCGGGCTCGGGCTCGACGGCGGGCTCGGTCTTCGGCTCGGTGGCCGCCACAGGCTCCGGCTTGGCGGCCTCCGGCTCCGGCTCCGGCTCCGGCTTCGCCTCAGCCTCCGGCTTCGCCTCGGCCTCCTCCGTACGCTCCGGCTTCGGGGTGTCGAAGGCCTGGGTGACGAGGTCGGAGACCGGCTCCTGGGAGGGGGCCGGGACGGTGGCCGGGTGCGGGGTGCCGGTGGAGGGGGCGTCGTCCGGGTTGCGGTCGGCCGGGGTGCCCTGGGCGGGCAGGGAAGCGGCCGGTGCGTCGGTGGGGGCGGTGCGTGCGGTGGGGACGACGGGTGCGGCGGGTCCCGGGGCGGCCTCTTCGCGGGCCTCCGGGATCGTCGCCGCTTCCGGCGTCCGATCGCCGCTCTCCGCCGCGTTCGATTCCTCGCGGGCCGCCTTGGAGCGACCGAAAGCGTTGCGCAGCAGACTCCGAATGCCCATCGGCGTACCTCTCTAGCGTGTGTGGGGTGCGGCGAATGTCCTAGAAGCGCGGACATGTCCCTGACCAGGCCGGACACGTAAGGGTAGCCGCCTGGCCCGGTCCCATCGTGGGACCCCGCGTGTCTCGCCGCATGCCCCGTTTGGGTGTTTTGTCACCAGGGGTGGCGTAAAGGTGGGGAAGGCGGGCGGGCCCGCGGCAAAGGGGCGGAGGGGCGCGAGGCGGGGCGGGGACGGCAGCCGGAACAGTCGGACGTGCGTGCGGGGGCGGTTCGGTGACGAGGCGTCGGTGGTGTGGCGCGTGATCGTTCCGTACCGGCTCGGATGACCGTTCGCCCACGTCACGCGGAGGGTGGGCGCGCCGCGGGCCGCGCGGGACGCGGGGCGAGCCCGGTACGGAGCGGGCCGCCCGCGCTCCCGGAGGCGGAACACCTGCGGCGCGCGCGGTGACCATAGGCCGGGCCGCCCGTTGACCCTGGCGGCGGCCCGGCTGAACCGGGCAACCCTCGTACGGGTGACGGGAGATGTGAGCGCATGGGGCTGACCAGTCAGTCGCTCGAAACCGCGGTGGTCACGCTGGCCGTGGTCTTGGTGACCCTCACGGTGTGGCTCTGGCCGCGGCTGTCCGGGCGCGGCGTGCTGCCCGTACTGGGCAGGCTCGGGTCCATCGTCGTCACCCAGGTGGCCATCGTCTGCTCGCTCGCCCTCGCGGTGAACTCCAGCTTCGAGTTCTACAGCAGTTGGGGCGAGCTGCTGGGCAGGACCGAGCAGGCGCCGGTGGCGGTGAACGAGGGCGGCGGCGCGCGGTACGCCGACGCGGGCAGTCTCCGCGGCGGCCTGGTGCAGCCCGCGGGCCCGCAGGGGCTCGACCGGGTGACCGGATTGCCGAAGGGGGCCCCCGAGGAGGTCGGCAAGGTGGAGTCCGTACGGATCGTCGGGCGCCGTACGCGGGTGATCAACCCGGCCTTCGTCTACCTGCCGCCGCAGTACTACCAGCACCAGTTCCGCCGCCAGCGCTTCCCCGTCTCGGTCGTCATCAGCGGCTACCCGGGCGGCATCATGAACCTCGCCCAGCACCTCAAGATCCCGCAGACCGCGGGCCGGCTGATCGCGGCGGGCAGGATGCAGCCGACCGTGCTCGTCATGGTGCGGCCGACGATCGCGCCGCCGCGCGATACCGAGTGCGTGGACGTGCCGGGCGGTCCGCAGGCCGAGACCTTCTTCACCAGGGACCTGCCGGAGGCCGTCAAGGCGGCCTACCGGGTCGGCCACGACCCGAGTGCCTGGGGCGCCTTCGGCTATTCGTCCGGCGGTACGTGTTCGCTGCAACTGGCCATGCGCAGCCCCGGCGTCTACACCTCCGCCGTCTCCCTCTCCGGTGAGTACGCCATCCAGGACGACCTGACGACCGGCAAGCTGTTCGGCAGCGGTGCCGAGGGCGACCGGCGGCAGCGCGGGCACGACCTGCTGTGGCGGCTGCGGAACCTGCCCGCGCCGCAGGTCTCCGCGCTGGTGTCCAGCAGCCGCCTGGGCGAGCCGAACTACGGCGACACCCTGCGGTTCATCCGCGCGGTGAAGCCCCCGATGACCGTCGACTCGATCATCCTGCCGCGCGGCAGCCACCAGTTCTCGACCTGGCGGCGGGAGGTGGCGCCGGCGCTGGAGTGGCAGAGCCGCCGCCTGACGTTCCCGCAGGACGTGGAGGCCGCGCACGCGCCGCCGAAGCGGCCGGGAGCGGCCTCGGTCCCGTCCGCCGCTCCTTCCGTGCCGCCGTCGGCCGGCCCGTCCCGCAACCGGTACCGCCCCACCCCGCACCTGTAAGCCGTACGCCCAGCGCCGCCCGGGGACAGCACACCCAGGGCGCCCAGGGTGCCCGAGGCCGTCCTTCACCCGTCCGGCCCACCCGGCAGGACACCCCGCCCCGCGCCGGGGTGGACTCGTACCGTGACCGCGCCTCCGGACGACTGCCTGGCCCGCAACGACTGGATCTGTGGCGACTACCTGGCCACCCGCCGCCACATCCTCCTCGACGCGGTCCTCCAGCACCTGCACCTCACCGTGGTCTCCGTGCTGCTCGGCCTGGTGATCGCGCTGCCGCTGGCGGTGGCCGCGCGCCGGTGGCGCTGGGCGGCGGGCCTGGTCCTCGGCTTCACCACCGTGCTCTACACGGTGCCGTCGCTGGCGATGTTCTCGCTGCTGCTGCCGCTGTACGGGCTGTCCGCGACCCTCGTCGTCGTGGGCCTGGCGCTGTACTCCCTCACGCTCCTGGTGCGGAACATCCTGGCGGGGCTGGAGGGCGTACCGGAGGAGGCGAGGGAAGCGGCCCGCGGCATGGGGTACGGGCCGTTGCGGCAGCTGCTGGCCGTCGAACTGCCGCTGGCGCTGCCGGCCGCGATGGCCGGGCTGCGTATCGCGACCGTCTCCGCCGTCGCGCTCACGACGGTCGGCGCGATCGTCGGCCACGGCGGCCTGGGCAACCTGATCTACGCCGGAATGAACTCGTTCTTCAAGGCGCAGGTGCTGACCGCTTCCGTGCTGTGTGTCGTCATCGCCGTCGTCTTCGACGTGCTGCTGCTGGGACTGGAACGGCTGCTCACTCCTTGGCGGCACGCATGAAGACCCTCGCGAACGTCTGGACCTGGCTCGCCACGGGCGCGAACTGGGCCGGTGAGAACGGCGTCTGGCACCGTCTGGCGGAACACCTGCTGCTGACCCTCGGCTGCCTGCTCGCCAGTTGCCTGATCGCGCTGCCCGTCGCCGTCACCCTCGGGCACCTCGGCCGCGGCGGGGCCTTGGCGGTCAACCTGGCCAACGTCGGCCGCGCCGTGCCCACCTTCGCGGTGCTGGTGCTGCTCCTGCTCACGCCGCTGGGGCGGCACGGGGACTGGCCGACGTTCATCGCGCTGGTGCTGTTCGCGATTCCGCCGTTGCTGACCAACGCCTACGTGGGGATGCGCGCGGTGGACCGGGACGTGGTGCAGGCCGCCCGCGGGATGGGGATGTCCGGCTGGCAGCTGGTGTGGCGGGTGGAGGTGCCGCTGGCGTTCCCGCTGGTGCTGACGGGCGTACGGATCGCCGCGGTGCAGCTGGTCGCGACCGCGACGCTGGCCGCGCTGGTCGGCGGCGGCGGGCTCGGCCGGATCATCACCGCGGGGTTCAACCTGGCCAGTACGCCGCAGGTGGTCGCGGGCGCGGTGATCGTGGCGGTGTTCGCGCTGCTGATGGAGGCGGCCTTCGAGGGGGTACGGCGGCTGGGCCCGTCCCGGGCGCGGGGACGGGCGCGATGAGGTGGCGGCGGGGCGTACGGGTGTGCGTGGCGGCGCTGCTGGTGTCGTCGTCCGCCGCCGGCTGTGCCACCGGTCCCTCCCTGGAGAACCGCGGCCAGGTCACCGCGCCGCCCGGCGACAGCCGTCACCTGTCGATCGGCTCGGCGGGCTTCACCGAGAGCGAGCTGCTGGCCCGGATGTACGCGGCGCTGCTCGGCAAGGCCGGGTACGAGACCGACATCCTCACCGTCGGCAACCGGGAGCTGTACGAGCCGTCCTTGGAGAGCGGCCAGATCGACGTCGTCCCCGAGTACGCGGCGACCTTCGCCGACTGGCTGAACGCCAAGACCAAGGGCGCCGACGCCGACCCCGTCGCCTCGCCGGACCTCGGCACGACGATGAAGGTGCTGCGCGCCCTCGCCGGGCCCCGGGGCCTGACCGTGCTGCCGCCGGGCCGGGCCGTGGACCAGAACGCCTTCGCCGTCACCGCCGCGTACGCGCGCCGGCACGGCCTGAAGACCCTCAGCGACCTGGGGCGGTCCAAGCTGCCGGTGCGGCTGGCGGCGGGCGACGAATGCGTGCAGCGGCCGTTCTGCGCGCCGGGCCTTGAACGGACGTACGGCATCGACATCACGGCCGTCGACCCGAAGGGGGTGGGCACCACGCCCGCCAAGCAGGCCGTGCAGAACGGGCAGGACCAGATGGTGCTGACGACCAGCACTGACGCGACGGTGGAGCAGTTCGGGCTGGTGTTCCTCGCCGACGACAAGAAGCTCCAGAACGCGGATTACGTCGTCCCGGTGGTCAACCGGGCCCGCGCGGGCAGCGCGCGCGTCGCCGCCGCGCTGGGCAAGCTCAACTCCGTACTGACCACGGAGGACCTGGCACGGCTGAACCAGCGGGTGGACAGCTGGCGGCGGCTCCCCGAGGACGTGGCGTCGGCCTACCTGAAGGCGAAGGGCCTGCTGTAGCCCCTCGGCCTGTGTGCCGTACGCCTCCTCACTCCGTGGGCACCGAGTCGACCTCCGCCTCCTCGCGCGGTACGCCCTGCTCGTCCGACCCGATCGCGCGCCGCAGCGCCTCGTGCAGCGTGACCGGCGTCAGCACGCCCAGGAAGCGGGGGCCGTCCACGACCGCGACCCAGCCCGCGTCGTACTTGAGCATCTCGCTGAACGCGTCCTTGAGGGAGCCGCCGACCGGTACCCACGCCTCCATCCGGCGCGCGTGCGCCGAAACGTTTCCTGACGCGCCTGCCGACTCTTCCGTGCCCACCCAGCCGTGCAGCCCGCCCTCGTCGTCCAGGACGACGGCCCAGCGGGCGCCCTCCGCGCGCAGCCGGGCCGCGGCCTCGGCGGCGGGCTCGCCGAGGCGGGCGAAGGGCGGGTGTTCCAGGTCGCCCGGTTCGATGCCGGTGACCGACAGCTGTTTCAGCGCCCGGTCGGTGCCGACGAACTCGGCGACGTACGGGGAGGCGGGCGCGCCCAGCACGCCCGCCGGGGTGTCGTACTGCTCGATCCGGCCCTGCCCGTAGACCGCGATGCGGTCGCCGAGCCGGACCGCTTCCTCGATGTCGTGGGTGACCAGCAGCACCGTCTTGTGCAGGGACGCCTGGAGCCGCAGGAACTCCTTCTGGAGCCGGTCGCGGACGACGGGGTCCACGGCGCCGAACGGCTCGTCCATCAGCAGCACGGGCGGATCGGCGGCCAGCGCGCGGGCCACGCCGACGCGCTGCCGCTCGCCGCCGGAGAGCTGGTCCGGGTAGCGCGGCCCGTGGACGGCGGGATCCAGGCCCACCAGCTCCAGGAGTTCGGCGGCCCGCGCGCGGGCCTTCGGCTTCTTCCAGCCGGTCAGATAGGGGACGGTGGCGGTGTTGTCGAGGACCGTGCGATGCGGGAAGAGGCCGGTCTGCTGGATGACGTAGCCGATGCGGCGGCGCAGGCGTACGGGGTCGGCCTCCGCGATGTCACGGCCCTCGACGAAGATGCGGCCGCCGGTCGGGTCGGTGAGCCGGTTGACCATCTTCATGGTGGTCGTCTTGCCGCAGCCGGACGGCCCGACCAGCGTCACCAGCTCGCCCTCGGCGACCTCGAAGGAGAGGCCGTCGACGGCGGTGGTGCCGTCCGGGTAGCGCTTGGAGACGGACTCGAACCGGATCATTGGTCCATTGAAGCCCGCGGCCCGCACCCGGGCGCCTTATACGGGCAAACGGGCCCTGTGCCCCGGGACGATCGATCGGGAACGCCCTAGTCCTCCAGCGCCTCCAGCCGCTCCCGTGCCGCCCGCACCGAGCGGCCGCGCCAGGACAGTCCCGCCCACGGGTCGTCCTCGGCGAGGCGGTCGGGGATGGTGGACACCGTCCACCGCTGCGCCGTCAGTTCGGGGTCGTCCAGTTCGTCGCGGCTGATGGGGGTGGCCACCGGCGCGCCCGGCTTGGCCCGTACGGAATAGGGCGCCACCGCGGTCTGCGCGTACGCGTTGCGCTGGACGTCCAGGTAGACGCGGCCGTCGCGCGCGGCCTTGCGCTGCTCGGTGGTGAGCCGGTCGGGGTGGCGGGCGGCGAGGCGTTCGGCGGCCAGGTGGGCGAAGTCGCGCACGGTGTCGAAGCCGGCGCCGGCGTCCAGCGGCGCGATGACGTGCAGGCCGCGCGACCCGGTGGTCATCAGGCGGGCGGGCAGCTTCAGTTCGTCCCACAGCTCGCAGACGCGGTGGGCGGTCCACCGTACGTCCTCGAAGTCCGCGCCCTCGGCCGGGTCGAGGTCGAAGATCAGCAGGTCGGGGTGGTCGGGGCGGTGCTCGCGGGAGAGCCAGCGGTGGACGGTGACGCTCGCCTGGTCCGCGAGGTAGACGAGGGTCGCCGCGTCGTCACAGACGACGTGGGTGACCTTGCCGCCCTCCTTGGCCTGCACGGAACGCCGTACCCAGTCGGGGAAATGGTCGGGCGCGTTCTTCTGCATCAGGGGCCTGCCGCCGATGCCGTCGGGGTGCCGTTCCATCATCAGCGGCCGGTCGCGCAGGTGCGGGACCGCGCGCCGGGCGACCGCCTTGTAGTGCTCGGCCAGGTCGCCCTTGGTGATCCCGTCGTCCGGGAAGAGGACCTTGCCGGGACGGCTGATGCCGACCGTGCGCCGCCCCGCCTTGATGGTGCGTGTGTCGTCCGCGCCGCCGCTTTTGCCGCTCATGACGAGGACGGGTAACCGGCCGGGCCGCGCGGCAAACGCGGCCGGCGGTGGCACCTCTTCGGCGGGGGGCCGTACGAGTTGCTTCCGGGGCACCGCCCCTCGTCCTGCCGCGAACCGCCCCGCCCCCGTGCTTACGATCCTGGGGGCCGTCGTCAACGTGGCGCCAATTCACCCCGAAAGCGGGCCGTGGCGGGCGCCGCATTGACGGCAGTGTCCCTTGCCCTGCCATCGGTCGGGAGGGTGGGCCGTACGGGTGGAAGGGAGCGCGACGATGAAGGCCGTAGCAGTCACCGCATTCGGCGAACAACCCCAGCTCATGGACGTGCCGGAGCCGGAGCCCGGACCCGGCGAGGTCCTGGTGCGGATGTCCGCTGCCGGGCTCAACCCGGTCGACTGGAAGATCGCCGACGGCCTGCTCAAGGACGCGGTGCCGCACTCCTTCCCGCTGGTCCTGGGGTCGGACGGCGCCGGCGAGGTGGTCGGCGTCGGCACGGGCGTGCGCCGCTTCCAGGTGGGTGACGCGGTGTTCGGCCAGTTCCAGCGGCCGGGGCGGGGCGGCGGCTCGTACGCGGAGTTCGCGACGGCCGAGGAGAAGTCGCTGGCCGGTGCCGCGCGCAGCGTCCCGTACGCGGTGTCCGCCGCCGTGCCCACGGCCGGGATGACGGCGTACAACCTCGTGGAGGAGACCCGCGTCGGGGAGGGCAAGCGGGTGCTGGTCATCGGCGGGACCGGGGGCGTGGGCACGTTCGCGACCCAGCTCGCGGCCGGCCGGGGCGCCGAGGTGATCGTCACCGCGCGGCCGGCCCTGGCGGACCTGATGCGCACCCTGGGCGCCGCCGAGACGGTGGACCACGCGGTGGGGCCGGTGGCCGACCAGGTGCTCGCCGCCCACCCGGACGGCGTGGACGTGCTGCTGGACCTGGTCGGCGGGCCGGCCGCGTTCGGCGAGGCGACCCGGACGGTACGGGACGGCGGTACGGCCGTCTCCACCGTCGGGTCGGCCGACGCCGACGTCCTGACCGAGCACAACCTGCGCGGCTTCAACTTCCACAACCGGCCCTCGCCCCAGCTGCTGGAGATCCTCGCCGGGCAGCTCGACGCGGGACGGCTGACCGTGCCCATCGGGAGCGAGATCGCCCTGGAGGACATTCCGGAGGCGCTGGAGCTGAGCCGTACGGGGCACGCGCAGGGCAAGACGGTCGTCACCTTCTAGTGCCGTCACCTTCTGGCGGCGGCACCCTCCGGTGCCGTCACTGCCTGCTGGAGCCGAAGATGCCGATGCCGGCGTCGGCATCGCCGTTGGTATCGACATCGTGATCGGGATCGACGTCGCGAGTGAAATCGATGTCGGGGCGGTCGGCTCCACCACATTGGTTGAAGGGGCTGCCGAACGGCAGTCCGGCGAGGTTGCCGGAGGCCGAGCCGCCGCTGGCGGCGGCGTCCCCGGCCGCGAGGGACTGGTGGCGGTTGAGGCAGGTGGTACCGAACGACGGAGACACAAAGGCCCCAACGCCTCCGGCGGCCGCGGGCGTGGCCGTGAACCACCCCGCGCCGAGCGCCGCGGTCGTGAGCGCCAGTGCTGCGGTCGGTCTGCGCTTGTTCATGGGTTGCTAACGACACCGGACTCCGAAGGACGCTCCCCGCATCAGAAGACTGGTGCGGATGGCCCTCCCGCGCCGGGAACGTCGACGGCCCCCGCCCCTCAGTGGTCGTGCGGCCCAGGCCGGTGCACGGGCCCGTGGGTGTCCTCGCAGTGCGGGGACGCGAGGGCGGCGGCGTCCGGGCCCGCCGCTATGTGCAGGATCTCGCCGGGCGGTGTCTGCTCGCCCACGTGGTCGACCTGGAGGGTGGCGTGGGTGATGCCGTATTTCAGGTTCAGCAGTTCGTGCAGGCTGCGGCGTACGGCGTGGCAGTCGCCGCCAGGCGCCACCAGGATGTGCGCGGACAGCGCCGGTTCGCCGGAGGTGATCTCCCAGATGTGCAGGTCGTGGACCTCGACGACCTGGTCCGTCTCGACGAGGTGGTCGCCCAGCGCGTCCGGGTCCACCCCGCTCGGCGCGGCCTCCATGAAGATCCGGCCGGACTCGCGGACCAGGCCGGTGCCGGCGCGCAGCATCAGGACGACCACGACGAGCGAGGCGATGGCATCGGCCCGCGCGAAGCCGGTGGTCAGCACGACCGCACCGGCGACGGCGGTGGCGATGAAGCCGAACAGGTCGGTCAGGATGTGCTGGTAGGCGCCCTCGACGTTCAGGCTGCTGCGGTTGGCCTTGGAGATGCACCAGGCGGCGGCGATGTTGACGACCACCCCGGCGAGCGCGGTGACCAGGACCAGGCCGCCGGTGACCTCGGGCGGGGAGACCAGGCGGGCGATGGCCTCGTACCCGAGCCAGACCGACAGCACCAGCAGCGTGATGCCGTTGGCCTGCGCGGACAGGATCTCGGCGCGCTTGAGGCCGTACGTGTAGCCGCCGCGCGCGGGCCGGGCGGCCAGCCGCATCGCGACCAGCGCCAGCACGATGGAGGCGGCGTCGGTGAGCATGTGGGCGGCGTCGGAGATCAGCGCCAGTGAGCGTGCCAGGAAGCCGATCACCACTTCCACGGCCATGAACACGGTGATCAGCGTGAGCGCGGCCCGCAGCCAGCGGCGGTCGGCGTCCGGTGAAAGGGCGTGCGAGTGGGAGTGCCCGTGTCCGGGCCCGTGCTGGTGCCCGTGCCCGTGCCCGTGTCCGGGCTCGTGCGAGTGGGCGGGCGCTGGTCCGTGGGCGTCGGGCGGGTGCCCGGAGGGGGTGTCGGCGGCGTGGGCGTGCTCGGTCATGGGCGCGCTCCTTCCTGGGGCGTCCTCAAGGACGTGCGCAGGAAGCAAACCGCACTTCGCCCCGAGATCCAAAGGCTGCACCGGTGACCGTTGTCATTACCGCCGGGCGGCGCGTTGTTGCTGGTCACAGCGGTGAGTTCGGTACGCCGTGCGGGCGGCCCGGCCGACGCCCGGGCCGCCCCGCGGCGCGGTCACCGATCCCGGCCGGTGCGGCGCAGGGCGGTGGCGAGCCGCCGGGCGACCTCGGGGGCGCAGCGCCCCAGTTCGACGAGCGGGCGGGGCGCTTCGGAGGCCAGCGAAGGCCCGTCCAGCCCCAGGGACGGCAGGGTGATGCCCACTCCGGCCAGCGCGTCCCGTAGTTCGTCCCGTGCGGCCTCCGCGTCGGTGATCGTCTCGTCCGCCGTCGCGCGTTCCACTGTGTCCATGATCGCAGCGCCTTCCCTCGGTGCCCGTGCCGTGCTTCCACCGAAGAGTTTCGGTCGGTGAACTCACGATTACTAGGAGTAGCCAATTATGCGCCCGTGAAACGAATTCGGAAGCGGTTCTGCGGGCGCCGTGCGAACCGGTGCCCAGAGCCCGCCGGTGAGGCCGCCGGACACCGCCTCTTACCCTTGAAACGCGCCGGCCGGGTGTCCGCGCCCGGTTGACTTCCCGGTCCGCCGGTCCTGTCCTACCGCCCCGCACCACCACCGACCCACCCGAAGCCCCGAGGTAACCGGCAGTGAGCACCGCCCCGCCCGCAGCGTCCGCGCCGCGTACCCCCGCCCGCGTCACCGTCGTCGGCATCGGCGCCGACGGCTGGGACGGGCTGCCGGACGCCGCACGCGCGGCGCTGCGCGGCGCGGAGACGCTCGTCGGCGGCGCCCGGCAGCTCGCCCTGCTGCCCGCCGCGTGCGCGGGCGAACGGGTCCCGTGGCCGGCGCCGCTGCGGCCCGCCGTGCCGGGGCTGCTCGCCGCGCACGCCGGGCGCGAGGTGTGCGTACTGGCCAGCGGCGACCCGATGTTCTACGGCATCGGGCGGACGCTCACCGAGGTGCTCGCCGAGGCCGGTGCCCCGCCGCCGCGCGTGCTGCCGCACCCGTCCTCCGTCTCGTACGCGTGTGCCCGGCTCGGCTGGCCGGTCGAGGAGACGGAAGTCGTCACCCTCGTGGGCCGGCCCCTGACGGGCCTGGCGGGCGCCCTGCACGACGGCCGCCGCCTCCTCGTCCTGTCCGCGGGGGCCGAGACTCCCGCTCAGGTCGCCGGGCTGCTGCGCGACCGGGGTTTCGGGCCGACCCGGATGCGCGTACTGGAACAGCTCGGCGGGCCGGACGAGCGGCAGTCCGAGGGCACCGCGGCCGACTGGCCGCCGCCCGCCGGCGGCACCGACCCGCTCAACGTCATCGCCCTGGACTGCGCCCGCGCCCCCGACGCCCTCCGCCTCGCCGCCGCCCCCGGCCTGCCGGACGCCGCGTACGAGCACGACGGCCAGCTGACCAAGCGTCACGTACGGGCCGCCACCCTCGCCGCCCTCGCCCCCGCACCCGGCGAACTGCTGTGGGACGTCGGCGGCGGCTCCGGCTCCATCGGCATCGAGTGGATGCGTACGCACCGCACCTGCCGCGCCGTCGCCGTCGAGCGGGACGCCGTACGGGCCGGGCGCATCACCCGTAACGCGGACGCCCTCGGCGTTCCGGCGCTGCGCGTGGTCACCGGGCCCGCGCCCGAAGCGCTCGCCGGGCTCCCGGCGCCCGACGCGGTGTTCGTCGGCGGCGGGCTGACCGCGCCCGGCCTCCTGGAGGCGTGCTGGGCGGCGCTGCCGCCGGGCGGCCGGCTGGTCGCCAACACCGTCACGCTGGAGTCCGAGGCGCTGCTCGCCGACTGGTACCGGCGCCACGGCGGCGAACTCGTCCGGCTCGCCGTCGCGCACGCCGTACCGGTGGGCGGCTTCACCGGCTGGCGGCAGGCCATGCCGGTCACCCAGTGGTCGGTCACGAAGTCCTTGTCCCCTGCCGCCCCCTCTGCCCCTGGAGACGCACAGTGACCGTCCACTTCATCGGCGCCGGACCGGGCGCCGCCGACCTGATCACGCTGCGCGGCGCCCGGCTGCTGGCCCGCTGCGAGGTGTGCCTGTACGCGGGCAGCCTGGTGCCGCGCGAACTGCTCGCCGAGTGCCCGCCCGGCGCCCGCCTGGTCGACACGGCCGACCTGGACCTCGACCAGATCACCGCCGAGCTGGTCCGCGCCCACGAGGCGGGCCGGGACGTGGCCCGGCTGCACTCCGGCGACCCGTCCGTCTTCAGCGCCGTCGCGGAGCAGATGCGCCGCCTGGACGCGGCGGGCGTGCCGTACGAGGTCGTCCCCGGCGTACCGGCGTTCGCCGCCGCGGCGGCCGCCCTCAAGCGTGAACTGACCGTGCCCACCGTCGGCCAGACCGTGATCCTCACCCGCGTCGCCCAGCAGGCCACCGCGATGCCCGAGGGCGAGGACCTGGCGACGCTGGGCCGCAGCCGCGCGCTCCTGGTCCTGCACCTCGCGGCCCGTTACGTCGACCGGGTCGTCGGCGAACTCCTGCCGCACTACGGCGCCGACTGCCCCGCCGCGGTCGTCGCGATGGCCTCGCGCCCCGGCGAGCTGGTGCTGCGCGGCACGCTGTCCGACATCGCGGACCAGGTGAAGGCGGCGGGCGTGGTCCGTACCGCGGTCATCATGGTCGGCCGCACGCTGGGCGCCGCGCAGTTCCGCGACAGCCACCTGTACTCGACGGAACGGGAACGGCCGAACCGGGCCGGATAACCGGTTGATCGGGGACGCCGGGAGCAGCAGGATCGGCCGGATGAGCGAGAGCGTGCGGCCTGTAGAGGCACTGATCGTCGTCGACGTCCAGTCGGCGTTCTTCGAGGGCGAGGAGGCGGCACCGCACGCGGCGGCCGTCCAGGAGCGCATCGAGGGCCTGATCGGCCGCGCCCGGACCGCCGGCGCGCTGATCGTCCACCTCCAGAACGACGGCGCGCCCGGCATGCCCGACGAGACGGGCACCAAGGGCTGGGAGCTGCACCTGCCGGTCGTCCCCGGCCCCCGCGAGGTCGTGATCCGCAAGACGGAGGACGACGGCTTCCACGAAACCCCGCTGGGCGGCCTGCTCACCGAGACCGGCGTACGGTCCCTCGTCGTCTGCGGCGTGATGTCCGAGATGTGCGTCCTGGCGACCGCGCGCAGCGCCTTGGAACGGGAGTACCGCGTGGTCCTGCCGCACGACGCGCACGGCACGTACGACATCCCGCCCGCGCCCGGCGAGACCGAGGGCGTCCCGGCGGCGATGGCGTCGCGGGTGGCGGAGTGGGCGCTGGGCGACGAGGTGGAGATCGTCGCGTACGCGAAGGACGTCGCCTTCGGGGCGCCGCCCGCCGCGTAACGTCTACAGGTCGCTCCGCGGCCCGCGCGGCCCGGCCCGCCCCACCACGTTCCCCGCCCGGTCGATGCAGATCACGTCCACCGCGACCGGCGCCCCGCGCAGGACCGCCAGGGCCTCGTCGCGGGCCGTCGCGGCGACGAGGTCACCGAGCGGTACGCCGCGCGCCGTACAGAGCTGGAGCGCGGCCAGCCCCGTGTTCGCTCCGGCGACCTCGGCCGCCAGCTCCTCGTCCGCGCCGCCCTGCCGGGCCAGCTCCGCCAGGAACCCCTTGTCCACCTGCGACCGCGCCGAATGCAGATCCAGATGGCCCGCCGCCAGCTTGGACAGCTTCGCGAAGCCGCCGCAGACCGTCAGCCGGGGCACGGGATGCCGGCGTACGTACTTCAGCACCGCGCCCGCGAAGTCCCCCATGTCCAGCAGCGCGTCCTCGGGCAGGTCGTGCTCGGCGACCACGACCTTCTCCGAGGTCGAGCCGGTGCACCCGGCCACGTGCGTACGCCCGGCCGCGCGCGCCACGTCCACGCCCCGCCGGATCGAGTCGATCCACGCCGAGCAGGAGTACGGCACCACGATCCCGGTCGTCCCCAGGATCGACAGCCCGCCCAGGATCCCCAGCCGCGGGTTCCACGTACTGCGCGCGATCTCCTCGCCGTGATCGACCGACAGCTCGATCTCGACGTCGCCGCCGCCCCCGTACCGCGCCGCGACCTCGGCGACATGCTCCCGCATCAGCTGCCGCGGCACGGGATTGACGGCCGGCTCGCCCACGTCCAACGGCAGCCCGGGACGCGTGACCGTACCGACGCCCGGCCCAGCCCTGAACACCACGCCACTCCCCGCCGGAAGCCGCCGCACCGTCGCCCGGACCAGCGCCCCGTGCGTCACGTCGGGGTCGTCCCCCGCGTCCTTCACGACGGCTGCCATGGCCCTGGCGCGGTCCTCGGCCAGCTCCTCGGCAGCCAGCGCGAAGGCGGGCGTCTGCCCCTTCGGCAGCGTGATCGTCACCGGGTCGGGGAAGTCCCCGGTCAGCAGCGCGGTGTACGCGGCCGTGGCCGCCGCGGTCGCGCAGGCGCCGGTCGTCCAGCCGTGCCGCAGCCCGGTGTGCGCGAGCTGCGCCGTACGCCCGCCCGCCGCGCCTCCCGTACCGTTCGTCTCCGTACCCGCCTCACCCATGGAGAAGCCCGCCCGCCATGACCGTCCCCGCCGGCCCTGCCGGGCCCGTACACCGCCCGCACGTCCTGATCCTCGGCGGCACGACCGAGGCCCGCCGGCTGGCCGCCGACCTGGCGGACCGGCTCCCCGCACTGCGCGTCACCACGTCCCTCGCCGGGCGCGTGGCCGCGCCCCGGCTGCCGGCCGGCGAGGTCCGCATCGGTGGATTCGGAGGCCCGGACGGCCTCGCACACTGGCTGCGCGAGCACGCGGTGGACGCGCTCATCGACGCCACCCATCCCTTCGCCGGCACGATCAGTTTCAACGCGGCGCAGGCCGCCGCCACCGCCCATGTTCCCCTGCTCGCCCTCCGCAGGCCCGGCTGGGTCCCCGGCCCGGACGACGACTGGCACCCGGTCGCCTCCCTCGCCGAGGCCGCCGCCGCCCTCCCCGCCCTCGGCCACCGCGTCTTCCTCACCACCGGCCGCATGGGCCTCGCCACCTTCGCCCACCTCACCGACCTCTGGTTCCTCGTACGTTCCGTAGACGCGCCCGAGCCGCCGTTCCCGCCTCGGATGGACGTCCTCCTGGACCGGGGCCCCTTCACCCTCGAAGGCGAACGCGACCTCCTCCGCCGCCACCGCATCGACGTCCTCGTGACGAAGGACAGCGGCGCGGCGGCCACGGCCCCGAAACTCACGGCGGCGCGCGAGGCGGGGGTGCCGGTCGTGGTCGTTCAGCGCCCGCCCGTCCCGCCCGGCGTCCCGGTGGCGGCCACCCCGGAGGAGGCGGTCACCTGGCTCCGCTCCACCGGGATCCACAGCTCCGCATCCGCCTGAGCCCCGCCCGCCGACAGCCGGGTACGCAGGATCTCCGGCCCCGGCCGGCTCCGGTACGGGTTGGACGGGAACCACTGCGTGAACACGTCCCGCCACATGTACTGGAGCGTCTGCGGAAACGGCCCGGAGCTCTCGAAGACGGCCCACGTCCCGGCCGGGACGGCGAGCGCGTCCAGCCCCTCGGGAGCCTCCGCGCCGGTCACCACACCGTGGTAGTAATCGAGCTCCGTCCCTTCCGCCCGGCTCGGGTCGAGACCGTCACTCACCGCCACGATCCCCTCCGGCACCTGATCGGACAGGCTCTCCATACGCCGCAGCGTCTCCCGGCCGATGCCCCGGACGAACTCGGCGATGGCCGGATTGCCCCCCACATGCACCAGCGGCACGCGCGCCTTCCTGCCGACCACCCGGAACGCGTCCTTCTCCACAACCCTGTACCGCATGCTGCCACTCCCTTCGACAACGAGGCGAAAGGACATCCGGGGCTGGGACTGCAAGCTCGCACCGGTCCGCCGCGCCTCGCCGGGCCCGACCCCGTGCATGGCACGGAACGCCCGCGCGAACGCCTCGCCCGAGGTGTAGCCGTACCGCACCGCGACATCCAGCAACGTCCGCTCCCCGGCGAGCACCTCGGCACCCGCGACCGTCAGCCGCCTGCGCCGGATGTACTCCGAGAGCGGCAGCCCCGCGAGCGCGGAGAACAGCCGCCGGAAGTGGTACTCCGTCGTCAGCGCGACACGCGCCAGCTCGGCCACGTCGATCCGCCCGTCAAGACATTCCTCAATGCGGTCCATAGCCAGATTGAGCCGCTCCAGCACCACCCCGGACTCCTTCCCTTTCACCCATCACGCCAGGAAGAGACCACCTTGCCGGACCCGATGATGTGTGTCCGGTTCGGTCGGGTGATTCGGCCGGGCGGCAAGACTCAGCCCTGCTGCATGGTGAGGAGATGGTCGTCCAACTCCGCTACGAAGCGTTCGCTGTGCCAAGGACGGAGCGCGTGGCGGGCCCTGCGCAGGCGCAAGGCGGGGACCCGGCCGCCCATGGCGGCCACTTCATCGGCGCAGGTATGCAGGAGCGCGGTGCCTGAGACGGGGTCGCCCAGGCGGATACGCGCAAGGGCTTGGTCGGTCGTGATGATGGCGCGCTGGAGACGGTCCCGCGGGCGGGTGAGGGCTGCTGCCGCCTCGGCGAAGTGGGTGTCGGCTGTTGAGGCGTCTCCTGTGTGGAGATCGCAGAGCCCCTCGAAACCTCGGAGGTGATAGGAGGAGAAACCGGAAGAAGGCGGGTTGCCCTCCTGGGTGCCGTCGATGTCGTACCGGGCCAGGGACAGTGCGCTCAGTGCCTGGCGCCGGTCGCCGGAGCGGGCGGCGATCTCGGAGTGCAGCGCGTGGGCGCGACCGCGTACGGCCGGATTGTCTCCCGTACGTGCGCCCCGGACAGCGGCCTCTACGAGGACGCGCGCGGCGTCGGTGCCGGGTGTGGAGTAGAGCACGACGAGGGCGTGGCTCATGTGCACGACCGCGCGGTGCCACGAGGGGAGCGGTTCGGCGGCCTCGGTTGCCGCGGCGTACAGGGAACCGGACGCACCGTCATCGTACGTTTCGAAGGCGATACGGCCGGCGAGGGTGAGGGCCTGGGATGCGACGGTGCGCAAACCGGGAAGCAGCGGGGTCGGGACCTCGCTACCGAGCAGACGCTGACAGGTTTCGACGACGGGGAAGAGGAGCAGTTGGAGGCGCGCGAAGGGGAGTGAGCCCACCTGGCGGTTCGCGTTCTCGACTGCGGCGTGGAGGCCGTGCAGCAGCGTGGCGTCGATGCGTGCGGGGTTTTCGAGAGCACTGGTGACGGTGGTTCCGACGTGTGGGCCGAGAAGAGCGAGCAGGCCCTCGTTGCCGGTGGTCACCGAGCGGGTGACCAAGGAGCGCAGTTCACTCAGTTGGTGGTCGCTCTCCCCGTGATGAGCCAGCGCGGTGAGCAGTTCGGAGAAGTCACTGCCGGGACCGAGGCTCAGGGTGCCGGACGCGTTTCGCGCGTAGAGGTGAGCCAGCAGGAGCTGGTAGTGGTGACTGGGGCGTACGGGTGAGGCGGCGCATTCCCAGCGTGCGACGCTGCGCTGCACGCTGGTGATGGGAACGGGGAGGGAAATGCCCCGCTGAGAGGCGACGTTGGCGAGGGAATGGGAGAGACCGGCCAGGGACCAGCCTCGGGACTTGCGCAGGCGCTTGAGCGTGCGGGCGCCGACGCTGGTGTCACGCGCGTTCATGGCCACATGATGCCTGTACGGGGCGTCAAGTCGGGACTATCAAGCGGGGCTTGCTCAGGGAGGCCGTATAGTCGAGAGTTTGCCAGGTACCGGTATGCGAAGGTGCGGCAGCGGGTGTTTCGAGGGGAAACCCGATGGTCATTTCGCTCCGGTCCACCATCCAGCGGTTACGGGCGTGGTAGGCGGAAGCTTCGAGTTCGGGTGCCTGTAGTTCCACGATCTCGGTGATGCGGTTCCGGCAATGTTCGACGGCCAGTCGGGCTTCTTCCGGCTGTTGTGCGACCGTTCCCGGAACGACCACGGACAGTTCGGAACATGTGTGGGTTGCCAGCCAGCGGAGGGCGAGAGAATCGATGCCTTTGGCGCCACCAGTGAAGAAGTGCGCTGTGGGTGTGGCGAAGGGAGCGAGGTAGGCAGCGAAGGCCGCCTCGTACCACTGCGCCGGGTGGTGGGTGGTGGAGCGGGTGCCGGTGATCGTGATGACTTTGCGCAAGATCAACTCCGTGTCACAGGTTGTCGTCTGCCGAATCCGTCACCACCGCGCTGAAATCGGTGCATGCACACAAAAGCACCGCCGTTGCGCGGCACGGCCGCTTGCAACGAAATCCTTCCGATCGGAACAGCGCGGCCGGCTTCGCCGCTCGCGTTCGTCTACGACCGTAGCGCTACGAGGTCTCACAGCCTCCTCGACCTGCGTCTCGTCGGCTGTCAGAGCTACGCCGCCGGGTGGGGCTGGGAGGTGGCGGGTACCTGGGTCGACCTCGGTGATCACGCCCTCGACCTGCAACGGCCCCAGTTCGGCGAGCTTCTCGGCGCCATGTGGAAGCAGGCTGACCACCGAAAAGTGCTGTGTCTGGTGCACAACTGGGGACGGCTGGCCCAGGATGCAAGCGTGCGTCTTCGTCTGCAGAACAAGGTGGTGCGGGCGGGCGGGTGGACCGCGACGACCTTCGACGAGTCGGACGAACGGTGCCGAGGCGTGTCGTCCCTCGTCGGCTGTTGGTAATCGCGGACATCAAACAGAAGGAGCGTCCATGGAACACGCTGCTCGCGCACTACTGCCCGCGTCGGAATTCCTGGCCGTGAGCGAAACCGTCGCGACCGGAAATCGCGGAATGCCCCTGCGCACGGCCGAGCGGATTCTCGTACAAGCTCTCGCGTTTGTGGCGACCGCGGCCAGGTGCCGGTCCGCGGCCATCGCGCCGTCGCGTGTCGTCGACGAGGGCTGGCATGCCCTGATCCTGCACACGGAGACGTATGCCGCCTTGTGCGCGCGCCTTGGTGGCTTTGTGCACCATTACCCGCAGCCGCCGGACCCGCAGCGGCAGCGGCAATCGGTCATCGACCGCACCACGGCACTGATCGGAGAGGCAGGGTATGTGATCGACGGAGAATTGTGGCGCGTTCCTGCCGAGGAGACCGTGCCGGTGGCCGCCGACTGCGGGCATACACCGCCCGGCGGTTGCGGGCCGATCGGACCTTCTCCGCAGCCTGGACCGATGCCCAGGAATCCGGGGCAGTTGCTGCGCGATACAGGCAGTCAGGAGGCGGCAGATGGAGTGGATCGATCCCCGCTATGAGCAGGTTGTTGCGGACCTCCGGTCCCGGCAGCATGCCGAGGCGGAAGAAGGCCGCCCGCCCCGGCCACTGAGAGGTTTCGTCATCTCGCTGCCGGAGCGCGGGGGCAAGGACTGAACGGGTGGGCGGGTGGGCCCGAGGGCGCACCCGCCCGTCAGGCGGTCACCCCTCCGGATACCTCCGCGGCGTCCAGACCGTCTCCCGGTCGTCCTCCCCGCGCCGTACCGACTCCGTCTGGGAGGAGCCGATGAGGAGGATTGTGCGCATGTCGACTTCCTCGGGGGCGAGGGAGGCGAGGGGGACCACGCGGATGGACTCCTCGGGGCCGCCCACGTCGCGGGCCAGGACGACCGGGGTGTCCGGGGAGCGGTGTTCCAGGAGGAGTTCGCGGGCCTTGGCGACCTGCCAGGTGCGGGTGCGGGAGCCGGGGTTGTAGAGGGCCATCGCCAGGTCGGCGGAGGCGGCGGCGTGGAGGCGGTCGGCGATGACTTCCCAGGGCTTGAGGCGGTCGGAGAGGGAGATGACCGCGTAGTCGTGGCCGAGGGGCGCGCCGGCGCGGGCCGCTGCCGCGTTGGCGGCGGTGACGCCGGGGAGGACCTGTACGGGGACGGACGCGTACGGGGGCTGGGCGGCGACTTCGAGGACGGCGGTGGCCATGGCGAAGATGCCGGGGTCGCCGCCGGAGACGACCGCGACGCGGCGGCCGCGGCGGGCCAGGTCGAGGGCGAGTTCGGCGCGTTCGGACTCGACCTTGTTGTCGGAGGCGTGGCGGGCCTGGCCGGGGCGTACGGGGACGCGGTCCAGGTAGGTGGTGTAGCCGACGAGGTCGGTGGCGGAGGCGAGGGCGCCGCGCGATTCGGGGGTGAGCCAGCGGGGGCCTGCCGGGCCGGTGCCGACGACGACGACCGAGCCGGTGACCGGAGCGGGGGGCGGGGTGGCGATACGGCTGGGGACGACGGCGACGGAGAAGTAGGGGACGGTGGACGGGTCCACCTCCGACAGGGGCGCCGTGCGTTCGCCGGGCATGGTGGCGCGTTCGACGTAGTCGGCCTCGGGGAGGCGGCCGGAGTCGGTCAGTGCCTGGTGCACGGAGGGGAAGGTGCGGCCGAGCTTCATGACGACGGCGGCGTCGGTGGCGGCCAGGCGGGCGGTCAGTTCCTCGGTGGGGAGGGTGCCGGGGAGGATGGTGAGGACTTCGTCCGCTTCGCAGAGCGGCTTGCCGAGGCGGGCCGCTGCCGCGCTGACGGAGGTGACGCCGGGGATGACCTCGGTCTCGTACCGGTCGGCCAGGCGCTGGTGCATGTGCTGGTACGAGCCGTAGAAGAGCGGGTCGCCCTCGGCGAGCACGGCGACGGTGCGGCCCGCGTCGAGGTGCGCGGCGAGGCGGGCGGCGGCTTCGGTGTAGAAGTCGTTGAGGGCGCCCCGGTAGCCGTCGGGGTGGTCCGTGGACTCCGTGGTGATCGGGTAGATCAGGGGTTCTTCGTGGTGGTCCGGGCGGATGTGGCGCTCGGCGATGGAGCGGGCGATCGAGCGGCCGTGGCGGGCGCTGTGGTACGCGATCACGTCGGCGGACGAGATGACCTCGACGGCGCGGAGGGTCATCAGGTTCGGGTCGCCGGGGCCGAGGCCGACTCCGTACAGGCGGCCCGGGCCGGGGGCGGTGTGCTGCTCGGTCACTCTTCCACGCTCGCTATCGCGTTGATCGCGGCCGCGGCCATGGCGCTGCCGCCGCGCCGTCCGCGTACCACCAGGTGTTCCAGGCCGGAGGGGTGCTGGGCCAGCGCGTCCTTGGACTCGGCCGCGCCGATGAAGCCGACCGGGATGCCGATGACGGCGGCCGGGCGGGGCGCGCCCTCCTCGATCATCTCCAGGAGGCGGAAGAGCGCGGTGGGGGCGTTGCCGACGGCGACCACCGCGCCGTCCAGGCGGTCGCGCCACAGTTCGAGGGCGGCGGCGCTGCGGGTGGTGCCCATGCGCTTGGCCAGGTCCGGTACGGACGGGTCGGCGAGGGTGCAGACCACGTCGTTGCCGGCGGGCAGCCGCTTGCGGGTGACGCCGCTGGCGACCATGTTCGCGTCGCAGAGGATGGGGGCGCCGTTCCGCAGGGCCTCGCCCGCCCGCGCGACGACCTTCGGGGAGTACGCCAGGTCGCGTACGAGGTCGGTCATGCCGCAGGCGTGGATCATCCGGACGGCGACCCTGCTGACGTCGTCGGGCAGGTCCGCGAGGTCCGCCTCGGCGCGGATGGTGGCGAAGGACTGGCGGTAGATCTCCGCGCCGTCCTTCTCGTAGTCGAACTCGCTCACTGTGCCTCGTTGCCCTCGGTCATGTCGTTGTGCGGTCGGCCGCGCGCGCCGACGCGACGGCGTCGGCGAGGCGGTCGGTGTCGGTCAGGGGGATGGTGGTCGCGGTGTCCGCCTGGTCCCGGGTGCCCCGTACGGCCACGTCGTAGCCGTCGCCGGTGGCCACGACGTCGACCCACGCGCCGTGCGGGTGGCCGCAGCGGCGGGCGCAGCCCGACCAGTGGACCGGCAGCCCGGTGCCGCCCTGGCGCAGGGTGGCCACGGCGTCCGCCCGTACGTCGGACAGGGACTTGGCGCAGCCGGGGCGGCCGGTGCAGGCGCCGAGGCCGTACCAGGGGGAGGCGGGGTCGGTGATCAGGCCGGCCGCGGCCAGTTCGCGCAGCCGGGCTCCGGCCGCCTCGGGGGACAGGCCGGGGACGACCACGCCGCGCCAGGGTGTCATACGCAGTTCGGCGGAGCCGTCGTGGGCGCCGGCGGCCAGCTGCCGGAGCTGCGCGGTGGTGAGGCGTCCGAGGGGGGCGAGTAGGGAGAGGGCGTGGGTGCCGTCGGGGGAGACGACCACTCCCGGGCGGGGTGGGGCGGGTGTCGGCACTGGAGGCGGGGGAGTCGTCGGGTACGGCTGGGGGAGGCGCGTACGGAGCAGGTCGCGGACGGCCGCGGCGCCGTGGCCCGGTGGGAGCTCCCGTACGCGCCAGGAGCCGTTGCCGGTCTCGCGGGCGACCGTGAGGAACGCTTCGGCGGCGGTGCGGGCCGCGCGGGGGGCGTCGCCGCCGGGGAGGCGCAGGGCCTGGTCGTCGTCGCCGACGCGCAGCAGCGCCGTGCCGCCGGATTCTGCGATCAACGTCACATCGGCGCCGAGCGGGGCCACGTCGCCGCGGCCGTCGTCCAGCGCGAAGAGGAAGCGGCCGGAGAGCGCGGGGGTCGTGTCGCTCGCGCACAGGAGACGGTCCAGCTCACGGGCCCATTCCTGTACGGCGGCGCCGCCGTCGGCGCCCTGGCCGTCGAGGCCGGCGAGCGGCGAGGCGACGATGTTGCGTACGCGTTCGTGGCGGTCGGAGGGGAGGAGTCCGGCGGCGCGCAGCAGGTCCGCGAGGATCGTGGCGCAGTCGTCACCCAGACCGCGCAGTTCCGCGTTGCCGCGGGAGGTGAGGGAGAGGTGGCCGTCGCCGAGGCGGTCCGCGGCGTCGGCCAGGGCACGTGCCTGACGGGCCGTCAGCAGGCCGGCGGGCAGGCGGAGTCGGGCCAGGAAGCCGTCGGCGGCGGAGTGCAGCCGCAGCGCCCCGGGACAGGCGTCGCCGCGGTCCCGTACGCAGGCGTCACCGCGGTCCCGAATGAGGGTTTCGTCCCGATGCGGGGGTATCGCGGGGGTGGGCGGCATGGCGGCGAGCATACCGACGATGGCCCGGACGGTCCGCCGCCCCGTCACCGGGCGCAGCCCTTACTATGCAGGTCGGTGGGTCAGCTGGCCCACCGGACGCCAGCGACGGCGCCAAGGGAGGAAGCCCGGTGAGAACCCGGCGCGGTCCCGCCACTGTGAGCCCGGCCACCGCCGGGCGAGCCAGGAACTCCCGCCGTCCGTGAACACCGCCCGGGGCGCGGACCCCGAGGAAGGCCAGACGCCGCAATGATCCTGCTGCTGTCGACGTCCGACACCGACCTGCTCAGCGCCCGTGCGGCCGCCGGTCCCGTGCCGTACCGGCTCGCCAACCCCGCCCGGCTCGACCTCGCGGAGCTGCCCGCGCTCCTGGACGGCGCCGACCTGGTCGTCGTCCGCCTCCTCGGCGGCCTGCGCGCCTGGCAGGACGGCCTGGACCAGCTCCTCGCCGCCGACCAGACCCGCCCCGTCGTGGTGCTCACCGGCGAACAGGCCCCGGACGCGCAGCTCATGGAGGCGTCCACCGTCCCCATCGGCATCGCGGCCGAGGCCCACGCCTACCTGGCGCACGGCGGCCCCGCCAACCTGGACCAGCTCGCCCGCTTCCTGTCCGACACCGTGCTGCTGACCGGCCACGGCTTCGACCCGCCGGCCGCCGCGCCCTCCTGGGGCCACCTGGAGCGCTCGAAGCACCTGGCGGCCGAGGCGCGCACCGGCGCGGAGGTCGTGGCCCGTACGGACGACACGGGCGCCGCGACCGGCCCGCTGGTCGCCGTGCTCTACTACCGCGCCCACCACATGAGCGGCAACACCGGCTTCATCGAGTCGCTGTGCGAGCGGATCGAGGAGGCCGGCGGCCGCCCGATGCCGCTGTTCGTGGCCTCGCTGCGGGCGCCCGAGCCGGAGCTGATCGAGGAGCTGCGGGCCGCCGACGCCATCGTGACGACCGTGCTGGCGGCGGGCGGCACCAAGCCCGCCGAGGCGTCGGCCGGCGGTGACGACGAGTCCTGGGACGCGGGCGCGCTGGCCGCGCTGGACGTGCCGATCCTCCAGGCCCTGTGCCTGACCGGGCCGCGTAGTGCCTGGGAGGAGAACGACGAGGGCCTGTCCCCGCTGGACGCCGCCAGCCAGATCGCGGTGCCGGAGTTCGACGGCCGGCTGATCACCGTCCCGTTCTCCTTCAAGGAGACCGACGAGGACGGCCTGCCGGTGTACGTCGCCGACCCCGAGCGCGCCGCCCGGGTCGCCGGCATCGCCGTACGCCACGCCCGGCTGCGCCACATCGCCCCCGCCGACAAGCGCCTGGCGCTGGTGCTGTCCGCGTACCCGACCAAGCATTCGCGGATCGGCAACGCGGTGGGGCTGGACACTCCGGCGAGTGCTGTTGCCCTGCTGCGCCGCCTTCGGGAAGAGGGGTACGACTACGGCGACGAGCCCGTACCCGGTCTGGAGTCCGGCGTCGGCGACGAGCTGATCTACGCGCTGATCGAGGCCGGCGGCCACGACCAGGAGTGGCTGACCGAGGAGCAGCTCGCCCGCAACCCGGTCCGCATCCCCGCCGCCGACTACAAGCGCTGGTACGGCACGCTGCCGCGGGAGCTGCGCGAGCAGGTCGAGGAGCACTGGGGCCCGCCGCCCGGCGAGATGTTCGTCGACCGGAGCCGGAACCCGGACGGCGACATCGTGCTGGCCGCGCTGCGCCGCGGCAACCTGCTCATCCTCATCCAGCCGCCGCGCGGCTTCGGCGAGAACCCGATCGCGATCTACCACGACCCCGATCTGCCGCCCTCGCACCACTACCTGGCCGCCTACCGCTGGATCGCCGCCTCCCAGGAGGACGGCGGTTTTGGCGCCGACGCCATGGTGCACCTGGGCAAGCACGGCAACCTGGAGTGGCTGCCCGGCAAGAACGCCGGCCTGTCCGCCGCCTGCGGCCCGGACGCGGCCCTCGGCGACCTGCCGCTGATCTACCCGTTCCTGGTCAACGACCCGGGCGAGGGGACCCAGGCCAAGCGCCGGGTGCACGCCACGCTCGTCGACCACCTCGTCCCGCCGATGGCCCGCGCCGAGTCGTACGGCGACATCGCGCGCCTGGAGCAGCTGCTCGACGAGTACGCGGCGATCTCCGCCATGGACCCGGCCAAGCTGCCCGCCATCCGCGCCCAGATCTGGACGCTGATCCAGGCCGCCAAGCTGCACCACGACCTCGGCCTGGAGGAGCGCCCGGACGACGAGGGCTTCGACGACTTCCTGCTGCACGTCGACGGCTGGCTGTGCGAGGTCAAGGACGCGCAGATCCGCGACGGGCTGCACGTCCTCGGCGGTGCGCCCGCCGGTGAGGCGCGCGTCAACCTCGTGCTCGCCATCCTGCGCGCCCGGCAGATCTGGGGCGGTACGTCCTCGCTGCCGGGCCTGCGCGAGGCGCTGGGCCTGGACGAGTCGGCCGCGACCCGGACGACCGCCGACGCGGTCGAGGAACGCGCCCGCGGCCTGGTGCAGGCCATGGACGACGCGGACTGGGACCTGGCCGCCGTCGAGCGGGTCACCGCGGAGCTGCCGGAGGACCAGCGCGAGCCGGTCGCGGCGATCCTGGCCTTCGCCGCCCGCGAGGTCGTCCCGCGCCTCGCCGCCACCACCGACGAGATCGACCACGCCGTGCACGCGCTGGCCGGCGGCTTCGTCCCGGCGGGCCCGTCCGGGTCGCCGCTGCGCGGCCTGGTCAACGTCCTGCCGACCGGACGCAACTTCTACTCGGTCGATCCCAAGGCCGTGCCCAGCAAGCTGGCCTGGGAGACCGGCCAGGCGCTCGCCGACAGCCTCCTGGAGCGCTACCGCACCGACCACGGCGACTGGCCGACCTCGGTGGGCCTGTCCCTGTGGGGGACGAGTGCGATGCGTACCTCCGGTGACGATGTGGCCGAGGCGATGGCGCTGCTCGGTATCCGGCCCGTCTGGGACGACGCCTCGCGCCGCGTGACCGGCCTGGAACCGATTCCCGCCGACGAACTGGGGCGCCCGCGCATCGATGTGACGCTGCGTATCTCCGGCTTCTTCCGTGACGCGTTCCCGCACGTCATCGGCCTGCTGGACGACGCCGTACGGCTCGCCGCCTCCCTGGACGAGCCCGCCGGCGTCAACTACGTGCGCGCCCACGCCCAGGCCGACCTGGCCGCGCACGGCGACGAGCGCCGCGCCACCACCCGCATCTTCGGCTCCCGCCCCGGCACGTACGGCGCGGGCCTGCTCCAGCTCATCGACTCGCGTGACTGGCGTACGGACGCCGACCTCGCCGAGGTCTACACGGTGTGGGGCGGCTACGCGTACGGGCGCGGCCTGGAGGGCTGCCCGGCGCGCGAGGAGATGGAGACCGCGTACAAGCGCATCGCGGTGGCGGCGAAGAACACCGACACCCGCGAGCACGACATCGCCGACTCGGACGACTACTTCCAGTACCACGGCGGCATGGTCGCGACCGTCCGCGCGCTCAAGGGCGCCGCGCCCGAGGCGTACATCGGCGACTCGACCCGCCCCGAGACGGTCCGCACCCGCACGCTGGTCGAGGAGACCTCCCGCGTCTTCCGCGCCCGCGTCGTCAACCCGCGCTGGATCGAGGCGATGCGCCGCCACGGCTACAAGGGCGCCTTCGAACTCGCCGCGACCGTCGACTACCTGTTCGGGTACGACGCCACGACCGGCGTCGTCGCCGACTGGATGTACGACAAGCTGGCGCAGACGTACGTCCTCGATCCCGAGAACCGCGCCTTCCTCCAGGAGGCCAACCCCTGGGCCCTGCACGGCATCGCGGAACGCCTCCTGGAGGCGGAGTCGCGCGGCATGTGGGCCGAGCCGGACAAGGAGACGCTGGCGGCGCTCCGGGAGGCGTTCCTGGAGACCGAGGGCGACCTGGAGGACAAGGGCTGACGCCCGCTCCTGTACCGACGGCGGCCGGGGCGGGGGGCGGGTCGGCGCGCCACCCGCGCCGGGCGCCGCCGCGTGGGGCGCAGGGCCCAAACCCCCCCCACCGCACGCCC
>NZ_JBIRJY010000002.1:648857-680587 GCF_044329785.1 Streptomyces sp. NPDC017529
GGGGGCTCCGGGTTCCAAGGGGGCTCCCGCCGGCGGCGGCCCCCGCGGGGGCGGGCGGTCGGGGGTCCGTCCACCCCCCGGCGGGCGCTCCGCCGTCGTGTGGGCGACGGGCCCTCAGCCCGTCGTGCTGAAGCCCTCGCCGACCGTCAGGGTCACCACGCCCGCCCCCGCGCTCGCCGCGTCCGCCGCCTTCTCCGTCTTCACGCCCGACAGCCGGGCGCTCAGCACCTTCGCCTGCGCCTCCATCGACGCGGGGTGGCTGATGACCGTCTCGTTGGCGCCCGGGGCCGCGTTGCCGGTGGACACCACGGTGAAGCCCAGCTTGCGCAGCTCCGCCGCCACCCCGGCCGCGTAGCCCGGCGTGCCCGTGCCGTTGAGCACCCGCACCTTCACCGAGCGCGCCGTGACGAGGTTCTTGGCGGAGGCGGCCAGCTTGTCCTTGTCGACCTCCCGGTCGTGCGCCAGGTCGCTGAAGAGCGTGCCGGCCTGCGGGTACTGCCACACGACGTTGGCCTTGTCGGTGGGTACGTCGGCCTCGCGCGAGTAGTTCGGCACGGTCAGGAAGGTCAGGCGGTCGCCGGGGATGTCCTTGACCGTGGAGGCCAGCTCGGACAGCGGCTTGACGCCGGCCAGGTCCTGGTCCGTGGTGAGCGACTTGGTCGCCGAGTCGAGGAAGTCGTACAGCGCCGCCGGGCTGCCCAGCTTGGACTGGGCCTTGGCGCCGAGCGCCTTCATGAACTCCTGCTGGCGGCCGATCCGGCCGAGGTCGGAGCCGTCGCCGACGCTGTAGCGGGTACGGACGTAGCCGAGCGCCTTCTCGTCCTGGACGTTCTGGCAGCCCGCCTCCATGTCGAGGTGCGCCTTCTTGTCGTGGATCGCGGTCTTCGGGCAGACCTCTATGCCGCCCAGGGCGTTGACCATGCCTTTGAAGCCCTGGAAGTCGACCGAGACGAAGTGGTCGATGCGCAGCCCGGTGTTCTTCTCCACGGTCTTGATCGTGCAGGCCGCCGCGTTGGCGACGTCGCCGCTCTCCCCGCCGATGGTGAACGCTTCGTTGATCTTGAAGTGGTGGGGCTTCGACTTCCGGCCGTTGCCGCTGTCGCAGGACGGGATGGACACCCAGGAGTCGCGCGGGAAGGAGACGGCGGTGGCCCACTCGCGGTTGGCGGCGATGTGCAGCACCATCAGCGTGTCCGACTGCATCGTGTCCAGGTTCTTGCCGTACTTGGCGTTGGCGCCCGCACGGCTGTCCGAACCGACGACGAGGATGTTCTTCGAGCCGGGGCTGAGGTTGGCGGGGCGGTCGCCGCCGAGGCGGCTGCCGACGTCCGCGCCGTGGATGTTGCCGTCCAGCTTGAAGTAGACCCAGCCGCCGATGCCGGCCGTGATCAGCAGGAGTACGCCGAGGATGCCGCCGGTCCAGGCGAGGACGCGCCCCCGCCGGGTCATCCGGACCTTGCCCGCCTTGCGCGAACGACCGGAGCCGGCTGCCTTGCGGGACCGGCCGGGGCCGGACCGGTCGGCCCGCCGCGAACGGCTTCCGGAGCCCCCGGCGGGGCCGGTGGGGTCCGAGGGGCCGGAGCGAACGGAAGTGCCGGTCTGGCCGGAGGAGGTGCCCCGCGGGGGCCGGTGCCTGTCTTGCACGCCTAAAGGTCCTTCTGGTGCGTCAGATGCCCGCGCTCGGCAGGACGAGCATGCGGTCTGGGTCGTACGGGAACCACTGCGGGCAACTGCCGCTGCTGCCGCGCATCGTACGCAACCTGCACCACAGTTCGCCCGCCCCGTCCCGCCACCAGGCGCTGATGCGGCCCAATTCCCAGCCACCGTCCGGATATTGCAGCTCCACCGGCTGGTAGACCCACTGCACCTCCGCCTCCGGAGGCGGGCCGCCCTGCGGCCGGGACCCGCACCTCGTCGTCATCTCCCCCTCCCGACGCGCCCGTTGTCAACGTTCTGGCGCACTCTACAGCCAAGATCTACAGGGCTGTAGAAAAGTACGGGTGTGGGGCGGATCACATGGCGGCGGGGCGCCGCGGGGCGGGCGCGGCCCTGTCGTACGGCTGTTCAGAGCGGGGTGGCCGCTTTCAGTACGAGGAAGAGGGCGATCGCCGCGTTGAGCGAGGAGAGGGCCGACGCGGCGGTGCCCGCGGCGGCGACCAGGGCCGCCAGGCCCGCCGGAGTGAGGGCGGGCGGCCAGCTGCGGGCGGGCGGCACGGGGCCGAGGAGGGCCGCCACCCGGCGCGGTACGGGGCCGGGCTCCGGGTCGGCGAAGCCCGCCAGCAGCGGGCTCGGCGCGGGCCGGGAGATCAGCGCGGCCTTGCCCACGGCGCGCGCGGTCAGCCGCCGGTCGCCGACGGTACGCGCCGCCTCCTCGTCGGCCCAGCGCTCCGCGCTGAAGGCGACCGCCGCGCGCAGCGGCAGCAGCAGCGGGTTGGCGCAGCCCGCCAGCCGCACGGCGAGCAGGAAACGGTGGTGGCGCTCCGCCAGGTGCGCCCGCTCGTGGGCGAACAGCGCCCGGCGCTCGTCGCTGTCCAGGCTGCGCAGCATCCCGCGCGAGACCGCGATCCGGCCGGGCCGCGCCGCCCTGCCGGGGCGGCCGGGCAGGCCGGGTACGGCGTACGCGTACGGGGCGTCGTCGGGGAGCACCGCCAGTTCCGTACCGCCGGGCAGGCCGTCCAGCGCCCGGTGGGTGCGGGAGCGGACCCGGTGGTGGCGGCGCAGCTCGGCGCCGCAGGTCGCCAGGACGGCGGCGAGCGCGGCGATGGCCGCCGTACCGGCGACCTCGGCGATCGGCACCGCGGCGCGCACCTCGGGGTCGGACCAGCCGTCGGGCAGCGGATTGCCCGGCAGCTGGGCGGTCCCCACCACCACCAGCAGCCCCAGGCACAGCGTGCTGCACACGCCGAGGACCACGGACAGGGCGGTCAGCAGTCGGGTGGTGCTGCGCGGGTGCAGGTGCTGACCGGCGAGACGGGCGATCGGCAGCGCGGTCAGCGGCAGCACGAGCGGGAGGAAGACGAAGACGCCCATGGGTCAGTCAGTCTCCGGGCCGGTGGCGGCCGGCGGGGGCGGGGCCGGCGGGGCCGTCGTTTCCGGGAGCGTCCTCGGTGGCGTCCCCGCCGGCGCCCGCGGGGTCGTCGTCGGCGGTGGCGCGCTCCAGGAGGGCGCGCAGCAGCTGCTCGTCGTGGGCCGAGAGCGCCGAGACGAAGCTGGTCAGGACGGCGTCCCGGTCCGACTCGCTGTCCAGGACGCGGCGCATGCGCAGCGCGGCGAGCCCGGCCTCGTCGGCGGCGGGGGTCCACACGTAGGACCGGCCGACGCGCTCGCGGGTGACGGCCTTCTTGGCGTACAGGCGGGAGAGGATCGTCATCACCGTCGTGTACGCGAGGTCGTCGCCGAGGTGTTCCTGCACCCAGGCGGCGGTGGCGGGGCCCGGTGAGCGGTGGAGCGCGGCCAGCACCTGCGCCTCCAGCTCGCCCTGGCCCCGGCGGCGCGCGCGGTCGCGTCCGCCCGCCGGGTCGCCGAAGAGGTCCCCGTTCATGCCGTCGCCTCCCGTCGTGCCGAGTGCCCCGCTCGTCCGGGGCGTCGCCGCATCCTACTGAGCGGTCCGGGAACGCGTCCCGGCTTCCGTTCGTCTTCCTCTACAGCACTGTAGATTTTGTGGCCTGCCGCACAGGGGGCCACACCCCGATCCGGGAGGAACATCCATGGGAGTCTCGCTGGCCAAGGGCGGCAACGTCTCGCTGTCGAAGGAGGCGCCCGGCCTGACCGCCGTGACGGTGGGCCTCGGCTGGGACGTGCGTACGACCACGGGCACGGACTACGACCTGGACGCCAGCGCCCTGCTGTGCAACGAGTCGGGCAAGGTCGTCTCCGACCGGCACTTCGTCTTCTACAACAACCTCACCAGCCCGGACGGCTCCGTCCAGCACACCGGCGACAACCTGACCGGTGAGGGCGAGGGCGACGACGAGTCGGTCAACGTGAACCTGGCGGGCGTGCCCGCGGAGGTCTCGAAGATCGTCTTCCCGGTCTCCATCCACGACGCGCAGAGCCGCGGCCAGAGCTTCGGCCAGGTCCGCAACGCGTTCATCCGCGTGGTCAACCAGGCCGACGGCGCCGAGCTGGCCCGCTACGACCTGACCGAGGACGCCTCGACCGAGACCGCCATGGTCTTCGGCGAGCTGTACCGCAACGGCGCCGAGTGGAAGTTCCGCGCGGTGGGCCAGGGCTACGCGTCGGGCCTGGCCGGCATCGCGGCCGACTTCGGCGTCAACGTCTGATCCGTGGCGCCGGACCCGTATCCGTGACCGGCGCGGCGGCGGGCCCGCGGCGTGTGTGCCGCGGGCCCGCCGTCGTGTGCCGGGCCGGTCCGCCCGGACCGCCGCCTCAGAGGTCGAACTCGGCCGGCGGGATGTCCAGCGCGTAGCAGACCTCGCGCACCACGGCCTGCTCGGTCTTGTCGAAGTCGCCGTCGGCGCCGCCGATGACGATGCCGATCTGGATGACGGCCCGCGCCTCGACCGGCTTCTTCTTCACCTTGCCGATCTCCTGCATGATCCCGACCTTGCCGAAGTCGAAGTCGGCGGTCAGCTTGTCCAGGTAGGCGTCGAAGCGCCGGCGCAGGTCGTCGGCGGGGAAGTTCTGCAGCACCTCGTTGGTGGCGATGAGCTGCGCCACCCGCTGCCGCTCGGAGGGGTCGACGGACCCGTCGGCGGCCGCGACGAGCGCGCACATCGCCATGCTCGCGTCCCGGAAGGCGCCGCTCTTGAGCTCGTTCTTCTTGGCGGTGAGCTGGGTCTGCATCGTCTGGGCGGAATCCTTGATCCGGTCCCACAGAGCCATGGGGTTCTCCTTGTCGTTCCCGCGGGGTGCCGCGCGTCACCGCCGGCCGCGTGCGGTCGGCCGGGTACGTCCGGCCGGGTGCTGCCAGTCGAGTAACGCGCAAGCAAAATCTACAGGCTTGTAGAAGTTGGCAGCGCGGGGGTGTGCGGCCCGTGGCGGTGGGGCGGCCCGCGGCGGTGGGGTGGCCCGTGCTCAGGCATGCGCGAAGGGCCGGGGCAGCTGCCCCGGCCCGTCGCTTCCCCCGTCCCCCGAAGCCCCCCTCGGGCGATTCAGGCGGTCAGGCCCGCCGCCCGGCCGTCACCGCAGCCGCAGCGCGGTGCGGATCGTCGTGAACAGCTGCGTCTGGTCGGTGACGCCGAGCACGCGGTACGCCTGCGGGCCCTGCGCGGCGATCCGTACCTGCGTACCGGTGTGCTCCTGCGACTGGCCCGGCGTGTTGGTCGAGTAGTTGACCTTCAGCCGGCCGCCCTCGTCGGTGACCAGGGTGGAGGAGAGGCCGGGCGGGTTGGCCTCCAGCGGCACGATCTGGCTGGAGTGGCCGTGGTCGGCGGTGGTGACGACGAGCGTGTCGGGGTGCTTGGCGGCGTAGTCCCGGGCCACCTTCACCGCGCGGTCGAACGCCGCGGTCTCACCGATCTGCCCGCAGGGGTCGGCCGCGTGGTCCTGCTTGTCGATCGAGGCGCCCTCGACCTGGAGGAAGAAGCCCTTGTCCCGGCCGTGGCCACGCTGCGTCCGCTGCTTCTTCTCCAGCAGCTCGATCGCCTTGGCCGCCTGCTCGTCCAGCTCGGGCGTGCCCTTGGGGCGCTTCGGGTTGCCGGTCGTGCAACGCTGCGGGTCGGTGCCGCCGACCGCGGCCGGCTTGCCGGTCCACTCCACGGGCACGTTGCCCGGCGCGAAGAGGCCCAGCACCGGCTTGCCGCCCGCGACGCTGCGCACGCGCTGGAGGCCGTCCCGGTCCGTGACGACCTGGTAGCCCAGCTTGCGCGCCTGCTCGGCCACGGTCATGCCCTTGTACGGGCCCTCGGTGATCTTCTGGTCGAAGCGCTGCTTGCCGCCGCCGAGGAGGACGTCCACCTTGTGGTTGACGCTCTGCTCGGCGATCGACCCCGGGCCGCCCTTGCTGATCTTGTCGGTGGGGCACTTGGCCATGTCGGCGGGGCCCTGGCAGCTGCGGTCGGTGGCGTGCGAGGCGAGCACGGCCGGGGTGGCGTCGGTCAGCTCGGCGGTGGTGACGGAGCCGGTGGCGTAACCGTTCTTCTGCGCCAGCTCAAGGATGGTCGGCAGCGCCTTGTCGGTGTCCGGCGTCTTGGATATCCGGCCGTTGACCGTCTTGTGGCCGGTGGCCCAGCCGCTGCCGCTGGCCGCGGAGTCGGTGACGTAGTCCGGCTTCTTGTCCTTGTCGACGGCGTATGTCGTGTACGAGCCGGTCATCGGGAACTTGTCCATGTTCAGCCGGCCCGCGGCCCCCACGGTGTAGTCCCGCGCGAGGGTGATCTCGGAGTCGCCCATGCCGTCACCGATCAGCAGGATGACGTTCTTGGCCGCACCACCCTTGACCGCCCGCGCCACCTGGTCCTCGGAGCCGAACGCGGCGGCCCCCGCGGGCACGGCGGCCGCGGTGGCGAGCACCACGGCGGCGCTGGTGATGACGCTGCGGCGGGACAGGCGCAGTCTTCGCATGGGTTCTCCTCTTCGTACGACGGCCGGGTGCCGACGCAGCGAAGCCCACCAGCCCCCGGTGAACCCCGGATGACCAGGAGACGGCGTCCCGGCCGCCGCCAGGGCAACGCCGGTCGCCGCCCGAAGCCGCCGGTCACCGCCCTGGAAGTCCCGGCCGCGCGGTCCTTCGCCCCCGCCCTTTCGCACCTGTGGGCCGACCGGGTGGTGTTCATCGGAAGAACGGCGAATCGCGGCCGTGGGTCCTCGTGTTCCGGAGGCGCTTACACATCATGAGGAAAGTACGCAAATCGGTCATCGGGAAAAGCGGCGCCGGTAGGTCGTGGCCACGCCACCGCGCCGCCGCCCCCGACGACCACAGCACCGCCGCAGGGCCACCACAGAAGTACCGCAGTACCGAGCAGAAAAGAGAGGGATCATGGCCGCCACCAAGGTCACGAAGCTCTGGACGGCTTTCGCCGTCCTCATCGTCAGGCTCCTCGCCGCGCTGGGGTTCCGCACCCCCGCCACCGCCTCCGTCCCGGCCGCCGCCACGGCCGAGGACGCGCTCGACGGTACGGCGGCCGTCGCCGTCGCCGGGACCGGTGCCGAACGGGACGCGGCGGCATCGCCGCCCGGCCCGGCCGTGCCCGGGGCCTGCGAAACGGCCGAAGGCGACCGGGGCAGGCGGGCTTTGAGGCGCCGGTCCGGAACCGGTCACCGCCGCCCCTCGGACCGCCGTACGGGACCGGCTCGCCGTAAGACACAGAGCCGCCCCAAGACGCAGAGCCGCCCCAAGACACCGAGCCGCCGTAAGGTCGCGGACCGCCGCGCCGCCTCCGAGTGCCGCCCCGCCGCGCCGGCTTTCCTCCTGCCCCGGATGCCGTTCGGGCGGACCCTGCCGCCGACGATGAAGCAGCGCATCCGGGCCGAGGCGCACGGTGCGGCGCCCAGTTCCCGCAGCGTGCTCGGCGACGCCTTCGACGCGCCGTACGCCGCCCCGTACCCCGCGCCGTACGCCGGCCCGGTGAGCGAGCCGCCGGCCCGCGTTCCCGCGGTGCCCGCGGCCCGTGCCGCCGCCGTGCCGGCCGCCCGGCGGCCCGAGCGCGAGCTCTGCCCGGCCTGATCCCGCACCGCGTACCGGTGCGTACCGGTGCTCAGGGCTCAACCGGCAAACGGCTGTTGCCGCTCGGCGGCCTCGTGGACGAGGTGCAGGTCGAGACGGCGCTCCCGGTCACCGGTGGCGAGTGTGACCCGGTCGGCGCGCGGCGGGTAGCCGGCGGCCGTCACGGTGTAGGCGCCACTCGCGAGACCGGCGAAGGCGAAGGAGCCGTCCGGCCCGGTGAGGGTCTGGGCGGACAGTGATCCGTCCCGTTCCAGGAGAGTGACGGCGGCGTCCGGCAGCGGGCGTCCGTGCGGGTCGCGTACGGTGCCGCGGAGCGCGGCGGCCGGAGCGAGCCGGGCATCCTGGCGTTCGGGAGTGGCACCGGAGAGCGTGAGGGAACGTGCCTGCGGACGGTGGTCCGCGGCGCTCAGCACCAAGGTGACGTCGGCCGGGGGAAGTCCGGCCAGTTCCCAGTCGCCTTCAGGACCGGCCGTCGTGGTGGCCAGGACGTCGCCACGGGCATCGGTGAGGACGACGCGGCCGCCGTCGAGCGGAGTGCCGTCGGTCTTCCCGAGCAGGGTGCCGCGGAGACGGTACGAGCCGGGCGGGGTGACGTTGACGAGGGCGGGCGCTGACGTGGTGGCGTCGGCGCCGGCCGCCTGTGCGGCGCGGCCGGGAGTGGTGGCTCCCGGTACGCGGTCCCGCGCGGCCGGTTCCGTCCGCCCGGTGCCGTCCCCGTCCGCCCCGCCCGGAGTGACCTGCTCGAAGGCGGTCTCCGTATCGCCGCGGGCGAGCAGCCGCGGCGAGGACGCCGAGCGCTGGGACGGCAGGAACGCCGCCAGGACCAGGCCGAGGGCGACCGCTGCGGTGGCGATGAGGAACGAGACCCGGAACCCGGCCATGGTGGGCACCGTCGCGCCGCCCGCCGGGGCCGACATGTGGGCCAGCACCATGCCGATCACCGCGCTCGACACGGACGTGCCGATCGAGCGCATCAGCGTGTTCAGGCCGTTGGCGGCGCTGGTCTCCGACGGGTCGACGGCGCCGACGATCAGGGCGGGCAGGGACGAGTACGCCAGGCCGATGCCCGCGCCGACCACGACCGAGGTGATCACCGTCTGCCAGGCCGCGCTCATCAGGCCCAGGCCCGAGGCGTACCCGATCGCGATGACCAGCATGCCCAGCATCAGGGTGGCCTTGGGGCCGCGGCGCGCGGATATCCGCGCGTACACAGGCGCGATGAGCATCATCGTCAGGCCGAGCGGGGCCACGCACAGGCCCGCCACCACCATGGACTGGCCCAGCCCGTAGCCGGTGGCGGCGGGGAGCTGGAGGAGCTGCGGCAGGACCAGGGAGATCGCGTAGAAGGCGACACCGACCATGATGGACGTGAGGTTGGTGAGCAGGACCTCGCGGCGCGCGGTGGTACGCAGGTCCACCAGCGGCGCCGGGGTGCGCAGTTCGTAGAGGCCCCACAGGACGAGGAGCGCGACCGCGCCGCCGAACAGTCCGAGGGTGGTGGCCGAGCCCCAGCCCCAGTCGCTGCCCTTGGTGATGGGGAGCAGCAGGCAGACCAGGCCGCCCGTGAGCCCGATGGCGCCGAGCACGTCGAACCGGCCGGTGGCGCGTACGGAAGTCTCCGGGACGAGGGCGACGCTGAGCAGCATGGCCAGGACGCCCAGGCCCGCCGCGCCGAAGAACAGCGCGTGCCAGTCGGCCTGCTGGGCCACCAGCGAGGCGGCCGGCAGGGCGAGGCCGCCGCCGACGCCGATCGAGGAGCTCATCAACGCCATGGCGGAGCCGAGCCGTTCGCGGGGCAGCTCGTCGCGCATGATGCCGATGCCGAGCGGGATGGCGCCCATGGCGAAGCCCTGGAGTGCCCTGCCCACCAGCATCGTGGTCATGTCAACCGTGAAGCCGCAGATGAGAGAGCCGACGACCATGAAGGCGAGGCTCGCCAGGAGCATCCGGCGCTTGCCGTAGAGGTCGCCGAGGCGGCCCATGATGGGCGTGGCGACCGCGCCGGTGAGCAGGGTGGCCGTCATGACCCAGGTGGCGTTGCTCGGCGCCGTGGCCAGGAGGACCGGCAGGTCCTTGATGACGGGTACGAGCATCGTCTGCATGACGGCGACGACGATGCCGGAGAAGGCGAGGACGGGGACGACGGCGCCGTGCGCGGTCCGCCGGGCACCCGTCGAGTCGTTACGGGACGGTTCGGTGGGGTCGGGCAGGGGGTGCGCGGCGGTGGGCGCCGGTTCCCCGGCGCGCTGGTCCGTCGTCTGCGGCATGCGTGCGGCCTCCGGTGGTCCAAGTCGTTGCCTCATGAACGCTTTTGCTCGCGGAGGCATTCCGCTCGGGCCACCCGGCCCGCCCGGCCGGCTCAGTACGCCGTGGCGGCGGCCATCGCCGCGGGAGCGAGCAACGCCGCGGTGGCGGTCATGCTCCCGCGCCCGGCCGGCGGGTCATGGCCCAGGTGCGGGGGCCACCGCCCGGCAGCGGGTAGTCGGCCGTCACCGTGAAACCGAGGCGCTCGTAGAAGCGCACGTTCCGCTCGTCGGAGGTCTCCAGGAAGGCAGGCACCCCCGCCCGTTCGGCGGCTTCGAGCCCCGGGCGGATCACCGCACCGCCCAGGCCGCTGCCCTGCCGGCCGGGGTCCACGCCGACCGAGCCGAGGAACCACACGGGCTCGGTGGGGCGGTGCGGGCGCATGGCTGCTTCGGCCTGCGCGGAGGCCTCGGCCCGGTCCCCGGAGATCTCCGCGAACCGCGGTCCGACCTCCGCGAACACGTCCCCCGCGTCCGCGGTTTCGGGGGTGGTCCATACGGCTACGGCGTCCCCGTCGTCGGCCACCCAGACCTTGCCGTGATCGAGGCCGACGCGGGAGACGAACAGCTCGTTGAAGCGGTGCAGGCGGCCGAGGTGGTCGTCTGCCGCGATGGTGTGGCGGGTGAAGGGGTAGTCGGCGAACGCGCGTTGCAGCGTGCGCAGTGCCCTGGGGAGGTCTTCCCGGGTGGCGGGGCGGACTATGGGGGCGTGGGTGGCCACGAATAACACCGGTCCGGTCGGTCGCGGGTGAACTCGGTTCATAGCTCGGGCAATAGGTCGTCGCAGGTGAACGCAGGCGGTAGGCCGGCAAACGCAGGCGATAAACCGGCAGACACAGGCGACAAGCCGCCAAACGCAGGCGGCAAGCGATCGAACTCAGGTAATAACAGGGCGCCGTGGCTTTGCAAGCGCTTTGCCCGCTGCCGGCGTCACGGCGTGACCGCCAGCGCGCACGGAACCTGCAAGCTGGCAACCGTGGGCCCGCCGACCGGGCTGCTGATCCCGAGGAAACCGTCGAAGGCGGCCAGCCGCCGCTGTATGCCGAGCAGGCCGCTGCCGGACTCCGTGCGCGCGCCGCCGTTGCCGTCGTCGGTGACGCTCACGGCCAACGAGCCGGCCCGGTACTGGATGTCGATCAGCACGCGGTGCGCCCCGGAGTGCTTGGTCGCGTTGGCCAGCAGCTCGCAGACGGCGAAGTAGACGGCGGACTCCACCGCGGGCTCCGGCCGGGACGGCAGGTGGGCGGTCACCTCCACCTGGAGGCGGCTCTCCAGCGCGAGCGAGCGGACGGCGTCCACGAGGCCGCGGTCGGCGAGCACCGGCGGGTGGATGCCGCGCACCAGGTCGCGCAGCTCCTCCAGGGCGCGGACCGACGCGTCGCGGGTCTCGGCGAGCAGCGCGCGGACGGCTTCCGGGTTCTCGTCCAGGAGCGATTCGGCGGCGCCGAGCTTCATGCCCATGGCCAGCAGCCGGGCCTGTGCCCCGTCGTGCAGGTCGCGCTCGATGCGCCGTATCTCGGCGGCGGAGGAGTCGACGACATCGGTACGGGTGCGGGCCAGGTGCTCGACGCGCAGCCCCATCTCGGCCTTGGCGGTGGGCGCCAGCAGGGAGCGGGTGATGCGGGCGTGCAGGCGCAGCACGTACGGGGCGATCAGCAGGCCGACGGGTATCTCGGCCAGCCCGAGGCCGCCGGCGGCCCAGGCGGTGGCCTGGCTGCGGACGGGGACGAACAGGTACCAGGTGCCGTCCCAGGCGTCGGTCACCGGCTGCCAGACGAACGGCAGCACCATGCCGAAGATCCCGTGGGCGAGCATCGCGAACGGCACGAGCGCCAGGAGGCCGGTGACGGTGACGGCACACTGGGCCCACAGCAGGTCGCGCCAGGTCGCGCTGTCGGTGAGGATCGCCTCGCACCTGCGCCAGGCGCCCTTCCAGCCGCCTTCCGTACGGGGCGCGGGCCGGTACGGCTCGGCTATCGGGACGCCGGTGGCGCCGGTCAGGCGCCGCTGGGTGGTGGCGGACCAGCGCAGGGCCGCGACGATGCCCGGCACGAGGAAGAGGCCGAAGCCGAGGAGCGCCAGCGACATCCCGGTGAGGACGAACCAGGCGAGGAAGACGGCCACCAGCCCGAGGAAGAACATGGCCAGCCCGCGGCCCATGGCCAGCCAGCCCGCGACGAACCAGTTGCGTCCCTGGCGCGCGCTTTGTACGTCGCTGCTCGAATCCTCGGTCATCTGTGTCGTCTCCGTGTCTGTGCCGGGTGCACGGCTTTCCCGGCGTCGTGCGGTGCGATACCCATACTCCGGCGTTCCGGCCCGGTAATCAGTGGTGCTAGACCTACCTTGGGGGAGGAGAACACCCCCTGCCGCCGCGAGCGCGACCGCGTGGAGGTCAGGCAGTGGCAAGCGCGCCGGGCGGCACCGGAGGCGGCGCGCCGGCCCGGGAAGCGTCGTTGTTCAGATACTTCAGGACGGCCTGCACCCGCCGGTTGTCGTCCTTGGACGGCAGCAACTGAAGCTTGCTGAAGATGTTGTTGATGTGCTTGCCGATGGCCTTGTCCGTGACGAACAGGGACTCGGCGATGGCGGCGTTGGACTTGCCCTCGGCCATCAGGCCCAGCACCTCCAGCTCGCGCTGGGTCAGGTGCCCCAGGGGCTCGCGGCGCGACCCGTTGCGCAGCAGCTTCTCTATGACCTTGGGGTCCATGGCCGTCCCGCCGTCCGCGACGCGGCGGACCGCCTCGATGAACTGGCCGCTGTTGAGCACCCGGTCCTTGAGCAGGTAGCCGACCGCGCCCGCGCCGTCGGCGAGCAGCTCACGGGCGTACAGCTGCTCGACGTACTGCGACAGCACCAGCACCGGCAGCCCGGGGACCCGGCGGCGCGCCTCCAGGGCGACCTGGATGCCCTCGTCGGTGAAGGTCGGCGGCAGCCGTACGTCCACGATGGCCACGTCGGGTCGCTCGTCGAGCAGGGCGCGCAGCAACTCGGGCGCATTGCCGACGGAAGCGACGACCGTGCAGCCGTGGGCCGCCAACAGGTGCTCCATGCCCTCCCTCAGGAGGAACAGGTCCTCTCCTAGAACGACGCGCATCATGGCCTCCCCCGCGGCAGCCGTTCGTGACGCCGCCCCCCCGCACACGGCGCCTCTACCGTTCGGACCTTACCCGCTGCCACTGACAAGCCCGGGACAATACGGCGAAGTACGGCAGTACCCGGCAAATCACCGCCGTACTTCCTGAAGTCGCCTCTACGGACGTCCTGTCACCGCCGCTTCCGCCGGTCGAACCAGACCGTGGCCGGCGTCGGCAGCAACCCGGCCCAGAACAGCACCTGCGGAACCGTCCGTTCCGTCCACGGCACCTGCGAGATCAACAGGGCGCAGAGCATCGCCCACGCCCCCTGGCCGAGCACGATGCGGGCCCAGCGGCCGCGGCGCACCAGGGACCACACGTTCAGCTGTACGCCGGTCCGCAGCCGGCGGTACCGGAGCAACGCCCCGAACCCCCAGAGCGCCGCCATCGGCACGAGCGTCCACAGCCGGTTGCCGAGCGGAACCGGCAACTCCCGCGGCACCTCCCCGTCCTGGGGGAACAGATCGACCGTCACGCCCGCCGCCGCCACGCACAGCAGCGCCAGCCAGCGGGTGCCGCGCAGCAGCCGGTAGGTCGCCTCGTCCAGCGCGCTGCGCAGCCACTGCGACTCGGGGAGGGTGGAGAGCGCGTCGGCGTACAGATCGGCCGCGGCCGCGGCCTTCACCCCGGGGGCGTTCGCGGCGCTGTCCGCCTGCATGACCACGGCCAGCGAGTTCGTCGGGTCCAGGCGGCGCAGCGTGTCGAGGGCCTGCCGCGCCCGCTCCTGGTCACCGGCGATGAGCGCCGCCTTGTAGAGCGACTCGTAGGCCCTCGGTTCCTCGGGCGCGAGCCGTACGGCCTCCAGCCCGAAACGCACCCCCTCCTGCCGGTCCCCGTCGGGCAGCCAGGGCTGGATCTCGGCGAGCGTCCCGTAGGCGGTCCAGCGGAGCGGGTCGACGCGTATCGCCTCGCGCAGTACGGCGTCGGTCTCCTCCATCCGTTGCGCCGCGCGCAGGGAGCGGGCCCGCATGTGCAGGGTGGCGTAGTCCTGCGGCGCCAGCTCCAACGCGCGTCCGCTCACATCGACCGCCCGGTCCGGCTGCTGTGCAGCGAGGTGGCAGCGCGTGAGCTCCAGCAACGCCCACACGTCCGCCGGGTCCTCCTGCAACCGGGAGCCGAGCACCGCCGCGGCCTCGTCGTACCGTCCAAGGTCGACCAGTACCTCGCCCCGGGCGACCAGCGGATGCTGCTCCGTCACAGCTTCCGCTTCTTCTTCAGGTACGCGAGCAGGTCGTCGTACGTGCCGCCCTCGTTGGCGAACATGGCCACGTTCCGCGCCGACGAGAACCACGCCTCGGTCGAGGGCACCACGGCCTTGACCGCACCCAGCAGGTCCTTCATACCGATCATGCGTACGGTGCCGGTGCGCGCCGAGTCGAGCAGCGCCGTCTCGGCCGCGCTCTCGCACACGTGGGCCAGATCGGCGCCCGAGAGCCCGTCCGTGGCCCTCGCCAGCTTGCCCAGGTCGACGTTCTCGATCGGCCGGTCACGCAGGTGGTAGCGCAGGATCGCCTCGCGCGCGGGCGCGTCCGGCGGCAGCACGAGCAAAGTGCGGTCCAGGCGCCCCGGCCGGCGCAGCGCGAGGTCCACGTCCCAGGGCAGGTTGGTGGCCGCGAGCACGAAGACGCCCTCGTTGGCCTGCGCGTCGATGCCGTCCAGCTCGGTCAGCAGCTGGTTGACCGTGTTGCGCATGCCGCTGTGCTGCGTACGGCTGCGCTTGCCGCCGAGCGCGTCCAGCTCGTCGAGGAAGACCACGCAGGGCGCCTGGCGGCGGGCCGTGGCGAAGATCTCGTGCATGTTGCGCTCGGAGTTGCCGATCCACATGTCGAGTACGTCGTTGACCGACACCGACAGGAAACTCGCGCCCAGCTCACCGGCCACCGCCCGGGCGATGAACGTCTTGCCGCAACCCGGCGGCCCGTAGAGCAGTAGCCCGCCGCGCAGGCTCTTGCCGTACAGCTTGCGGAGCTCGGGGTTGCGCATCGGGGCGAGGAACGCGGCCTCCAGCCGGTCCTTGACCTCCTGCATCCCACCCACGTCCGCCAGCCGTACGGTTCCGGGCGCGTCCACCTCCCAGGCGTCCGCGTCCCCCGGATCCCCGCTCCCGTCCACCGCCAACGGGGCCTCGTGCTCCACGAACCGCGGTGGCACCACGTCCCGCACCTGCCCCTCGGCGGCCCGCCAGTCGAACCCCGCGGACCCACCGGCGGCCGGCCGCTCCTGCGCGGGCGGCGCCTCGTGTGACGCCTCGTGCGGCGCCGGGCCGGGCGCCCCCATGGCACGCGCCATCAGGTCCCGCGCCTTCGCGTTCCCGGGCGCGTACTGCAACGCGACAGCCACCTCCGAGACGGCCGCATCCTGCTGCCCCGCCACCAACAGCATCTCCGCCAGATGCAACCGCAACGTCACATCCTCCGGCGCCCCCGCGAGAGCCGCCCGCAAACTCTGGATCAACCCCGTGTCTTCTGACATGCCCACAGCCTATGCAGGCGCTTTGCGGCGATCCGTGGCCGCCCGGTGGCCCGGCACGCACAACCGGCACGACGGTCCCGTCGTTTCATGTACGGGACAGCCACCCAGGTTCTCCCCGCACCCCAAGGCCCACTGTCCAGCAACCCCACAACAACTACGGAGCACTTGACCTTGACCACCAAGCCCCCGACTACCAAACCCCCGACCACCAAAGCCCTGAGCGCCAGACTCCTGACCGCCAGAACCTTTACCTCACGCGCCGCAGCCGTCACCGGCGGCGCCCTGCTCGCCCTCTCCCCACTGACCGCCCAGGCCGCTTCGGCCGCCCAGCCCGTCCAACTCGCCCAACCCGCCCCCACTGTCGCGGCCAAGGGCGCCACCCTGGTGGACGGCACGACCGGCGGCACGCTCTTCGGCAAGGACGCGGACACCGCCCGCCCCATAGCCAGCACGGCGAAAATCATGGCCGCTTCCGTGGTGCTCGACGACAAGGGCGTCGACCTGGAGCAACGGGTCCCCGTACGCCAGGAGTACCGGGACTACGTCACCAAGCACGCCGCCAGCACCGCGGACCTCCAGACCGGCGACAAGGTCACCGTCCGCCAACTGCTCTACGCCACCCTCCTCCCCTCAGGCGCGGACGCCGCCTACGCGCTTGCCGACACCTTCGGCACCGGCCCGACCCGCACCGAGCGCACCACGTCCTTCATCGCGAAGATGAACGCGAAGGCCGACGAACTCGATCTCCCGCACACTGACTTCACCTCCATCGACGGCGGCGGCTCCGACTCCAGCACCCCGGGCGAACTGGCGAAACTGGCCCGGCACGCCATGCGGAACGACACCTTCCGCACGATCGTCAAAACCAGGCAGTACAAGGGCGAGGCCCCCGCCGCCAACGGCCGCACGCGCTACTACACCTGGAACAACACCAACCAGCTGCTTGGCTCGTACGCCGGCGTCATCGGCATCAAGACCGGCACGACCACCCCGGCGGGCGACTGCCTGGTCTTCGCAGCCACCCGCGGCGGCAAAACCCTCGTCGGCACCGTTCTCAACAGCAAAGACCGCTACGCCGACGCGGCAAAAATGCTGGACTACGGCTTCGGCACAACCACCACAAAAACCCTGAAGCTCCGCGCACTCCCCACCAACACCCAACGCGACTGACCCGCTCGCGGACAGCGGCAAGGCCCCGGTTCCCGTACTGGGGCCTTCGAGCACAACAACGAAGCGAGCCGGCCCTCACCTGTTGCAGGCCGCGACTACACCAAGGATCAGCAGCGCCACCACGAACATCGCGATGCAGCCGCCTACTGCGCTCTCTGCCTCCTGGATGACCCCTTTGGGCTTCGGTCGTGACTTCTCGTAGTCCTGAATCCCCCGTGCTACGGCACGCCTGATCTCGTCCTCATCCATGCGGGACCCCCCAGTTCTCACGGTCACGGAGAACCTACCGGGCGCGCCATCGAGTGATCTCGAAAACCTCTGTGAGACACCCCCTCACCGTGGGCCCTGAGGCAGGCGGACGGAGAGGCCTGGAGGGTTCGCGACCGATGCTCTGCCTGGCCCGCCGCAACATGCGGCAGATCCCCGGGATCTGGACCTCCCCTTCGACCCGGTTGTCACCGGCCAAGGCGCAGGGCGACGCGTAGTGCAGGCCGGAACCCGCACCTTCCCGACCGCAGTTGCCACGGAGGGGCTGGGGAGTTTGGGACAACTAGCAAGGCCCAGGTCTCTGACCTGGGCCTTCGTTATGGAGCGGGTGACGGGAATCGAACCCGCGCTCTGAGCTTGGGAAGCTCATGTTCTACCATTAAACTACACCCGCTTGAGCGCCGCCCGTAGTGAGGGCGGTGCAGCTTCGCACACTCTACCCCATCGCCGGCTCCCGGTGCGTCTGGCCGTGGGGTTTGTGTGTGGGGTTTGTGTGTGGGGGTTTTCGTGTGGGCGGGGTGGGTTGCGGGTCGGGGTGCGGGAGTTGGGGCGTACGGTTGGGGCGCGGAGTGCCGCGTTCGGTGGCGCCCAGTTCATCCCCTAATGTGGCTTTTGTTGTCCACGCACTTGGGAGAGGGACTTGATGGAGCGCACCGTCGTACGTTGTGCCGAAGGGCACGTGTTCAGCACCGCTTCGTTTCCCATGCAGACCACGGACCGGCTCGGCCCCGGGCGGCTGCTGCGGTGTCCGCGCTGCGCGCGGCTGCGGCATTCGGTGCCGGTGGGCGAGAAGCGCTGAGGTCGCCCGGCCCCTGACGGCGGGCCGGGAGGTGAGACGAAGCGGAGGGCAGCCGGTGGAGCGGCTGTGACGATTCCGGGCGCGGGCCCGGTCCCCGAGGCGGGGGCCGGGCCCGCGCCGTTTGTCCGGTGTGCGGGCCCGTGGCCTGCGTGGGCGTGCCGGGCGGTGGTGTGCGGGCGGGGTGGGTCCGGGCGCGTATCCTCGATGCGTGCTTCTCTCAGACAAGGACATCCGGACCGAGATCGACGCGGGCCGGGTCCGCATCGATCCCTACGACGAGTCGATGGTGCAGCCGTCGAGTATCGATGTGCGCCTCGACCGGTATTTCCGGGTGTTCGAGAATCACCGGTACCCGCACATCGACCCCGCCGTGGAGCAGCAGGACCTGACGCGCGAGGTGGTGCCGGAGGGGGACGAGGCGTTCATCCTGCACCCCGGTGAGTTCGTGCTCGCCTCAACGTACGAGGTCATCACGCTGCCCGACAATCTCGCCTCGCGGCTGGAGGGGAAGAGTTCGCTGGGGCGGCTGGGGCTGCTGACGCACTCGACGGCCGGCTTCATCGACCCGGGTTTCAGCGGACATGTCACGCTGGAGCTGAGCAATGTCGCGACGCTGCCGATAAAGCTTTGGCCCGGTATGAAGATCGGGCAGCTGTGCATGTTCCGGCTGTCGTCGGCCGCCGAGCACCCGTACGGCTCCGCCAAGTACGGCTCGCGGTACCAGGGCCAGCGGGGGCCGACGCCCTCGCGGTCGTTCCAGAATTTTCATCGGACACAGGTCTGAGAGTGCGAGAGAACCAGTGAGTGGTGTGCGGGAGAACCTGACGTACGAGCGCTTCGGTGGCGCGATTCGCGAGCTGGCGCAGACGATCGCCGACGACGGGTACGAGCCCGACATCGTACTGTCGATCGCGCGCGGCGGTGTCTTCGTGGCCGGCGGTCTGGCGTACGCGCTGGACTGCAAGAACATCCACCTGGTGAATGTGGAGTTCTACACGGGCGTCGGTACGACCCTGGAGATGCCGGTCATGCTCGCGCCCGTACCGAACGCGATCGACTTCTCGGACAAGAAGGTGCTGATCGCCGACGACGTCGCGGACACCGGCAAGACGCTGAAGCTGGTGCACGACTTCTGCCTGGGGACGGTGGCCGAGGTCCGCAGCGCGGTGATCTATGAGAAGTCGCACTCGCTGGTGAAGTGCGAGTACGTGTGGAAGCGCACGGACGAGTGGATCAACTTCCCGTGGAGCGTCGAGCCGCCGGTGGTGCGTCGCGAGGGGCAGGTCCTCGACGCCTGACGGCGGTGGTCCGAGGACGGCAGGGGGTCGTTCGACAGTCCGGCCGGGGGCCGGAAGTGAAGCGCACCGGGCGGTGACGGCCCGGTGCGCTTCTTGTTGTTTAGAGAGGGGCATGTGAATTCGGGCCAATCCCGTTCCGGCTGTTCCACCTGTCACTACCTACGAGTAGAAACCGGCGGAGACAGCAGACCGGAGGGGAGGCCCAAGGGTGCGTGCGAGAACGGGGCGGCTGATGGCCGCCGCAGCGGCGTTGGCGGTGGGGTTCGGCGGAGCGGGCGTGGTCGCGGGGGTGGGTGCCGGTACGGCGGCGGCCGTCCCGGCCGGCCCGGCGGCCGCCAAGCCGCTGCCTCCCGAGCTGGAGAAGATCCGGGCGGCCGAGGCCGTCAAGCTGTACGGGGACGCGGCCGAGCGGCCGGTCGGTCAGCGGAAGACCTCCTTGATCTCGCTGGGCGACAGCGAGATAGCGGGGGAGGGCGTCGGTACGTACGAGCCGGGGACGAACGGGCCGGACAACTGGTGCCACCGCTCGCCCGAGGCCGCCATCCACCGCACCGGGATACCGGCGGAGGTGACGTACAACGTCGCGTGCTCCGGCGCGGCCACCGGCAACATCAACATCGGCGGGACCAAGCAGTACGCCGACGAGCTGGTGCAGAGCGACAACCTGGCGATCAAGGCCCGCAACACCCGGCTGAAGATGGTGCTGCTGGTGGCGGGGGCCAACGACGACCTGCAGTTCGGGCCGGTGATGACGGACTGCGTCACCCGCTGGTTCACCCTGCAGGGGCCCTGTGAGCCCAAGTACCAGCCGGGGTGGCAGGGGCGCGTCGACGCGCTGGTGCCCAAGGTCGAGCAGAGCGTCCGTGACCTGCGGACCGTGATGCGCGACGCGGGGTACGCGGACGGCGACTACAAGCTGGTCGTGATGGGCTACCCGAGCCCCATCGGACCGGACGTGGAGGACAACCCGAACTTCCCGGGCAAGCTGCCGGGCGGGTGCACGGGCTACACCTCCGACTCGGCCTGGGGCCGCGACACCGCCGTACCGGCCTTCGAGAAGGGCATGCGGAAGGTCGCGGCGGACACCGGGGCGACGTACCTCGACAACTCGCGGCTCTTCCACGGGCACGAGGTGTGCATGGAGGACACCTGGGCCCGCGGGCTGTACGTGGACCTCGCCAATCCGTTCCCGCCGAACGCCAACTCCGTACGCCAGTCCTTCCACCCGAACGCGCGCGGCCACGGCGCCTTCGCCTCCTGCCTGACGCAGCTGTACGCGGGGGACCGGCGCGAGGCGTCCTGTGCCGACCCGGCGAGCACGGGGCAGCCGAAGCTGTACCCGCTGGCCTGGGACGACGCGTACAAGCCGCTGAAGAACGCCGGCACCGGCAGCTGTGTGGACGCCAAGGGCGCGAGCAGCAGTAACGGTACGGCGGTCGTGGGCTGGGACTGCAACGGGCAGCGGAACCAGCTCTGGTGGCAGGACGCGGAGCGCCGCTCCGTGCACGTGGGGCTGACGCAGGACCGGTGCCTGGACGTGCCGGGCGCGAAGTACGAGGCCGGGACCGGGCTGGTCCTGTGGAACTGCTCGGGCGCGGCCAACCAGCAGTTCACGAAGGACGCCGCGAGCGGGTCGGTCCGGCCGGCGGCCGCGCCGGGGCTGTGCCTGACGCTGGGCGCGGCCAAGGACGCGGTGCGGTTGCAGAAGTGCGACGGGTCGGCGGCGCAGCGGTTCGCGTAGCGGACGGGCGCCGGCGGGGGCCGGATGGCTCCCGTACGCGGAAGGCCCCGCTCCGAGTGGAGCGGGGCCTTCCGCCGTGGCGGATGTACGGGGTGACAGGGCTAGAGCGTGCCCAGCTTGACCAGGGCCAGCAGCGCGACCAGCTGGATCGCGGAGGCGCCGAGCGCCTTGAACCACGGCAGGTCGTGCGACTTGCTCACCATCGAGGTGAACAGCGCGCCCGCGGCCAGCCAGGTGGCCCAGCCCACCACCTGTACCAGGGGGCTGTCGCCGCCCAGGAACATCGCGAAGAGCAGCCGCGGCGCGTCCGTGATCGACATGATCAGCATGGACAGGCCGACGGTCGGCTGCCAGGCGCCGTCGCCGCCGAGCTGGCGGGCGAGGGTGTGGGTGACCGCGCCCAGGATCAGACCGCCGATGACGAACATCACGGCGGTGATCAGCACCCACGGGATGCTGTTGGAGAGCGTGGCGTTCAGCACGTCCTCGCGGGCCTTGTCGAAGCCGAAGACCGCGAGCAGGCCGTAGACGAACGTGACGACGAGGGCCGGGCCCCACACCGCGTGGTCGCGCATCTGCCAGAACGTCGGTCCCGGCCGGGCGACGATGCCGGTCAGCAACGGCTTCCAGGGCAGGCGGGGGCCGGGCGGCGGGGCCGTGGTCTGGCCCGCGCGGTAGGTGCCGCCGTCGCCGTACCCGTCGTCGCCGTACTGGCCGCCGTCGTATCCGCCGTTGTCGTACCGGCCGTTGGCGGGGCCGCCGGGCGGGCCGTACGCGTCCGGGGCCTCGCCGACGCTGAACTGCTGCGTGTGACCCGGGCTGTTGTCGTTGGCGTACGGGGCGTACGACTGCTGCTGCGGCTGGTAGCCGCCGTCACCGAAGTACTCGGGCTCGCCGTGCCCGCCGCCCTGCTGACCGCCGCCGTGCTGCTGGCTGCCGTACGGCTGCGGCGGCCGGTGCGGCTGCTGCTGCCACTGCTGCCCGTGCGGCGACGGGGGCTGCTGCCCGTACGACTGTCCCTGCTGTCCGTACGGAGCCTGCTGCCCCTGCTGTCCCTGCTGCGCGGACCGGGCATCCCGTCCGCGACCCATCCTGAATCCAGCCACGTCATCGAACGTACCTGGTCTGTGGGACCCAGAGGCCGAGCCTGGGGGAAGGGGGCCGCTTTGCTGCCGACCTGTGACATCCCCTAGGGGGATCGGGGCGGCTTCCCGAGGGGATGCGGGGGGTGCGGGGGATATGGGTGATGCGGGGGGCGTGCCTGACGGTGGTGTTCCGGCATGTACCGCGATGCCACCGGTGTCGCTCCACGGCCCATGAGGCATCGGATCTTCGTAGTCCGACGCCCCACGGGCGGGAGGGGTCCGGCAGCGGTTACGGGGGGATACCGGCCGGTACCCAGGGCCCGCCGGTGAATGCCGCCGTCGGCACTCACGGGCGGACAGACATATCGGCGTTGCCGACGTGGCCCTGGCTCCCTGACCGTAGCGACCCGGGCACGTTCGCATGATCCATTCTGCGCAGCCGGTATCCGGAACGCGCGGCGCGTTCCTCAGGGCGTGTGCAGCGTCTGCGAGGGCGTCTCCCCGAACCGCTCCCGGTAGCTGCGCGCGAACCGCCCGAGGTGCACGAAGCCCCACCGGTACGCCACCTCGCCCACGCTCAGGTCACCGGGCCCCGCCCGGCGCAGCTCGTCCCGGACCCGGCTCAGCCGTACGTCACGCAGGTAGGCCATCGGCGACATGCCGACGTGCCGGCGGAAGCCCTCCTGGAGCCAGCGCACACTGACGCGCGCCACAGCGGCCAGCTCCGCGGTGTCGAAGGGGTGCTCGGGGCGGCCCTGGATGGCGTCCACCGCGCGTTTGACGGGCGCCGGCCGGTACGTCGGTGCCGCGGACGCCGACGGCCGGGTGAGTTCCTCGCGGTGCGGGTGCTCGGCGGCCAGCAACAGCCCGCTCAGCAACGCCTCTTGGAGCGGGACCGAGACCAGCGGCTGGTGCAGCAGCCCGTCCGTCGCCTGGATGTCCCGTACGGCCGTCCGCAGCAGCCGCGTCCAACTGAGGCCCGCGCCCCGGGTGACGTCGAAACCGGAAGCGAAGCGCACCGGCGTACGGACGGATCTGCCGAGCAACTGCTCCAGGTGCCGTTCCAGGTCCGCCGCACCGATCTTCACCGTCAGCATCCGGCACCCGGCGTCCCACCGGTCGATGGTGGTGGCGCCGTCCGGCCGGAACAGCCCGGCCCGTTCCGGCGTGCTGGTCTCCGCCACCCGCGCCCCCTGCCGCCATTGGATGCGCCCGGTCAGCGGCACGTCCACGTGGTACGAGCCCAGCTCGCCGAACCGCATCCGCAGGTCCATGCCGAAGCCGACCTCGCCGGCGGTGATCGCGCCCAGCCGGATGAGGTCGAAGTGCGCGCCCACGTCGGCCCCGGGGCCCAACCGGTCTATGTGGTTGGCGTAGAACGCCTCCCGGATCACCCAGCGTGCCTCCTCCAGGTCCGCCGTCCGCAGCGACAGCACAGAGGGTGACGAAGGGGACGCGACCCCCGGCTCCGCAGACATCCTCAGCAAGACCTTTCCCCCCGGGACGCCCGGGAAGACAGAACCGTCCGTCCGGCCCCGGCCGCCGCAACCACGCACTCGGGAAAAGAATATGTGCACGCTCCAGTGGGTCGGCCGCGGATATCCGGATACGCCTCGACGGCCCGAGGGTTGGGGCGCGCGGCCGAGCGCGTACACCGGGGCATGCGCCGACGTGCGGAACGCGGAGGCCGCCCGTGCCACCCGTTCGTGAACGCGGTGGTGGAGAAGGAGTGTTCGGGGGTTGGGGTGGGTCTGGTGGGGGCGCCGTGGTGGATGGCGCAGCGCGTGCGTCCGGTTGCGCAACGGCTGGGCCGGACGGGGCGGCACGGGGCGGGACGGGACCGGTCAGGACGCTTTCGCGGCGCCGCCCGTCACCCGCTCGTACAGGGCCCGCGCCTGCTGGTCGAAGAGGACGGCCGTCGACTCGTCGTCCGTGTCGCCGCCGCTCAGCACGCCTATCAGGCGCCCGGGGCGGCGGGCGTCGCGGTAGTCGGCGAGCCAGGGGCCGCCGCTGGTGCCCTCGTAGAAGCCGCCGCACGTCATCCGGGCCATGTACGGCTGGTCGTCGTCGCGCCGGGTGTCGGTGGTGCAGGTGATCGGGCGGTTGCCGGGGTTGCGGTTCTCGTAGGGGTAGCCGACGACGGTGACGTGCCGGTTCGGCCCTGAGGACCAGTCGGGGGTGGCGGCGCCGACGACCTCCTGGATATTGCGGCCCCGCGCGTCCGGCTCGACGGTCAGGAAGGCGTAGTCGCCGCGGTCGTCGTCGCTGCTCTCCCAGGTGTCGGGTAGGTGGATGCCGCTGACCTTCCACTTCCCGTACGGGGCCGAACCCTCGCCCGCGCCGGAGAAACGTGGCGCGAACTCCACGTCCCCGGTGAGCGGACCGGGCTCGTATCCGTCGGCCTCGTCCTCCGGCGTGAAGTCGACGCAGTGGGCGGCGGTGGCGATCAGGTTGCCCTTCGGGCTGTCGACGACGCTCGCGGTGCAGTGGTGCTCGCCGTCGGCGATCAGGACCCCGACGAAGGGGACCCCCTCGAAGTGCCGCGCGGACGGCTGCGCGGCGTCCGCCGCCTGCGAAGGGCCGCCGCACCCGGTGAGCGCGACGAGCGCGGTGAGTGTGACGGCGGTGGCGAGGGCGGCGGAGGCGGATCTCATGTACGGGACGGTACGTGGCAGGCGGGTCGGAGGCAGGAACGGGGCAGAGGGATGCGACGGTTCGGGCACGTCGGGACGGTGGCGGGGCGTCGCTACGCGCCCGCCCCGTCGAAACGGCGCCGACGCGTCGCTACGCCCCCGTACGTCGCTACGCCCGCGTAACGGCCGACGGCCGGCCCCGCGCGATGCGGGGCCGGCCGTCGGCACGGAGGGCAGGACGGGTCACCTCACGGGCTACTTCACCGGCTCCGGCTCCGGCGCGTCCGCGGCGGCCTCTTCGCCCGCCGGGTCGACCGGGGTCTTGACGGAGTCCAGCAGCAGCTGGGCCACGTCGACGACCTGGATGGACTCCTTCGCCTTGCCGTCGTTCTTCTTGCCGTTGACCGAGTCGGTCAGCATGACCAGGCAGAACGGGCAGGCGGTGGAGACGATGTCCGGGTTCAGGGAGAGTGCCTCGTCGACGCGCTCGTTGTTGATGCGCTTGCCGATCCGCTCCTCCATCCACATGCGCGCGCCGCCGGCGCCGCAGCAGAAGCCGCGCTCCTTGTGGCGGTGCATCTCCTCGTTCCGCAGGCCCGGCACCTTGGCGATGATCTCGCGCGGCGGTGTGTAGACCTTGTTGTGGCGGCCCAGGTAGCAGGGGTCGTGGTACGTGATCAGGCCCTCGACCGGGGTGACGGGGACCAGCTTGCCCTCGTCGATCAGGTGCTGGAGCAGCTGGGTGTGGTGGATGACCTCGAACTCGCCGCCCAGCTGGGGGTACTCGTTCGCGATCGTGTTGAAGCAGTGCGGGCAGGTGGCGACGATCTTCTTCGCCGACTTCGGCTTCTTCGTCGCCGGGTCCTCGTCGTCCTCGCCGAAGGCCGCGTTGAGCGAGGCGACGTTCTCCGCGCCCAGCTGCTGGAACAGGAACTCGTTGCCGAGCCGGCGCGGCGAGTCACCGGTGCACTTCTCGTCGCCTCCCATGATCGCGAACTTCACGCCCGCGATGTGCAGCAGCTCGGCGAACGCCTTGGTGGTCTTCTTCGCGCGGTCCTCCAGGGCGCCCGCGCAGCCGACCCAGTACAGGTACTCGACCTCGGTGAGGTCCTCGACGTCCTTGCCGACGACCGGGACCTCGAAGTCGACCTCCTTGGTCCACGCCAGGCGCTGCTTCTTGGCCAGGCCCCAGGGGTTGCCCTTCTTCTCCAGGTTCTTGAGCATCGTGCCGGCCTCGCTGGGGAAGCTGGACTCGATCATCACCTGGTAGCGGCGCATGTCGACGATGTGGTCGACGTGCTCGATGTCGACCGGGCACTGCTCGACGCAGGCGCCGCAGGTGGTGCACGACCACAGGACGTCGGGGTCGATGACGCCGTTCTCTTCGAGGGTGCCGATCAGCGGGCGCTCGGCCTCGGCCATCGCCGCCGCGGGGACGTCCTTGAGCTGGGCCGCGGTCGCCTTCTCGGCGCCCTCCTCGTCCTTGCCGCCGCCGGCGAGCAGGTACGGGGCCTTGGCGTGCGTGTGGTCGCGCAGCGCCATGATCAGCAGCTTCGGCGACAGCGGCTTGCCGGTGTTCCAGGCGGGGCACTGCGACTGGCAGCGGCCGCACTCGGTGCAGGTGGAGAAGTCGAGCAGGCCCTTCCAGGAGAAGTGCTCGATCTGGGAGACGCCGAACTGGTCGTCCTCGCCCGGGTCCTCGAAGTCGATCGGCTTGCCGGCGCTGGTCATCGGCTGGAGCGCGCCGAGGGCGACGTCACCGTCGGCCTCCCGCTTGAACCAGATGTTCGGGAAGGCCAGGAAGCGGTGCCAGGCCACGCCCATGTCGGTCTTGAGGGCGACCGTGATCATCCAGATGAAGGAGGTCGCGATCTTCAGGGCGGCGAAGAAGTAGGTGAGGTTCTGGAGCGTCGGGACGTCCAGGCCCCCCAGCCACGAGACCACCGGGTACGAGATGAAGAACGAGGCCTCGTAGCCGTCCACGTGGTGCTGGGCGCCCTCCAGGGCGTGCAGCATGAAGATGCAGACGCCGACGATCAGGATGACCGCCTCGACGAAGTACGCCTGGCCGAAGCTGGAGCCGGCGAAGCGGGACTTGCGGCCCGCCTTGCCGGGCTTGCTGAGCTGCCGGATGGCGATCAGGGCCAGGATGCCGAGCACCGTCATCGTGCCGATGAACTCGACGAAGACGTTGTACGGCGCCCACTCGCCGACGACGGGGAGCAGCCAGTCCGCCTTGAAGAGCTGCCCGATGGCGTTGACGATCGTCAGCAGCAGCGAGAAGAAGCCCACCGCGACGAACCAGTGCGCGACGCCCACGACGCCCCAGCGGTTCATCCGGGTGTGGCCGAGGAACTCCTTGACCACCGTGACCGTGCGTTGCGTGGGCTCGTCGGTCCGGGTGCCGGCGGGTACGGACTGGCCGAGCCGCATCAGGCGGACGATCTGCAGGATGGCACGGCCGAACAGTGCGACGCCGACCGCGATTAGGACCAGCGACACGATGATCGCGGCGAGTTGCATGGGTGGCTCCTCGGGCCTGCGAGTGCGGGGGTTACGGGGGAAACTTGAGGGGCTGCGCGTACGCATGAGGGGTACGCGTCCGCCGGGACGACAACTACAGCGATTACTAAGCAGTAACTTTTCGGGTCTGCGCTGAGGTTACCCAGTATCCCGACCCCCATGAAGCCGCCCGGCCGGTGATCTGTGTCGCGCAGGCAACCCTTGCCGCCCGGCGGTGCGTCCCCCACAGTGGGAGTGACGGTAAGCCCGACATAAAAGTTGAGTGCGACTGACTCAGGTCAATTGACAGGTTTGCATCGGTGCTGCACCCTTGAGCCTGTTCCACTCAAGTCATGGAGGAATCGAAATGGCACGTGCGGTCGGCATCGACCTGGGCACGACGAACTCCGTCGTCAGTGTTCTCGAAGGCGGTGAGCCCACCGTCATCACCAACGCCGAGGGCGCCAGGACCACGCCGTCCGTCGTCGCCTTCGCCAAGAACGGCGAGGTGCTGGTCGGCGAGGTGGCCAAGCGCCAGGCGGTCACCAACGTCGACAGGACGATCCGTTCGGTCAAGCGCCACATGGGCACTGACTGGAAGGTCAACCTGGACGGCAAGGACTTCAACCCGCAGCAGATGAGCGCCTTCATCCTGCAGAAGCTGAAGCGCGACGCGGAGTCCTACCTCGGCGAGAAGGTCACGGACGCGGTCATCACCGTCCCGGCCTACTTCAACGACTCCGAGCGCCAGGCCACCAAGGAGGCCGGCGAGATCGCGGGCCTGAACGTCCTGCGCATCGTCAACGAGCCCACCGCCGCGGCCCTGGCCTACGGCCTGGAGAAGGACGACCAGACCATCCTGGTCTTCGACCTCGGTGGCGGCACCTTCGACGTCTCGCTGCTGGAGATCGGCGACGGCGTCGTCGAGGTCAAGGCCACCAACGGTGACAACCACCTCGGTGGTGACGACTGGGACCAGCGCGTCGTCGACTACCTGGTCAAGCAGTTCCAGAACGGCCACGGCGTCGACCTCTCCAAGGACAAGATGGCGCTCCAGCGCCTGCGCGAGGCCGCGGAGAAGGCGAAGATCGAGCTGTCGTCGTCCACCGAGACGACGATCAACCTGCCCTACATCACCGCCTCCGCCGAGGGCCCGCTGCACCTGGACGAGAAGCTCACCCGGGCGCAGTTCCAGCAGCTCACCTCGGACCTCCTGGAGCGCTGCAAGACCCCGTTCCACAACGTCATCAAGGACGCCGGCATCGAGCTGTCCGAGATCGACCACGTGGTCCTGGTCGGCGGCTCGACCCGTATGCCGGCCGTCGCCGAGCTCGTCAAGGAGCTGACCGGCGGCAAGGACGCCAACAAGGGCGTCAACCCGGACGAGGTCGTCGCCATCGGCGCGTCGCTGCAGGCCGGTGTCCTCAAGGGTGAGGTCAAGGACGTCCTCCTGCTGGACGTCACCCCGCTGTCCCTCGGTATCGAGACCAAGGGCGGCATCATGACCAAGCTCATCGAGCGGAACACGACGATCCCGACCAAGCGCTCGGAGATCTTCACCACCGCCGAGGACAACCAGCCCTCCGTGCAGATCCAGGTCTACCAGGGCGAGCGCGAGATCGCGGCGTACAACAAGAAGCTCGGCATGTTCGAGCTGACCGGTCTGCCCCCGGCCCCGCGTGGCGTGCCGCAGATCGAGGTCACCTTCGACATCGACGCGAACGGCATCATGCACGTCGCGGCGAAGGACCTCGGCACCGGCAAGGAGCAGAAGATGACCGTCACCGGCGGCTCCTCGCTGCCGAAGGACGAGGTCGACCGGATGCGCCAGGAGGCCGAGCAGTACGCGGACGAGGACCACCGCCGCCGCGAGGCCGCCGAGACCCGCAACCAGGGCGAGCAGCTCGTCTACCAGACGGAGAAGTTCCTCAAGGACAACGAGGAGAAGGTCCCCGCCGAGGTGAAGACCGAGGTCGAGACCGCCGTCGGCGAGCTGAAGGAGAAGCTCAAGGGCGAGGACACGGCCGAGATCCGCACCGCGACCGAGAAGGTCGCCGCGGTCAGCCAGAAGCTGGGCCAGGCCATGTACGCCGACGCGCAGGCCGCGGGTGGTGCCGAGGGCGCCGCCGGTGCCGCGGGCGGCCAGCAGGCCAAGGCCGAGGACGATGTCGTCGACGCCGAGATCGTCGACGACGAGAAGCCGAAGAAGGACGGTGCCGCGTGACGGAGGAGACTCCGGGCTTCGACGACAAGAAGCCCGACGTCCCCGCCGATGCCGCACAGACCCCTGATGACGCGGCGCAGGCCGAGTCCGCCGACACGGCGGGCTCGGCCCCGGCCGGGGATGCGAACCAGGACGTAGCCGTCACGGCGCAGCTGGACCAGGTGCGTACCGCGCTCAACGAGCGCACCGCGGACCTCCAGCGGCTCCAGGCGGAATACCAGAACTACCGCCGCCGGGTGGAGCGGGACCGGGTGTCGGTGAAGGAGATCGCCGCGGCGAACCTCCTGACCGAGCTGCTGCCCGTGCTCGACGACATCGGGCGGGCCCGGGAGCACGGCGAGCTGGTCGGCGGCTTCAAGTCGGTGGCCGAGTCGCTGGAGACGGTGGCCGCGAAGCTGGGCCTCCAGCAGTTCGGCAAGGAGGGCGAGCCCTTCGACCCGACGATCCACGAGGCCCTGATGCATTCGTACGCTCCGGATGTCACGGAGACCACGTGCGTCGCCATCCTCCAGCCGGGGTATCGCATCGGTGAGCGAACGATTCGCCCCGCGCGGGTCGCGGTCGCCGAGCCGCAGCCGGGCGCGCAGCCCGGCAAGGCCGCCTCGGAGGACGACGCCAAGGCTTCGGACGAGGAGAGCGGTGGCCCGGAAGAGGGCTGACGCGGCGGCGGAAGAAGCAGTACGGGAGGAGGGACGTCGGGGATGAACACCAAGGACTTCGTGGAGAAGGACTACTACAAGGTCCTCGGCGTCCCGAAGGACGCCACCGAGGCGGAGATCAAGAAGGCGTACCGCAAGCTGGCCCGGGAGTTCCACCCGGACGCCAACAAGGGGGACGCCAAGGCCGAGGAGCGCTTCAAGGAGATCTCCGAGGCCAACGACATCCTCGGTGATCCCAAGCGCCGCAAGGAGTACGACGAGGCGCGGGCGCTGTTCGGCAACGGCGGCTTCCGCGCGGGGCCCGGCGGCGCCGGAGGCGGATCGTTCAACTTCGACCTGGGCGACCTCTTCGGGGGCGGCGCCCAGGGCGGCACGGCGGGCGGCGGCTTCGGCGGCGGGCTCGGCGACGTCTTCGGCGGCCTGTTCAACCGCGGTGGCGGCGGCACGCGTACGCAGCCGCGCCGCGGCCAGGACGTCGAGTCCGAGGTGACGCTCAGCTTCTCCGAGGCGGTGGACGGGGCCACGGTCCCGCTGCGGATGTCCAGCCAGGCGCCCTGCAAGGCGTGTTCGGGCACCGGCGACAAGAACGGCACGCCGCGGGTGTGCCCGACCTGCGTCGGCACCGGGCAGGTCAGCCGCGGTGGCGGTGGCGGCTTCTCGCTCACCGACCCGTGTGTGGACTGCAAGGGCCGCGGCCTGATCGCGGAGACCCCGTGCGACGTCTGCAAGGGCAGCGGCCGGGCGACCAGCGCGCGCACGATGCAGGTGCGCATCCCGGCGGGCGTCTCCGACGGGCAGCGCATCCGGCTGCGCGGCAAGGGCGCTCCGGGCGAGCGCGGCGGCCCGAACGGCGACTTGTACGTCGTCGTGCACGTCGACGCGCACCCGGTCTTCGGCCGCAAGGGCGACAACCTGACCGTCACCGTGCCGGTCACCTTCCCGGAGGCGGCGCTGGGCGGCGAGGTGCGGGTGCCGACACTCGGCGGCCCGCCGGTGACGCTCAAACTGCCGGCCGGGACGCCCAACGGACGTACGATGCGCGTGCGCGGCAAGGGCGCGTCGCGCAAGGACGGCACCCGCGGCGACCTGTTGGTCACCGTCGAGGTGAGCGTCCCCAAGGACCTCGGCGACACCGCACGCGAGTCGTTGGAGTCCTATCGCGAGGCGACCGCGGGGGAGGACCCGCGGGCGGAGCTGTTCCAGGCCGCGAAGGGAGCATGAGACGGATGGATGGCCGGGGCGGGCGTCGGAACCCGTATCAACTGACCGAAGAGTCGCCGGTGTACGTCATTTCCGTCGCGGCTCAGCTGTCCGGTCTGCATCCGCAGACCCTGCGCCAGTACGACCGCCTGGGGCTGGTCTCGCCCGACCGTACGGCCGGGCGCGGCCGCCGCTACTCGGCCCGGGACATCGAACTGCTCAGGGAAGTCCAGCGGTTGTCGCAGGACGAGGGCATCAACCTGGCCGGCATCAAGCGCATCATCGAGCTGGAGAACCAGGTCGCGGCCCTGCGCCAGCGGGTCGCCGAGCTCCAGCACGCGGTCGAGGGCGCGGCCGCCGCCATCCAGCAGCGGGAGGCCGCCGTGCACGCCTCGTACCGGCGGGACCTGGTGCCTTACCAGGACGTGCAGCAGACCAGTGCGCTGGTCGTGTGGCGTCCGGGGAAGAAACGGTCCGACTAGCGGATCGTCGTGAGTCGCGGGCCGTGGGGGGGGGGGGGGGGGCCCCCCCCCCCCCCCCCCCCCGCGGGGGCGCCCCCCCGGGCCCCCCCCCCCCCCCCCCCCCCCCCCCCCCCCCCCCCCCCCCCCCCCCCCCC
>NZ_JBIRJY010000002.1:680597-758830 GCF_044329785.1 Streptomyces sp. NPDC017529
ACCCGTGGGGGGGGGTGTGGTGGGGTGGGTTTAATAACCGCGCCGCGTCGGGTTCCGTGGGGGGGGGGGGGCGGGGGGGCGGGGGGGCCCCCCCCGCCCCCACGGCCTTTCGCGAGGGACGACGGCCGTTTCAGCAGCCGTTGTAGCCGGCCGTCGGCATGGACAGGCGGCGGTGCACGTGGGACTTCATCGCGGTGGTGTAGACCGGCTCCTCGTAGCCGGCGATCTCCAGCCGGACGCCGGCGGCGAGGCAGCGGTCGGTGAACTCGTCGGCCGACGCGATGGCGTTCTCCAGGGCGCGGCGGTTGGCGGCGACGAACACGTCGACCAGGCCCGCTTCCACGTCCTGCCAGAGCGCGGCGTGGCCGGCGGGCAGTTGGTGCAGGCTGAGGCGGCAGGTCAGGTCGTAGTCACGGGCCTGCGCCCACTGGGTGCACATGGCGTGCTGGCGGCGGTCGTCCACCAGGAACGGGTCGTCGTCCAGCCCCGACAGCGGCATGAGGCAGGCGATCGCCGTCACTCGGACCGAGTTCATCGTGCTCCCCGGGACGTGGCGAGTGTGGGGGTGACGATACCGCCGCGCGCGTACCGGGGTGGAGGGGCGGTGCCGGGCGGTGAGGCGTAGCCGCAGGCGTGGCAGATGGCCCAGCCGTCCTGGTTGACGGCGAGCTGGCCGCCGCAGCGGGGGCACAGCTCGGCGTGCGCGGGGCGCCGGAGGGTGGCGGTCGGGCGGCCACCGGTCCGAGAGACGACCGGGTCGGTGCGCGATGAGTACGCCATGCGGTCTCCAGCAGCCATTTTTGCTCCGCGAAGTTCTGTCTGGGTTCGCTTTGTGAGCAGTTTTCTCCGCACTCTGGATAGCAGGGCCAAGCGCCGCGGCGGAACCGTGCCGTCCGAATCCAGCCAGGTACGGACCTGTCGCGGCGCACGCCGCCCGCCGCCGGGAGCTACGCGCGCCCCAGCGCCCGGGTGACGGTGATCTCCACCATGACCCGGTCGGGGTTGGGCGACGGGACGCGGCCGTACCGCTCGGCGTAGCGCCGTACCGCGTCCGCCACCACGTCGGTGTCCGTACGGATCCGGGCGACGCCCTCCAGGGTGGCCCACCGGCGGCGGGCCACCTGGCACACCGCGACGCGCGCGCCGTCCGCCCCACCGGCCAGGATGTGGGCGACCTTGGCGCTGTCCTTGCGGGTGATGACGCGCGCGATGCGCTGGTTCGCGTCGAAGGTGACACCGACCGGGACGACGTGGGGCGTGCCGTCCGGGCGCAGGGTGGTCAGCGTGCACATCAGGTGCTCGCTCCAGAAGGCGAGGTACTCGGGGGCGAGGTCGTCCAGGTCGTGGGCCATGACCGGAAGAGTAATTGGGGAAACTGTGGGGGCTCGTGCGAAGGGGCTGCAAAGGGACGACGTGGGTGACGTGAAGAAGGCGTGGAGGCGTGGTGAGGGCAGCGTTGGCCTGGGGGTGCGGCGGGCCGGCGGTTCCGGCGCCGCGGCGCCGATGGCCCGCCGAAACCGGGGCAACGGAGGCAGGTCGGCGGCGGTGACCGGGCCGCGGCGGCCGGTCGCGCGGGAGCGGGCGGGCCTCGGTGGCATGGTCCGGAGCGTGGGGGTTCACTCGCAGAAAGGGCCGGAAGACATCCGTACCGCCCACCGGAATCGCCTTGAGTGGAATAGACTCAACTTATCGGACGTTGAGCTGAGCAGGTTCACCCGAACGGGCCGGTGGTGCCGGTCACGCACACGAGCACAAGGAGGAGCGCGCGAGTGGACGCCGAGCTGACCAACAAGAGCCGGGAGGCGCTGAGCGCCGCCAACGAGCGGGCGGTGACGGCGGGGCACGCGGACATGACCTCCGCGCATCTGCTGCTCGCGCTGCTCACCGGCACGGACAACGAGAACGTCATGGACCTGCTGGCGGCCGTCGAGGCGGACGCCGCCGCGCTGCGCTCCGGCGCCGAACGCCAGCTGGCCGGGCAGCCCAGCGTGCAGGGCTCCACCGTCGCCCCGCCGCAGCCCGACCGCGACACGCTGGCCGTCATCGCGGACGCCGCGCAGCGCGCGAAGGAGCTGGGCGACGACTTCGTCTCCACCGAACACCTCCTCATCGGCATCGCCGCCAAGGGCGGCCGCACCGGCGAGCTGCTGGCGCAGCAGGGCGCCACGGCCAAGAAGCTGCTGAGCGCCTTCGAGGACAGCCGGGGCGGCCGGCGGGTGACCAACCCGGACCCGGAGGGCACCTACAAGGCGCTGGAGAAGTTCGGTACGGACTTCACGGCCGCCGCGCGCGACGGCAAGCTGGACCCGGTCATCGGCCGGGACCAGGAGATCCGCCGCGTGGTGCAGGTGCTCTCGCGGCGCACGAAGAACAACCCGGTGCTCATCGGCGAGCCCGGCGTCGGCAAGACGGCCGTCGTCGAGGGCCTGGCGCAGCGGATAGTGAAGGGCGACGTTCCCGAGTCGCTACGCGACAAGCGGCTGGTGGCCCTGGACCTGGGCGCGATGGTCGCGGGCGCGAAGTACCGCGGCGAGTTCGAGGAGCGGCTCAAGACCGTACTGGCGGAGATCAAGTCCAGCGACGGCCAGATCATCACCTTCATCGACGAGCTGCACACGGTCGTCGGCACCGGCGCCGGCGGCGACTCCGCCATGGACGCGGGCAACATGCTCAAGCCCATGCTGGCCCGCGGCGAGCTGCGAATGGTCGGCGCGACGACCCTGGACGAGTACCGCGAGCGCATCGAGAAGGACCCGGCGCTGGAGCGGCGCTTCCAGCAGGTGCTGGTGGCCGAGCCGTCCGTGGAGGACACGGTCGCGATCCTGCGCGGGCTCAAGGGCCGCTACGAGGCGCACCACAAGGTGCAGATCGCGGACTCCGCGCTGGTCGCCGCCGCGACCCTCTCCGACCGCTACATCACCTCCCGCTTCCTGCCCGACAAGGCCATCGACCTCGTCGACGAGGCGGCCTCCCGCCTCCGTATGGAGATCGACTCCTCCCCGGTGGAGATCGACGAGCTCCAGCGCTCCGTCGACCGGCTGCGCATGGAGGAACTGGCGCTCAAGAACGAGACCGACGCCGGCTCCGTCCAGCGCCTGGAGAAGCTGCGCAAGGACCTCGCCGACAAGGAGGAGGAGCTGCGCGGCCTGACCGCCCGCTGGGAGAAGGAGAAGCAGGGCCTCAACCGCCTCGGCGAGCTGAAGGAGAAGCTGGACGAGCTGCGCGGCCAGGCCGAGCGCGCCCAGCGCGACGGCGACTTCGACACCGCTTCCAAGCTGCTGTACGGGGAGATCCCGGGCCTGGAGCGGGAGCTGGAGGAGGCCGCGGCGGCCGAGGCCGAGCAGGAGGCGTCCAAGGAAGGCAAGTCCTCCATGGTCAAGGAGGAGGTCGGCCCGGACGACATCGCGGACGTCGTCGGCTCCTGGACCGGCATCCCGGCCGGGCGCCTGCTGGAGGGCGAGACGCAGAAGCTGCTGCGCATGGAGGACGAGCTGGGCAAGCGCCTGATCGGCCAGGCCGAGGCCGTCCGCGCGGTGTCCGACGCGGTGCGCCGCACCCGCGCCGGCATCGCCGACCCGGACCGCCCCACCGGCTCCTTCCTCTTCCTCGGCCCGACCGGCGTCGGCAAGACCGAGCTGGCCAAGGCGCTCGCCGACTTCCTCTTCGACGACGAGCGGGCGATGGTCCGCATCGACATGAGCGAGTACGGCGAGAAGCACAGCGTGGCCCGCCTGGTCGGCGCCCCGCCCGGCTACGTCGGCTACGAGGAGGGCGGCCAGCTCACCGAGTCGGTCCGCCGCCGCCCGTACTCGGTCGTCCTCCTGGACGAGGTGGAGAAGGCGCACCACGAGGTCTTCGACGTGCTGCTCCAAGTGCTGGACGACGGCCGGCTGACCGACGGCCAGGGCCGTACGGTCGACTTCCGCAACACGATCCTGATCCTGACCTCCAACTTGGGCTCGAACTTCCTGATGGACCCGCTCCTGAAGGAGGACCAGAAGAAGGAGAAGGTCCTGGAGACGGTGCGGTCGTCGTTCCGTCCCGAGTTCCTCAACCGGCTGGACGACCTGGTGGTCTTCCACCCGCTCGGCACCGACCAGCTCCAGCGGATCGCGCGGATCCAGCTCGACCACCTGCAGCGCCGGCTCGCCGACCGGCGGCTGACGCTGGACGTCACGGACCGCGCCCTGACCTGGCTGGCCTGGCTCGGCCAGGAGCCGGTCCTCGACCGGCCGCAGGACGCGCCGGACCTGTCGTACGGCGCGCGCCCGCTGCGCCGCCTGGTCCAGACGGCCATCGGCGACCAGCTCGCCAAGGCGATCCTGGCGGGTGACGTGGTGGACGGCGACACCGTACGGGTGGACGTCGCGCAGGACGGTCAGTCGCTGGTGGTCGGCCCCGTACGGTGAGCGGCGCGGCCCGCGGCGGCGGGCCGCCGTCCGCCGTTCCGCCGCCCTCCGGTCCCGGCCGGTTTTTTAGCCCGCAGCGGAGAGGCGGCGCCGGGCTTGCCAGGACGGGGCCAGGATGGTGAAGGATGGCCAGGACCATACGAAGGGAATTCCACGGTGAGCATCGACCCGTCCTCGATCCCGAATTTCGGGGGCCAGCCCGAACCGCAGCCGGCGGGGCCAGATGGTCCCGTCCTGCCCGACCAGGACCTGGTCAAGCAGCTCCTCGACCAGATGGAGCTGAAGTACGTAGTCGACGACGAGGGTGACCTCGCCGCCCCGTGGGAGCAGTTCCGCACGTACTTCATGTTCCGTGGCGAGGAAGAGCAGCAGATCTTCTCCGTCCGTACGTTCTACGACCGCCCGCACGGCATCGACGACAAGCCGAAGCTGCTGGAGGCGCTCGACGACTGGAACCGCCGGACCCTGTGGCCCAAGGCCTACACCCACACCCACGACGACGGCACGGTCCGTCTGATCGGCGAGGCGTCGATGCTGATCGGCACCGGCGTCGCCCTGGAGCACTTCGTCTCCAGCACGGTCAGCTGGGTCCGCGCGTCGATCGAGTTCGACAAGTGGATCGTCGAGCAGCTCGGCCTGGAGGCCGAGATCGACGGTGACGCGGACGAGAAGCCGGGCGGCGAGGAGGCGTAAGCCCCCCACCGCCATCGGCGTCGCGGGCCCCGGAGCACCTCGCTCCGGGGCCCGTCGCCGTGCCGCCACCGCGGTTCACAGTGGCAGGGGCGCCATGGCCAGCAGATAGACGCCGTACCCGAGGGAGAGCACGGCCAGGGAGCCCACCGTCAGGACGACGGTACGGGGCCGGGCGCGGGCCAGCACGACCGCTGCCGGGACGAGCAGCGGGAAGGCCGGCAGCAGGAAGCGCGGCTTGGAGGGGAAGTAGCCGGTGCCGCCGAGTGCCAGCGCCACCAGCACCACGGTGTAGGCGAGCAGCGGCAGGGGCGGCCGGTCCAGCACCAGCAGGACGAGGAGCAGGATCGATACGGCGACGACCGCCGCGGCCATGGGGTGCACCAGCGGCCCGTCGTGCAGGAACAGCCGCTTCACGGACCGCAGCGTGTCCCGGCCGAAGTCGAAACGGGAGCCCCAGATCTCCTGCACCCGGAAGTAGCCGCGCGGCCCGGCGCCGGTGCGGGCCCCCACCCACAGGACGTACCCGAGCCAGCCGGCGGGGGCGAGCAGCGCCGCGGCCCAGTAGGGCCGGAGGGAGCGGTCCCGCCGAGGTACGGAGACGCTCCGACGGCGTCCCCGCCCCCAGGTCCGCACCGCTGCCGCGACCATCACGGCGGCGGCGACCGCGAGGCCGTTCGGCCGGGCCAGGCCGGCCGCCAGCGCCAGCGCGCCGGCCCACAGCGGGCGGCCGGTGAGCAGGGCGTACAGCGCCCACGCGGCCAGCGCGGTGAGCAGCGGTTCCGTATAGCTCAGCGACTGGATGACGGCGTGCGGCAGCAGGGCCCACAGCACCACCAGGAACGTCCCGGCGCGCCGCCCGTACAGATGCGCGCCGACCGCGAAGATCCCCCACGCGGCCACGGCGGCGGCCGTCCACGCCAGCAGCAGCCCGGCGTTGAGCGCGCCGATCGGCACGACGGCGGACAGGCCGCGGATCAGGCCCGGGTACAGGGGGAAGAAGGCCAGGTCGGCGAGGGCGTCCGGCGGCCACATGTGGCGGGGGGCCGGGGAGCCGTAGCCGTACCGGGCCACGCCCAGGTACCAGTTGGAGTCCCAGGTGGCGCCGAGCAGACTGCGCGGGTGGCGTCCGGTGTGCCACGCCCAGAGTGACGTGCACAGGACGCCCGCGAAGCGGACGGCCGCGAACAGCGCGAGGGCGGGGGCCGCACGGCGCAGGGCGGCCCGGACGTGTACGCGTACGGGGCCGCGCCGTACGTCCGCGGCGGCGGTGCCGACGGTCTCGGCGGTCACGGAACACCTCCGGTACGCGCGCGGCGGTCACACACCGGGCCTCCGCGCGCCCGGCGCACCCCGACACCACGACTCTCGGCGCGGCCCGCCCGTCACGCGACCCCGGTAGGCCGACCGGGTGGCCTCCGGGGGCGCGCGACGGGGCGTGCGGTCAGCGGCCGCGGAGCCGCTCTACCGCCTCCTGGAGGACCTTCTCCTGCTTGCAGAAGGCGAAGCGGACGTAGGGGGCGCCCTGGTCCTGATGGTCGTAGAAGACGGCGTTGGGGATCGCCACGACGCCGACGCGTTCCGGGAGGGCGCGGCAGAAGGCGAAGCCGTCCTGCTCGCCCAGGGGCCGGATGTCGGTGGTGACGAAGTAGGTGCCGGACGGGCGGAAGACGCGGAACCCGGCGGCGGCGAGGCCGTCGGACAGCAGGTCGCGCTTGGCCCGCAGGTCGTCGCGCAGGCCGGTGTAGTAGCTGTCGGGCAGGGCGAGGGCCTCGGCGACCGCGTACTGGAAGGGCCCGGCGGAGACGAAGGTGAGGAACTGCTTGGCGGAGCGGACGGCACTGACCAGCTCGGGGGACGCGGTGACCCAGCCGACCTTCCAGCCGGTGAAGGAGAAGGTCTTGCCGGCCGAGCCGATGGTGACGGTGCGCTCGCGCATGCCGGGGAAGGACGCCAGCGGGAGGTGCTCGCCCTCGAAGACAAGGTGTTCGTACACCTCGTCGGTGATCACGAGGAGGTCGCGCTCGCAGGCGAGGCGGGCGATCTCGGCCAGCTCGGCGCGGTCGAGGACGGTGCCGGTGGGATTGTGGGGGGTGTTGAGGAGGATGAGGCGGGTGCGGTCGGTGATGGCGTCGCGGAGTTCGTCGAGGTCCAGCGCGTACGTGCCGTCCTCGGCGGACGGCCGCAGCGTCACCGGGACGCGGGTGCCGCCCGCCATCGCGATGCAGGCGGCGTAGGAGTCGTAGTACGGCTCCAGCGCGACCACCTCGTCGCCGGGCTCCAGGAGGGCGAGCAGCGAGGCGGCGATGGCCTCGGTGGCGCCCGCGGTGACCAGGACCTCGGTGTCCGGGTCGTACGCGATGCCGAGATGGCCGTAGAAGCGGCTCTGGTGCTCGGCGACGGCGGTGCGCAGTTCGGGGACGCCGGGGCCCGGCGGGTACTGGTTGCCGCGGCCGTCGCGCAGCGCGCGGACCGCCGCCTCCCTCACCTCCGGTGGCCCGTCGGTGTCGGGAAAGCCCTGGCCCAGGTTGATCGATCCGGTGCGGACGGCGAGCGCGGACATCTCGGCGAAGATCGTCGTACCGAACTCCGCGAGGCGGCGGTTGAGCAACGGTCGTGACATGTCCGCCATCCTCCGCCGAACCTCTGGAATTGCTCAACTGTGCTTTGGGGGCGGCGGGGTCCGGGCATGAGCCACGCACCCGGGCGCGACGCGGTGCCGGGTGGTCCGGGCGACCGGAAAAAATCCGGAGTGGATCAGCGCGGATCGGAGAGGGATCGAAGGACACGGAACAGCGGACTCCGCGCCGCACCCGGGACACGGTGCGGGCCGGAGCAGGTGCCTCGCTTCGGGGGACGAAAGGAGAGTGGGGCGATGATGGGGTTTGTGGTCTTCTTCGTGATCTGCGTGGCGGTCGCCGCCCTGGTGGCCAAGGCGGCGCAGGGCCGGGACGGTGGCGGCCGCGGCAGTCTCGGCAAGAGCTCGCAGCACGGCGCCGGCTGGTGGGTGGCCGGCGACCCGGGGCTGGGCGGTCATCACCACGGGGGTCACCACGGCCAGTCCTGCGGCGGTCTCTCCTCGTGCGGCGGTGGCGGGCACTCCTCCTCGTCGTCGTGCGGCGGCGGCGGTGGTGGTGGTGGCTGTGGTGGCGGGGGCGGCTGCTGAGGCTGCCTCAGGCAGGGGTCCCGGGGTGGGCGTCCGGCAGCGTCCGGGGCGCAGTGCGCGGCCTGTTGCTGCCCCGTACACATGCATGCGGCCCATGCAGCTCCGCATATGCGCCGAGCAGGTCCAACACCCGCTGGGCAGTGGGCTGTTGAACAACTGAACTGAGTGGCCCTCTGAGGGATGGAAACCCGGCGAAGATGGGTAAAAACGCTGTGGGCCCCGCTCGTTTCATGATTCCCTCTCTCTAGAGAATCCCAGTTCTCGGACCCCACGTGGGCACGAGCCGGCAGACAGTCGTACACCCTGATCCCGTCTCCGGGGCAGGCCGGCCCACCATCCACTGCGTGCTTGCGGAGCCGACCCATGCTCACGATCCTGAAGACTGCCTACACCGATACCCGCGCATCCGACCTGGCCTGGGCGCTGGGCAGGGAGCCGCTGCCGGCCCTTGCCGTGCTCGACCTCCAACTGGCGGACGCACGCGTCCAGTTGAGACTGCTCGGCGCCTCCCACCAAGTGCTCCTGGAGGAGGAGCAGGGCACCTGCTCCGAGACGGTCGCCTGCATACCCGGCAGCAGTACCCCGCTCCCGCTGGGTGTGGCGAAACGGATCGGTGACTGGGAATACGAGTTCGCCGCCCACGTGGAGACGCTCTCCCACGGCTCGTTCGCCGGCCGCGCGCAGGAGTTGCTCGCGCTGGTCTCCGAACACCCCCACGGCCTTGCCGGAACGTTCCCGGGATCGCCGCACGCGTTCACCGCGATGCTGGCGCAGCGCGAGCACGGCCAGGTGCGCTGGCGCACCTGGCACGCCTACCCGCAGGAAGGGCGCCTGGTCGCGACGCGTACGCGGGTGGGGGTCCGGGTGGCGGCGGCGCTGTAGCCGTACCCCCTCGCGCAGCCCGTACGGCCGGGGCTCCGCGGTGGCGGGTGCCTCGGCGGCCGCGCGGACAAACGGTTCGCCGGGTCCCGGCGCGACGGCCCGCACCGCCTGGCGCTCTTACTGGCTCGCGGCACCGGACGAGTGCCCGTAGTGCTCCAAGTCGCTCGTGTGGGAAGCTCACTACGCTCGTGTGGGTGACATAGGGCGATCCGGGCGTCACGTAGCGTTCACGACATGATCGACCCGCCTGATCTAGTCCGCCGCGGATCCCCGGGCCCGCCGGAGACCAGAAGTCCGGCGCGACTGCCCGTACCCGCCGGGACCGGCCGGCTGCTCGTCCTGGCCACGGTCTTCGTCTGCGCCGCCTGCGGCCTCGTCTACGAACTCGAACTGGTCGCCCTCTCCTCCTACCTGAGCGGCGACTCGGTCACCCAGGCCTCCGTCGTGCTGTCCGTCATGGTCTTCGCGATGGGCGTCGGTTCGCTGCTCGCCAAGCGGCTGCGCTGCCGGGCGGCGGTCGGCTTCGGGGCGCTGGAGGCGGTCCTCGCGCTCGTCGGCGGCTTCTCCGCCATGGCCCTCTACGCCTGCTTCGCCTGGTTCGGCCAGTCCCGCCCGGTGCTGGTCGCCTTCTCCCTGGCCATCGGCGTGCTCATCGGCGCCGAGGTGCCGCTGCTGATGACGCTCATCCAGCGGGTGCGCCGCCAGGACCCCGGCGGCGCGGTGGCGGACCTGTTCGCGGCGGACTACGTAGGCGCCCTGGTAGGCGGCCTGGCCTTTCCCTTCCTGCTGCTGCCGACCCTGGGCCAGGTGTCCGGCGCGCTGCTCACCGGTTCGGTCAACGCGGTGGCCGGCGGCGGGCTGGTGCTGTGGCTGTTCCACCGCGACCTGTCCGTGCGGTCCCGCTGGACGCTCATCGCCGCCAACGTGGTGGTGCTGGCCCTGCTCGCGGCCGGGACGCTGCTGGTGCCCCCGTTCGAGCGGGCCGCCCGCGACGCGGTGTACGGGTCGGCGGCGCGGGTCGCGGTCCGTACCGGCGTCCAGGAAGTGGTGATCACAGGCGGTACGGGGCCGGCGGCCGCGGACGGGAAGGCCGGCGGACCGCTCGGGCTCTACCTGGACGGCCGGCTGCGGGCCGGCGCCGACGACGAGGCCCGTTACCACGAAGGGCTGGTCCACCCGGCCATGGCCGGCGGCCCGCACCGCCGGGTGCTGGTGCTGGGGGGCGGCGACGGCCTCGCCGCGCGCGAGGTGCTGCGCTACCCCGGCGTGGACTCCGTGACGGTCGTCGACCTCGACCCCGGTGTGGTGCGCCTGGCCCGTACCGACCCGGGACTGTCCGCCCTGAACCGGCACGCGCTGGACGACCCGCGGGTACGGGTGGCCACGGGCGACCTGTTCGAGTGGCTCCGGCGGTACGCGGCACAAGCCCGCGACGGCGGCCCCTACGACGTCGTCGTCGCCGACCTCCCCGGGCCCGGCGGCACGGCCGGGGCCAAGCTCTACTCCCAGGAGTTCTACGGCCTCGCCACCCGCGCGCTCGCCGAAGGAGGGCGGCTGGCGGTGCACGCGGGAGCGCACGAGGCCCGGCCCCGCTCGTACTGGACCGTGGACGCGACCGTACGGGCCGCCGGGCTGGCGACCGTCCCGTACCGCATCCCGGGCCGGCACACGGGCCCGACCAGCGGGGCGGAACGCTCCTGCGCCCCGGCCCCCGCCGCCGTCCGGGCCGACCGCCGGGACGCCGCCTGCCGCTGGGGCTTCGTCCTGGCCGCCCGCCGTACGCCGTACCTGGGCCTGGCGCCCGACGCCCCGGCGCTGCGTTCCCTGACCCGTGGCGGACTGCGGGCCGCCGCCCGCGCGACCGCCCGCGACCGCGTCACCGGCCTGCCGCCCTCGACCCTGATGCACCCGCGCCACCTGGACTGATTTCGCCGGGGCCGGCAGGCGCCGCCCGCCCTCCCGCCCCTACGGGAGAAAAATGGTGCCGCACCAGGCACGAGCACCGGGAGGGCTGGGTAGGCTCCCATGCCATGGAGCACGAGGTGTACGTTCCGTTTCCCGTCGAGACCGTACGGCAGGCACTGGCCGAGCCGGAGCGCGTGGCACGCTGCATCCCCGGATGCCAACTCGACGCCGACGCGGACCCCGGCACCCCCGGCGGGCGGCTGCGCCTGCGCATCGGCAGTTCCACCATCACCTACCGCGGCACCCTGACCGTCACGGCCCGCGGCGCCGACACGGTCACGGTCGAGGCCGGCGGCATCGAGTCCCGGGGCGACGGCTCCGCCGAGCTGTCCCTGACCGTACGGCTCGCCGCCCACCCGGACGACACCGGAGCCACGGCCCTGCACTGCGCCGGCACGGTCACCAGCACCGGCCGCCTCGCCGAGGCCGCCCCCCAGACGGCCGAGTCCGCCGCCCGCCGCCTCCTGGACCGCTTCGCGGCCAACCTCGCGGCGGACCTCGCCGACGAACCACCGCAGGACCGGCCCGCCGAGCCGCAGCCCGCACCCCCCGCCCACGCGACACCGGGCGTCTTCGACTCCGAGGTCCCGCCCCCTTCGCTCGACCCGCTCGCCGATGCCGACGACCAGGACGGTGCCGCGCCCGCCGAGGCCGCGCACGCGCGCCGCACGATGATCGGGCGCAGCGCCGAAGAGGTCGACCACGCCCCGCCGCGCGGCCGGTACGCGCCCGTTCCCGCGCCGCAGTCGACGACCACCTCCGCCACCCTCCGCTGGGCGGCCCCCGCCGCGGCCCTCGCGCTGGCGTCGGCGGTGGTGGTGGGCCGGGTCCTGCGACGCCGCCGCTGACAGACCGGCACGGGCCGCGGACGACACCGGCCCCGCCGCGCCGTGGCGGCGCGCCGACGCCCCGTTAGGGTCGGACCGTGAGTGACAACGACACGCGAAACGCCCCGCGAGGGCAGGTGCGGCTGGCCGCAGGCGACACGGAGCTGACCGTCGACCCGGCCAACGGCTGCCGGCTCGCAAGCCTGCGCACCGGCGGCACGGAACTGCTCCGGCAGGGCGCCAAGTACGGCAGCTTCCCCATGGTGCCGTGGTGCGGACGCATCGAGAACGGGCGCTTTCGCAACGGCGGCGAGGTGCACCAGATGCCGGTCAACTCCCCGCCGCACGCGATCCACGGCACCGGCCGCAACGTCGCCTGGAAAACCGCGCGCGCGGACGCCACCAGCGCCGTGTTCACCTACGACCTCCTCGACCCGGCCGCCCTACCCTGGCCCTACCCGGGACGCGTCACCCAACTGGTCGAGCTGGCCGCCGACGGCACCTCGCTCACCCTGACGATGGGCGTCGAGGCGAGCGCCGACTCCTTCCCGGCCCAGGCCGGCTGGCACCCCTGGTTCCTGCGCAGGCTGGACGGGGACGGCGAACCCGTACGGATCGACTTCACGGCCGCGTGGCAGGAGGAGCGGGGCGAGAACCACCTGCCCACCGGGCAGCGGACCGACCCGCGTCCCGGCCCTTGGGACGACTGCTTCGGCATGCCGGACGGCGTGGACGTCACCCTCACCTGGCCGGGCCGGCTGGAGCTGAACGTCGCGAGCCGCGCCGAATGGGTGGTCGTCTACGACGAGCAGGAGGAGGCGGTCTGCGTCGAGCCGCAGTCCGGCCCGCCGAACGGCCTCAACACGCTGCCGCGCCTGGTCACGCCCATCGAACCGCTGGAGATCTCCACCACGTGGTCCTGGCGCCCCCTGTCCTGACCACCGGCGTCCGGCCGGGCCCCGGTACACGTTCTAAGCTCGTCGGCATGACTGACGACGTACGCGGCGATCTGCTGCAGCAGATCAAGGACAAGGCCGTGGTCCACGGCAAGGTGACGCTCTCCTCCGGCAAGGAGGCCGATTACTACATCGACCTGCGCCGGATCACCCTCGACGGTGAGGCGGCGCCCCTCGTCGGGCAGCTGATGCTGGACATCACCGCCGACCTGGACTACGACGCGGTGGGCGGGCTCACGCTCGGCGCCGACCCGGTCGCGACCTCGATGCTGCACGCCTCCGCGGCGCGCGGCCGGCGGCTGGACGCGTTCGTCGTACGCAAGGCGCAGAAGACGCACGGCATGCAGCGCCGCATCGAGGGCCCGGACATCAAGGGCCGCCGGGTCCTGGTGGTCGAGGACACCTCCACCACCGGCGGCTCGCCGCTGACCGCCGTCGAGGCGGCACGCGAGGCGGGCGCCGAGGTGGTGGCGGTCGCCACGATCGTGGACCGCGGGGCGGAGTCGGCCATCGCCGGTGCGGGTCTGCCGTACATCACCGGCTACCAGCTCGGCGACCTCGGCCTCGCCTGAGCCGCCTGCGGCGCTGACCTGCGGTTACCTTCGAGGGGCGGCCGGTTTCACGTGAAACCGGCCGCCTCTGCGCGGGCGCGTGGCGTGTACGGGATGTGGAGCAACCGGCCAAGTCTGGGAAGATGAGCTACGGCGATGTCGTCGCCCCCTGGTCAGGGCCAAGAACGCACACCCGCACATCACAAGGAGCGGACAGATGCCCATCGCAACTCCCGAGGTCTACAACGAGATGCTCGACCGGGCGAAGGCAGGCAAGTTCGCCTACCCGGCCATCAACGTGACCTCGACGCAGACTCTGCACGCAGCGCTGCGTGGTTTCGCCGAGGCCGAGAGCGACGGCATCATCCAGATCTCCACCGGCGGTGCGGAGTTCCTGGGCGGCCAGTACAACAAGGACATGGTGACCGGCGCGGTCGCGCTGGCGGAGTTCGCGCACATCGTGGCCGAGAAGTACGACGTGACCGTCGCGCTCCACACCGACCACTGCCCCAAGGACAAGCTGGACGGCTACGTCCGCCCGCTGCTGGCCGTCTCCGAGCAGCGTGTGGCCAGGGGCCAGAACCCGCTGTTCCAGTCCCACATGTGGGACGGCTCCGCCGAGACCCTGGCCGACAACCTGTCCATCGGCCAGGAGCTGCTGGCCAAGGCCGCCGCCGCGAAGATCATCCTTGAGGTCGAGATCACCCCGACCGGTGGCGAGGAGGACGGCGTCACCCACGAGATCAACGACGAGCTCTACACCACCGTCGACGACGCGCTGCGGACCGCCGAGGCGCTGGGCCTGGGCGAGAAGGGCCGCTACCTGCTCGCCGCCTCGTTCGGCAACGTGCACGGCGTCTACAAGCCGGGCAACGTCGTGCTCCGCCCCGAGCTGCTGAAGGACCTCCAGGAGGGCGTCGGCGCCAAGTACGGCAAGTCCTCGCCGTTCGACTTCGTCTTCCACGGCGGCTCCGGCTCCACGGAGCAGGAGATCGCCACGGCGCTGGAGAACGGCGTCGTGAAGATGAACCTGGACACGGACACGCAGTACGCCTTCACGCGGCCGATCGCGGACCACATGTTCCGCAACTACGACGGCGTGCTGAAGGTTGACGGCGAGGTCGGCAACAAGAAGACCTACGACCCGCGCAGCTGGGGCAAGCTGGCCGAGGCGGGCATGGCCCAGCGCGTCACCGCAGCCTGCGCGAACCTGCGCTCCACCGGCACCAAGATCAAGTAGTCACTGGCCGGCTTTAAGGCCCCACGTCCCACTGGGCGTGGGGCCTTTCGCGCTTCGCGCGGTTTGCGCGTTTGGTCCGGTGGGTGGCGGGGCCGGGGCCCCGCAGGGGTCTCCCTCCCCCCGGCCGGAGGCTGGGGGAGAGTCACCCCCCTACGCGGCCCCGACCGCACCACAAACCAGCGCACCCCCGCGCGACAACACAAACCGCGCGCGCAGCGCGACACCGCACCACCGCAGGGGCTGAGGTGCATACGTGCCCACCCCCCTGGGAGGCTATGGCTATGGCCATTCACGAAAATCTCCTCGGGGGCCCGCCCCCGACCGAACTGCCCGACGACCCCGAGCCCCGTGAGCTCCTCGCTTCGGGGGCGGCGCCGACCGATGTGGCGGCGAAGTACCCGACCTCCTCGCTGGCCTGGGCGCAGCTTGCCGATGACGCGTTCCAGGCGGGGCGTACGGTCGAGTCGTACGCGTATGCCCGTACGGGATACCACCGCGGTCTGGACGCTTTGCGCCGGGCCGGATGGAAGGGGCACGGGCCGGTGCCGTTCGAGCACGAGCCGAACCGTGGCTTCCTGCGTGCCCTGCACGCCTTGGCGCGTGCGGCGCACGCGATCGGTGAGCAGGCGGAGTACGAGCGCTGCACGACGTTCCTGCGGGAGTCGTCGCCGACCGCGGCGGACACCCTTTCGTAGGGCGCTGAGCTGCGTTTCCGGCTGACGGCCGGAGTGGACCGCGGGCCGGTCGCGCGTGTCGCGACCGGCCCTTCGCGCGGGCGTGGCCGGCCTCTTGCGCGCCTTCGGTGGAGCACGGATGATGCCAGTGGGCCGGAAGATTCCGTGTCCGAGGGGACCGGGGCTCCGTTGCCGACGGGAAGGAGCGGACCGCTACCCGGAAGCCGAGCAGCACTGAGGAGTTCCTCATGTCGCAGCAGTCCGCCCCGCAGCTACAGTCCGGAGGGCCTCGGCGGCCCGATCTGAGCATAGGCAGTACGGGGACGACGCCGTACGAGGACTATGTCCACGCGGATGTGCTGACCCATCTTCAGGATCCGTTGTCCGATGATCCGGGCGAGATGGCGTTCTTGGTGACGACCCAGGTGATGGAGCTGTGGTTCACGGTCGTCGTGCACGAGTGGCACACCGCCGCGCAGGCGTTGCGCGGGGACGACGTGCCGGTGGCGATGGAGGCTCTGGTGCGTTCGACGCATGAGCTGGAGGCGCTGAACGCGGCGTGGAAGCCGCTGGCGCGGTTGACGCCCGCGCAGTTCAACGCGTTCCGGGGGGCGCTGGGGGAGGGGTCGGGTTTCCAGTCCGCGATGTACCGGCGGCTGGAGTTCCTGTTGGGGGAGAAGTCCGCTTCGATGCTCGTGCCGCACCGGGGCGCGCCGCGTGAGTACGCGGAGTTGGAGAAGGCGTTGCAGGAGCCGAGCCTGTGGGACGAGGTGCTGCGGCTGCTGGCGCGCCGGGGGTATGCGATTCCGCACGAGGTGCTGGAGCGTGACGTGACGGCGCGGTACGAGCCGGACGCGCGGGTCGAGGCCGTGTGGGCCGAGGTGTACGCGGGGCCGCGGGGCGGCGAACTGGTGCGGCTCGGTGAGGCGTTGACGGATGTGGCCGAGCTGGTGTGGCGCTGGCGGAACGATCATTTGGTGGCGACGCGGCGGGCGATGGGGGCCAAGATGGGCACCGGTGGTTCGGCGGGTGTGGCCTGGTTGGAGAAACGGGCCAGCAAGAACGTTTTTCCGGAGCTGTGGACGGCCCGCAGCCATGTTTGAGGAGCGGGCCGCCGCGCTGGACGAACAGGACGGGCTCGCCCACATGAGGCGGCAGTTCGTGCTGGACGACGCCGTGTACCTGGACGGGAATTCGCTGGGCGCGCTGACCCGCCAGGTCCCCGGCCGGGTCGCCGAGGTCATCGGCCGCGAGTGGGGCGAGCTGCGTATCCGGTCCTGGACGGAGTCGGGCTGGTGGACCGCGCCGGAGCGCGTCGGCGACCGGATCGCCCCGCTCCTGGGCGCGGCGCCGGGGCAGGTGGTGGTCGGCGACTCGACCAGCGTCAATGTGTTCAAGGCGGTGGTCGGCGCCGTACGGATGGCGGGCGAGGGCCGGGACGAGATCCTGGTCGACGAGGCGACGTTCCCGGCCGACGGGTACATCGCGGAGTCCGCTGCCCGGATGACGGGGTGCACCCTGCGCGCCCTGCCGCCCGCCCGTATCCCCGGCGAGGCCGGGCCCCGTACCGCGCTCGCGCTGGTCAACCACGTCGACTACCGGACCGGCCGGCTCAACGACCTGCCCGGCATCACCGCGGCGCTGCACGCGGCCGGGGCGCTGGCGGTCTGGGACCTGTGCCACAGCGCGGGCGCGCTGCCGGTCCGCCTGGACGCACACGGCGTGGACCTCGCGGTCGGCTGTACGTACAAGTACCTCAACGGCGGGCCGGGCGCGCCCGCGTACCTGTATGTGCGCGAGGAACTCCAGGCGCGTTTCGACTCGCCGCTGCCCGGCTGGAATTCGCACGCCGTGCCGTTCGGCATGGACGCCGCGTACGCACCGGCCGACGGCATCACCCGCGGCCGTGTCGGCACCCCGGACATCCTGTCGATGCTCGCGCTGGAGGCGGCCCTGGAGGTGTGGGACGGCGTCCGTATCGAGGCCGTACGGGCCAAGAGCCTGGCGCTCGGCGACTTCTTCCTGGAGTGCGTGAGCGCCTGCGTACCGGAGGGGAGGGTCCGCTGTGTCACCCCGGCCGAGCACCGGCTGCGCGGCAGCCAGGTCGCGCTGGCGTGCGCGGACGCGGGGAAGGTGATGACGGAGCTGATCCAGCGCGGCGTGATCGGCGACTTCCGCCACCCCGACGTGCTGCGCTTCGGCTTCACACCGCTCTACACCTCCTTCACGGACGTGGCGCGCGCCGCGCGGGTGCTGGGCGAGGTCGTGGGGTGAGCCCTCCGGGTGCCGCGGACGAGGAGGAGGCACTGCTCGGTCTCGCTCCCGTGGCTCCCGACGCGACGTCGGCGTACGGGCCGCATCCGGACCAGGTGATCGACCTGTACGGGCCGCGGGGCGGCGGGCCGGTGGTCCTGGTGCTGCACGGCGGGTTCTGGCGCGCGGCGTACGACCGTACGCACCTGTCGCCGTTCGCCGCCGAGCTGGCCCGGCACGGGTTGCCGGTCGCCCTCGCCGAGTACCGCAGGGTGGGCGCGGGCGGGGGCTGGCCGCAGACGTACGAGGACGTGGTGGACGCGGTGGCCGCCGTGGGGCGCCCCGCGGTGGTCGTGGGGCACTCGGCGGGCGGGCACCTCGCGCTGCTCCTGGCGGATCGCCGCGGCCCGGACGCGCCGCGGCGGATCGTCGCCGTGGCGCCCGTCGCCGACCTGGCGCGCGGCCACGAGCTGGGGCTGAGCGGCGGCGCTGTGGCACAGTTCGTCGGCGCCGGGCCCGGGTGGGCGGACCGGCTGGCCGCGGCGGACCCGGTGCGGCGGCTGCCGGGTACGGTGCCCGTGACGCTGGTGCACGGCACCGAGGACGCCGACGTGCCCGTCGGACTCTCCCGGCGCTACGTACGGCAGGCGCGGGCGGCGGGCGGCACGGGGCCGGCACCGGAGCTGCGGGAGCTGGCCGGCGTGGGGCACTACGCGCCGTTCGTCCCCGGCACCGACGCCTTCCGCGTCCTCCTGGACACCCTGGGTAGTACTTGAGGAGGACGCCCGCAGATCCGCTCAGGAGGGGACGACCGCGGGCCGTTCCCTGCTTACCGTGGTGTGCGTGAACCAGAAGACCCACTCGCAGCGCGACGACCTGCGCTCGGAAGCCCGACTCGTCCGTGGCGTGCTGCACCGGCTGCGCCAGGACCTGATCGTGGACGCCTTCGCCTTCCGCCCGATGCTGCCCTTGGACGACGCGGGCGTGTCCGGGTGGTCGTGGGTCCCCCAGCGACTGCGCCGCCATGTGCGCTGGGCACCGCACGTCGTGCTCGCGGCCGTCGCGACCATCGTGTTCCTCGGGACCACCAGTGTGATGGCCCGCGACAGCGCGATGGCCTTCCTCTTCTCGTCGGTCTTCAGCTTCCTGCTCGCCGCGCCGATCGCGCTGACGCTGTTCCGCCCGGTCGGCGCGTTCTGGCTGTCGGGCGGGGCGGTCGGCTTCGCGATGCTGGCGTACGCCGTCACCGGGACCGGGTCGGCCGGGTACGAGATCGGCTTCATCACCCACACCGTGGTGATGGTCCTGGTCGTGCTCCGCACCCGGCCCCGGCTGGCCGCCGAGATGTGGCTGACCACCATGGCCGCGGCCGCCGTGCTGGTGCTGCTGGTGCCCCGGGCGCTCTCGCACGTGGCGCCGTTCGCGGTGCTGGCGGTGTTCGTGCTGGTTCCCGCCGCCGCCATCCGCGCCTGGCGCGAGGAGCGGAAGAACGTCGTCGAGACGCGGACCGCCACCGCCGAGGAGCGCTCCCGGCGCACGCTGCTGGAGGAGCGCGCCCTGATCGCCCGCGAGCTGCACGACGTGGTCGCGCACCACATGTCCGTCATCGCCATCCAGGCGGAGGCCGCCCCGTACCGGGTCAAGGACACGCCGCCCGAGCTGGCCACCTCCTTCGCGACCATCCGGGAGAACGCGGTGGCGGCACTGACCGAGCTGCGCCGCATCCTCGGCGTCGTACGGTCCGAGGACCCGGACGCCTTCGCCGACTCCGACCCCGAGGCGCCGCAGCCGACGCTGGCCAGCCTCGACGCGCTGCTGGAGAGCGTGCGCGGCGCGGGACTGGTCGTCGAGGCCGTGGTCACCGGCTCGCCGCGGCCGCTGCCGCAGGGTGTCGAGCTGTCCGCGTACCGCATCGTCCAGGAGGCGCTGAGCAACACGCTGCGGCACGCGCCGGGCGCCGAGGCGCGGGTGGAGATCTCGTACGTGCTCGGCGGGCTCGGGTTGCGTATCGTCAACGGCAAGGCGAGCCGCCTGGCCAGACCGTCACCGGGGGCCGGACACGGCGTACTGGGCATGCGGGAGCGGGTGCAGATGCTGGGCGGGGAGATGACGGCGGACCACACCGAGGAGGGCGGGTTCGAGGTCGCGGCGTTCATCCCGGTCTCGGCGGCGCAGGGCACGGCGGGGGAGAAGACGGCATGATCCGGGTACTGATCGTGGACGACCAGGTCATGGTCCGCGAGGGCTTCTCCGTGCTGATGGGCGCGATGCCCGACATCGAGGTCGTCGGCGAGGCCGTGGACGGCCGGCAGGCGGTGGCCAAGGTCGCCGAGCTGCGCCCCGACGTGGTGCTGATGGACATCCGGATGCCCGAGATGAACGGGCTGGAGGCGACCCGCGAGATCGTCGCCGCCGACGCGGACGCCAAGGTGCTGGTGCTGACCACCTTCGACCTGGACGAGTACGTCTACCAGGCGCTGCGGGCCGGCGCGAGCGGCTTCCTGCTCAAGGACGCCTCGGCGGGCCAGCTCGCGGAGGGGGTACGGATCGTGGCGGGCGGCGAGGCTCTGCTCGCACCGACCGTCACCAAGCGGCTGATCTCGGAGTTCTCCAAGCTGGACGCGCCGCGGGCGCCCACGCAGGAACGCGTCGGCGACCTCACCGAACGGGAGACGGAGGTGCTGGTCCTGGTGGCCCAGGGGCTGTCCAACGGTGAGATCGCCGAGCATCTGGTCGTGGCCGAGTCGACGGTGAAGACGCACGTCAGCCGGATTCTGGTGAAGCTGGGACTGCGCGACCGCACACAGGCGGCGGTCTTCGCCTACGAGGCCCGGCTGGTGACGCCGGGCGGGTGAGCGGCCCCGGCCGGGGCCGCCGGATCACAGCCGGGCGATGTCCGGCTTGGCCCGCAGCAGGGTGTCGCGGGTGATCACCACGATCTTCTCGTAGTCGGCGCGGCTCGCGTCGTCGGGCAGCTTTCCGTCCAGGTCGGCTGTCATGTCCGTCCCGATGACGGCGAAGCGCCCGTCGCTGAGTTCGAAGAGGTCGGGACAACTCCCGTTTCCCATACTGCCGCGCTCTTGAGGAGTGGCGCCCAACCGTCGAGTGATATCAAGTGCTGTCACCGGGGCAGGAATACCCTGAAAGGGCGCGGCAGCGGGGGACGACTTGCGGAAGCGTTTCGTTTCGATGGTTACCGGTCACCTGGCGAGCGTTTTACGGCTCGTTGTGTCGGCCTTCGATCAGACGTAGGTTCGGCATGTGGGTGCTTGTCTGATTCATCGCTTTGTCGACGAGGGCGGCGAAGCGCCGTTCGTGCGAAGCCGCGTCGATCTCGTCGCGCATGGAACGCGCGGCTTCCCAATAGCCGCGGAAAGCCGGTGACCTGACGATGTACCGCAGATGGCCCAGGCTTTCGCGGTCGTCCAGCATATCCAGCTTGTGCGCGAGCATGGAATGGCAGTAGATCAGGTTGGCGTACAGGTACTGGCGGTTCTCCTTCGGCGGGAGTCCCGGGGTGAATTCGGGCCAGACCTCGGCCAGATCGGGGTCCGCGATACTCATCTTGAGCAGTTCCATGTGCAGGCGCCGCAGGTCGGCCTCGGCGCTGCGGTGCAGCTCGGCCGCCGAGCGGCGCAGTTCGTCCCGCTGCAGCTCCAGTTCGGTCCGTTGCAGCCGCATCTCGGCGCGCTGCAGTTCCAGTTCCTGACGTTGCAGCGAGGTCTCGTCACGCTGCAGACGCAGCGTCCTCGCCATGTAGAAGAGCACCAGTACGGCCGTGGAAGAAGCCGCGGCGCCATAGGCCTGGCCCGCGTTCCCACTCCCCGGGGTACGCAGTCCGGGCACCATCGTCATGACCAGGCTGAGCAGAATGCAAGCTGCCCCGGCCGCCAGTACGACACCCAGATTCTGCAGAACCCATATCGCCCTGCGGTGTTCCCTTTGGTTCACGGATACCTCCGCCCGCCCTTAGGCGTGAAACGGCGGCGTGCCGGCCTTTCTGCGCCGTCATCGCCGCTCGCGGAGGTTCTGCCCGGTTCGGAACGCGCAAAACCGTGTCGTATGCCAGGGGAATGGCCGAGCGGGGGCGGAATCCCTCACTCACGCTCCGTTGGTATTCCGGGGACGCTTGTGGAGCAGGGGTGGCGGCGAGAGGTCTCTACCAGTTGGAGTGGGTAAGGAGCGCGCGGGGCGGTACGGCGTACGCCCCCGGACGCGCGGCGCTCCCGGCGAACGTCGTTCCCGGCAGGACGAAAAGCGCGGCACCGGAGTCCGCTACGGCTCCGGTGCCGCACGTACGAGGGGCCGGCCGGCGGTCAGCCGATGTCGCGGCGGCGCAGCGCGACCAGGCCCGCCGCCACGAGCACCGCCGTCAGGCCGAGCAGCCACAGGAACGGCGCCGCCGTGGCCTCGCCGCCCGGCAGCTTCGGGAGGTGGCTGAACGGCGACAGGTTCATCGCCCACTGGGGGAGCCGGACCGCCGGGCCCAGCCAGCCGATGCCGAGGCAGCCGCCGACCACGGCCCAGGTGCCGGCCACCGCCTTGGGCAGTGCGCCGACGAGGAGGACCGCGAGGCCGGTGAGCGCCCAGACCGCCGGGACCTGGGCCAGCGCGGCGCCCACCGCGGGGCCGAGCCGGCCGCCGACGTCGCCGACGGTCAGGCCGTACGTGAAGCCGAGGCCCAGCCCGCCCAGGAGGAGGATGAGGGCGGTGCCGAGGAAGGCGACGGCCAGGTGGCCAGCGGCCCAGCGCAGCCGGCCGACGGCGCCCGCCAGCACGGGGTCGGCGCGGTCGCCGGTCTCCTCGCCGCGCAGCCGGAGCACCGCGCCCGCCGCGTAGACGGCCGCGACCATGCCGAGCATGCCGGTCAGGGCGGATGTGAACGCGTCGGTCAGGCCCTGCTGCCCGCCCATCCGCCGGAAGATCTCGCGGGTCTGCTCGTTGCCGCTGACCAGGTCGGACGCGCCGTCGGTGATGCCGCCGAAGACGGCGCCGGCGGCGAGGAAGCCGATCGACCAGCCGAGCAGGGTGGTCCGCTGGAGACGCCAGGCCAGGCCGGTGGGGCCGTTCAGGGAGGCGGGCGCGCGGGCCGGTCCAGGGCGGGCGGGCAGGAAGCTCATGCCGAGGTCGCGGCGGGCGGTGAGGGAGTACGCGGCGCCGACCGTGACGGCCGTACCGGCGAGGAAGAGCAGGGTCACCCACCAGCGCTCGCCGGCGAACGCGCGCAGGTTCTCGGCCCAGCCGACGGGGGAGATCCAGGTCAGCGGGGAGGAGGCGTCCTCGGTCGCGGCGTCGCCCGCGGCCCGCAGGACGAAGGCCGCGCCCAGTACGGCGCCGGCCAGGCCCTTGGCGGCCCGTGCGCTCTCGGTGAGCTGGGCGGTGACCGCCGCCAGGCCCGCGAAGACCAGGCCGGTGCCGCCGACGGCGAGGCCGAGGGCGAGCGAACCGCCGGGCGGTTGGCCGGCCTTGGCGAGTCCCGCGGTGATCAGCAGGGCCAGCGCGGCGTTGGCGACGAGGGCGGCGAGCAGGGCGGCGGTGAGCGGTGCCCGACGGCCGACCATGGCCGCGGAAAGCAGCTCCTGACGCCCCGACTCCTCCTCTTCGCGGGTGTGGCGTACGACGATGAGCAGGCTCATCACGCCGGCCAGCAGCGCCGCGAAGCCGCCGATGCGCCAGGCGGTCAGGCCGCCCAGGGTGTCGCTGAACACCGGCCCGTAGATGGCGCGCAGTGAGCCGTTGGCGGTCATCGAATTCGCGACGTCCGCGCGCTTGGCGGGGGTGTCGTAAAGCTTTTCCAGGGTGGTGCTCATGCTGACGACGGTCAGGCCGAGCAGTACCACCCAGGCCGGGATCATCAACCGGTCCCGGCGCAGGGCGAGGCGCAGCAGGGTGCCGGTGCCGGCCAGGTCGCGGGTGCCGCCGCTGCAGGTGGCGGCGGGGAGGGTGGCGGCGGTCATCGCAGGGGCGCCTTTTCAGGAGCGGTCGTGGAGGCCGGGGTCTGGGTGCTGTGCACGCCTTCCTGGTAGTGGCGCAGGAACAGCTCTTCCAGTGTGGGCGGCGTACTCGTCAGGCTGCGTATGCCGGACTGGCTGAGCGAGCGCAGCACCGCGTCCAGCTTGTCGGTGTCCACCTGGAGCCGGACCCGGTGTCCCTGGATGTCGAGGTCGTGCACGCCGGGGAGGTGCGAGAGCCCGTTGGGCGCCCCGGCCAGTTCGGCGGTCACGCTGGTCCGGGTGAGGTGCCGCAGGTCGGCGAGCGACCCGGATTCGACGGTGCGGCCCTTGCGGATGATGCTGACGCGGTCGCACAGCGCCTCGACCTCGGACAGTACGTGGCTGGAGAGCAGCACCGTGCGGCCGCGGTCGCGCTCTTGCGCGACGCAGTCCTGGAAGACCTCCTCCATCAGGGGGTCGAGCCCCGAGGTCGGCTCGTCGAGGATGAGCAGGTCCACGTCGGAGGCGAACGCGGCGACCAGCGCGACCTTCTGCCGGTTGCCCTTGGAGTACGTACGGCCCTTCTTGGTGGGGTCCAGCTCGAAGCGCTCCAGGAGGTCCGCCCTGCGGGCCTGGTCGAGGCCGCCGCGCAGCCGCCCGTAGAGGTCGATGACCTCGCCGCCGGAGAGGTTGCGCCAGAGCGTGACGTCGCCGGGGACGTACGCGATACGGCGGTGCAGGGCGACGGCGTCGCGCCACGGGTCCCTGCCCATCAGCTGCGCGGCACCCCCATCGCCGCGCAGCAGGCCGAGCAGGACGCGGATGGTCGTGGACTTGCCCGCCCCGTTGGGTCCCAGGAACCCGTGCACCTCGCCGGCCTCGACGTCGAGGTCGAGACCGTCCAACGCCTGGGTCCGGCCGAAGGCCTTGCGGAGGCCGGACACCGAGATTGCCTTCTTCATATTTTTGAACGTACGCTTCTTTCACAAAATTGTGAAGTTAAGGAAGCGTATAAAGTTGGGGCCGGACGCCGGGCCGGGGGAGCAGGGGAGAGGATGAGACGGTGAACGAGCAGGCAGAGCGGCACCAGGGCGAGGACACCGGACGCGACGAGGAAGCCGTCTCCCGGTTCGTGGAGCGCTTCGCGGCGGAGCTGACCGAGGCGGGCATGCAGCGGATGGCCGCCCGGGTCTTCGCGGCGCTGCTCGCCTCCGACTCCGGCGCCCTCACCTCTGCCGAACTGTCCGAACGGCTCCGGATCAGCCCCGCCGCGGTCTCCGGCGCGATCCGCTACCTGGTGCAGGTCAACATGGTCCGCAGGGAGCGCGAGCCGGGCACCCGCCGCGACCGCTACCGGCTCTTCAACGAGCTCTGGTACGAGACCCTGGGCCGCCGCGACCACATGCTGACGCGCTGGGAAGACGTGCTGCGAGAGGGCGCGAAGTCGCTGGGCCCGGACACCCCGGCCGGTGCCAGGGTCGCCGAGACCGTCGCCTTCTTCGAGTTCATGCAGGACGAGCTGGCCCGGATGCTGGACCGCTGGCGCGAGCACCGGGACAAGCAGCTGCGCGGCGAGGGCTGAGGGCCCCTCCGCCGGGTGCCGCCGCCGCGTCAGTCGTGCGGCAGCGTCAGCCGCCACGCGTCCGGGTGCACCGTCCACGTACGGGTCCTGACCGGCCCGCCGACCACCACGTCCGCCCGGTAGCGGAAGTCCGTGCCCGACACGGTCACCGCCCGCGCGCGGGCCCGTACCGGCGGCTCGGCCTCCTGCCAGTGGACCACCACCTCGGCCAGCCCGGTGCCGTCGTCACCGTCGCCGGGCGTCACCGAGACCCACCGCACCGGCCGGTCCAGGTCGGCCAGCACCACGCCGTCCGCCTCGACCCGCAGCCGGTGGCCCGCCGTACGGGAGCACCGTCCGCCGTGCGCGCCGGCCGCGGCCGCCAGCCGTGACAGTGCCGTACGGGCCTTGCGGACGAGCGGCGCCCACCAGGCGGCCCGGTGGCCCGCCCGGATGTCGGCCCCGGGGCCGGCCCCCGGCACCGCCTCGTACGCGGCCTCGTCCCCGCCCTCGCGCTGCCGCGGCAGGCGCCGCCCGCACGGGATGTCCAGGCCGCCCAGCACGATGCCGTCGCTGTCGTCCGTGAGCAGGTCAAGGCTGTGCTCCGTGCCGTCCAGGACCGCGCGCGCGGCGGCGACGGCGTCCGTCGGCACGCCCAGCGCGCGGGACAGGGCGACCGCGCCCGGCGCGCCCACCGGCACCACCGCGAGAGCCACCTGCGCCAGATCGCGCTCCTTGTGCAGCAGCGCCACGGCACGCAGCAGCGCCCGGTCGTCGCCGATCACCACGGGGCGGCGATGGCCGCGGCGGGCGAGCGCCCGCGCGTACTCCTCAGGGCCGTCCGGAAGGCAGATTTTCGCGGCCGCGCCCGCACACAGGACGTCCTTGGCGATGCGGACGGACTCCCCGTCCGTACTGCGGGCGACCGGGTCGATGACCACGAGCAGGGGGTGTCCCCGGACCCCGTCCGGAGGGCAGTGCCCAGAAGGCTGCGCCGACACCTCGGTCCTTCCTCAGGTAGCATCTCGGTGCAAGAGCCCCTTGCGCTATTGCGCCAGGGGCTTCGTCTATTCCGGGGCACCGGTTCGACGGCTCTAGCGAGGACGTACGCATGCATCCGCATGAATACGGCCTCACGCACGTTGGACATGCCCCGCCCGGAAGGGGTGTACGCCTGTGCCCGCACTTGTGCTGCTCGGTGCTCAGTGGGGTGATGAGGGCAAGGGAAAGGCCACCGATCTGCTCGGTGGGTCCGTCGACTATGTAGTGCGCTACCAGGGCGGCAACAACGCCGGTCACACGGTTGTCGTAGGCGACCAGAAGTACGCGCTGCATCTTCTCCCTTCCGGAATCCTCTCGCCGGGGTGTACCCCGGTCATCGGCAACGGTGTCGTCGTCGACCCGGCGGTCCTGCTCTCCGAGCTGAGCGGACTCAACGAGCGCGGCGTCGACACGTCCAAGCTGCTGATCAGCGGTAACGCGCACCTGATCACGCCGTACAACATCACGGTCGACAAGGTCACGGAACGTTTCCTCGGCAAGCGGAAGATCGGTACGACCGGCCGCGGCATCGGCCCGACCTACGCCGACAAGATCAACCGCACCGGCATCCGCGTCCAGGACCTCTTCGACGAGTCGATCCTGCACCAGAAGGTCGAGGCGGCCCTCGACTTCAAGAACCAGGTGCTGGCCAAGCTCTACAACCACCGCGCGGTGGTCGCCGAGCAGGTCGTCGAGGAGATGCTCAGCTACGCGGACCAGATCAAGGGGTACGTGGCCGATACCACCCTCCTGCTGAACAACGCGATCGACGACGGCAAGGTCGTCCTCTTCGAGGGCGGCCAGGGCACGCTGCTCGACGTGGACCACGGCACGTACCCGTTCGTCACCTCCTCCAACCCGACCGCGGGCGGCGCCTGCACCGGCGCGGGGGTCGGCCCCACGAAGATCAACCGGGTCATCGGCATCCTCAAGGCCTACACGACCCGCGTCGGCGCCGGGCCGTTCCCGACCGAGCTGTTCGACGCGGACGGCGAGGCGCTGCGCACCATCGGCGGCGAGCGCGGTGTGACCACCGGCCGCGACCGGCGCTGCGGCTGGTTCGACGCGGTCATCGCCCGCTACGCGACGCGCGTCAACGGCCTGACCGACTTCTTCCTCACCAAGCTGGACGTGCTCACCGGCTGGGAGCAGATCCCGGTCTGCGTCGCGTACGAGATCGACGGCAAGCGCGTCGAGGAACTGCCCTACAGCCAGACCGACTTCCACCACGCGAAGCCGATCTACGAGACCCTGCCGGGCTGGTCCGAGGACATCACCAAGGCCAAGACCTTCGCCGAGCTGCCGAAGAACGCGCAGGCGTACGTCAAGGCCCTGGAGGAGATGTCCGGCGCCCCGATCTCCGCGATCGGCGTGGGCCCGGGCCGCGACGAGACGATCGAGATCAACTCGTTCCTGGACTGACACCGTCCGCCGCGGCAGCGGTGACAGGGATACGGAAGCCGCGCACCTCTCCGGTTCGGAGCGGTGCGCGGCTTCCGCGTTCTCGCAGGCCGGCGGGGACTCAGCCCTTCTTCGCGTACGTCAGCGCCGGCTTGCCGTCGTCGCGGACCCGGCGCAGCTTGCCGTCCGGCTGGACGCGCAGCGTGCTGGGGCCGCCCGCGCTGCAACTGGTCGCCGGGCCCGCCACCACGGTGGTCGGGCCGAGGCGCAGCGGCGGGCCGGGGTTCATGAGCATGGCCTTGAACTCGCAGCGGTAGGCGGTGTCCCGCATCTCCATCGACAGGACCGTGTCGCCGACCGCGCCCTGGGTGAGGGTGAGGCGGCTGGTCCCCGTCTTGCCGAGCTTCGTCTCCCAGACCCCGAGGAATTTCTTCGGGATGACGCCGGGCTCCTTGCCGGCCTGGCCGATCTGCCCGTCCGTCGAGGCGGCGGCGACACCGCCGTCGGCCTGTGCGGGCGTCCTGCCCTCGTCGCCCTGCCCGGCGACGAGGTACGCGGTGGCCGCGCCCGCGGTGGCGAGGACGAGACCGAGGGCGGCGGCCAGGGTGGTGGTGCGGGTGCGGCCCTTGCGGCGGCGCCCGTGCGTGGTGGTGTGGGTGGCGGAGGACTGCGGTGGCGGGGTGGGGGCGCCGCCGGCCGGCGGGGGCGTCGAGGCGTGGGCCGCCGCGTACGGGGGCGGAGGCGCCGGTCCCGGGGCGGGCGCCGGGGCCGGCGTGGGCGTCTGTTCCCACGCGGCGCCCGAGCCCGTCCAGGAACGGCCCGAGTTCTCCCAGGAGGCGGCGCCCGGCTCCTCCCACGCGCCGTTGGGGTTCTCCGCGTCCAGCAGCCCGACCGCGTGCCGCCCCAGCTCGGCTATCAGGGCGCCGGGCAGCCAGGGCTCGGCCCCGTCGTCGTCGGACGCCGTGTACGCGATCAGCTGCTCCGGCGTCGGGCGCTGCGCCGGATCCTTGGCCAGGCAGGCGGCGACCAGGCTGTGCAGCCCGTACGGCAGCCCCGCCAGGTCGGGGTCCTCCTGGGCGATGCGGTACATCAGCGCGTGCACACCGCTGTCGGACGTGCCGAACGGCAGCCGCCCGGTGGCCGCGTACATCAGCACCGAACCGAGGCAGAACACGTCGCTCGCCGGGGTGACCGGCCGGCCGCGCACCTGCTCGGGCGACATGAAGCCGGGCGAGCCGACCGCCTGGTTGGTGCGGGTGAGCCCGCCGCCGACGGTGACCGCCTCCATCGCCCGCGCGATGCCGAAGTCGATGACCTTGGGGCCGTCGATGGTGAGCAGGATGTTGGAGGGCTTGAGGTCGCGGTGGACGATGCCGGCGGCGTGGATGCTGCGCAGCGCGCCCGCCAGCCCGGCGGCGAGGATGCGCACGGAGCGTTCGGGCAGCGGCGTACGGCCCTCGGAGATCACCTGCCGGAGCGAGGGCCCCGCGATGTAGCCGGTGGCGACCCAGGGCGTCTCGGCCTCGGTGTCGGCGTCCAGGACGGGCGCGGTCCACTCGCCGCCGACCCGCAGCGCGGCCCGCACCTCCTGCCGGAAGCGGGCCCGGAAGTCGTTCTGGTCCGACAGCTCGGTCTTGACCAGTTTGACGGCGACCGTGCGGCCGCGGTCGGAGCGGGCGAGGTAGACCCGGCCCATGCCGCCCTCGCCCAGCCGTCCGAGCAGCCGGTAGGCACCGATCCGCTGCGGGTCCTGGGGGCCGAGCTGCCCGAGGCCGCGCTCTGCGCGCTCATTCACGTTCCGCTTGCCCTTTCACCTGGTTCGCCCTGCTCCCGGACGTGCCCTGCGGGGACGGTGCCGCAGGCGCGAACGTATCGGACGACGCCGCCGGGGCCGTTCCGGTTCCCCGGTGCCCTACCGGCCGTGGTCGAGCGGTGTGTCGGTGCGGCCGGGCGGGCCTGGGCGGGCAGTCGACGGTCGGCAGGACGCGGGCGTGCAGCACGCGGGGTGGATTCCGTAGCCGAGGTTATCGAGCGCCCGCGGCAGCGTCTCCACCGCCTCCGGGACGGCCTGGAAGTTCCCGTTTCCGCCCGGTTGTCCGGGCGGGGCGGTGGTCTCCGCGCGCGTTAACCCGCGAGGAGGGGTGGGGTTAACCCGCCCGTTCCTAGCGTCTGACGCGTACCGACCAGCGACCGACAGGAGACGCGCCATGCAGACGCCGGGGCAGCTCGCCGTCCATCTGATGCTCGACCTCGCCGCGGTGAGCGTGCTGACCTTCGCCATCTACCACCCCCGCCACCGGCGCCGCGACCTGGTGCCCGCCTACCTCGCCCTGAACGTCGCGCTCTTCGCGGTCGTCTCGGCGCTCGCCCAGGTCGGCGAGGGCGGAACGGCCCTCGGATTCGGCCTGTTCGGGGTGCTGTCGATCATCCGGCTGCGCTCCGACTCGATCCAGCACGAGGAGGTCGCGTACTACTTCACGACCCTCGTCCTCGGGCTGCTGTGCGCCCTGCCGCACCTGGACTTCGGCATCGCCGCGGCGCTCGCCGCACTGCTGCTCCTGGTCATGTACGGCGCCGACCACCCGCGTCTGATGGCCCGCACCCGCCGCGCCGTCGTCACCCTCGACGCCGTGCACGCCGACCCGCGAGCGCTCCGCGAGGACCTGGCGCGCCGTCTCGGCGAGCCCTTCGACTGGACGGTCAAAGAGGTGGACTACGTCCGCGACCTGATGGTGGTGGACGTCCGCTTCCGGCTTCCGGAACCTTCCGTACGGCCCACTCGTACGACATCACAAGGCGCACACCGCAGCCGGACCCGCACGATCGCCCGATCCGACGACCGCCCGCAGTCCCGTCCCCTTTCCGAGGAGAGCGTGTGATCCCCGCCGTACGGGCCATCGCCCGGGCCGCCATGGCCGCGCGCCCCGTCACCCTGTCCGAGCTCCAGGCCCGCGCGGAGCTGATGGCCCGCATCGACCACAGTTACCTCGTGCCGGTCGGCGTCTTCGCCGACTTCGCGGCCGGACTGACCGATCCGCGCAGGCCGGGCGGCCCGTTCCGGGCGCTGTGCATCAACGGCCGCCGCTGGTTCGCCTACCACTCCGTCTACTACGACACCCCCGGGCTGCGGACCTTCCACGACCACCGGCAGGGCCGCCGGTACCGCTTCAAGATCCGCGAGCGGGTGTACGAGGACTCCGGTGAGCGGCAGTTCGAGATCAAGCTCAAGGGGCGGCGCGGCGAGACGGTCAAGCGGCGGCAGCCGCTGCTGCCCGGCGAGGCGACGCTCGGACGCGGCCCGCGCGGCTTCCTGGCGTCCGTCCTGCACGGCACGTACGGCATCGCGGCCCCCGAGGACCTGGTGCCGTCGCTGGTGACCGACTACCGGCGGGCCACGTTCGTCGCGGACGGCCAGCGCATCACCTGCGACGCCGGACTGGTCTGCCGGGACGCGGGGACCGGCCACAGCGTGCGGGCCGACGGCGGCCTGGTCCTGGTCGAGACGAAGACCGCGGTGACCGGCCACCTGACGGAGGCGGACCGGCTGCTGCACGCCCACGGGCTGCGCGCCGCCGAGTTCACCAAGTACTGCGGCGCGATGGCGGCGCTGCGCCCCGGCCTGACCGCCAATCAGTGGCGGCGGTCGGTCCGTACGGCGTTCCCGCGTTCGGCGGCGTAGAACCGACCGGGCCCTCTTCTTACGGGCGGGCCGGGCCGAAGCGCGCCGTGACGCGGGCGCCCCCGGCGGCGGCCGCCCCCCACTCCAGCGAACCGCCCGACTCCTCCGCCGCCCGGCGGACGATGTCCAGGCCCAGGCCCGTCGAGCCGCCGCCGCTGTTGCCGCGCGCCGGGACGTGCCCCTCGGGGAAACCGGGGCCGTCGTCCTCGACGGTGAGCCGGCCACCGCCGCCGTCCTCGGCGGCGACCGTCAGACGCATGCCGGCGCCGTCCGGAGTGTGGTCGAAGACGTTGCCGATGAGGGCGTCGACGGCAGCGGCCAGGGCGGCCGGGTCGGCCCGTACGGCCACCGGCCCCCCTGGCGCCTCACAGGCCAGCTCCCGGCCCTGGTCCTCCGCCAGCGGGCGCCAGAACGCCGCGCGTTCGCGGGCGGCGGCGACCAGGTCGGCGCACGGCGGACGGGCACCGGCGGCACGTCGCGCACCCTCGTCCGCCACGGTGCGCCCGGCCTCCCGCAGCGGCTTGCGCGCCGTACGGATGACCTCGTCGACGCTGCGCTCCAGCGCCGCCACGTCCGCCGCGATCCGCTCCGCCTCCGCCGGGTCGCGCAGCCCCTCCGCGTCCAGGCGCAGCGCGGCGACGGGGGTGCGCAGCCGGTGCGCGAGGTCGGCCGCGTTCTCCCGCTCGGCGGCCAGGAACCCGTCGATGCGGTCCGCGAGGTGGTTCAGCTCGCGGGCCACCAGCCGCAGTTCGGGCGGACCCGACGGCTCGGCGCGGGCGGTCAGGTCACCGGCGGCCAGCCGGTCGGCGGCCCGCGACAGGCGGCGCGCGGAGCCGACGAGGCGGGCGCCGAGCCGGTCGGCGACCAGCAGCCCGAGCAGGACCAGCGCCGCGCCGATCCCGGCGATCTCCAGCGACGAGGCCAGCGTGCCCGCGTACAACTGGCCCTCCGACAGGGCGACGAGGACGACGGCGGTGCCGCCCGCCACGCCCTGGACCGGCACCAGGACGGTGCGGCCCCCCGCCGGCGGCTCGTACGTGAACGCCCGGCCGTAGCGCGCCAGCCGGACCGCGTCGGTGACGGGCGTGGCGGGCCCGAGGACGGCGCCGTCGGCGAGCACGACGGAAGTACGGGGAAGGCCGGGGCCGTTGGCGGAGCCGACGATGCCCGCGGCGGCCCGGCGCGCGTCCGGGCCGCCGTCCCGCGAGCCGGCCAGCGCCTGGCCGACGCCGGTGGCCAGCGAGTGGGCGCGCGAGGTGGCGTCGGCGGTGGCCCGGTCGGCGGCGTGGCTGCGGGTGAGCAGGGCGAGCGGGACCAGCAGGGCGGCGAGCACCAGCGCGGTGGTCGCGGCGGTGAGCAGGAGCAGGCTGCGGCGCACGGGTCAGGGCGTGCCGGGCGGTACGGGGGCGGCGGGGCCCCCGTGGTCACCGGCAGCCGCGTCCGGCCCTTCGGGCGCCGCCAGCTTCACGCCCACCGTACGGACCGTGTGCAGGTACCGCGGCCGCTGTGCCGTCTCGCCCAGCTTCCGCCGCAGCCACGACAGGTGGACGTCCACCGTCTTGTCCGCGCCGCCCAGCGGCTGCTGCCACACCTCCGCCAGCAGCTCCCGGCGCGAGATCACCTGCCCCGCCCGCCGGGCGAGGTACGCCAGCAGGTCGAACTCGCGCGGGGTCAGGTCCAGCGGCGCGCCGTCCAGGGACACGTCCCGCGCCGCCGCGTCCACCAGCAGGCCGCCGACCCGCAGCGCGGGCTCCGGCTCGGCCGTACCGAGGCGGCGCAGCACCGCCTTGACGCGCGCGTCCAGCTGGGCCGCCCCGAACGGCTTGACGAGGTAGTCGTCGGCGCCGTCCCCGAGGACCGCGACCATGTCCGGCTCCTCGTCCCGCGCGGTGGCCACGATGACCGGGACGTCGCTGACCGCGCGCAGCATCCGCAGCACCTGCGCGCCGTCCACGTCCGGCAGCCCGAGGTCCAGCACGACGAGGTCGGGCCGGTCCGTCACGGCGGCGTCCAGGCCGGACATGCCGGTCGCGGCGGTGGCCACGGCGTGGCCGCGGTCCCGCAGCGCGCGTACGAGCGCGCCGCGCAGCTGGGGGTCGTCCTCGACGACGAGGAGGTGGGACATGCCGTCACCGTAACCAGGCGCGGCGGTGGCACGGGAGACGGCCGGGAGGGTTTGTCCGCGCCTTAACCGGACGTTAGGAAAGGGTGCGGAAGGGTGGGCCGCGACGGCGGCGGAAAGGGGCGGCGCGATGGCGTGGCGCAGTGTGGCGGCGACGGCGGCCTGGGTGTGTGCGGTGGCGGCGGCGGGCGGGCTCGGCGCCTGGTCGCTGGCGAGCGCCGACACCGGGGGCCGCAACGCGCGGGCGGTCCCGCTGGACGACGGGGCCGTACGGCAGAAGCTGGCCGCGGCCCGGTCCGCCTCCCCGGCTCCCGTCCCACCGGCCCCCGCCGCACCGTCGCCGAAACCTTCCGGCACGGCCGCGACGAGCCCGCCACCCGGTTCCCCGCCCGGCGCCCCGGCACGTCCCGTGGGCGGCGGAACGGTCCGCCTGGCCGGAGGCAGCGCCACCGCCGACTGCCGCGCCGACGGCCGGATCTACCTGACGGTCTGGAGCCCGGCCACGGGCTACCGCGCGGACGACGTACGGCGGGGACCGGCCGCCACCGTGGCGATCGAGTTCGAGCCCCTCGACGACGCCGCCGGCGACGACCACGCGTACACGCTCCGCTGCACCGCCGACGGCCGCCCCACGGCCGCCGCCGCACCGGACGACGATGACGACTAGGCGGGAAACGATGCAGGGACCCGGGCCCCGGCCTGCCTGGAGATTCCTACAGCCCCACCGACAGTCTGTAAGCGGCCGAAGTGCGTGCCATACACAGTGTCGGTACCAACCGGTGTGTCCCGGTCCCTAGGCTGACGGCGTCCGCCGTTCCGTGTCCCCGGGCGGGCCCGAGCGATCCGAGGTAGTGACCGTGACCACGACGCATCCCGACCCGGCAGCCGGCGCGGCGGTCAAGGCCGCCGACCGCGCGCACGTCTTCCACTCCTGGTCCGCGCAGGGCCTGATCGACCCGCTGGCGGTCGCCGGCGCCGAGGGCTCGTACTTCTGGGACTACGACGGCAACCGCTACCTCGACTTCTCCTCCCAGCTGGTCAACACCAACATCGGCCACCAGCACCCGAAGGTCGTCGCCGCGATCCAGGAGCAGGCCGGCAAGCTGTGCACCATCGCGCCCGGTTTCGCCGTGGACGTCCGCTCCGAGGCCGCCCGCCTGATCGCCGAGCGCACCCCCGGCGACCTCGACAAGATCTTCTTCACCAACGGCGGCGCGGAGGCCGTGGAGAACGCGGTCCGGATGGCCCGGCTGCACACCGGCCGGGCCAAGGTGCTGTCCACGTACCGCTCGTACCACGGCGCCACCGCCGCCGCGATCAACCTGACCGGCGACCCGCGCCGCTGGCCCTCCGACACCGCCTCGGCCGGTGTCGTGCACTTCTGGGGCCCGTTCGCCTACCGCTCGCCCTTCCACGCGGAGAACGAGGCCCAGGAGTGCGAGCGCGCCCTCGCGCACCTGGAGGACACGATCGCCTTCGAGGGGCCGCAGTCGGTCGCCGCGGTCATCCTGGAGACCGTCCCCGGCACCGCCGGGATCATGGTCCCGCCCCCGGGCTACCTGGCCGGCGTCCGCGAGATCTGCGACCGGCACGGCATCGTCTTCATCCTCGACGAGGTCATGGCGGGCTTCGGCCGTACGGGCCGCTGGTTCGCCGCCGACCACTTCGGCGTCACACCGGACCTGCTGACCTTCGCCAAGGGCGTCAACTCCGGCTACGTGCCGCTGGGCGGCGTCGCCCTCTCCGCCGAGATCGCCGCCACCTTCGACCAGCGCCCCTACCCGGGCGGCCTGACGTACTCGGGGCACCCACTGGCCTGCGCCTCCGCCGTCGCCACGATCAACGCGATGGCCGAGGAGAAGATCGTTGAGAACGCCGCGACGATCGGCGAGCAGGTCATCGGCCCGGAGCTGCGCGCCATCGCGGAGCGGCACCCGTCGGTCGGCGAGGTACGCGGCCTGGGCGTCTTCTGGGCGCTGGAGCTGGTCAAGGACAAGGCGACGCGCGAGCCGCTCGTCCCGTACAACGCGTCGGGCGCGGCCAACGCCCCCATGGCCGAGTTCGCGGCGGCCTGCAAGCGCGGCGGCCTGTGGCCCTTCGTGAACATGAACCGCACCCACGTCGTACCGGCCTGCACGATCACCGAGGCGGAGGCCAAGGAGGGCATGGCCGCCCTGGACGAGGCGCTGACGACGGCGGACGCCCACACCGTCTGAACCCGCCCGCGCCACCTGTACGCGGAGGCCCCCGGCGCCCGCCGGGGGCCTCCGCGGGCCCGGCGGTCCCGCGCCGTCCCAAGCACCACCGTCGCCCCGCCCGCAGCCCTCGCCTATCGTGAGGGCCAGGGCCGCTCTCCTCGTACGCGGTCACACGGACCAGCCGGCCCACGCGGCCGCCGAAGGAGACGGACACGATGCCCGCCGGCCCAGGCAGCGGAGTCATACGGCGCAACACGCTGCGCCAGCAGATCGCCGATGCCCTGCGCGACGAGGTGCTGGCCGGGCGGCTGCCCTGCGGACACCAGTTCACGGTCAAGGAGATCGCCGAGCAGTACGGGGTCTCCGCGACACCCGTGCGCGAGGCGCTGCTCGACCTGTGCGCCCAGGGCCTCCTGGACGTCGAACAGCACCGCGGTTTCCGTGTGCACGCGTTCACCGCCACCGACTACCGGGCCATGGTCGAGGCCCGCACGCTGATCATCGAAGGCATCTTCCGCACCCACACCGAGCGCGCGCTGAGCACCGCGCCCGCCGCGGTGCTGGTCTCGGTCAGACGCCGCGCAGAGGAGGCCGAACGGGCCGCTCGGGCGGGCGACTTGGACGTACTGATCGGGTACGACCTGCGTTTCTGGCGTGAACTGGGCAGCCTGGTGGGGAACCCGTACATCAGTGACTTCCTGGACCGGGTACGCGTACAGAGCTGGGTCTTCGCCGTGCCGCTGCTGCGGCGCGAGACCAGCCTGCGCGGCCGGCTGTGGCACGGCCACCGGGATTTGGTCGCCGCCGTCGTCCGGCACGACCTGCCGGAGGCGCAGCGGCTGGTGCGCGAGTACAACGAGCATTCCCTCGCCCTCGTCGGGGGACCCTCCTAGCACTACGCTGTCCCGACCCGACCCCCCACCCGACTGGAAGCGAGCCTTATCTCGTGGCATGTGACCTGTGGCTGGTCCCCCTTGTCGATGTGCTGTGCCACAGCCCCGACAACCCCTTTTCCGAAGAGATCGCGGCCTACGACAAGGCCCTCACGGAAGCGGGCCTGCCGCCCGTCCCCGTCTTCAGCTACATGCCGGGCCTCTCCGGGGACGTCGCCCCGGTCGCGGGCTTCGACTACGACGCGCTGCACTTCCTGCGCCGCGCGTACCTGCTGCGGATCTGCGGGCTGGAGGTGACGCCGGTGGACGAACTGGGCGGGGACTACGAGCAGTTGCTGGAGATGTTCGAGACCACGGCCCAGGAGTCGCACCTGGTGTGGCACTACGACCACGCCGGGGCGTACGTTCCGGTCGATTTCCCGCACCCGCTGGCCAACGACGAACTGCTGGAGGGCGGCGGACCGCTGGGGTCCGCGCACGGCCTGCTGCGTGATCTCGAACTGGTCGGGCCGTCCATCGGTATCGATCCGGCCAATCCGCCGGCCGCGCCGGAACCGCCGTCCCGGCCCACGACGCTGGAGGAACGGGTCGAGGGGCTGCCCCTCGACGACAGCCCGTACGCGCGGGAACGGCACGTATGGCTGGGGCTGCACGCCGCGGCGACGCGCAGCCTGGGCCAGGGCTCGATGATCGTCTTCAGCTGACAGCCGTACCGCCGCCGCCGGTTCCTCCGGACTCCCCTCTCGCTGTGCGGTGCCCGGTGTCCGGTATCCGGTACGTAGCCGGGCGCGTCAGGCGCGCGGTACGCCCGTCCGGCAGCACGCGCGCGGGCGTGCGCCTTACCGCGGCGGCTCCGGCGGTCGCTGCCGCGGCATGTTCGGGCGGGTGCCCGGCGGCAGGCTGATCCGGCCGGGCTGCGGCGCGGACTCCGGCCGCTGCCCCCACTGCGCCGACGCCCGGGCGGCCGGCGGCAGGGGACCGGACCGGAACTGAGCCATCCAGTCCGCCGTCTCGGCCCGTACGAGCTCCGCGATGTCCTCGTTGAACCGGCGCAGCACCCCGAGGCAGCGCTCCGCCGCCTCGCTGGCCGTGCCGTCCGTCGGGCCGAGGACCTCGCGCACGTTCTCCGAGGCCCACTCGAACTGGAGTGCGTCCAACCGGCGTTGCACCGCCTGCGCGGTCGCCACGTCCCGCATCCAGCCGGCCGTCACGCCGAAGAACCGGTCGCTGCCCACGCACACCGCCGCCACCAGCAGCGCCAGATACCCCCACTTCGCGCCCCCCGGAGCCGCCCCGGTCAGGTCGAGCAGCGGCACCAGGCCGCCCACCGCCACCCCGGCCGCGGCGCCCAGCCGCAGCCCGCGGGCCGCGCGCCGCTTGGCCACCCGGTCGCGCAGGTACCAGGAAGCGGCCTGCAGGGCCCCCTCCTCGACCCAGTGGTACAGCTCGTCGAGGCGCTCAGCCGGCTCCCCCCAGTCCCCGAGCGGGAAGGGGCGGCCCCCCAGGTCGCCGCGACCGCGGTCGCCCCCAGGCCCGCGCTCCTCCCGAGGGGGTCCCTCGGGCTGCATCTCCGGCTGACTCACCCGTGCACTCCCTCAAGCAGATACGTGCGATGCGCGCGGTACGTAACGAGACAACCGATGCGCACCCACCTTCCTACCGCCGAACGGTGGGCCTCGCCCCCAAGATCGCTTTATTTCCGCCCGGAAGTGGGGCGGACTCCGGTATAGGACCGTGCCGCTTCTCACTCGAAAGAGTTGCCCGGGTCCGGCCCGTACCGTTTTCGGCGCCTTTCGCCCGCCTCGCCCCTGCCGCGGCTCGGCCTCGTCCCCGCGCCCGGCCGGCCCATGGCCCGCCCGGGTCCCGCGTCTTGGGGTTCTGGCCGGCCGCCCTTGGGTAAGCCCCCACCGGGGGGACGAGGGTGTTCGACGGCCCTGGAGGCGGCCACCGCCCGGCCCGGCGCCGCGCCCCGGTCTGGCCCCGCGCCCGGCCCCGGCGCACGCTTCGGCCCGCGCCCCCCGCCCGATCCCTCCGGCCCCGCCCCACCTCAGCCTCAACCCCGCCCGCCCCGTCCCGCCCCCTCCCAGTCCCCAATTCCGCCCAGCAGGAACCCCGTACGGTCCGGACCATGCGGTCCCCGCGGGGGCGCCGCCGCCCGGGCGTGCCGCAGGCGACTAGGCTGCTCACGTGAAGGTCCTCGTCATCGGCGGCGGCGCCCGCGAACACGCCCTGTGCCGCTCACTGTCCCTCGACCCCGACGTCACCGCGCTGCACTGCGCCCCCGGCAACGCCGGCATCGCGGAAGTGGCCGAGCTGCACTCCGTCGATTCCGTCGACGGCGCGGCCGTGGCGGAGCTGGCGCGGCGCCTGGAAGCGGACCTGGTGGTCGTCGGCCCCGAGGCGCCGTTGGTCGCCGGGGTCGCCGACGCCGTCCGCGGGCACGGCATCCCGGTCTTCGGCCCGTCCGCGCGGGCGGCCGAGCTGGAGGGCTCCAAGGCGTTCGCCAAGGACGTGATGGCCGCCGCCGGTGTGCCGACGGCGCGCAGCTACCTGTGCACCACCCCGGAGGAGATCGACGCGGCGCTGGACGCGTTCGGCGCCCCGTACGTGGTCAAGGACGACGGACTGGCGGCCGGCAAGGGCGTCGTGGTCACCGAGGACGTCGCGGCTGCCCGTGCGCACGCGCTGGCCTGCGACCGCGTGGTCATCGAGGAGTTCCTCGACGGCCCGGAGGTCTCCCTGTTCGCGGTCACCGACGGCGAGACCGTCGTACCGCTCACCCCCGCCCAGGACTTCAAGCGCGCCCACGACGCCGACGAGGGCCCGAACACCGGCGGTATGGGCGCCTACAGCCCGCTGCCCTGGGCCGACCCCAAGCTGATCGACGAGGTGCAGCAGACCGTGCTGCAGCCCACCGTCGACGAGATGCGCCGCCGCGGCACGCCGTTCTCCGGGTTGCTGTACGCGGGCCTGGCGATCACCTCGCGCGGCGTGCGCGTCATCGAGTTCAACGCGCGCTTCGGCGACCCGGAGACGCAGGTCGTCCTCGCCCGGCTCCGCACCCCGCTCTCCGCGCTGCTGCACGCGGCGGCGACCGGCACGCTCGCCGCGCTGCCGCCGCTGCGCTGGAGCGACGACGCGGCGGTCACCGTCGTCGTCGCCGCGCACAACTACCCGGGCACGCCGCGCACCGGCGACCCGATCGGCGGGCTCACCGAGGTCGCCGAGCTGGACGCTCCCGGCGCGTACGTCCTGCACGCGGGGACGAAGAGGGACGCCGCCACCGGCGAGGTCGTCAGCGCGGGCGGCCGGGTGCTGTCCGTGACGGCCACCGGTGCCGACCTGGCCGCGGCCCGGGAGCGGGCCTACCGGGCGGCCGGCCGGATCACGCTGGACGGGTCGCACCACCGCACGGACATCGCGGCGCGGGCGGCCGGCCAGGGCTGAGCCGGCCGCCGTCCCGCGCCGGCCGGCGGGTACGAGCCGCGGTATCCGGCGGGCGAGCCGCGGTATTCGGCCGGTACGAGACTTCCTCCGGCTTTACCCAAAGCCATTCCATCGAGTGACCGCACCGCTATCCGGCTGACGGGGAGGCAACCCCCAACTAGGGTTCCCCGCAAGCGTCCTGTGGCGCCCGTGCCGCCCGGCGGCACGGCTGCCGCTGTGGCGTCCGGCAAGTGGCTCACCGGCATTGCGGTGTCAGTGGCCGGTGCCACAGTGGTGGAGAGTGAGCAATGCGGCCGGAGGCCCTCCACGCCCCCGGCGCCGTTGCCCCGCTCTCGTCGTCCCGTGTTCTCTCCGTCCCGTTCGATCAGGGCAGCAGGGGGTGTACAGGCTGGTGGCAGGTCCGGAAGCAGGAGCTGAGGCGGCGCGCGCCCGCGCGCTCGCGGTGCTGCGGATCCGCGGCGCGGCGCTGGGCGTGGCCCTGGTGCCCGCGGCGGTGGCCGTGGTGCTGCTCGTCGGCGGGCTGACCGGCCGCATCGGCCGCGCCGATCCGGTCACGAGTTCCGGCGGCTGGGACACGGCGCGCTGGGTCGTGACGGGTCTCGCCCTGGTCGTGCTGCTGCTGGCGGCGCTGGTCACGGCCGTCGTCGTACGGGCCAGGCCGGCGCTCAGCCCTTCCGTGCCGATAGCGGAGGCGTCGGCGCCCGACCTGTACCGCCTCGTCCGGGATCTGGCCGACCGCCTGGAGGTGCCCGCCCCGTCCGCGATAGCCCTGACGCCGGACTGCGACAGCTGGCTGGAGGACCGTACGCACCGCGCGCACGGGACGCCGCACGGCAAGGCGGCGGGCGGCGGCGCCGCGAACGCCGGAGCGCGGGTGGGCGCGCGCGCCGCCCAGGCGCCGGTCCTGGTGATCGGCTCGCCCTTCATGTGGTGGATGCGGGTCGCCGAGCTGCGGGCGCTGCTGGCGCCCGTCGTGGCCGGCACCGGGCCGTCCGCCAACCCGGACATAGCCGCGGCCCGGCGCTTCGTGCGGGGGCTGGACGCCGCGGTGGCGGTCTCGGCGCGCGGCAAGGGGCCGCTGCGCGCGCCGGCGCCGGCGTTCGTCGGCTGGGTCGCGCGTCTGCTGCTGCGGGCCTGCCGGGAACACGCCACGGAGATGGAACGGTGCGTCGCGGCCGCCGCCTCCGAGCGGGCCCAGAGCGTCGACTACGGGCTGCGGATCGTCGCCCAGGAGCAGGTCGGCCTGGCGTACGCGGGCTGGGACCGGCTGCTGACCAGGGTCGCGCTGCCCGCCTGGCGGATGGGCCGCTGGCCCTCCCGGCTGGACGCCGGAGTGGTGTCCGCGCTCACCGAGCTGTCCCGCCGCGACCGGTTGGCCGAAGGTTTCACCTCGCGGCTGGGCGAGCGCCCCGCGTGCGACCTCCTGGAGGAGCCCGGCGCGGTCGACCGGGCCGCCTCCCTGCTCGCCGCCCGCCTCTTTCACGGCGGCCCGGCCGAGCCGGGCCCGGACTGGTCGCCGGTCGGCTGGCAGCAGTATCCGGAGGAGGTCGTCGACCGCAAATGGCGCCTGGAGGCGGCCCGGCTGCACCGCGCGCTGGACGGCCTCCCGCCGGTCGCGGCCGGTGATTCCCAGCCCCGGCCCCGGCCCGGCCGCCGCATACCGGGCCTGCTGCCGGAGCCGTCGGCACCTCGGGAGCGGCCCGTACCCGCCGAGGCGCCCCCGGAGACGGAGACGGAGGCTGAGACGGCGCCGGTCATGGATCCGCCGGCCGTCCCGCCCGCCGACCCGGGCCCGGAGAGTTCCGCGCCGACGCTCATACGGGTCATCGAGCGGCTGGTGGCCGACGAGCGGGCGGGAGATCTGGTGGCCGCCCGGCTCGGTGCCGAGCTGGCGCGCGAGGAGCGTGCCGAGGCGGCCCGCCAAGCGGCCCGTGAGCCCGCGGGCGACGGGCCGGACGCGGGCGTGGCCTGGGGCGACGGCCTCGCCGACGGGTTGCCGCTCTTCCCGATGCAGCCCCCGCGCACCGGCCGCGAGCTGCTCGCCGACCACGTCACGGCGATGGTCTGCTGCGCCGCCGTGGACACCGCCGGAGCCGCCCCCGGCCTGGACTGGCTGGACGGACCGATACTGCTCGTCGACGGCGCCCGCCGCTCGGACCTGGCCCACCCGGTGCTCCGGCTCGTCGACGACGGTGACGCCGGGCCGCTCGGCGACTGGCTGGGCGAGGTCGGCGTGCGGCCCGAGAAGCCGGTCAGGCTCGTGTGAGGGGCGCCAAGGGCGCGCGGGGAGCGTACGGGGGCGTATTCGGGGGCATTCAGAAGCTGAGTGCGCCCGTTACTGGCGGCAACTCCGCATCACCCGCACGACCGGGCTGAATGTTTCCCTCCAGTTCGCCGTTCATGGCCGGAACCCTCGCTAATTCACGACGAAGGGTGACGGGATGAGTGCGTAATGTGATGTGCTGGGGTCGGCCCCAGTCGTTCAATCGAGCACGACATCTGAGTGCCGCGGCGGCCCGCTCAGTCGGCGGGGGGACGCAGGGAGGGGAGTACGAGGTGGGGACGGAGCAGATCCGGCGCTGGGAGTCGGGAGCGCTTGCGCACGCGGTCACGGACCCGTTCGGCCAAGGGCCGCTGCCCTGGCTGCGCGGCAGCGAGAACTACTTCGACTCCGGTCAGGTGGTTCCCTGGTACGTCGACCCGGCCGTCGCTCCCGGAGAGAAGCGCGTGCCCTCACCCCGCTCCAGCGCGGGTCCCCGCACGGCGGACGACGTGCGGCGGCAGATCAAGGGCTTCGCGAGCACCGGAGCGGTCGCCCCGGGCGAGGCCATCGACTTCCGTGTCACGGTCGACCCGCCCCAGCCCTTCAGCATCGACATCTACCGGATCGGCCACTACGCGGGCACCGGCGCCGCGAAGATCACCACCAGCCCCCGGCTGGCCGGCATCGTACAGCCCCCGCCGCTCACCGCCGACCGCACGGTCTCCTGCCACCACTGGTGGCTCTCCTGGCGCCTCCAGGTTCCCGCGTACTGGAAGCTGGGCGCCTATGTCGCCGTCCTGACCACCGCCGACGGCCACCGCAGCCACGTGCCCTTCACGGTCCGCGACGCGCACCCCGCCGACCTCCTGCTGCTCCTGCCCGACATCACCTGGCAGGCGTACAACCTCTACCCGGAGGACGGGCGCACGGGCGCCAGCCTCTACCACGCCTGGGACGCGGACGGCTCGCTGCTCGGCGAGGCGGACGCCGCCACCACCGTCTCCTTCGACCGCCCGTACGCCGGCGCCGGCCTGCCGCTCCACGTGGGCCACGCCTACGACTTCATCCGCTGGGCCGAGCGGTACGGCTACGACCTCGCGTACGCCGACGCCCGCGACCTGCACGCCGGCCTGGTCGACCCGTCCCGCTACCGCGGCCTGGTCTTCCCCGGCCACGACGAGTACTGGTCCCAGCCCATGCGCCGGACCGCCGAACTGGCCCGTGACAGCGGCACCTCGCTGGTCTTCCTGTCCGCCAACACCATGTACTGGCAGGTCGAACTGGCCCCGTCGCCGGCCGGCCCGGACTCGCTGCTGCGCTGCCGCAAACGCCAGGGGCCCGGCCGCCCCGCCCTGTGGCGCGAGGTGGGCGAGCCGGAACAGCAGCTGATGGGCATCCAGTACGCCGGCCGGGTGCCGGAGCCCGCGCCCCTGGTCGTCCGCAACGCGGACCACTGGATGTGGGAGGCGACCGGCGCCCACGAAGGCGACGAGCTGCCGGGCCTGGTCGCCGGCGAGGCCGACCGCTACTTCCCGCGGACGCCGCTGCCCGAGCACAGCCGCCGCATCCTGCTGGCCCACTCCCCGTACGAGGACGGCGAGGGCGTCCGCCGCCACCAGGAGACCTCGCTGTACCGGGCCCTCAGCGGCGCCCTGGTCTTCGCCTCCGGCACCTTCGCCTGGTCTCCGGCCCTGGACCGCCCCGGCCATGTCGACGAGCGCGTCCAGCGCGCCACGGCCAACCTGCTCGACCGGATCTGCAAGCGGGACTGAGAGCCCGCCCACGGCGTGGATGCGGCGGTCACCGCGCCTGCGGCGGTCACCGCGCCGCGAGCGGTCCCAGTTCCCGGGCCAGCGCCACCGTCAGCGCCCGGAAGATCCGTACCTCCGGATTGGGATCGCCGGCCCGTGTCACCAGCACGCTGTGCGCGCACGGAGCGTCCAGCACCGGCACGTACACCGTCCCGGGCCACGGGTAGTAGCGGGCGAACGACTTCAGCCCGGAGCCGGCGCCGCGGCCCGCCGCGACGCTGGTCAGCACGTCGTGCGGGGTCAGCGCGCAGTCCGGCGCGCGGCGCTCGCCCTCGTCGAAGTACAGGTAGTCGGTGAACGGCCGCGGCGTGTGCCGGGGCAGCCGCAGGTACGGCAGGTCGATGATGTCCGCGACCCGTACGCCCGTCCCGGCCGCGTCCGCGAGCTGCGAGGCCGCCGGGACCGCCACGATCCGCTGCTCGGTCGTCAGGATGTCCACCTCGATGCCCTCGCTCTCGATCGCGGGCCGGACGAACGCCACGTCCACCCGGTCCTCGCGCAGCGCGCTGCAGTGCTCCGTGAAGGTCAGCTGCACCAGCTTCAGCGGCACCTCGGGCCGCGCCCGGCGGAAGGCGTTGACGGCCGCCGGGGTCACCTCGGCAGAGCCGTGCCCCATCACGCCGACCCGCAGCCCGCGCGCCGCCAGGGCCGACGCCGCCGAGGTGCGGTGCGCGGCCTCGGTCACGTCCTCCACGGCGGCGTTCGCGGCGGCCAGCAGCGTACGGGCGTGGGAGGCCAGCCGCTGCCCGGCGGCGGTCGGCCGTACGGGGCCGTTGCCGCGGTCCAGCAGCCGGGCGCCGAGTTCCCGTTCCAGCTGCTGCACGTGCTGGGTGACCGCCGCAGGCGACAGGAAGAGCCGTGAGGCGGCCCGCCCGAAGTGGCCTTCCTCGACCACCGCCAGGAAGGAAGACAGCCGTCGCAGATCCATACGTGCCACGATAAGTCGCGCGCGGGCCGGGGCCGGGGGTTCCTTCACGAATCGTGAACGGGGGCGGCGCCGGGCCCCTGCCGCCTCGTACAACGGCTCCTATGAGCACGTCCTCCGCCGCCTCCCGCACCGCTGTCCCCGCCGACGCCCGCGTGGGTCCCTCGGCCCGCATGCCCGACGAACCGTTCCGTTCCCGCCACTGGCTGCGCGCGGGCTGGCTGATGACGGCCTCCGGTTGGAGCGCCAACCAGTTCTCCGCCCTCCTGGGCGCCTACCGCGGCGACCTCGGCCTGACCACGGCCACCACCACCGCCCTCTTCGCGGTGTACGTCCTCGGCCTGATCCCCGGGCTGCTGCTGGGCGGCCCGCTGGCCGACCGGCTCGGCCGCCGCCCCGTCGTCTTCACCGCGCTCGGCACGGCCGCCCTGGCGACCTGCCTCCTGATGGCGGGCCCGGCCGCGGCCTGGCTGCTGTGGCCCGGCCGCTTCCTGACCGGCCTCGGCGCCGGCGCCCTGCTGACCGCGGGCAGCGTCTGGATCAAGGAACTCTCCTCCGCCCCGTACGACACGACCGCCGCGCCCGGCACGGCCGCCCGCCGCTCCGGGCTCTTCCTCTCCGCGGGCTTCGCCTCCGGCGGCCTGGCCGCCGCCCTGATCGCCCAGTGGGCACCGGCCCCGATGGTCACGGCGTACGTCCCGCACCTCGTCCTGTCGGCGGCCGCGGCGGTGGCGGCGGCCAGGGCGCCGGAGACGGTGCGCACGGCGGCACCCGGCCGCGCGCCGGAAGCGGCCGCGGAAACGGGCCGGGAACCGGGCGGGGCCGGTGCCCGTGCCGCCTTCCGGCGACTGGTCGCCCCGCTCGCACCCTGGGTGTTCGCCGCGCCCACCATCGCCTTCGTGACGCTCCCCGGGCTCGTCGGCGACCGCCTGGACGGCTGGCAGACGGTGTACGCGGGCGTCGCGACCGCCATCACCCCCGGCGCCGGTCTCCTCGTCGCGCCCCTCGCCCGGCACCTCGCCGCCCGCCACCGCCTCGCCACCGCCGTCACCGGGCTGGCCGCCGTCGCGGCCGGTCTCCTCGCCGCCGCGCTCGCCGTCGCGTACACGCAGCCGGCCGTGGCGCTGTTCGCCGCCGTGGTGCTCGGCGGCGGCTACGGCCTGTGCGTCGCCTACGGCCTGACCGAGGTCGCGGCCCTGGCGCCCCCGCACCGGCTGGCCCGCCTCACCGCCCGCTTCTGGACCCTCGCCTACCTGGGATTCTTCGCCCCCTACGGCATCACGTTGCTCAGCGCCCGGTTCTCCCCGCAGACCGTGCTCGCCGCCGCGGCGGCCCTCGCCGTGCTCACCCTGGGGGCGGTCGTCCGCGGGGCGCGCCGCGACCGCCGCTGAGAGCCCGTATCCGGACCCCGGCCGGGCACCCGCAAACCAGCCACCACCGACCCTGCGGCGCCGTAGAGCCCCCGCATACGGGAGAATCGAACCGACGCCTGGATCAATCTACGCGGAGGCAGCGTGTCCGGTTTTGTAGAAAAGCCCGAGGCCGTGGAGGTCCCGGGGCTCACCCACCTCCACACCGGCAAGGTGCGCGACCTCTATCAGAACGCCGCCGGTGACCTGATCATGGTCGCCAGCGACCGTATGTCCGCCTACGACTGGGTACTGCCCACCGAGATCCCCGACAAGGGCCGCGTACTGACCCAGCTCTCGCTGTGGTGGTTCGACCAGCTCGCCGACCTCGTCCCCCACCACGTGCTGTCCACGGAGCTGCCGCCCGGCGCGCCGGCCGACTGGGAGGGCCGGACGACGGTCTGCAAGTCGCTGGCGATGATCCCGGTCGAGTGCGTGGCCCGCGGTTACCTCACGGGCTCCGGTCTGGCCGAGTACGAGCAGACCCGTACCGTCTGCGGCCTGGCGCTCCCGGAGGGCCTGACCGACGGTTCCGAGCTGCCCGGACCGATCTTCACCCCCGCCACCAAGGCCGCCGTCGGCGAGCACGACGAGAACGTGCCCTACGAGGAGGTCGCCCGCCAGATCGGCGCCGAGGTCGCCGCCCAGCTCCGGCAGTCCACCCTCGCCGTCTACGGGCGCGCCCGCGACATCGCCCGCGAGCGCGGCATCATCCTGGCGGACACCAAGTTCGAGTTCGGCTTCGACGGCTCCCGGCTGACGCTGGCGGACGAGGTCCTCACCCCGGACTCCTCCCGCTTCTGGCCCGCGGACGGGTGGCAGCCGGGCCGCCCCCAGCCCTCCTTCGACAAGCAGTTCGTCCGCGACTGGCTCACCTCGCCGGCCTCCGGCTGGGACCGCAAGAGCGAGCAGCCCCCGCCGCCCCTTCCGCAGGAGACGGTCGAGCGCACCCGCGCCAAGTACGTCGAGGCGTACGAGCGGCTCACCGGCCTCGCCTGGTCGTGACGCGCGAAAGGCCCCGGTCGCGATGACCGGGGCCTTTCCTCTGAGCGGACGACGAGGCTCGAACTCGCGACCTCAACCTTGGCAAGGTTGCGCTCTACCAACTGAGCTACGTCCGCCTGCTCCGCGCTCGGTGGCGCGGTGCGGGGTCCACTATAGCCAACCTCGCGCGCGGGCGATGCGCGCCGCCGCGTGACGGTTCTCGGCGGACAGCTTCGCGGTGGCCGAGGAGAGGTAGTTGCGCACCGTCCCCGGCGACAGCGCGGCCCGCTCCGCGATCTCCGTCACGGGGGCGCCGTTCTCCGCGTACTCCAGCACCTCCGCCTCCCGCGCGGTCAGCGGCGAGTCCCCCGCGCTGATCGCGTCGGCGGCCAACTCCGGGTCGACATAACGGTTTCCCGCGTGCACCGCGCGGATGATCTCGGCCAGCCGCTGCGCCGAAACGGTCTTCGGCACGAACCCCCGCACCCCCGCTTCCAGGGCCCGCTTGAGGTGCCCGGGGCGCCCGTGGCTGGTCACGATCATGGTCCGGCAGCCGGGCAGCCGGCCGCGCAGGGATGTGGCCACCGCCACACCGTCCGCCCCCGGCATCTGAAGATCGAGTACGGCGACGTCGGGCTGGTGGGCCAGCGCCATCGCCAGCGCCTCGGGACCCGAAGCGGCCTCCGCCACGACCTGGAGATCGTCCTCCAGCGACAGCAGCGCGGCCAGTGCCCCGCGGATCAGGTGCTCGTCATCGGCCAACAACACCCGCACGGTCTCCGGGGGCCCCGCCGCCCGCTGCGACTCCGCCATGGTCTCCGCTTCCCTCATGTCGTTCCGTCCCTCCGGCCGGGCACCAGGCAGTGACTCACGGCCGTACCCCCGTAACGCCCGTGTGTCCTTCCGCCGCCCCTGCCGCGTCCCCGTCCTCTTCCGGCGCCCAGTCCTCGGCCAGCGGCACATGGGCCCGCAGCCAGAAGCGACCGTCGGGGCGGGGGCCGACGACCAGGGTGCCGCCGAGCGCGGAGAGGCGCTCCCGGAGCCCGGCGATGCCGCTGCCGGGACTGCGGTTCACGACCTCCTCCAGCGCACCGTCGTTCTCCATCGTGAACACCACCGCCGCTGCGGGCGGGGCCTGCGCGGCCACCCCGGCGTCCGCCCTCCCGTCGCCCGTGGCACGGGCCCTGCCGTCGTCCGTGATCACCCGCAGCGTCAGCCAGCACGTGCCCGCGTTCGCGTGCCGCAGCACGTTCGTGGTGCCCTCCCGCACCACCCAGGCCAGCACCGACTGCACCCGCTGCGGCACGCCGGCACAGTCCTCCTGGTCGATCAGGCACTCCACTCCGGCTGCCCGGAGCACCGCACGCGCCCCCGCCAGCTCCACCTCCAGATCGGCCTCCCGGTAGGCGCGGACCACGTCCCGTACCTCCCGCTGGGAGTCCTGGGCCACCTGCTGCACCTCCGCCATCTGGTCGGCGGCCTCCGGCCGTCCCTTGCGCGCCAGCCGCTCCGCCAGCTCGCTCTTGAGCGCGATCACGGCCAGGTTCCGGCCGACCACGTCGTGCATGTCCCGCGCGAACCGCAGCCGTTCCTCGGCCACGGCCAGCCGGGCCTGGGCGCCCTTCGCCTCGTCCAGCTCGCGCATCGCGGCGAGGATCCAGCCCCAGCTGCGGCACGTCAGCGGGGCGAAGAACGCGGCGAGGCCGAGGGCGAACGGCAGTCCCGCCACGAAGACGAGCGAGACGCCCATGAGGGCCATCACCGCCATGGTCGCCGCAGTGCCCACCACGTACACCAACGCCTGCCAGCGCTTCTTGAGCACCAGGGAGAGCAGCCAGCCGACGGGCAGGGTGGGGAACAGCATGACCGTGTACCAGAGCTGCGGGTCCCCGAGCGGCTCGTCGTGCGCGACCACCAGCGACACCATGACCACCGATGCCGCCGACAGCACGCCCGACACGGCGATCAGCCGCCATGGCGCGGGGGTGCCGTACACGTAGTGCGAGAGCCCGCGCCGTACGCCGGGTACGTAGACGGCGCACTGCACCATCCCCAGCACCACGATCGCCAGGACCGGGCCCAAGGACCGGTGCGCGGAAGTCGTCGCGGCGAGCAGCGGTGCGGCGAGCCAGCCGAGGAGCAGCAGCCACGGCGCTATGTACAGCGTCCACCGCGCCCAGATGTAGACCTGCGCGACCCTGCCACGCCCCCGCAACTTGCGCAGCTGCCCGTGGAACACCGCCTCCGCACCCCCGTCGTCCCCAATGCCGTACATCGTCAGTGCCGTGGCTCCCAGCGGAACCACCGACGTACAGCAAACACCGCGAGCCCGCCCCAGGCCAACGCGATGACCAGCCGCTTCAGCAGGTCGGCGGGGTCGGTCGCGCCGATCCAGCCGTCCCGCACCAGGCCCATCACCGGCGACAGGGGCAGCAGCTCCAGGATCGAGGCGACCCGGTCGGGCAGGATGTCGAGCGGTACGACCATCCCGGAGCCGCCCAGGGATACGAAGACGAACGGCATCGTGGTCAGCTGCGCCGCCTCGGCGCTCTTGGTGATGACCGTGGAGGCCGCCGCCATCGCCACCACGATCACCATGCCGAGGAGCACCCCCAGCAGGACCAGGTGCGGGGCCTTGGGCAGGCCCGCCTTCAGGACCAGCCCGCCGCAGACCGTCAGCAGGAGGCACTGCGCCAGCCCGATGAGCACGGTCGGCAGCGCCGTCCCGGCCAGGATCTCCCGGTCCGTCAGTTCGTCGCAGCGCAGCCGCTTGAGCACCAGTTCCTCGCGCCGCGTCACCAGCGCGCCCGTGACGGTCGAGTACACCGCGAAGACCAGCACGAAGCCGAGGGTCCCGGGTAGCAGGACCGTGCCGACCGACAGGCCGTTTTCCTGGAGCGGCATTTCGGAGACCGCACGCTGCATGGCGAAGGCCATGATCAGGGGCATCAGCAGCGCCATGAACAACGTGGTCTTGTTGCGGAACAGCAGCGTCAGCTCCGCACGGGCCAGCGCGGCCAGCCGGTCGCGCGCCTCCTTGCGGGCAGGCGCCGCGGTCCTCGTATCGGTGACGGCGATGCTCACTTGTCCTCCAAACCCTTGGCGATCCGCAGGAACGCCTCCTCCAGCGACGCCGAGCGGGCGTCGAGGCCGCGCAGTTCGATGTCCTTGTCCCGCGCCCACAGCAGCACACCGGTCGCGGCCCGCTGCAGGTCGGAGGTCTGGAGCCGTACCGTGCGACCCGTCGTCTCGTGTCCGTCGACGCCCAGTTCCGGCAGCGGCGGCAGGTCGCCGGCCAGGAAGCCGTCGGGCAGTTCGAAGGAGATCTGCGCGGGGTGGCTGGCCACCACCTCCGCGACCGTGCCGGTCGTCGCTATCCGGCCCCGGTGCATGATCGCGAGGCGGTCGGCCAGCCCCTCGGCCTCTTCCAGGTAGTGCGTGGTCAGCACGACGGTCGTGCCGTCCGACCGCAGCTCGCGGATCAACTCCCAGGTCGCGTGGCGGGCTTCGGTGTCCAGGCCGGTGGTCGGCTCGTCGAGGAACAGCACCTCGGGCCGCCCCAGCGTCGCCATGGCCAGGTCCAGCCGCCGCCGCTCACCGCCGGAGAGCATCTTGACCCGTACGTCCCGGCGCCGGGACAGGCCGACCGCCTCCAGCGCCTCGTCGACCGGCCGGGCGCCGCTGGTCGTGCCGGCCCACATCCGTACGGTCTCGGCAGCCGTCAGGTCCGAGGGGAAGCCGCCCTCCTGGAGCATCACGCCGACCCGCGGCCGGACCCGGGCCCGCTCCGTGTACGGATCGTGGCCCAGTACGCGCACCTTGCCGCCGGTCGGCGCGGCCAGCCCCTCAAGCAGCTCGACGGTGGAGGTCTTGCCCGCCCCGTTCGTGCCGAGCAGGGCGAACAGCTCCCCGCGGGCGACGGAGAAATCTATGCCCCGTACCGCCTCGAAGCCCGCTTCGCCCTTCTTCTTCCGGCCGCCCCCGGACGGTCCGTACCGCCTGCGCAGCCCCGTGACGTCGATCACGTTCGTGCCGTAGTCCCCGATGTTCATGCTTCAAGGCTCCCGCCGGAAGCCGGCCGGGGGCAGTGCGGCATGTCATCAGCCCAGATGACAAATGTCAGATGGGCGGCGGGACGAGGCTCCGGGAAGGCGGGGCGGCGGGGGAGCGATGCGCGGCAGCAACGGCGCGGTTCGCGCCGGCACATGCGAAAGGCCCCGGTCGCGATGACCGGGGCCTTTCTTCTGAGCGGACGACGAGGCTCGAACTCGCGACCTCAACCTTGGCAAGGTTGCGCTCTACCAACTGAGCTACGTCCGCACGCATCCGACCGGCTTTCACCGGGCGGCGCGACAGCTACTCTACCTGATCCTTTGGACCGGTCGGTACTGTCGGAGCGGGTGACAGGGATTGCACACTGCGCCTCCCCCTTGGAAAGAGGGCGCTCTACTACTGAGCTACACCCGCGTGACTCCTCGGGATCCGGCCTTTCGGCCTCGCCCCTCGGCGTGCTCCAGACTCTAGCTGATCAACAGGGGTGGTGTGCAACTCGGCTGCGGGGCAGCGGAACCCGGCCCGGTGGCCGGGTTCCGCCGGGTGCCGCCCGGACGCCGCCCGCCCGCCGCCGACCGTGGAGCGGCCGGTCGGCGGGCGGGCGCCCGAGGTGGCCGGCGGTCAGTGGTTCGCCGCGTCGAACGCCTCGTAGACCTTCTTCGGGATCCGGCCCCGTGGGGGCACGTCCATGCGGTTGGACCGCGCCCAGGCGCGCACGGCGGCCGGGTCCGGCGTCACGGAGGTGTGGTGGTAGGCCTTGCCGGACTTCGACCGCTTGCGGCCGGCCTCCACGAACGGGGCGAGGGTGCCGCGCAGTTTCTTCGCATTGGCGGGATTGAGGTCGATCTCGTACGACTTCCCGTCCAAACCGAAGGTGACCGTCTCTGCGGCTTCTCCGCCTTCGATGTCATCGGAGAGCGTGACTACTACGCGCTGCGCCACGGATATCGGTCCTTTCGAGCAGCGACCCCGTGTTGACATGGAGGGATGCTGCAGATCCGGCTGATTGGGATCAATGCATTTTCATTTGTACAGCGGTGGGCATTGCATTGTGAAGCCCAGTTAATTTCCTCAGCGTGTCCTTCCGCAATGTGGACCCTAGGTCTTTTCTGAGATTTTCCCCACCGCTTACCGAGCCTGTTGCCGCACCGTGACCGCCTTGTCACGATATCTATGCGCGTAGATTTTCGAACACGGTACTGTGATGACACCGCCTTACGCACCACACCATCGGGAGTGCCAGTGGCACGCGTCGTAGTCGACGTCATGCTCAAGCCGGAGATCCTCGACCCGCAGGGCCAGGCGGTGCAGCGCGCACTGCCCCGCCTGGGATTCGAGGGGATCGGCGACGTCCGTCAGGGCAAGCGTTTCGAACTTGAGGTGGAGGGCCCGGTCGACGACGCCGCCCTCGCCCGTATCCACGAGATGGCCGAGACCTTCCTCGCCAACACCGTCATCGAGGACTTCACCGTCCACGTCGAAGACCAGGCCGGGTCATGACGGCGCGCATCGGAGTCATCACCTTTCCGGGCACGCTCGACGACCGTGACACCCAGCGCGCCGTCCGGCTCGCCGGGGCCGAGGCGGTGCCGCTGTGGCACCGTGACAAGGACCTCAAGCAGGTCGACGCCGTGGTCCTGCCCGGCGGCTTCTCCTACGGCGACTACCTGCGGGCCGGCGCCATCTCCCGCTTCTCGCCGGTGATGGACACCGTCATCGAGCAGGCCAAGGGCGGCCTGCCGGTGCTCGGCATCTGCAACGGCTTCCAGGTGCTGACCGAGACCCACCTGCTGCCCGGCGCCATGCTGCGCAACGAGAGCCTGCACTTCGTCTGCCGAGACCAGCGGCTGCGGGTGGAGAACGCGGACACCGCCTGGACCGCCGACTACACCGCCGGCCAGCAGATCTCCGTACCGCTGAAGAACATCGACGGCCGGTACGTCGCCGACGAGCGCACGCTCGACATGCTGGAGGCCGAGGGGCGCGTCGCCTTCCGCTACCTGACCGGGGGCGACGCCGCCGACGGGTACGGCAACCCCAACGGCTCGCTGCGCGACATCGCCGGTATCACCAACGAGGCGGGCAACATCGTCGGCCTCATGCCGCATCCCGAGCACGCCGTCGAGCCGCTGATCGGCACCGGCCGCACGGACGGCCTCGGATTCTTCACCTCGATCCTGAAGAAATTGGTCAACGCATGACGCTCGACACGGTCAAGCACGCAGCCGAGACGCCGGACACCGACCAGCCGTGGGCCGAACTCGGCCTGAAGCAGGACGAGTACGAGCGCGTCCGCGAGATCCTCGGCCGCCGTCCCACCGGCGCCGAACTCGCGATGTACTCCGTCATGTGGTCCGAGCACTGCTCGTACAAGAGCAGCAAGGTCCACCTGAGGCAGTTCGGCCAGAAGGTCCCCGAGAACGACGCGATGCTCGTCGGCATCGGCGAGAACGCGGGCGTCGTCGACGTCGGCCAGGGCTACGCGGTCACCTTCAAGGTCGAGTCGCACAACCACCCGTCCTACGTCGAGCCGTACCAGGGCGCGGCCACCGGCGTCGGCGGCATCGTCCGCGACATCATCGCCATGGGCGCCCGCCCGGTCGCCGTCGTGGACCCGCTGCGCTTCGGCGCCGCCGACCACCCCGACACCAAGCGCGTCCTGCCGGGCGTCGTCGCGGGCATCGGCGGCTACGGCAACTGCCTGGGCCTGCCCAACATCGGCGGCGAGGTCGTCTTCGACTCCTGCTATCAGGGCAACCCGCTGGTCAACGCCGGTGCGATCGGCGTGATGCGGCACGCGGACATCCACCTCGCCAAGGCGTCCGGCGCCGGCAACAAGGTCATCCTCTACGGCGCCCGAACCGGCGGCGACGGTATCGGCGGCGCCTCGATCCTGGCCTCGGAGACCTTCGACGACGCCAAGCCGAGCAAGCGGCCCGCCGTCCAGGTCGGCGACCCCTTCCAGGAGAAGCTGCTCATCGAGTGCACCCTGGAGGCGTTCGCCGAGAAGCTGGTCGTCGGCATCCAGGACCTCGGCGCGGCCGGCCTGTCCTGCGCCACCAGCGAACTGGCCTCCAACGGTTCCGGCGGCATGCGCGTGGAGCTGGACGACGTACCGCTGCGCGACTCGACGCTCTCGCCCGAGGAAATCCTCATGAGCGAGTCGCAGGAACGCATGTGCGCCGTCGTCGAACCGGCGAAGGTCGAGCGCTTCCTGGCGATCTGCGAGAAGTGGGACGTCACCGCGACCGTCATCGGCGAGGTCACCGACGGCGACCGGCTGGAGATCTTCTGGCACGGCGAGAAGATCGTCGACGTCGACCCGAAGACCGTCGCCCACGAGGGCCCGGTCTACGAGCGTCCCCACGCGCGCCCCGCCTGGCAGGACGCCCTCCAGGCCGACGACGCGGGCAAGCTGCCGCGCCCGGAGACCGGCGAGGCGCTGCGCGAGCAGGTGCTCAAGCTGGTCGCCTCGCCCAACCAGGCGTCCAAGTCCTGGATCACCAGCCAGTACGACCACTTCGTGCAGGGCAACACCGTGCTGGCGCAGCCGGAGGACTCCGGCATGATCCGCATCGACGAGGAGTCCGGGCTGGGCGTGGCCATCGCCACCGACGGCAACGGCCGCTACGCCAAGCTGGACCCGTACCACGGCGCGCAGCTGGCGCTGGCGGAGTCCTACCGCAACGTCGCGGCGACCGGCGCCAAGCCGCTGGCGGTCTCCGACTGCCTGAACTTCGGCTCGCCCGAGGACCCGGCCGTCATGTGGCAGTTCGCCGAGGCCGTCCGCGGCCTCGCCGACGGCTGCCTGGAGCTCGGTACGCCGGTCACCGGCGGCAACGTCTCCCTCTACAACCAGACCGGCGAGGCCGCCATCCACCCGACCCCCGTGGTCGCGGTGCTCGGCGTGATCGACGACGTCGCGCGCCGTACCCCGGTCGCGTTCGCGGACGAGGGCCATCTCGTCTACCTCCTCGGTGACACCAGGGACGAACTGGGCGGCTCGGCCTGGTCCCAGGTCGTCCACGACCACCTGGGCGGCCTGCCGCCGCAGGTGGACCTCGGCCGGGAGAAGCTGCTGGCCGAGATCCTGATCTCGGCTTCCCGCGACGGCATGATCGACGCGGCGCACGACCTGTCCGACGGCGGCCTGATCCAGGCCCTCGTCGAGTCGTGCCTGCGCGGCGGCAAGGGCGCCCGGATCGTCGTCCCCGACGGCCTGGACCCCTTCGTCCTCCTGTTCTCCGAGTCGGCGGGCCGCGCCATCGTCGCGGTCCCGCGCAGCGAGGAGCTGCGCTTCAGCGACATGTGCGGCGCGCGCGGCCTCCCGGCCACCCGCATCGGTGTCGTGGACGGAGAAGAGATCGACGTGCAGGGGCAGTTCACCGTCTCGCTGAGCGACCTCAGGGAAGCTCACGAGGGGACGATCCCGGCCCTGTTCGGCTGAGCACTCCCGCAGCACTCCCACACGGTGGCCCGTCCTCTCCCGGGGGCGGGCCACCGGCGCACCGGAACGCGCCGCCCCCGCTTCCGCCGGTCATGTCTCCTCGGCCGCCGGCGCGGCCGGCCGTATGCGCAGGGCCAGGAGCAGCGCCAGGGCCAGGACGCCTGCGGAGCAGAGGAAGACCACGCCCGTGGAGGAGCTGAAGGCGTCCACCGCTCGGGTGTGGGCCTCGCCTTTGAGGGTGGGTATCGCGCTGGTCGAGCCGCCGGGGCCGCGGGCGGCGTAGACCCGGGCCAGCACCGTCCCGAACAGGGCGGCGCCCAGCGAACCGCCCAGGGTCTGGAAGAAGCGTATGCCGGTCGTCGCGACCCCGAGCTGGTGGAGCGGCGCGGCCTGCTGGACGAGCACGATCAGCTGGCCCAGCGTCTGGCCGAACCCGGCGCCGAGCAGGAGCAGTTCGGCCCGTACGGCCCACAGCCCGGTGTCGGCGCCGTTCGTCGAGAGCAGGAGCGCGGCCACGGCGGCACAGGCCGTACCGCTGATGACGAAGGTCTTCTCCGTCCATCCGCGGGCAGCGAGTCTGGCGGTCAGCAGGCCCGAGCAGGCCATGCCGAGCGCTATGGGGATCATGAACAGGCTCGCCGCGGCGGGCGCGATGCCGCGGGCCAGCTGGAGGTAGATGATCACGTAGACCATCGAGCCCATCAGGGCGACGCCGACCAGCCCTTGGACCGCGAAGCCGGTGCGCAGCGTGCGGTTGCGGAACATCGACAGCGGTAGCAGCGGCTCGGCGGCGGTGGCTTGCCGCCACAGGAACAGGCCGAGCAGCGCCACGGCGCCGGCGGTCAGCCCCACGATCACCGGGGAGCCCCAGCCGTAATCCCGGCCGCCCCACTCCGTCACCAGCAGCAGCGCGGTGGAGAACGCCGCCGCCAGAGCAGCGCCGAGGAAGTCGATGCGCCGTCGCTTCCCGTGCTGGGGGAGCTTGAGGACCAGTGCGGACGTGACAAGCACGGCGATGCCGACCGGCAGGTTGACGTAGAAGATCCAGCGCCAGTCCGCGTGGTCGGCGAGCAGCCCGCCGACCACCGGGCCCAGGGCCATGCCGGCCCCCGCGACCAGCCCGCCGATGCCGGAGAACCTGCCCGCGCCCTTCTCGCCCGGCTCCTTGAGCCGGGCGATGACGACCATGGTGACGCTCATCAGCCCGCCGCCGCCCAGGCCTTGCAGGGCACGGAAGGCGATCAGCTGCCCCATGCTCTGCGCGGCCCCGCACAGGGCGGAGCCGAGCAGGAAGGTGGTGACGGCACCGAGGAAGACCTTCTTCGCGCCGAGGGAGTCGCACAGCTTGCCGTACAGGGGCAGCGCGGCGGTGGCGGCCAGGGAGAACGTGCTGATGAGCCATGGGATGCGGTCCACGCCGTGCAGCGGGTCCAGTTCGCGGGCGATCGGGACCGTGACGGCCGAGACGATGTTCTGGTCGAGGACGGCGAGCAGCATCGTCGCGAGGCAGACGGCGAAGCCGATCTTGCGCCGGGCCGGCGTCATGCCGCCCGGCCCGGCGGCGGACGGGCCGGGCGGGCCGGGCGGAGCGGCACCTGCCGTACCGGCCGGGGAGGTGCGCGGGGAAACGGTGGAAACGGTCATGGCTGCACCATGCCCGCCCGTCGTGTACCGAGTCAATATTTTATCCGGTATTATTTTTTGCCCTGGTACAGTGGTGGCATGGCTGAGGAGATGGGACTGCGCGAGCGCAAGAAACTGCAGACGGGACGGCGCGTGCTGCGCACCGCCGTCGAACTGTTCCTGGAGCGGGGCTTCGAGAAGGTCTCCGTGCAGGAGATCGCCGACGCCGCCGACGTCTCCAAGATGACCGTCTTCAACTACTACGGCTCCAAGGAGGACCTGGTCCTCAAGCCGCTGGAGCACCACGCGGACGACGCGGCCCGCGCCGTCCGCGAGCGCGCCCCGGGGGAGTCCGCGGTCGCCGCGCTCCGCCGCCAGTTCGTGGAGATGCTGGATGCCCGCGACCCGTCCGTCGGCCTGTGCGACGCGAAAGAAGTGCTCCGCATCCGCCAGTTGATCGTGGACACGCCGGCCCTCCTGCTCCGCGCCCACGCCAGCGTCCGGCACGGCGAAGAGCTGCTGGCCGAGGCCCTGGCGGAGGAGACCGGCGGCGACCGGCCGACGGCCCGGGTCGCCGCGGGCCAGCTGACGGGCGTTCGCAGCGCCCTCATCGCCGAGAACCACCGCAGGCTGCTCGCCGGCGAGGCCGCCGACGCCGTGCACCCGGACGCGGTCGCCGCCGCCCACCGGGCCTTCGACCTGGTGGAGCGCGGTCTCGGCGACTACGCGACGCGCCCCGCGCAGTAGCCTCGACGCCATGCCCAGTGCCCGTAAGCCGGCCGGCAGGTCCCGAGCCCGCAGTTACGATCCCGCCCGGACCCGCGCCGCCGTCATTGCGCAGTTCGGTCACGTACGCGACGCCGTACGGCAGTTGTCCCCCGAGCAGTTCGCGCTGCCCACCCGCCTCGGCGACTGGACGGTGCGCGAGCTGGTCGCGCACCTCTCCATGGCGCTCGAACAGGTCCCCGCGGCCCTGGCGCAGCCCGCGCCGCCCGCCCAGGAGGTCACTCTCGCCACCTGGCCGTCCGCGACCCGCGCGCTGGCCGGGAAGGTGGACGAGATCGCCCGCGGGACGGCGGCCTCGGCGGCGCCGGCCGACCTCCTGGACCGAGCCGCCGCCCGCTACGCCGAAGCCGTTCCGGACGCCCCCGGCGACCGGCTGCTGGCGGCCCGTATCGGCGCCATGCGGCTGGACGACTTCCTGGTGGTCCGCTGCGTCGAACTGGTGGTGCACACCGACGACCTGGCCGCCGCCACCGGCCTGGACATCCCGTACGACCGCCAGGCCCTGGCCACCGCCACCCGGCTGCTCGCCGACGCGCTCGCCACGAAGGCGCCCGGCGGCTCGGTCGAGGTCCGGGTGCCGCCGTTCGCCGTCGTCCAGTGCGTCGAGGGTCCCAGGCACACCCGCGGTACGCCGCCGAACGTCGTCGAGACCGACCCGATGACCTGGCTCCGCCTGGCCACCGGCCGTACGGCGTGGCCCGCGGCGGTCGAGGCGGCCGACGTCAGCGCCAGCGGCGAACGGGCCGATCTCGCACCGTACTTGCCCCTTATGGGCTGATTGCCGCCCCCGCCCGGAACGGCCGTTCCCGGTAAGCGGATCCGGCCGCGGTGGCCGGGCCCGCGCCGCCCACGGCCAGGGTGTCGGCGGCGGTGGCGGACCGCCACGGAAATGTGGGGGAAGGCAGCACGGGGAGCCGGGTCGAAAAGCCCGGAATTCACCGGATACGCGCGCCGGCGGGCCACCTCCGAATGGCGGAGTGGCGCATTTCACCCCACGTCGCGACGGTGATGAGGACGATGCTGCGGCGCGCGTCGGTCCCGCGCCGGAACGGGGCGGTCCTCACGTGAAGAGAATGTGAAAAGAAGGGCGCTCAGGCGCGCCGCGCGCAGCGACGGATGGCGCTCGCGACGCGATCGAGGCCGACGTGGCGGCGCTGCACCAAGGGCTGCGAGATGTGCATGGCGCGTGATCCTGTCCGTGAGCGGGTGCTCACGTCGGGCATTCACCGGGCCCGGAATGCGGCTCCGGCTACCGTCCCGGTTCGATCCCCGGTTCGGATGAATCGCGGACCTGCCCTAGACTCGGTGCTGTGCCACGTGGTGACGGACGACTCAGCCACGACCTGCTCCCCGGCGAGAAGGGCCCCCAGGACGCATGCGGCGTCTTCGGTGTCTGGGCTCCGGGTGAAGAGGTCGCCAAACTCACCTATTTCGGGCTGTATGCCCTGCAACACCGCGGACAGGAGTCCGCGGGCATCGCAGTGAGCAACGGCTCCCAAATCCTCGTTTTCAAGGACATGGGCCTGGTTTCCCAGGTCTTCGACGAGACATCCCTCGGTTCCCTCCAGGGCCACATCGCCGTGGGCCACGCCCGCTACTCCACCACCGGCGCCTCGGTGTGGGAGAACGCGCAGCCGACGTTCCGTGCCACCGCGCACGGCTCGATCGCGCTCGGCCACAACGGCAACCTGGTCAACACCGCCGAACTCGCCGAGATGGTCGCCGCGCTGCCCCGCGAGGGCGGCCGCGCGACCCAGGTCGCGGCGACCAACGACACCGACCTCGTGACGGCCCTGCTGGCCGGCCAGGTCGACGAGGACGGCAAGCCGCTGACCGTCGAGGAGGCCGCGCCGCGCGTCCTTCCCAAGGTCATGGGCGCCTTCTCGCTGTGCTTCATGGACGAGCACACGCTGTACGCGGCCCGCGACCCGCAGGGCATCCGCCCGCTGGTCCTCGGCCGCCTGGAGCGCGGCTGGGTGGTGGCCTCCGAGACGGCCGCCCTGGACATCTGCGGCGCCAGCTTCATCCGGGAGATCGAGCCCGGGGAGATGGTCGCCATCGACGAGAACGGCCTGCGCAGCTCCCGCTTCGCCGAGGCAAAGCCCAAGGGCTGCGTTTTCGAGTACGTCTACCTGGCGCGTCCCGACACCGACATCGCGGGCCGCAACGTGTACCTCTCCCGGGTGGAGATGGGCCGCAGGCTGGCCGCCGAGGCCCCCGCCGACGCCGACCTCGTCATAGCGACCCCGGAGTCCGGCACGCCGGCCGCGGTCGGCTACGCCGAGGCCAGCGGCATCCCGTACGGCGTCGGCCTGGTGAAGAACTCCTACGTCGGCCGGACCTTCATCCAGCCCTCGCAGACCATCCGCCAGCTGGGCATCCGTCTCAAGCTCAACCCCCTCAAAGAAGTCATCCGCGGCAAGCGCCTGGTGGTCGTCGACGACTCGATCGTCCGCGGCAACACCCAGCGCGCCCTGGTCCGCATGCTCCGCGAGGCCGGCGCCGCCGAGGTCCACATCCGGATCTCCTCGCCGCCGATCAAGTGGCCGTGCTTCTACGGCATCGACTTCGCCACCCGCGCCGAACTGATCGCCAACGGTCTGACCGTCGACGAGATCGGCAAGTCGCTGGGCGCCGACTCGCTGTCGTACATCTCGATCGACGGCATGATCGAGTCGACGACGATCGCCAAGCCGGACCTGTGCCGCGCGTGCTTCGACGGCCAGTACCCGGTCGACCTCCCCGACCCGGAGCTGCTGGGCAAGCACCTCCTGGAGTCGGAGACCGCGGGCCAGGCCAAGCCGGACCTGGACGGCGTCGAGACGCTGACGGCCGGGGTCGGCGGCGCCGACGCGCTGCGCCGCCCGTAGAGCTCGTACACACCGACAGGAAAGATCTCAACGCCATGTCTGCCGAGTCTTTTGAGCATGCCCAGCACGCGGGCACCAGCGCCAGCTACGCAGCAGCGGGCGTGGACATCGAAGCGGGCGACCTCGCCGTCGACCTGATGAAGAAGTGGGTCAAGAAGGCCACCCGCCCCGAGGTCGTCGGCGGCCTCGGCGGGTTCGCCGGCCTCTTCGACGCCTCGGCCCTCAAGAGGTACGAGCGTCCGCTGCTCGCCTCGGCCACCGACGGGGTCGGCACGAAGGTCGACATCGCCCGCCGGATGGGCGTGTACGACACGATCGGTCACGACCTCGTCGGCATGGTCGTGGACGACCTGGTCGTCTGCGGTGCCGAGCCGCTGTTCATGACCGACTACATCTGTGTCGGCAAGGTCTACCCGGAGCGGGTCGCGGCGATCGTCAAGGGCATCGCCGAGGGCTGTGTGCTGGCCGGCTGCGCGCTGGTCGGCGGCGAGACCGCCGAGCACCCCGGGCTGCTGGGTGCCGACGACTTCGACGTCGCGGGCGCCGGCACGGGTGTCGTCGAGGCGGACCGGGTGCTGGGCGCGGATCGTATCCGTACGGGTGACGCCGTCATCGCGATGGCATCCTCCGGTCTTCACTCCAACGGGTACTCGCTCGTCCGGCACGTGCTGTTCGACCGCGCCGGGATGTCCCTGGACCAGCGGATCGAGGAGCTCGGCCGGACCCTCGGCGAGGAGCTGCTGGAGCCCACCAAGATCTACTCGCTGGACTGCCTGGCGCTGACCCGCACGGCCGAGGTGCACGCTTTCTCGCACATCACCGGCGGCGGCCTGGCCAACAACCTGGCCCGGGTGATCCCGGACGGCCTGCACGCCACGGTCGACCGGTCCACCTGGACCCCGGACCCGATCTTCGACCTGGTCGGCAAGGCCGGCGACGTGGAGCGGCCGGAGCTGGAGAAGACCCTGAACATGGGCGTCGGCATGATCGCCGTCGTGCCGCAGGAGTCGGTGGACGTGGCCCTGGCCACCCTCGCGGACCGCGGCGTGGACGCCTGGGTCGGCGGCGAGATCGTCGAGCGCGGTGAGCACACCGAGGCAGTGACCCTGACCGGTGACTACTCCGCCTGATTCGCTCGTCAGGGCAGCACAGAACCCGGTCCGAGGTGGCTACCCCGGACCGGGTCCGTGGAACTGCTGTGCACACCGTGCACGTACGACAGAGAAGACGTCGTACGTCAGGCGCGACGACGCTGCTGGGACGAGTTGCCCTCGTCCTCGTCATCGTCGTCTCGGTTGTAAAGGTCGGCGTACCGCGCGTACGGGTCGTCGTCCTCGTCATCCTCGAACGGCTCGCCGTTCGGCGGCTGCTGCTGTGCCGGCTGTTGCGGCGATGCACCCAGCTCTTCGGCCAGGCGTGAGAGATCAGTCCCACCGCTGTTGTACTTCAGCTGGCGGGCGACCTTCGTCTGCTTGGCCTTGGCCCGGCCGCGCCCCATGGCTCGACCCCCTCAACGACGGGGCTCGACGGCCCCAGAGTCTTGACACGCGTTCATGATTCAGAGCGGACTCTCGACGGAGAGACCGGCCCGTAGGGCTTTAACGGTACCTGCTTCCGCGGCCATACGGTACGTCGCCCGCATCACCGACCGCTCGGCACGACCGGCGAGACGCCCCGTCCCCGCTGGTCAGCTGCGATTTTAACCTGTCCGCCACGGCGACCCGCCGACGGGTGGTGAGGGATGTCTCCTTCACTGCCCGTGATCCCTTACGCAATGCTCTGTGATCATTACGGAGGGGCGGGGTGCCGTTTGTGTGTACCGTCCGTGGTGCTCGCTGGTACGGTCTGTGATCGGCGAGGCGTTCCCGGGGATGTTCGGGTGAGCTGCGGGCCGTTCGGAGCACGATCGGATCGCGATCAGCTTCGGTCGAACCCGAGCAATAGCGGGCAGTGTTGAGCGAAACCGGTCGCGGCGAGTGCCGCGACCGGCCAAAAAATGGCGTGAATTCTTCGGTCGGGCGTCAGGCCCGCCGGGCGTCCGCCATCCGCTGCTCGGCCAGCCGGTCCGCCGCCGCGGCGGGCGGAATGCCGTCTTCCTTCGCACGAGCGAATATCGACAGCGTGGTGTCGAAGATCTTCGCGGCCTTCTTCTTGCAGCGGTCGAAGTCGAAGCCGTGCAGCTCGTCGGCCACCTGGATCACGCCGCCGGCGTTCACCACGTAGTCCGGCGCGTAGAGGATGCCGCGGTCGGCGAGGTCCTTCTCGACGCCGGGGTGCGCCAGCTGGTTGTTGGCCGCGCCGCAGACCACCCGCGCGGTCAGCGCCGGCACCGTGTCGTCGTCCAGGGCGCCGCCGAGGGCGCAGGGCGCGTACACGTCCAGACCCGGCGTACGGATCAGCGACCCGGTGTCCGGTGCCACCCGGACCTGCGGGTGCCGGCTGCGGACGCGCTCGATCGACTCGGCGCGCACATCCGTGACCACGACCTCGGCGCCGTCCTCCAGGAGGTGTTCGACGAGGTGGTGGCCCACCTTGCCGACGCCGGCGACGCCGACCTTGCGGCCGCGCAGCGTCGGGTCGCCCCACAGGTGCTGCGCCGAGGCGCGCATGCCCTGGTAGACGCCGAAGGCGGTCAGTACGGAGGAGTCGCCCGCGCCGCCGTTCTCGGGTGAGCGGCCGGTGGTCCACCGGTTCGTGCGGGCGACGACGTCCATGTCCGCCACGTACGTGCCGACGTCGCACGCGGTCACGTAACGGCCGCCGAGGGAAGCCACGAACCGGCCGTACGCGAGCAGGAGTTCTTCGGTCTTGACCAGTTCGGGATCACCGATGATCACCGCCTTGCCGCCGCCGTGGTCGAGCCCGGCGAGGGCGTTCTTGTACGACATGCCGCGGGAGAGGTTCAGGGCGTCCAGCACGGCCTCCTCCTCGGAGGCGTACGCGTGGAAGCGGGTGCCGCCGAGGGCCGGGCCCAGGCGGGTGTCGTGGACGGCGATGACGGCCCGCAGGCCGCTTGCGCGGTCCTGGCAGAGGACGACCTGCTCGTGGCCGCCCTGTTCGGAGCGGAACAGGGTGTGCAGGACGCCCCCGTCGGCGCTGACGGGGGAAGGACGTACGTCGGTCACGGTGGTGACTCCCATAGTCGCGGAGGACGCCCTCCGGTGGCTCCCTGTTGCTTGTGGCAGGGGGAGGGCGGGAGGGCCGGTCGGGAAGAGAGTAAGACCTGAACGGCGCGCTGATCGGTCCAGTGCGGAGGATCACCCTCTCCTGGGGGACGGCCGTGGGACGATTTGCCGTACCCCTGGCCGGGCGGGAACAGCCAACTCCCGGCACTTTGCACCCCTTTGCCATTCTTTGCGGTTGTTCGGCGGACATCACTTTGAAGGAATCGAAGGAGCGGGCGTGGCCTTGGCGTCGTCGGTGACGGTCCCGTACGCGGCATATCTGCGGGTCTACGAGCCGCTGGCAGCGTTCCCCGAGCCGGAGCGCTCCTACTGGGCGCGCTATGCCAAGCGCCCGCGGACCCCCACGGTTCAGGACGAACTTCGGCGGTCCCTGGCCGATTTGCTGCCCACCCCGCCGGTGCCGGTCCCGGTCCACGAGAGCAGCGACGCCTTCGTCGCGGTCGTGGACGGCGTCACGTGCGTCTGCCCCTGGCGGACGCGGCTGCGCGGCTGGCAGGCCCTGGAAGGGCTCTCCGAACTGCTTCCGGCGCCCGTGCTGGACGCGGCGCTGCCGCCCGTGGTGCGGCGGCAGGCGGCCGCCGACTACGAGGAGTGGCTGGAGCGCAATCCGGACGCCCGCCCGTGGATCCGCACCGCCACCTGGCACGTGCCCGTGCGCTGGTTCGCGCTCTTCGGGGACTGCGAGCGGGAGTACACCAAGGGCGAGGACGGTCTGGTGCTGCGGTACCGGACGCCGATGGTGCAGGCGCGGCGCCGCGTGGCCAGGGGGTTGCGGACGCTGCGCGACTCCCTGGAAGAGGGGCCGCTGATCGACGGTCTGATGGACGTGGGCCGGTGGCTGGAGGAGTTCCATCCGCGGGCGCTGGTGGAGCTGGACTACGGCGGGCTGGTGCACGCGGTGCCCGAAGGGCAGCTGGCCGAGGACCGCTCGGCCGCGGAGGTCGCGGAGGGGTTGGCGGCGCTGCGCGAAGGGGACGGCGACCGGGCCGGCGAGGCGTACGAGAGGCTGTCGGACCGGTGGCGTGAGGTGCGCGAGCGTCAGTTCGCCAGCTGAGGCGGAAGTTTCGTACGGGTTCGGGAACCACGGGCGTTGCTGAGGAGTCCCGGTACATGTCCCGGGGTGTTCCCGCGGTCCCTGGAGGCCGTCGTGCGGGCCGCGGGTGGTCTTCTCCACGACTCCGGGCAGACAAAATGATCTGTGGAGTACGGGGTTCGTGCACACTACTGAGGCGAAGTCGTGGGACGTAGGTCCCGATCCGGGCGTTTGCCTCAAGCGTGACCTAAAGCACTGACTTCGGGCCTTGCGGCCAAGCCATACCCTCGTGCCAAAATAGGACAAGGAGCCTGACAAGGGCCCCTTCTGCCCTACTAAGGGCGGATAGTTCGGTATTGCGCTCCTTGGTGGGTCTGGTGGCGGCTGATCACCTTGTGACTGATCGTCACGGTGGTGTGACTGTCCGCTATGGCATAGTCCATCGGCTTCCGCCGAGGTTGAACACCTGAGAGGGCAATTCCATCGGTTTGGCCGACGTGGCTGGACAGATGGTGTAGTTGTAGTGCCGAGGACAAGCCGTTCGTCCTATAACCGACTCGGCCCGCGTCTGCCATTTCGGGCAACGCGGGTCAAGGTGCAGAATTTAGAGGAAAGAACCGTGATGGTTCGGTTCTCCCGAGGAGGCCGCTCATGACCGCTCGCACCCCTGACGCCGAGCCGCTGCTTACCCCCGCCGAGGTCGCCACGATGTTCCGCGTGGACCCGAAGACGGTGACCCGCTGGGCCAAGGCAGGCAGCTCACGTCCATCCGCACGCTCGGAGGGCACCGGCGCTACCGCGAGGCCGAGGTTCGCGCACTGCTGGCGGGCATTCCGCAGCAGCGCAGCGAATCCTGAACAACCGCATAACCGCGCTGTTTTCGGGCCCCCCAACCCGGACGCGGCGAGCGGAGCCCCACCCGGCTCCGCGCAGCTCCACCTAGCACCACACAGCTCCATACGACGCGGAGCCTGCCCCAACAGGCCCCACACCCGCAGCAACCGGGTACGTCATCGATCGCGCTGGACTCCGCCGGGTCCAGCGCGATTTTTTTGCGCGCGCGCCCGCCCCGCGGGCCGTTCCGGCCGGCTGGGCACCGCCCGCGGGGGCCGCAGGGGGCGGGCCCCGCGGTTCTCCGGTCCAGTCGGCGGACTGCCGGGCAGGCGGTGCAATTGCACATATTAAATTGACCGGGTGTAGGGCGGCCGTAAGGTCGGCGGTTCCCGAAACTCGTCCGGTGACACCCGTCACAGGCTCCGGCGCTTGTGGCGTACGCGCCCCTGCGATAGAGGGCCGGCGCGCCGCGTTTCTGCCAACAGCCTCCCACTGAGGGGCCGGTGAGGAAGGCGCCGTTGGTCACCGAGCCGGGGGACTTTCGTCCTCTGCCGTCTCCGGGGGCGGTGTGTACGCCGCGTCAGAGGCCCCCGAGGGCTCCGTGGCGGGCCCGGCGGGCGGTCGGGCGGCGGAGTCGCCTTCCGGGACGCCGGCGGCCCGGCCACGGGGCTCCATGGCGAGCCGCAGCAGGCGGGCGCAGACGGGGCAGTGGCGCGTGAGGTGGCGGTAGCCGGTGGCGGCCGACAGATGGGCTCTCAGGAGCGCCCTGGTCTCGTGCCTGGCAGCTGTCGGCATCGCGCGCTCCCTCCGGCCTCACGTCCTTCCTCGTGACTACCGGCGGCGCGCGCACCAGTCAATACGCGAAAGGGCCCGGAGCCGTACGGGCCGGGTCTCCGGGCGGGGGCGGCCCGCACGGGAAACGCGAACGGCCCGCATCCCAGGGGGATACGGGCCGTTCTCCTGCGGTCCTGACGGGATTTGAACCCGCGGCCTCCACCTTGACAGGGTGGCGAGCACTCCAAACTGCTCCACAGGACCTTGGTGCCGCTTCCGCTTGCGCGGTGCTGCGAAGCAAGACTCTACAGCAGGTCAGGGGGTGCGGTCGAACTCGGTACCGGGTGCCCCGGGCGAAGGGCCCCCGGGGCCGGTCACGCCTTGGGCACCGCCGCGTCCACGGCCTTCACGATCCGCTTGTCGGATACCGGGTACGCGGTGCCGAGCGCGTGCGCGAAGTAGCTCACCCGCAGCTCCTCGATCATCCAGCGGATCTCCCTGGCCTCGGCCGGCACCGGGCGGCCCTTGGGGAACTGTTCCAGCAGCCAGGCGTATTCGTCCTGCATCTCCTTGACCTTCGCCATGCGGGAGCGGTCCCGCTCGGCGTTGTTGGGGAGCTGCTGGAGGCGGCGATCCACGGCGACCAGGTAGCGCATGAGGTCCGGCAGCCGTCCGGCGCCGTGCGCGGTCACGAACCCCGGCCTGACGAGGGCGGCCAGCTGCTCCTTGATGTCCGTGAGGGACGGGAGCAGGGAGGGGAAGGTGGTGGCCTTGAGCCGGCGCTCGCACGCCTGCCAGGCCGCCAGCACCTCCCGGGTCTGCTGGATCGTCTTCATCGTGGCGTCGACCAGGTCGGCGCGCACCGCGTCGAAGAGCTTGCGGAAGGACTCCTCGTCCCAGGCCGGACCGCCGTGTGCGCCGATCAGCCGGTCGGCGGCGGCGGTCACGCAGTCCTCGAAGAGGGCCTGTATGGAGCCGTGCGGGTTCGCGGACAGGGCCAGCTTCTGTTGGTTGGTGAGCTTTCCCTGCGCGAACTTGGCTGGGTTGCTCGGGATATTCAACAAGATCAAACGGCGGGTGCCGGCCCACATCGCCGTCCGCTGCTCCGCCTCGGTGTCGAAGAGGCGTACGGAGACGCTCGTGCCGTCGTCCACCAGCGCGGGGTACGCCTTCAGCGGCTGGCCGCCGCGCCGGGTCTCGAACGTGCGGGGCAGCGTGCCCAGCGTCCAGGACGTCAGGCCGGTGCGCTGTTCCAGGCCGGCCGGCGCCCCCGCGTCCTGGTCGCCGTCCTTGCCGCCCTTGGCGGGCCGTTCGGCGGCCTGCGCGAAGGCCTTGCTGAGGGCCGCCTGCGTCTTCGGCTTGAGCTTGAGGCGCAGCGCTTCGAGGTCCTTGGCCTCGGCCAGCTTGCGGCGCCGCTCGTCGACCACCCGGAACGTGATCTTCAGGTGGTCGGGGACCCTGTCCGTGTCGAAGTCGGCCGGGTCGACCGGGACGCCGACCATCCGCTGGAGGCCGGCCGCCAGTGACGTGGTCAGGGAGCCCTGGAGGGGTACGGCCGAGTCCAGGAAGCGGGCGGCGAAGTTCGGCGCGGGGACGTAGTTGCGGCGGATCGGTTTGGGCAGCGAACGGATCAGTTCGGTCACCAGTTGTTCGCGCAGGCCCGGAATCTGCCAGTCGAAGCCTTCGGAAGAGACCTGGTTGAGGACCTGGAGGGGGACGTGGACGGTCACACCGTCCGCGTCGGCGCCCGGCTCGAACTGGTACGTGACGCGGAACTTCAGCTTTCCCTGCCGCCAGGAGTCCGGGTAGTCGTCCTTGGTGACGGCTTCGGCGGATTCGTTGATGAGCATGGAATGCTCGAAATTGAGCAGCTCCGGCTCTTCGTGACGCTTCTTCTTCCACCACGAGTCGAAATGCGCGCCTGATACGACGTGTTCGGGCAGCCGCTGATCGTAGAAGTCAAAGAGCGTCTCGTCGTCCACGAGGATGTCGCGCCGGCGGGCCCGGTGCTCCAACTCCTCGACCTCGCCGAGCAGTTTGCGATTGTCGTGGAAGAACTGGTGATGGGTGCGCCAGTCGCCCTCGACCAGGGCGTTGCGGATGAACAGGTCCCGGGAGGTCTCCGGGTCGATCCGCCCGTAATTGACCTTCCGCTGCGCGACGATCGGCACGCCGTACAGCGTCACCCGCTCGTACGCCATCACCGCGGCCATCTTCTGTTCCCAGTGCGGCTCGCTGTACGTCCGCTTGACCAGGTGCTGCGCCAGCGGCTCGATCCACTCGGGCTCGATCCTGGCGTTCACCCGCGCCCACAGGCGGGACGTTTCGACCAGCTCCGCCGACATGATCCAGCGCGGCGGCTTCTTGAAGAGGGCCGAGCCGGGAAAGACCGCGAATTTCGCGCTGCGGGCGCCGAGGTATTCGTTCTTGGCGTCCGTGTCCTTCAACCCGATGTGCGAAAGCAAACCGGAGAGGAGGGAGGTGTGAATGTGCTCGGGCGCCGCGTCCTGCTCGGCGAGATGGACCCCCATCGTCTTGGCGACCGTACGCAACTGCGAGTAGATGTCCTGCCACTCGCGTATCCGCAGGTAATTCAGGAACTCGCTGCGGCACATGCGGCGGAACGCCGACGACGACAGTGCTTTCTGCTGCTCGCGCACATACCGCCACAGGTTCAGATAGGCCAGGAAGTCGCTGGTCTCGTCCTTGAAGCGGGCGTGCTGCTGGTCGGCCTGCTGCTGCTTGTCGGAGGGTCGCTCGCGCGGGTCCTGGATGGACAGCGCCGCCGCGATGACCATGACCTCGCGTACGCAGCCGTTGCGGTCGGCCTCCAGCACCATCCGGGCCAGCCGCGGGTCCACCGGCAGCTGCGAGAGCTTGCGCCCCAGCTGGGTGAGCCGCTTCTTCGGGTCCTTCTGCTTCGGGTCGATCGCGCCCAGCTCGTGCAGCAGGTCCACGCCGTCCTTGATGTTGCGGCGGTCCGGCGGGTCGATGAAGGGGAACTTCTCGATGTCGCCGAGGCCGGCCGCGGTCATCTGGAGGATGACGGAGGCCAGGTTCGTCCGCAGGATCTCGGCGTCGGTGAACTCCGGGCGGGAGAGGAAGTCCTCCTCCGAGTACAGCCGGATGCAGATGCCGTCGCTGGTACGGCCGCAGCGGCCCTTGCGCTGGTTGGCGCTGGCCTGCGAGACCGGCTCGATCGGCAGCCGCTGGACCTTGGTGCGGTAGCTGTAGCGGGAGATCCGGGCCATGCCCGGGTCGATCACGTACCGGATGCCGGGGACGGTCAGCGAGGTCTCCGCGACGTTGGTCGCGAGAACGATCCTGCGCCCGGTGTGCCGCTGGAAGACGCGGTGCTGCTCGGCGTGCGAGAGGCGCGCGTACAGCGGCAGCACCTCGGTGGCGGGCAGGTTCTTCTTGTTGAGCGCGTCCGCCGTGTCGCGGATCTCGCGCTCGCCGGAGAGGAACACCAGGACGTCCCCGGGCCCCTCGGCCTGGAGCTCGTCCACGGCGTCGCAGATCGCGGTGATCTGGTCCCGGTCGCTGTCGGTGCCGCCCTCCTCCAGGAGCGGGCGGTAGCGGACCTCGACCGGGTACGTACGTCCCGAGACCTCGACGATGGGCGCGCTGGGCGTCTCGTCCCCGTCCCCCTCGGCCGGTACGGAGGCGAAGGAGCCGAAGTGCCGGGCGAACCGTTCCGGGTCGATGGTCGCGGAGGTGATGACGACCTTCAGGTCGGGACGCCTGGGCAGCAGCTGGGCCAGGTACCCGAGGATGAAGTCGATGTTGAGGCTGCGCTCGTGGGCCTCGTCGATGATGATCGTGTCGTACTGGCGCAGCTCGCGGTCGGTCTGGATCTCCGCGAGCAGGATGCCGTCGGTCATCAGCTTCACGAGGGTGTCGGAGCCGACCTGGTCGGTGAAGCGGACCTTCCAGCCGACCGCCTCGCCCAGCGGGGTCCGCAGCTCCTCGGCGACCCGCTCGGCGACCGTGCGGGCCGCGATCCGGCGCGGCTGCGTGTGCCCGATCAGACCGCGTACGCCGCGGCCCAGCTCCAGGCAGATCTTGGGGATCTGGGTCGTCTTGCCGGACCCCGTCTCGCCGGCGACGATCACGACCTGGTGGTCGCGTATCGCCTCAAGGATCTCGTCCTTCTTCTGGCTGACCGGCAGCTGCTCCGGATACGTGATCGCGGGCACCGCGGCGCGGCGCCGCTCGACGCGCAGCTCCGCCTCCTCGATCCCGGCGGCGATCTCGGCGAGCACGGCCGCGCGGGCCTCGGGCTTACGGATCCGGCGCGCGCCGTCGAGCCGGCGCCCCAGCCGCTGCTGGTCGCGCAGCATCAGCTCGGGCAGCCGCTCCAGCAGAGCGGGCAGGGCGGGGGCGGCACCGTCGGGCCGGGCGGAGGCAGGCTGACTGGACATACGGGTCCCAGGATCTCACCTCCGTGAATACGGTGGCGAACGAATTGCGGCGGGGCGGCCGCGGGGGCGGGCCGGGCCGGGGTGCGCCGGGCCCTTCGCACAGTGGGCCGACCAGCAGGGGAATGTCCGGGATAGGTGTTTTAGCGTGGCCTCATGGATGATCAGCACGGTGACCAGGCCCACCCGCACGGAGCTCACGGACGGCCGCTGACCCAGACCGAGAAATGGGCCGCGTTCAAGAAATCGCCGTTCTTCCCCGCCCTCGTGCTGGTCTTCATCCTCGCCGTCGCCGCGGGTCTCTTCGCCGGCTCTTACACGTACACGATGGCCAACCCGACCCCGCGCCACATCCCGACCGCCGTGGTGGGGCCGCCGGACTCGCCGCACGGCAAGGCCTTCGCCGACGGCATGGAGAAGGCCCTGAACGCCTCGCTCCAGTTGCACGCGTACGACACGTACGCCGCGGCCGAGGCGGGGGTCGAGGAGCAGGAGGTCTTCGCGATCCTGCGGGTGCGGGACAAGGGCGTGGAGCTGGACGTGGCCTCGGCGGCGGGCGCCCAGGTCGCGCAGGTGCTCGAACAGGCGGGCCCGGAGGTGGGCCGGGCGGTCGGCGTGCCGGTCGAGGTCAAGGACCTCAAGCCGCTCCAGGAGGGCGATCCGCGGGGCCTCGCCCTCTTCTACATCTCGCTCGCCGCGGTGATCATCGGCTTCGTCGGCGCGATCCAGCTGAGCGTGCACGCCCGCGGCCTCAACCCGCTGGAGCGGATCGCCTTCACCGCGCTGTACGCGCTGCTCGGCGCGTTCGCGATCGCCGCGGTCGTGGACTGGCTGCTGGGCGCGCTCGACCTGCCGTTCGTGGAGTCCTGGCTGATCCTGGCGCTGACGATGTTCGCGTCCGGCATGGTCTTCACGATGTTCAACACCCTGATCGGGCGCTGGGCGATGATTCCGACGTGGGGCCTGATGGTGCTCCTGGGCAACCCGTCCTCGGGCGGTGCGGTCTCCTGGCCCCTGCTGCCGTCCGTGCTCGGCCACATCGGCCGCTGGCTGCCGCCGGGCGCCTCGGTGAACGCGCAGCACACGGCGGTCTACTTCGGCGCCTCGCAGCACGCCTTCCCGTTCCTGGTGCTGGCCGGCTGGGCGCTGGTCTCGTGCGCGGTCTTCTGGGTGTGGCGGCACCGGCACCCGGGCGGGCGCGAGGTGCCGTCGCGTGGTTCGGGGGCGCACGCGGCGGGCGCCTGACGCACGCGGGGCCGGCCGCCTCCGGGGCGGCCGGCCCGCACACGGAACGCGGCGCGTCCCCGGACGACGAAAGAGGCCCCGATCCGGAGATCGGGGCCTCTTCCCACTTCTGGTGGCTGGGGCCGGGGTCGAACCGGCGACCTATCGCTTTTCAGGCGATCGCTCGTACCAACTGAGCTACCCAGCCACAGCGGTCCTGACGGGATTTGAACCCGCGGCCTCCACCTTGACAGGGTGGCGAGCACTCCAAACTGCTCCACAGGACCTTGCACGGTGCGAGTTTCGGCGAACCTATTCTCGCACACGGTAATGCGTGCCCCCAACGGGATTCGAACCCGTGCTACCGCCTTGAAAGGGCGGCGTCCTGGGCCACTAGACGATGAGGGCTGATGGCCCGCCTTGGTGCCTTGTGGGGCGCCGTCGGGGACGTGAGAAGCATATGGGATGCAGGGACCGTTCGCCAAAACGGTTTGCGGGGGACCGGCGGCGGGGGGCCGCGATGGTGCGTTCGGCGGTGTGTTCGGTGGTGCGTTCGAGTAGGCCCCGCCGCCGGTCCCGGCCCTACGGGCGGCCGGGCGACGGCGTACCGGTCCGGGCCGCCGAGCCGCCCGGGGACGGCGCGCCGGGCGACCCCGTACCGGGCGACGGCGTGGCCCCCGGCAGGTTCTCCTTCGGCAGGTGGCGGCTGACCTCGGCACTCGACAGGCCCAGCCCGCCGAGCGTGATCTCGTCCCACGCCTGGAGACGCCTGGTCCCGCGGTCCAGGTAGAGGACGGACGCCTGCACCGGCGCCGGCTTCTTGCCCTGCACGGCGCGCAGCCCGCCGCCGCCCGTGGAGCCCTCCACCATCAGCCGGGTGCCCTGAGGGAGCACGCTGTTCTCGCGGTGGTGGATGTGGCCGGCCAGCGCCAGCGGGGCCAGGCCGTCCGCCTCGGCCGCCGCGACCGGGTTGTGCGCCAGCGCGATGTCCACGGGCGTGCCCGCGAGCCGCTGCGTACGGAGCGAGTCGGCCAGCTTGCCGCCCGCCGTGCGTTCGGCGAAGTCCCCCTCCGCGACGACCGAGCGGTCCGGCGTGAACTGCGGGTCGCCGACGCCCGCGATCCGCAGCCCGCCGACGCTCACCGCCCGCCCGTCGTCGAGGACCGTGGCGTTCTTGCGGGTCGCGAGGTACTTCTGCGTCGCGGCGGAGTCGTGGTTGCCGCGGACCCACACGTACGGGGCGCCGAGCGTGGCGACGGGGTCCAGGAAGGCGTTCTCGGCCGCCGAGCCGTGGTCCATGGTGTCGCCGGTGTCCACGATCACGTCGATCTTGTACTGCTTGACCAGCGACTTGACGATCTGCCAGGCCGCCGGGTTGAGGTGGATGTCGGAGACGTGCAGCACGCGGATCGTGGTGGGGTCGGGCTCGTAGGCGGGCAGGGTGGAGGCCGCTTCGTAGAGTTTGGTCACGTTCGTCACCAGGCGCGCCAACTCCTTCTGGTAGACGTCGAAGTCGCTGACGATGCTGCGGGCGTTGCCGACCACCGAGGGCGCCGAGGAGAGCAGTCCGGAGAACTTCGGCTCCAGGACGGACTTGGGGTTCCAGGTGGCGTACGCGGCGGCCCCCGACGACGCCAGCAGCGCGAGCGCCAGGCCGCCGGCGGCCAGCGCGCGGCGCGGCCTGCGGTAGACGGCCAGGCCCAGCGCGGTGGCGCCGGAGACCACCGCGACGCAGGAGCGGAAGGCGAGGGTGCCGGTGCCGCTGACGACGTCGCGGGTGACCTGGTCCTGGAGGCCGGCGAACCGTTCAGGGTGGTCGACCAGGGCCTGCGCCCTTACGGGGTCGAGCCGGTCGACGTCGACGTCCAGGCGTATCGGCGCGTAGTGGCTGCGCAGTTCCAGGGCGCCCAGCGGCGAGACGTTGATCTTCGTGCCGCCGGAGAACGACGGGCGGAGTGTCATGTTCGTGTCCACCGGCCCCACCGGCGCGTGGATGCTGCCGACGATCAGCAGGCCCAGCCAGGCGCCCAGCAGGGTGACGGCGATCAGGCCGATGGCGCGGGCGTACGGGTGCGGGGTGTGGGTGAGGGTGCTGGTGGGGGCGGTGTGGTGGGAGCGGTAGTCGCGGAGGAAGGCGGCGGGCAGGCCCCGCACCCGGGCCAGCGAGGCGCGGAGCAGCCGGAACACGGGGGAGCCGGGGGGTGTGCCCCCGGGCGGCGCGACACGGGCCATTGGGCGCGTATGCCCGTGCCCCGCGCCCGGTATGCCGGAGGGTGGCCCCGGCTGTCCGCTTCCCGGGATCCCGCTGCCGCGCGGTGGCGTGGCGGACAATGGGTGGTGTGCTGGAGATGACGCGCGAGGAGTTCGAGGAACTGGTGGCCGAGGCGCTGGACCGGATCCCGCCGGAGCTGACGCGGCTGATGGACAACGTGGCGGTGTTCGTCGAGGACGAACCACCGGCCGAGGACCCCGACCTCCTCGGGCTCTACGAGGGGACGCCGCTGACCGACCGCGGCGAGTGGTACGCGGGCGTGCTGCCCGACCGGATCACGATCTACCGGGGCCCGACGCTGCGGATGTGCGACACCCGGGAGGACGTGGTGGCCGAGACGGAGGTCACCGTCGTCCACGAGATCGCGCACCACTTCGGGATCGACGACGAGCGGCTGCACGCGCTGGGCTACGGCTGAGCGCCGGGCCGGGGTCCGGGGCGTGCGCGGTGCGCCGAGCGCCTGTGGCGGGCGCCGGGGCGGCGATCCGGGCACGCGCAGGGGATCTCGTGCGCGCGGCGCGTGTCCTCCGGTGGGCGGCGGGAGTTGGGCAGGGCGTTCATCTCCGCAGTCTCCGCGCTCCGGATCCGGAGGTCCCGCCCGTGCGCCCGATCGCTTCCCCCCTTCCCGGCCCGGCCCGCAACCGCCTCGCCGCCGCCGTGGCCGTCGCCTCCGCCCTGGCCGCGTCGCTGAGCGGCTGCATGAGCGTGAGCGATCCGCAGTCGCCCCGGCCCTCGGGCTCGCCCGCGCGGCTCGACGGCGGGCCGGAACCGGACGGCGGGACGGTCGACGGACGCGGGGGCGCGGGGCCGCGGCGGATGGGGCGCGCGGAGGGCGGGCACGGCACGGAGGGGCACGCGGGCGCCCCCGCGACCGGCCGCGCGCCGACGGCGGACAAGGCGGAGCCCCACCCCGAGCCCGCGTCGGGCGCCGCGCCCGGTGCCGCACAGCCCGGAGCGCCGGGTTCCGGGCCTGCGGCCCCCGCCCCGTCGCGGCCCATCGGCGGCCGGCCCTCGTCGACGGCCCAGCCGCCCCGTACGACACCGACCGCGAAGCCGACGCCGAGCGCGAGCCCGGACCCGGCGCCGAGCACCCCGCCGTCGGCCCCGTCGTCCGAGCCGCCCGCCCCTTCGAAGCCGGAGAGCGCGGGATGAAAAGCGGCTTTGCGGAGTCCTGAGGGGGCTGTGACCAGGGGGAATGCGGGGCGCGCGGAGGTCGCGGGGGTGTCGGTGGGTGCGGGGGGCAGGGAAGGCATTTGCCTTCCGGGGGTCGGGGTGAGTATGGTGGTAGATCGTTTGATCCCATTTGCCCGGCGCCTGCAGAAGCGCGCCGCGTGGCGCGTTCTCTCCCTTGCCGTGGCTGACCGCATTGAGGCGGTCGTTTGTGAAGTCTCACGGAGTTTGGGCGCGTGCCTGTGCCGAGACTCCGGAAGGTTTCGCATTTAGCATGTCCATTTCCACTGATCAGTCCGTCCTGCCCGCAACCGACGAGCAGGCGACCCCCCAGCAGGACCAGCCGCAGGACCAGGCCGTCGCCGAGGCGCCGGCCGAGGTGACCGAAGCGGCTGCCCAGGCCGACGCCCCCACGGAGCCCGTGGCCGAGGCGGACGCCGACACCGAGGACGACACCCCGCAGGTCACCTTCGCTGACCTCGGCCTCGACGAGAAGGTCGTCCGCAAGCTGGCCCAGAACGGCGTCACCACCCCGTTCCCCATCCAGGCCGCGACCATCCCCGACGCGCTCGCGGGCCGCGACATCCTCGGCCGCGGCCGTACCGGCTCCGGCAAGACCCTCTCCTTCGGCCTGCCGCTGCTGAGCCAGCTGGCCGGCGGCTCCACGGAGAAGAAGCGCCCCCGCGGCGTCATCCTCACCCCGACCCGTGAGCTGGCCATGCAGGTCAGCGACGCGCTGCAGCCGTACGGCGACGTCCTGGGCCTCAAGCTCAAGGTCGTCTGCGGCGGTACGTCCATGGGCAACCAGATCTACGCGCTGGAGCGCGGCGTCGACGTCCTCGTCGCCACCCCCGGCCGTCTGCGCGACATCATCAACCGCGGCGCCTGCTCGCTGGACAAGGTGCAGACCGCGGTCCTGGACGAGGCCGACCAGATGGCCGACCTGGGCTTCCTGCCCGAGGTCACCGAACTGCTCGACCTCATCCCGGCCGGCGGCCAGCGCATGCTGTTCTCCGCCACGATGGAGAACGAGATCGGCACCCTGGTCAAGCGCTACCTGACCAACCCGGCGACCCACGAGGTCGACAGCGCCCAGGGCAACGTCACCACCATGACCCACCACGTCCTGGTCGTGAAGCCGAAGGACAAGGCGCCGGTCACCGCCGCCATCGCCGCCCGCAAGGGCCGCACCATCATCTTCGTGCGCACCCAGCTCGGCGCCGACCGCGTCGCCGAGCAGCTGTGTGACTCCGGTGTGCGCGCCGACGCGCTGCACGGCGGCATGACGCAGGGCGCGCGCACCCGCACGCTGGCCGACTTCAAGGACGGCTACGTCAACGTCCTCGTCGCCACCGACGTCGCCGCCCGCGGCATCCACGTCGACGGCATCGACCTGGTTCTGAACGTGGACCCGGCCGGCGACCACAAGGACTACCTGCACCGCTCCGGCCGTACCGCCCGCGCGGGCCGGTCCGGCACGGTCGTCTCGCTGGCCCTGCCGCACCAGCGCCGCCAGATCTTCCGCCTGATGGAGGACGCGGGCGTGGACGCCTCGCGTCACATCGTCGGCGGCGCCGGCGCCTTCGACGAGGACGTGGCCCGGATCACCGGCGCCCGGTCGCTGACCGAGGTGCAGGCCGACTCCGCGAACAACTCCGCCAAGCAGGCCGAGCGCGAGGCGCAGGAGCTCTCCCGCGAGCTGGAGCGCGCGCAGCGCCGTGCCGCCGAGCTGCGCGAGGAGGCCAACCGCCTGACGGCCCGCGCCGCGCGTGAGCGGGGCGAGGACCCGGCGGAGGCCCTGGCCGCCGCCGAGGCCGCCGTGACGGCCGCCGCCGAGGAGGCCACGGAGGCCGCCGTACCGGCCCAGGCCGCCCCCGAGGCCGACGAGGCGCCGCGCCGCTCCTCGTACCGCGACGAGCGGGGCAACTACGAGCGCCGGGACCGCCGCGACAACGACCGCGGCGACCGTGGCGGCTTCAACCGTGACAGCCGTGACCGTCGTGACAACGACCGCGGCGACCGTGGTGACCGTGGTGGTTTCCGTCGTGACGACCGTTCCGGTGGCGGGTTCAACCGTGACCGCCGTGACGACCGCTCGGGTGGTGGCTTCCGCCGCGACGACCGTTCCGGTGGCGGCTTCAACCGCGACAGCCGCGACGGCCGCGACAGCCGTGACCGTCGTGACAACGACCGCGGCGACCGTGGTGACCGTGGTGGTTTCCGTCGTGACGACCGTTCCGGTGGCGGGTTCAACCGTGACC
>NZ_JBIRJY010000002.1:758928-790189 GCF_044329785.1 Streptomyces sp. NPDC017529
CCGCCGTGACGACCGCTCGGGTGGCGGCTTCCGCCGCGACGACCGCTCCGGTGGCGGCTTCAACCGTGACCGCGGCGACCGCCCGAACCGTCCCTTCAACCGCGACGAGCGCTCCGGCGGCCGTTCCACGGGCGGCTACCGCTCCGGTGGCGGCGACCGTCCGTACAACCGCGACCGCCGCGACGAGCGCCCCTCCTCCGGCGGCTACCGCTCGGGTGGCGGCGACCGCCCGTACGGCCGCCGCGACGACCACCGCGGTCACGGCACCGGCTCCTTCGGCCGCCGCGAGGACAAGCCGCGCTGGAAGCGCAACGGCTGAGAACGGCCGTGACGCCTGAAGGCGTCACTGTGTTCGACCGCGGGGCCCGCGCCGCGCTCCCGTACTCCGGTACGGGGTCGCGCGCGGGCCCCGCGTCTCAACTCCGGTGGCCGTGCGGCCCCTTGGCCGCGCGTTCCACCACCCACCGAGTCCGCCCGCCGCTTCCCCGCGAAAGCGGACGCACTCCCTCCGCCCCTTCGATGGCTAATGCCTTCGGGCTGCGGCGGGAACGCGGGCTATGCTGCTCGGTGCGGGCCATTAGCTCAATTGGCAGAGCAGTGGACTTTTAATCCATTGGTTCAGGGTTCGAGCCCCTGATGGCCCACCAGTAGAGCCCAGGTGAGACGGCATCTCGCCTGGGCTCTGACGTGCCCGCAGGGCTCCCAAGATCGTTAGCTGGCCCCCCGCTGGCCCGAGCGGACGGGGACGGGGCCGGGGTGATCGTGCGGTGGTCGCCGCCTCCCTCCGCGAGCGAGGGGCGCGCGGCGGCCTCGGGTGCGGCTTGGCCGACCTCGGGGCGGGCGGGCCGGGGCCCTGCCATGAGACGGGTGGGCCGGTCCGGCGACACGGCACCTTTGCGACCGACTACTTGGACACCGAGAAATAGTCGGCCGGATCGAGGGTATTCAGCGGGACCCACCGCTGTGGAACCGCCGTGGTGGATACGTCGGTACTCTCCGACGAGGTGCGGAAGAAGCCCTGGATATCGAGAGCGATGCGCGGATCGTCGTCGACGCGTTGTGCCATCTCGTAATAGACGGCCAGCACGTGGACGCAGCGTGACGTGTCGGCTGTGCAGGAGCAGTCGACTCCGGTGAGTGTCGGTGCCGGCGGGTGGCCAGCGTCGGTGATCGCGCGATACAGCTCGTCGGTGAGTACGGGACGGGTGCCGCTCAGCCGGCGGGCGATTCCGGCTTTCGTCTCCTGGGACATCGGCGCAACCTCGATGTTGGCCACCGCGGTGGTGCGCCCGCGGTGTATGACGGCGCGTACGAACCGGCCGTCGATCGTGACCCGCACTCCTCCGTCGCGCGCGATTCTGCGTGCGCGCGGCAGCTGCGGATCGGGGCGGGTCTGACGCAGCGGTTCGGCGAGCCGGAGCCAGTCCTTTCCCCACCGTGTGTAGCCGAAATCGTTGTCGGGCATATTTCAGCTGTCTCGCTTCCGGCGCAGAATCGCAATGAGGCGGTCGTCATCCAAGCGGGCCAATTCGGCGACACCGGACATATCGGCGATATCGGAGAGCGCTGATTTGCGCGAGTGCATGGCCGCGATGTGCTCTTCGACGGTGGTCCCCGTGGTCAGCGTGGTGACGGTGACGGTGCGGGTCTGGCCTATCCGGTGAACCCGGTCGGAAGCCTGTGCTTCCACGGCGGGATTCCACCACCGGTCGAAGTGGATGACATCGGCCGCGCGGGTGAGAGTGAGCCCGGTACCGCCGGCTTTCAAACTGAGTACCAGCACCTTCGGGCCGTCGTCGGCCTGGAACGAGCTGACGATGTCGGCCCTTTGCTCCTGGTTCAAGCCGCCGTGGAAGAACGGCACCCGCACACCGAACTGTTCGTCACAGTGCCGCACCAGCAGCTCACCGGTCTGCCGGTACTGGGTGAAAAGCAGTGTCGGAGATCCGGTATCGAGGTTGTTGGCCACGATGTCGGTGCAGAGGTCGAGCTTTCCCGACCTTCCCGACAGTTCGTCGAGGTCCCCGGTGATCAGGCCCGGGTGATTGCAGACCTGTTTGAGCGCGGTCAGGGCTGCCAGCACCTTGGTCTGGCGCTGTGCGCCGGTACCGAAGCCGTCGTCGATGACCTGGTCCAGCAGCCGGTCGTAGAGCTGCTGCTGTTCCTCGGTGAGGCCGCAGATCAGGTCCGCGTGAATCTTGGGTGGGAGCGAGCCGGCGACCTGCGCCTTCTTCCGCATCAACACGACCGGCTCGATGGCCCCGCGCAGCCGGGCAGCGGCCGCGAGGGAGCCGTCCGCGATCGGCCGGGCAAAGCGGCGACGGAACTGCGTCTTGTGCCCGAACAGCTGCGGCGCGACCAGGTTGAGCAGCGCCCAAAGCTCTTCGAGACGGTTCTCGACGGGCGTGCCGGTCAGGGCGATTCGCGCGTCGGCCGCGAGGTCCCGCGCGGCCTTCGATATCTGCGTGCGGGGGTTCTTCAGTACCTGCGCCTCGTCGAAGACCGCAGTGACCCAATGGTGGTCCTTCATGACGGGGCCGTGCAGGCGTAGCGTCGGATAACCGGTGAGCACCACCGTCCCGCCGTCCACCGTTTCCAGCGGCTCACCCCGCCAGTTCACCGTCCGCAGGCCGGGCGCGAACCGCGCGATTTCGTGCGCCCAGTTCCCGACCAGCGACGTGGGACAGACCACCAATTGCGGCCCCTCCTCGGCCCGCCCGGCGAGATAACCGATGGCCTGCAACGTCTTGCCGAGCCCCATTTCATCGGCGAGCACCGCGCCGCCGTGGGTGTCGGCGGTCTCGCGCAGCCAGCTCACGCCGCGAACCTGATAGGGCCGCAGCTCGGCGGTCAGCGCTGTGCGCAGTTCGGTCGCGACGGCATCGGTGCGCCGGAAGACGGCTGTGGCGCGATCCGCCGACGTAACGGCGACACCGGTGGCATCGGGAATGGCGTGCGCCGCGATCGGCAGGGCCGTATCGCCGCCCGCGATCCACGTCCGCCAGATATCCACCGACGGGCCGGGCGAGTCGAGGGGCGCGCCGGCGAGCCCGTCCGGCTCGATCAGCGCGCACTCGATGCCGGCCACCTCGAATCCGCCGAGGTCCGGCGTCGGTACGACCAAGGGAATGGTCTCGACGTCACCGACCGGCGGGGCGGCTCCCGCGGCGCGTCCGGACCAGGTCCACAAGGCGAACATGTGGCGGTCGGGTAGATATGTGGCCTGACTTTCCAACACGGCCACAGCGAGTTTTTGCCCGGTTTCCATGGTGTCAGTGGCTGCTCACGTCGTCGCCCTGACGAGCGGGTGGGGTGTCGGGCCAGGAATGAGAGGCCGCTCCGGTCACGGAGTAGCTGCTTTCCCGGTCGGATTCCGGCTCTTGCACCGGCTCCGCGGATTTTTCGGCTGGACGCAGGGAAAGCACCAGCACAGCCGCTCCGAAGAGCGCGATGAACATGATCCAGACCGCGCCGACGTGCATAGCGTGGATAAACGCGTCGTCGGCAGCTCGCGCGAGAGCGGGCCGGTCGATTTCGGTGGCGACATGCCGGGCCTGTTCGGCGGAAACCCGCGCCCGCTCCTGCACCGAGGCGGGGACAACACCGAGCGCGGGTTCGATCGAGCGCCGGTACACGATCGACATGATCGTGCCGCCTACCGCGATACCGATAACGCTGCCGGTCTGCCGCACGGTGTTGGTCACGGCCGACCCCGCGCCGGCTCGGTCCAACGGCAGGGAGCTGATCAACGCCGCCGTTACCGGGCCGAGCACCATGCCGATGGAGAGGCCCTGGACCAGCAACAGAATTTCGATCCAGACGAGGGGGGTCCCCAGTCCGAAGAGCCCGTACGCGCCCATGGTCAGCGCCGCCACGGTCAGCGCGGGTGCGGTGACCGGGCGCAGCGACCAGCGGAGGACCAGACGCGCGCCGAGGGGCGCCCCCAGGATCGCGCCGAGCGCGGTCGGGAGGCCGGCCAAGCCCGCCTGGATCGGCGCATAGCCGCGGGCGCCCTGCAGATAGAACGCGTTGTAGAAGGTGACGGCGGCCACGGCGAAAAGAAGCAATCCGAGCGCCACGTTGCCGCCACCGAATGTACGTTCCGCGAGCAGCCGGGGATCGAAGCTGGGCATTTTGCTGCGCAGCTCGACGAGTACGAAAGCGGCCAGCAGGACCAGTCCGACGGCGATCGGCGCCCAGACGTCGGTACGGGTCCAGGCGGTCGCCTGTCCCGCACGGATCAGCCCGTAGGCCAAAGCCGCGAGCCCGGTGATCGACAGCAGCATTCCGGCCGGGTCCAGCGGCCGCCGTTCGGGGCTGCGGAAATTCGGGACCAGTACGGCGACACCGATCAACGCCAGCACCACGACCGGCACATTGACCAGAAAGACCGAACCCCACCAGAAATGGTCGAGAAGCAATCCGGCCAGCACCGGGCCCACCGCCATTCCGACACCGGCGGACGTCGAGGAAATAGCGATCGCGGTCGGGCGCGCGGGCCCTGTGAAGGTCCACATGAGGATGGCCAGGTTGGCGGGCATGATCAGCGCACTGCCCACGCCCATCGCGGCGCGCGCGGCGATCAGCTGGCTCGCGTCGCCCGCGTACGCAGCCCACACCGAGGACCCGGCGAAGACCCCCAGTCCGATCGCGAGCACGGTCCGGTGACCGAAGCGGTCGCCCAGCGCGCCCGCGGTGAACATCAGGGTGGCGAAGGCCAGGGTGTACGAGCCGGTGGCCCATTGCAGCTCGGCCGGGGTGGCGTCCAGCCCGCGGCCCGGGTCGGCGAGGGTCTCCAAGGTGGTGCTCAGGACGGTGTTGTCCAGCCATATCAGCAGCGAGCACGACATGAGAACGGCAAGGATCAACTGCTGCCTGGACTTGGGCAGCGTTGGGGACGTTGTCATGAATACCTTCGGGTGCGAGCGGTAAAAACCTGACGAGCGGACGGTAGGGAATCGTCATGCGGCTGTCAATTCCCAATTCCGAGGGAATCCGGGGGCATACCGATAGGTCGCTGTCAATTCTCTGCCCGGGGCTCCTGGGGCATGTTGCCGCACCGCTGTCAATTCCCGGGATGCGAAACGCCGGGGCATATCCTCAAGCCACCGTCAATTCCGATTCGGCGAGCCACCGGGGCATATCTATATGCCCTCGTCAATTCCCCGTACCGGGGTTCGACCACGTTTCGACACGCAGGGGCCGGCGCCCCGCGGCGCGGACCGCGCGCCAGCCGGGGAACGCGCCGCCCGCGCCGGCCCCATGCCCCGTACGGCCCAACCGGATTCGCCGCTTGCCCCGGTAGCGGAAAGCCTTGGGACGGCGACGGTGTTCGTACCAACGGGCGCGCGGGAGTGGGAGGCAGGCCGGTGCGGGTGCGTCGAGGCAGCAGGGGCCGTACGGGCGAACAGGAGCGGTGGCTGCGCCGGTCCCGCATGTCACCCCTCGGGCAGCGGCTGGTCTGCTGGCTGCCGCTGATCCTGCTCGTGGCCGGCCTGCTCTTCGACATGGGCACGCCCGCCCGGTACACGGCCGCGCCGTTCTTCTCCGCCGCGCCGCTGGTGGCGGCGCCCCTGTACTCGCTGCGCAGTACGGCCGTCACCGCGGCGGCCGCCGTCGCCGCCGAAACCTGGGTCGTGACGTACCGCGGGGAACGCGACGCCAACCAGTCGTTCACCGAGGGCCTGACCGTGCTGGTCGTCGCCGTCCTCGCGCTGGGCATCAACCGGGTCGTACGCATGAGCGACGCCCGGCTCGCGTCCGTACGGGACGTCGCGGAGGCGGCCCAGCGGGCGGTGCTGCCGACGCCCGCCGAGCGGATCGGCGGGCTGGCCGTCGCGGCGCGCTATGTGGCGGCGGAGGCGGACGCCCGCATCGGCGGCGACCTGTACGCGGTCCAGGACACCCCGCACGGCGTACGGCTGATCGTCGGCGACGTACGGGGCAAGGGCCTGGAGGCGGTGGAGGCCGCGGTGATCGTCATCGGGGCCTTCCGGGAGGCGGCGGAGCAGGAAGCCACCCTGGAGGCGGTGGCGGGCCGGCTGGAACGGGCCTTGCAGCGGGAGGGCAGCCGCCGGGAGGGCCTCGACCAGTTCGAGGGCTTCACCACGGCCGTACTGGCGGAGCTGTCCTCGGACGAGCACGCCGCGCTGCGCGTCCTGAACCGCGGCCACCCCGCGCCGCTCCTGTTCGCGGCCGACGACGAACTGTGCGAGCTGGCTCCGAAGACGCCCGCCCTGCCGCTCGGTATGAGCGAGGTGGCCGGCTGGCCGGACCGGGCGGACGAGACGTCCTTCCCCGCGGGTTCGGTCCTGCTGCTCTTCACGGACGGGGTGACCGAGGCCCGGGACGGAAACGGTGACTTCTACGACCCGGTGCGGCGGCTGCGGGGCCGCGACTGGTCCTCTTCCGGACCGGAGAAACTGCTGGACGCGTTGGTGGCGGACGTGGCGGCGCACACAGGCGGGGAGACGGCGGACGACATGGCGCTGCTGGCGGTGCAGAGGCCGGCGCGGGGGCGCGAGGCGTAGGGGAGGGCGCCGGGGCGCGCGGTCCGAGGGGCCTGGCTACAGCCACCGTACGGTGCGCGGACCTCTTCCCAGTGGCGCCGCGTCCAATCGCGCCGGCCAGCTACGCCGGGCCGCTGCCTGTCGCCGGCGGGCAGGGAGCGCGCGAGGTGGTCACAGAGCCCGGGGTCGTGGCCGAACCGCCACTGCCTGCGCGCTGTTGCCGACCGTGATCAGACGCTACTGCCCTGACGGTGCGTAATCGCCAGGCACCCCTGCGATAACGACTCCTGCACAATCGCGCCTTCGGAGGTTTGGCGACGATCCGGCAACTCGGCCCGGTTGATGCCCTGATGGGGGTTTAAGTCCAGGCCAAAGCCACCACAAATTGCCCTTTGTTTCGCAGGATCGCTTGGTGTCAGGCGGCGGAGTCTATTACAGTCCGATAACGCAGCGCGGTCGTCCCAGCCGTCGCAAGAGGCGGCACCGTGCGCCGACGCCGAATCCCGTCAGGGTGTTCACAACTGAATCACCGTGGGGGCATCGCTGGACCGGCCTTCGGGCCGGAGCCACACCAGCGCGTGCCCCGGGAACCGGGGAACCACCTTCGGGGTGCACCGGGCAGCCGCCGCCGGCCGGAGGCCGCCCGGGGGAGTCCTTCCTGCTCCGCATCCTTCCCTTGTCCTGAACGGTCCGGGGCGCCCGCCCCGGCACCGGAACGGGCGGGGAGGTACCCCACCGACCCGGTAGGCGAGAAGGAAGGAAAGGAGTGCGCCTCCGTGGCGTCCAACAGCCCTGCCGGCTCTGTCCCCGAGGTTCCTTTCGGCGCGGCCAACGGTGCCTCCGAGGCGTTCGGCGCCCCGGCCGCCCCAGCCGCCTCCGCCATGCCCGCGGGTGACACCGCCCCCATGACCACCACCATCCCCGCGATCCCCCAAGCCTCCGCCGATCCCGGCGCGTTCGACCCCGGCTCCTGGGAGGAGTGGGACCCCACCGAGGACTCCACACGGTCCGTACGCGGCAAGCACCGCGTGGTGGCCAGGCAGCGCGGCGGGCTGGCCCGCGGCGGTACGGTCCTGGGCGTCGGCGTGATCGCGGCGGTCGGCGCGAGCGGCATGGCCACGGCCGAGGACAAACCGCCGGTGCCGATATCCGTGCCGGACCTGGGCGAGATGGCGGACGACCTCGCGGCGAAGCTGCCCGACGCGACGTCCCTGCCGGGCATCGGCGGCCTGATATCCGACTCTTCCGGACCCGCAGGCTCTCCGGGCGCCCCGGCCCCCTCCGCCGCACCCCTCACTCAGGCCGGGCTCACCGAGCACGAGGCGGCGCAGGGCAGGGGCGCGGGCGATTCGCTGCGCGACCGTATCCTCCAGCAGGCCGAGCACCAACAGAGCGCCGCCGAGGAGGAAGAGCGCGCGGCAGCGGAACAGGCCGCCGCCAAGAAGGCCGCACAGGACGCGACAGCGGACCGGCGGAAAGCCGAGAAGTCCGCGGCCGCCGAAGCGGCGGCGCAGCGGGCGGCCGAGCGCGACGCGCAGGAGGCGGCCCGCCGGAAGACGGAGGCCGCACGCCGCGCCGAGCTGGCCCGCAGCTACGTCGCCCCCCTCTCCACGTACACCCTCACCGCGGGCTTCGGGCAGGCAGGCGACCGCTGGGCGGCCCACCACACGGGCCTGGACTTCGCCGCGCCGACCGCCACCCCGGTCAAGGCGATCCACGGGGGCACGATCACCCAGGCGGGCTGGGCCGGCGCGTACGGCTACCGGATCGTGCTGACCTTGGACGACGGTACGGAACTGTGGTTCTGCCACCTCTCCTCGCTGGTACGCGTCTCCGGCAAGGTCGCCGCCGGCGACGTCATCGGCCGGGTGGGCGCCACGGGCAACGTCACCGGGCCACACCTCCACCTGGAGGTACGGCCGGGCGGCGGCACCCCGGTCGACCCGAAGCCATGGCTGCGCGATCACGGAATGTCCGTCTGACGCCACCCTCCCGACCCATACCGTCCGGCCTGTACTGTCCTGCCCGTACCGCAGGGGCCCCCGCCTCACCTGCGGCGCCCCGTTCCGCGGCCCCCTTTCCCTTGCTTTCTTTCCTCTGCTTTGCGCGCTGTCCGCCGGGCACTCGAATGGATGTGCCGCCGGGGTGACCGGCCCCGGCCCGGTAGAGGAGGGTGCGATGAGGCGCAAGGAAGAGGCGGTGGCGAGGCAGGGCCGCGGGACCGCGACGCCCGACGGCGGACGGCGGGCCGCCGGTTCGAACGCAGACGCCCTGCATTCCAGCGCGGACCTCTCCACCATCACCACCGACGTCCCCGCCCGCCTCGACCGCCTCCCCTGGTCGCGCTGGCACTGGACGGTGGTCATCGGCCTCGGCACGGTATGGATCCTCGACGGCCTGGAAGTCACCGTCGTCGGCAACATCGCCGGCCGTCTCTCCGAGCACGGCAGCGGGCTGCCCATCACATCCGCCCAGGTCACCGGCATCGCCGCGGCTCTGTATGTGGCCGGTGCCTGCCTCGGCGCGCTGTTCTTCGGCCGGCTCACCGACCTCTTCGGCCGCAAGAAGCTCTTCCTGATCACCCTGGCTGTCTACCTGGCCGCCACCGCCCTGACCGCAGTCTCCTTCTCTTCCTGGTGGTTCTTCCTCTTCCGCTTTCTGACCGGTTTCGGCATCGGCGGTGAGTACGCGGCGATCAACTCCGCCATCGACGAGCTGATCCCGTCCGCCTACCGGGGGCGCGTCGACCTCGTCATCAACGGCAGCTTCTGGCTCGGCGCGATCGGCGGGTCCCTGCTGTCCATCGTGATGCTGGACACCGCCCTCTTCCCGGCGAACGTCGGCTGGCGGCTGACCTTCGCGCTCGGCGTCGTCCTCGGCCTGGTCATCCTCCTCGTACGCCGCAACGTCCCCGAGAGTCCACGGTGGCTGTTCATCCACGGCCGGGCGGACGAGGCGGACAAGCTCGTCGCCTCCATCGAGAAACAGATCACGGACGAGAAGGGCAAGCCTCTCCCGCGGCCCGAGGGCGAGATCACCATCCACCCCCGGAAGAGCATCGGCTTCACCGAGATCGCCCGTACCGTCTTCTCGCGCTACCGCCGCAGGGCCTTCCTCGGCCTCGCCCTCTTCATCGGCCAGGCGTTCCTCTACAACGCCGTCACCTTCGGCTTCGGCGCGATCCTCACCTCGTTCTTCGACGTGTCGACATCCGGCACCGGATACTTCTTCGCCGTGATGGCGGCCGGCAACTTCCTCGGCCCGCTGGTCCTCGGCAAGCTCTTCGACACGGTCGGCCGCCGCATCATGATCTCCGGCACCTACCTGCTCTCCGGCGCGCTCCTCTTCGCCACCGCCTGGCTCTTCTCCGCCGGCCAGCTGACGGCCACCACGCTCACCGCCTGCTGGTGCGTGGTCCTCTTCTTCGCCTCGGCCGGCGCCAGCAGCGCGTACCTGACGGTCTCGGAGGTCTTCCCGATGGAGACCCGGGCCATGGCCATCGCGTTCTTCTACGCGGTCGGTACGGCAGCGGGCGGCATCAGCGGCCCCCTGGTCTTCGCCGAACTGACAGGTTCCGGAGCGGTCTCCGACACGGCCCTCGCCTTCTGCATCGGCGCTTCCCTCATGTGCCTGGCCGGCCTGACCGCCGCCTTCCTGGCCGTACGAGCCGAACGCCGCTCCCTCGAATCGATAGCCAGCCCACTGTCGGCAACCCCCGACACACAACCCACCTAACCCCCCAAACCTGCCTCCCGTTCCCCCCTCCCCTCTCCCGGAATACCCCCCATTCCCCACCAGGTTGGAAAGAACATGACCGCGACACAGAAGACCCTCGGTTCCCTGTCCGTCTCCCCCCTCTCCCTCGGCGGCAACGTCTTCGGCTGGACCGCGGACGAGCCCCAGTCCTTCGCCGTCCTGGACGCATACGTCGCCGCCGGCGGCAACTTCATCGACACCGCGGACGTCTACTCGGCCTGGGTGCCGGGCAACAAGGGCGGCGAATCCGAGACCGTCCTGGGCAACTGGCTCGCCTCTCGCGGCAACCGCGACGACGTCGTCATCGCCACCAAGGTCGGCGCCCACCCCGAGCACAAGGGCCTCGCCCCGGCCACCATCAAGGCCGCCGTCGACGAGTCCCTCAGCCGCCTGCGCACCGACTACATCGACCTCTACTACACCCACTACGACGACGAATCCCTCGACGTCTCGGAGTTCCTCCCGGCCCTCGACGAGCTGGTGAAGGCCGGCAAGGTCCGCGAGATCGCCGCCTCCAACATCTCGGCCCAGCGCCTCGAAGCGGCCCTCGCCTTCTCCGCCGACGAGAACCTGGCCCGCTACGTCGCGCTCCAGCCGCACTACAACTTGGTTTCCCGTGAAACATACGAAGGCGAGCTGGCCGACACCGCCGCCCGCCACGGCCTCGCCGCCGTCCCGTACTACGCCCTGGCGTCGGGCTTCCTCACCGGCAAGTACCGCCCGGACAGCACCGTGGAAAGCGCCCGCACCGAAAAGGCCGCCCAGTACCTGGCCACCGACCGCGGCCGCAAGGTGCTGGCCGCCCTCGACACGGTGGCCGCCGCCCACCAGGCCGAACACGCGACCGTAGCCCTCGCCTGGCTCGCCGCCCAGCCCACGGTCGCCGCCCCCATCGCCAGCGCCCGCACCGTCGACCAGCTCCCGGCCCTCATGGCAGCGTCCGATCTCCACCTCACCGAAGACGAACTGACCCTCCTCAACCAGGCCTCAGCCTGACCCCTGTCCACTCTCCACAACGCGAAGGGCGGTTGCGTACCAGAGGTACGCAACCGCCCTTCGTACCATCTACCGGTACAGGCCTACTCACCGCGCCGATCAGCCACCGCCCAAGAAGCAGCCGCCACAACCCCCGCGACCGCGAACACCGACGGCCAGGCCCCCACCTTCTTCGCCAACGGATGCGACCCGGCGAACGCCATCACATAAGCCCCACTCAACGCCGCCGCAGCCTTCTTACCGGCCTTCCGCTCCCACTCCCGAGCCGCCACAGCCCCCGCAGCCGCCAGCGCCACCCCACCAAGCGGCCGCTTCTTGGTCCACCGCGCCACGCCATAACCACCCACAAGCCCAGTAGCAGCAACCAACGAACTCGGCACCCTGGCCATAACCAATGCCTCCCCATCAAGGACAACTCGCCTAACGACTCGACCTTACGCCTGGCCTTGATCGCCTCTTCGAGCTACTCGGTTGTCCTGCTGGGTCGTTCGTGATGGGCGCGGTGGTACGCCAGGTGCCTGTTGTCGATCACGTGTTGAGGGGTCTCTCGCAGCGTGTGCTCCTCCGGCTTGGTGCCATGTTGGATGACCAGCCGGTCGTCGTGGATGGTCAGCATCCCCAGGTCGAACGCCACATGGTGGTTCGGGCAAAGGCAGAGCACATTGCTCACCTCATCCGGGCCGTCGTGGGGGCGCCCGAGTGGCCTGATGTGGGCAGCTTCCGCGTATGCACCGGTGGGGGTTTCGATGCGCAAGCCGCACACCTGGCATGTGTAGTCATGCAGTTTCTTCACGTAGTCGGCGATTGCGGTGCTGCGAACTACCCGCTGAGTTTTGGTCTCGCGACGGGCTGGATTAGTGGATCCGGTAGGAGCAGAGCGAGAGATGTTCGTTGCCGCGGCCTTATCGCGGGTTACGTATGTTTCTACTGCGCGCAGCCGGTAGCGCCAAACGCGGAAACCGGATGCGCCGCGCTGTGACCAGTATTCCTCTACCCGGTACAGTCCGTCGTAGCGAAGCCCTGATGCAGGAGAATGCTGTGAGTCGCCACTTGAACCGCGGATCACGCGCACGGGAATTCCAGTGGCGAAGCTGGTGACGAGAGCAGCGTTTCCTAGGGTGAGCTCCTGATCCATTACCTGCTTCTTTGTGACTTCGTCGCGCCCACCTTGACCTGTGTAGATGATCTCGTCACCGTAGTCTTCATCGTCTTCATACCCGCCGGACACCACGATGGATTCGGCGCCTTTGGGGGCGGTACCGCAAATTCCGGCTTGGTTTGGCCGGTGCACCCTGGCGCGGGCCAGCGTTCTCCGCTTGCTGAAGGTGTCACCGATCTGTACATGCGGTGGAGCGCCGAACCCGTCGAACGGGTCATGCAGGCCTGCTTCGAGCAGCAGCATGTCGAGACGACGATCTGGGAAGTATTTATCGTGCAGGATGGTTACTGCGTCGCGGCACAGGTCCGTGTTTGATGCGAGGAGCGCGTGGAGTTCGGCAGCCAAGCCGCCGTGTGGATTCTCTCTTGCGAGCCAAGCTCGGAGTTCTTTGCCGTGGTTCTTAGGTATAGCGTCGTGATCCGCGGAGAGGTCCCAATGCGGAGAATGGCGCAAATCTGTGAACGGTATCTCGGGTGCAATGGGGGTCTCTTGCGGGCCATATTCGCCCAGCATCGCATGGAGGTCACGCTTAGCGGTTCCCCACGGCGCTAGGCGGTCCACACCGTCCAATGCACGGCTTATTGCCCACAGGAAGGCGATGGGCTGGTCCCTCGAAGGAACACCTGACGAGTCTTGAGTGGGCAAGGAGGCGAGTGCCTCCAAGAAGCTAGCGGCTCGTTCGTGTGAGGTGTCAGGCATGAGGCGCTTCTCTCGGGCTTAAGAGGCAGGCGGAGAGCCGTTACGACCAATGGACCGTCTAGTCAACGCCGTATGTACTCCAGTGTCGACCGAGTTACGGGTGTTGCAGTGCATGACGCCGCGACGTTGCCATGTCCGTCGTCAGCGTTGAGGCCTCGCACTCCTAGAGCCCATGGCGGCGTGCCTCGGTTGGCGATTCGTACAGCGGTCGATACGTGGGTGACATCGGCCGGTGCGTCGTATGCAGTGCCTGTAGGAGCGCCGGATGGGCCATGGGTTTGTGGTGCCAGAGGTGGTGTAGGAGGGCGGCTTCCTGGGTGCGGAAGTCGGGGGTGGGGCCGGTGCGGTGGGCTCGGCGGCGGAGGAAGGCCAGGGAGGTGGCTACGGCGGCGTACTCGGTGACGGCGCGGGCGGCGGCGGGGCCCTGGGTGCGGCGGGCGATGGTGCGGGCCACCGAGCGGGTCTTGAGGGAGGAGAGGGAGAGCGGCTCGGTGGGGGAGAGCCAGCCGGTGGTGACGTACGGGGGGAGGTAGGTGCGCAGGGCGAGGAGTTCGCGGTGGCGGGCCCAGACGGCTAGCCAGGTCAGGGCCGTGAAGACGGGGAGCATGAAGAGGCCGTAGACGGTGAGGAAGCCGAGGTCGCCGAGGGTGGTGGCGGCGTTCCAGACGGAGTGCAGGAGGACGGCGGTGGCCAGGCCGAGGAAGGGGAGGGCCAGGCGCAGCGGTCGGCGGTGGGGGTAGCTGGTGGCCGCTATGCCGAAGGCGAGGCCGGTGAGCATCGTGAAGAGCGGGTGCGCGAACGGCGACATGATGATGCGTACGAAGAAGGTGCCGGCGGTGAGGGAGTCGAGGCCGGAGTGGCCCAGGGACTGGTCCTGGCCGAAGGCGTCGCCCAGGTAGAGGACGTTCTCGGTGAACGCGAAGCCGGTGGCCGTGATGCCGGCCAGGACGATGCCGTCCGTGATGCCGTCGAAGTTCTGGCGGCGGAAGAGGAAGAGGAGCAGGACGGCGGCGGCCTTGACGGTCTCTTCGATGATCGGGGCGAAGACGGTCGCGCCCCAGGTCTGGGCGTCTTCCGGCGAGAGGGTGGAGAGGTTGTTCTCCAGCCAGGCCGCGGTGTAACCGTTGGCCAGGATCGCTACGAGGGTGGCGGCGCAGGCGCCCCAGGCGAAGGCGAAGGCGAGGTTGCGCCGGGGCTCGGGGTCTATGCGGTCCAGCCAGCAGAACCCGGCTATCAGGACGGGGACGGGGAAGACGGCGAGGCCGAGGCCGACGAGGAAGCCCTGCGTACCCGTCTCCTGGCGGACCATCGCCAGGATGATCACGCCGGAGAGGGCGAGGAGGGAGAAGAGGGCGACGGCGCGTGCTGTCTTGCTGTGCCAGAGCGCCGGGCGGCGGCGCGGCCCGTAGTGCTGCCACTGCGCCGCCGCGGGCGACGCGGCGGTGGCGAAGCGCGGGTCGGGCGCGTACGCCGGTTTCGGCGGAAGCGGAGGCGGCTGCGGCGGATTCACCCATCGACCCTAACCAGCGTGGGGTGGACTATGCCGGGCGCCGCCGGAAGAGGAGGTCGTGCACGGTGTGGCCCTTGTCCAGGCCCTGTCCTTCGAACTTGGTGAAGGGGCGGAAGTCCGGGCGCGGGGCATAGCCGGAATACTCGTTTTCGAGCGTGGGCTCGGCGGAGAGGACTTCCAGCATCTGTTCCGCGTACGGCTCCCAGTCGGTCGCGCAGTGGACGAGGGCGCCCGGGGCGAGGCGGGTGGTCACCAGGGAGAGGAATTCGGGCTGGATCAGGCGCCGCTTGTGGTGGCGCTTCTTGGGCCATGGGTCGGGGAAGTAGACGCGCAGGCCGGCCAGGGAGCCGGGGGCGAGCATCTCGCGGAGCAGGATGATCGCGTCTCCGTTGGCCACCCGGATGTTGGACAGGCCGTTGCGCTCCGCGAGGCCGAGCAGGTTGCCCTGGCCCGGGGTGTGGACGTCGCAGGCCAGGATGCCCGTGTCCGGGTCGTCCGCGGCCATCTGTGCCGTGGCCTCGCCCATGCCGAAGCCGATCTCCAGGACGACCGGGCGGCCCTCGAACAGCTCGGTCAGGTCGATCTTGCAGAGGCCGTCGATGTCCAGGCCCCACTTGGGCCACAGGCGCCGCAGCGCGTCCGCCTGGCCGGGGGAGACCCGGCTGCGCCGGGGCTGGAAGGAACGGATCCGCCGCTCGTGGTGCGAACCGGCCGGGTCGGCCGCGGGACCCGTGCCGTCCGGGAACATCGCCTTGGGGGCGGGGCGGGAGCGCCCCTCGTCGGCCGCGGTCGCGCCGCCGGGGCTGAACGCGGGGACGGATTCGGGGCCGGAGGCGGGGACGGATTCGGGGGTGGCGGGATTGTCAGACACAGTGGGTCGATTCTACGGGCGGGGAGGAGCCGGGGCCGGAGTCGGCGGCGGTGGCAGTGGCCGCGGCCGGCTCCGGTGGCCGCTCTGTCCCGCCCTGGGGCCTTCGGCTCCCCGCTGGCTCCCGGCTCCCTGCTGTCTCCCTGCTGCCTCCCGGCTCAGCTCGCCTCCTCCAGCATCCGCAGCGCCCGTTCGGCTATCTCCCGGCCGATCGGCAGGGAGGCCGTGGCGGCGGGGGACGGGGCGTTGAGGACGTGGACGGCGGACGGGGTCTCGGTGATGAGGAAGTCGTCGGCGAGGGTGCCGTCGGGCAGGACGGCCTGGGCCCGTACCCCGGCGGGGGCGGGGCGCAGGTCCTCTTCGCGGACCGCGGGAAGCAGGCGGCGGACCGCTTCGGTGAAGGCGCGGCGGGAGAGGGAGCGGCGCAGTTCGCCGGTGCCGTAGCGCCAGTGGCGGCGGGCTATGTGCCAGGAGCCGGGGTAGGCCAGGGTGGCGGCCAGTTCGGCGGGGCGGAGGGTGCGCCAGTCGTAGCCCTCGCGGGCGAGCGCGGGTACGGCGTTCGGGCCGATGTGGACGGAGCCGTCGATGCCGCGGGTGAGGTGGACGCCGAGGAACGGGAAGGCTGGGTCGGGGACCGGGTAGACCAGGCCGCGCACCAGGGAGGCGCGGGCCGGGGCGAGGGTGTAGTACTCGCCGCGGAACGGGACGATGCGCATGCCCGGCGCGTCGCCCGCCAGGCGCGCTATGCGGTCGCAGTGCAGGCCGGCGCAGTTGACCAGGGTGCGGGCGCGGAAGACCGCGCCGGCGGACGTACGCACCGCCACGCGGCCGGGGCGGCGGCCGATGGCGGTGACCTCGCTGCCGTACGCGATGCGGGCGCCCGCGTCCGTGGCGAGGGCGGCGTAGCGGCGGGCGACCGCGCCGAAGTCGCAGATTCCGGTCGTGCCGACGTGGATGGCGGCCAGGCCGCTGACCTCCGGCTCGTACGCCGCGAGCTGGGCGGGGCCGAGCTCGCGGACCGGGATGCCGTGCTCGCGGCCGCGCTGGATCAGGCCGTGCAGCCGGGGCAGCTCGGAGCGGTCGGTGGCGACGATCAGTTTGCCGGTGACCTCGTGCGGGATGTCGTGGTCGAGGCAGAACTTGACCATCTCCGCCGAGCCCTGGAGCGCGAAGCGGGCCTTCAGGGACCCGGGCGGGTAGTAGATGCCGCTGTGGATCACGCCGCTGTTGCGGCCGGTCTGGTGACGGGCAGGGCCGGGCTCCTTCTCCAGGACCGCCACGCGTGTCCCGGGTGCGGCGCGCGTGATCGCGTACGCCGTCGAGAGCCCGACGATGCCGGCACCGATCACCAGCACATCGCAGTCGTACGCCACCACAGCACCTCCCCTGGAACCAGACGTATCCCATCATGACCGTGGGGACTGACAACGGGCCGGGAGTGCGGTGGAAGGGCGGTGGCAAGAGCCACAGGGTCCCCACCCGTCACACGCATCCCGCGCCCTACGCCGGCGCGACGAGCAGCGGGCGGGCGCGTTCGCGCAGCTCCACCACCCGGGGCTCGTCGCCGTACGGCTCCAGGCGGTGCAGGAGATCGCGTACGTACTCGGTCGTACGGGCCGACGAGATGCGGCCGGCCACCTCGACCGCCCGCGTCCCGGCCGCGCAGGCCGCGTCCAGGTTGCCGGACTCCAGTTCCGCCACCGCCGACACGACCAGCCGCAGCCCGTGCGAGCGGACGTACTCCTCCGTCGGGCGGGACAGCGCCTGCTCCGTGAAGCGGCGCACCTGGCGCGGCAGCCGCAGGTCCCGGTAGCACTCGGCGGCGTCGGCCGCGAAGCGCTCGTAGGAGTAGAAGTCCAGCCAGGACGGGTCGGGGTCGCCCTCTCTGGAGCGCTCCAGCCAGCCCTCGGCGGCCTTGAGCGCCACCTCGCAGGCGCGCGACTCGTTGGCCTTGGCCTGCGCGCGCGCCTCCACCAGGCGGAAGAAGCTCATCGTGCGGGCCGTGGCCAGCCCGCGGTTGCGCTCCAGCGCGGCCTGCGCCAGGTCGACGCCCTCGTCGGCGAAGCCGCGGTAGGTCGCCTGGAGTGACATCGAGGCCAGGACGTATCCCCCCAGCGGCACGTCGGCGGCGGCGCGGGCCAGGCGCAGCGCCTGGATGTAGTACCGCTGGGCCGCCTCCTGCTGTCCGGTGTCGAAGGCCATCCAGCCCGCGAGCCTGGTCAGCTCGGAGGTCGCGCCGAACAGCGCCCGGCCCACCTCGTCGCTGTACGAGGCGAGCAGCAGAGGCGCCGCGTCCACCCGCAGGCACTCGGGCACCATCGAGGAGCGCCAGTCGCCGCCGCCGTACTTGGAGTCCCAGCGGCGCGCGTCCTCGGCGGCCTCCCGCAGTTTGGTGACGTCACTGTGGCCCACGTGCAGCGGGGCGGTGTCGGCCCCGGCCGCGCCGTCCTTGGCGCCGTTGCCGTCGCGCACGTCCCGTACGTCAGGGGCTTCGCGGGCCACGGAACTGTCGGCCGGGGATATCAGCCACCGTGAAGCGGGCGTCGCGTACGCGCTCACCGAGAAGGATCCGGCCAGGCTCTGCCAGATGCCCCCGCCGCCGCGCCGTCCGGCCAGGTCGAGGCGGTACAGCTCGGTCGCGGACCGGACGGCGGCGCCTACGTCGCGCGGGAAGGCCAGGCCGACCTCCGGGGCCGGGTCGGCGTCGGCCAGCCCGATCTCGTGGAGCGGCACCGGGCGGCCGAGCTTGCCGGCTATCGCGGCCGCGATCAGGTGGGGCGCGGCGCCCTGTGGCACCATGCCCTTCGACACCCACCGGGCGACCGACGTCTTGTCGTAGCGAAGCGTCAACCCGCGCTGCGCCCCGAGGTCGTTGACCCGGCGGGCGAGCCCGGCATTGCTGATCCCCGCGAGGGCGAGAACGGTGCCGAGCTTCTCGTTCGGCCCGCGTATATCCCTTGACATGCGCACCCCTCGACACAGCGACGGCCGCCCCGGTACCCCGGGGCATGCGTCCACCCAGAGTAGTTCGCCGAATCCCTACCGTTAAGGGCCGATGTCCCGGATGGCGGGTTTCAAGTCCAAGCGTCCGCGAGGGGTTTGGCATGTGCTCCGGGTACGTGTTGCCGTGCGCCCGTGTGTGCGCGCTGCCCGGGTCGGTGCGGGAGCGCTTCCATGAAATCTGCGTGGGTCGGCCCGCTGCACTGGATCCAGTGGGCTGGGGGACACCGCCGCCTCATTCCCCGCGGGTGGCGGTCCGGTCCGGGGGGCGAGTCCCGCCTCCCGGGCTGTCGCGTTGTGCCGGACGGGCCGGCCGATGCGGTCCGGCGGGTGTGCGGAGGCTCTCGCGTGGCGGCCCGGCGGTCTCGCGGGCCGGCCCGGCGGGTGATCGGGCGGGTGGCCGAGCGGCCCTGGAGGCCGGTCGGCCGGGCCCTGCCGCGGGTCGGCCGGTATCGGGCCAACTGGCGAACGCGGCGCGGATTTTGGCTGAAAATAGCTGTAAGGCGGTTTGGATTCGGGCCGCCCGGACCCAAACGATGCGCCACCGACGTGCCGTCGCGGTGTGTCGCCGCCCTGTCGCAGCGCGCGTCGGCGCCGGTACGACTGCCTCGACCGTAGGCGGCCCGTAGGCGAAGGGCCCTTCATACACCACCACGGCCTCCTTCCGGCAGTGCTCGCGCCGAACGCACCCCGAACTCGCCCTGAACCCGCTGCGGTCGAGCGCCACCCGCCGCGCCCCTGCGATCGAACACCCCCGTATACAGGCCCTCTTCGGCGTCTCTTGAATGCCGCCGTCGTGGCAGCATGGTCCGCACAACAGCTTGGCAATCCGCTGTGCGGGGCGGCGGTCCGGTCCACCCTGCCGACCATCAGGGGCGCTCCCTGAGGCGGCGGGCTTCCGCGTCGGCGGACGGACGGGAGTCGCCCGGCGGCGGCGAACAGGGTGGAGGCGGCGATGCGCTGGTTGGTGGGGTGGAGCAGTACCGGCACGGGACCGGCCCCCACCGAGGAGGCCCGTACGGTCCTCCCCGTAGGCGCCCAGCTCCTGTGGGGCGACCCCGACCCGCTGTGGGCGGTCGGCGACTGGCGCCCCGACGAGGTGCGCGTCGTCCAAGCCGACGCGCAGACCCGGCTCGCCGTCTTCGGCGTCTGCGGCGCCACCGACGACCAGCTGCGCGTCGGGCTGTTCGCGGCCCGCGGCGGCGCGCTGCGCCACCTCACCGCCTGGCCCGGCAGCTACACGGCCGTCGTGCAGGTCGGCCGGCGGCTGACCGTCACCGGCGACCTGGCGGGCGCCCGGCCGGTCTTCCACACCCCGTGGGCGGGCGGTACGGCGTACGCGACGGCCGCCCTGCCGCTCGCCGACCTCATCGAGGCCAACCTCGACGTGGGCCACCTGGCCGCGCTGCTGGCCTGCCCGGACGCGCCCGAGGCGCTGGGCGCCGGCACCCCCTACGAGGGCGTACGGCGGGTGCCGCCCGGCCACGCGCTCGTCTTGCGCGGCGGCAGCAGTGACATCACCTCGTACGAGCCGGCGTCGTCGCTCGCCGTCGCGGCGCCCCAGCTGCCCCCTGAGCAGGCCGTGGACGGCGTACGGGACGCGCTGGTGGAGGCCGTACGGGCGCGGCTGTCCGGCCCCCGGCACGCTCCGGCCCCGGACGGGCTGGGCGGGCTCGACCCGGGCCCCGTGCCGGGCATGGGACCGGCCGAGCGGCGGGCCGCGCGCGGCGCACCGGCCCCCGGGGTGGGCGCCGACCTCTCAGGGGGCAGCGCCTCCGCCACCCTGGCGCTGCTCGCGGCGGGGCTGCCCGGGGTGCCCGGCACGGTCAACGGGCGTGGCGAGCGCCTGCTGGCCGTCACGTTCAACGACCGTGCCACCCACGGAGGGCAGCCGTACCGTGAGGCCGAGTTGGAGCGGGCCCGCAGCATGGCCGCCAATCCGCGCCTCCACCACGTGGTCGTGGCGGCGGGCGAGGAGGCCCTCCCGTACGCGGACCTGGAGAGCGGGCCGCTCACGGACGAGCCGGGCCCCTCGCTCGTCACGGCCGGCCGCCACCGCAGGCGGCTCCTGGCGGGCAGCGCCGACCACTTCGTCGGCGCCGGTGCGCGGCAGGTGCTGGACGCGCACCCGGCGCGCCTCGCCGACCTGCTCATGGACCGCCGCAGACGGCATCTGCTGCGGCCCGTCACGGCGTTGGCCAAGGCCGACGGGCCGCTGTCACAGTCCGCCCTGGTGCCGTTCACCGTCTACCGCGCCGCCCGGAAGCTGGCCCGTACGTCCTACGGGGCGGGCATCTCCGACACGGCGACGCGCCTGAGGGAGCGGCAGTTCACCGACGAGCCGGTGGCGGGCGGCGGGGCGGTGGACGCCTCGCTGGCGGCGCTCTCCTGGTGCCGCCCCGGACCTGCGGCCCGTTGGCTCACGGGAGAGGCGCTGGCCGAAGTATCGGTTCGTCTCAACGCCGCGGCCTCCCGGTCACCCGCCGTCGGACGGCCGGGGGAGCGGCGGGCGCGCGCCGCGCTGTCTCGCCACGCCGCCGACCACCGCATCTTCGAACAGGCCGTGGAGGTGCGCAACCAACGGCTGCACGCCCCCTTCCTGGACAACCAGGTGGTGCTGGCGTGCCGCGCGCTGCCGGACACGCTCCGTGTGCAACCGGGGGCGCGGGCGGCGGTGCTGCGCGCCGTGCTGTCCGGCGCCGGCATTCGCGACCTGCCGCCCGGCTGGGGTGCCACCTCGCACCTCACCCACGCGGCAGCCGTACGGGCCGGCCTGCGCACCTCCATAGGGGACGTGGTCGGCCTCTTCGACACCCCGCTGCTCGCCGACGCGGGCCTGGTGGAGGCCCGGGTCGTACGCAAAGCCCTCCGGGCGGCGGCGGAGGGCGCCGCCCTGCCGCTGGACGGGCTGGCCGAGCTGGTCTCCACCGAACTGTGGCTGCGGCGCCTCCTCGCCCGGCGCGGCACCTGCTGGACGGGTACGGCCGCGCCACGCCAGCGGGCGGTGGCGGGCGGAGTGGTGCCGCGGCCCAGCCTCTGAGGGGTGGTACGGGCGCGTGTACGGGGGCGCGCTGCTCAGCGGCAGGTGATCTGCGACTGTGCCCAGTCGCCCAGGAACATCACGGAGTTGGCCGACCCGGGCTCGACGACCAGCCGCAGCGTCTTGTGGCCCGACAGCGGCACGTGCACGGGGACGGCGGGCCGGCCACCGCGTACCACCGCCGAGCGCCAGAGCCGCTGCCCGTCCGCGTAGACGGAGAAGCGCAGCGCGCCCAGGCCGAGACCCATGTCGTCCACGCCGGCGAAGGCGTCGTACGCCGTGCACCGCCGGTTCAGGTCGATGGTCACGGACGACGGCGCGTGCACCGTCACCCCGTGCCTGTACCGCTTGCCGCCGATCCGCAGCCCCTGCCGCTGCCACATCCAGCTGCTCCGCGCCGAGCGCACCTCCGGCTTGCTGCCGTCACCCATGAAGTCGAAGGTCAGCGCGCTGATGCGGTACGGGGAGGGGGCGGGCGCCGGCGGGGTGGGCGTCGGCCGCGGGGTGGGCCGGGGCGGGGCGGGCGGCCTGGGGGCGTGCGGCGGGTGTGGTGCGGGGCGGGGCGGGGCGGGGGACGACTGCGCGGGCTCCGGGGCCGGTGCGGGCTCCGGGGCGGTCCGCGGGGCGGGCGCGGGCGCCGAGGCCGAGGCCGAGGGCGTGGGCGTCGGAGGCGGTTGCGCGGGCGCGCGCTCCGGCGGCTCTGTCGGGGGCGGTTGCGGGGCGAACGAGGCCGCGCCGGGTTGCCGGGCCTGCGGGCGGGGCTTCGGCTGCGGGTCGCCGGCCAGCGCGAGCGCGAGCGCGGCGCCCGCCACGATCGCCAGCCCGGCGGCGATGCCCAGCTTCGCGGGCGCCCCGAGTCCCTCGCCGACCGCGGCCCCCGCTCCACCGGCACCCGCAGCACCTGCGGTAGTCCCGGCCCCACCGGCACCGGCGACCGCCCCCGTCCCGCCCGCCGCGGCGGCCGCACCGGCACCCGCGGCCGCGCCCGCGCCGCCGAGCCCCACCGCGGCCGCTGCCGCCTTGACCGCGTACCCGGCGGCGAACCAGCCGACGACCGCGACCGGCAGGACGACGCGGATCCGCTCGTTGACGTCCGCGACCTCCAGGGCCGCCGTACGGCAACGGGCGCAGTCCTCCAGGTGCTTGCGCAGCCCCCGCTCGGCGCGCACCCGGAGCCCGCCGCGCGCGTACGCGCCGAGCCGGTCCGCGTACCGCGCGCAGTCGCCCCCGGCGGTCAGCGTGTGGTTGACGTGCGCCTGTAGGTACGCCTGCTTGAGTCCCTCGCGGGCGCGGTGGGCCAGTACGGCCGTGGCGTTGGCCGACAGCCCGAGCAGCGGCGCGACCTGGCTCGGCGACTCGTCCTCGATCGTGGTGTGCCACAGCACGGTCTGGTAGCGCTCCGGCAGGCTACGGAACGCCTGTACGGCCATGGACTGCTCGGCCTCGTGCATGGCGCGCACGTCCGCGCCGAGGTCGAGCGTGCCGTCGTCCAGCGAGGCGCCGGCAGCCGACACCGCGAACTCCGCGAAGTCTTCGACCAGTTGCTCGCGCTTGGCGGTCCTGCCCCAGGCGGCGGCGACCCGGCGGACGGTGGTCAGCAGGTAGGCCCGTACGGCGGAGTCGGGCCCCGCCCCGCCGCGTACCGCCTGGAGGGTGCTCGCGAAGACCTCGCCGGTGAGGTCCTCGGCGGTGTGCGCGTCGCGGCAGCAGCTGCGCGCGTAGCGCCGTACGGCGGCGGCGTGCCGGCGGTACAGCTCCTCGTAGGCGCTGTCGTCGCCGCCCCGCATACGGGAGATCAGCTCGCTGTCGGAGGGCGGGAGCCCGGGTGGCCCCGCCTCCGGGGCCGGTGCCGCGGGTCCCTTGGAGTCCGCGGCCCGCGTGGCAGCCCGCTGCGCCTCCCGCGGCCGGTCGGCGCGCTCACGCTGCTGAGGGACGCTCCGCTCGCCCGTTTGCGGCCGGCAGCCGTCGTCGGCCCGGTCGTGCCGGTCCTGGGAGCGGGGCGCCTCGTCACGCCCGAACGGACGTTTCTGCCCGGGTACCTGAGGAGCGTGCCGCCGGGCGGCGCCGCTCGTGCCGGTCCCGCCGTCGCGCTGGTCGTCCCGCCCGTCAACACCCACTGCCGAGGCCCCCGAACACGCCGTCACTCCGGAACACGGCGCCAGCGTGACACATCACCGTCCCGCGCTTGCACGGTAAGCACACCAACCACTCGTCCGGGGCGAGTTCCCGGTGCGGAGCATTAGCGGTCAGCCGTACGGGGAATGCTTCGTCGACGCGTGGCGGCCGACGGGCCACACGGCAGGAGGGGGGCACGGGCGCCGGCTCGACGCCGGCTCCGCACCCCGCTCCGCCTCACTTCACTTCACCGCACCCTCACCGGGCGGGCCGCGACCGCAGCCCTTCCAGGAGGATTTCCAGCAGCCGGGCCGAGGCGGCCTGCTGCTGGGCGGGGTCCGGCAGGGACGGCGCGCCCGTGGCGATGACGAGCAGTACGTCGGCGACCGTCACGTCGGCGCGCAGTTCGCCCGCCGAGCGCGCACGCTCGACGAGCTGCCCGACGACCTCCAGCAGCGCCTGGGTGCCGCCGTCGACGGCGGGCTCACCCGGCGCCTCCAGCGGGCCGGCCGCGCGGGCGGGCGTCCCGTTCGGTGCGCCGCTCGCGACGCCGTTCGGCACCGTCGGCAGCGCGTCCGAGGACTCGGCCTCGGGTGCGCCGCGCTGGGCCACCACGCGGAACTCCGCGGGCACGTCGGACGCCAGGCCGTCCGCGCCGTACGCCTGCCGCTGCTGCGGCACCCGCGCCTCGCCGGCCTCGGAGCCGCCGGGCGTGCCGCCCGGAGCCCCCGCGACGCCGGGCGTGTCGGCGCTGACCCGCAGGATGCTCGGCGGCAGCAGCCGCCCGGCACCCGAGGCGACCGAGGTCCGCAGGAAGCGCGACAGCGCCGACCACGGGTCGTCCTCCTGGCCGAGCGCCGTACGCGCCTGCTCGGTCAGCCTGGCGGTCTCCTCCTCGGCTATTCGCCTGACCAGCACGTCCTTGCTGGGAAAGCGCCGGTAGACCGTCCCGACTCCGACCCGCGCCCGCCGCGCCACGTCCTCCATGGGCGCGCCGTACCCCAGCTCGCCGAAGACCTCGCGCGCCGCGCGCAGTACGTGCTCCAGGTTGCGCTGCGCGTCCACCCGCAGTGGTGTGCTCCGGCCCGCGCCGGAATGGGTGTTGCCGTTCCCCCTGCCCTCTGCGCCATGTGAAGCGGCGGCTACGGCAGTCGGCCAATGAGAGCCTTGAATGTGCATATATATCCCCCGGTAATGACGTCTCCCCCCGGAGACTCCCCGCCCTGACTGCTGGGGTGTAACGACGTGTCGACGCGAGGCTGCACCCCAACGAGGTACGAACATAGTTGAGCCCAGGTCAAGAATGAAGAGGGCAGTTCCGCACAGTCCGTGCCCCGATCGGAGTACGGGCCCGATCCGCCCCGATTCCGTACCCTCCAGCCCTTGCGCACCCGCCACCTGACCTGCGCTCCTACGGCCCGCCGCGCGACGGCCGGGCCGCCGGGCCGGCGGCCGGTACCGGTCATACATTTCGCCGGGCCTGTGGACAAAGCCGTGTTGCCGGTGCGTCATGGAACGGAGCTGTGTCTTCCCGGGGGCGCAGTGCCGGGTGGTGCCGTGCCGGCCGCCGCACGCCGCCCGTACCGCGTCGCCGCGCGCCGTTTCGGCCGGCGCCGTGTCGGACCGCGCCGCGCTGGGAAGGGTCGAACTGTTCGACGTCGCGAGGAGAACCTCTGTGAAGCAACGGGCGCGCATTCTCATTGTCGGCGGTGGCTACGTGGGGATGTACACGGCCCTGCGCCTCCAGCGGGAGCTGAAACAGGAGCTGCGGCGGGCCGCCGTCGAGATCGTCGTGGTGGACCCCGAGCCGTACATGACCTACCAGCCGTTCCTCCCGGAGGCCGCGGCCGGCTCCATCTCGCCGCGGCACGTCGTGGTACCGCTGCGCCGGGTGCTGCCGCACTGCAAGGTCGTCATCGGCGAGGTCACCGCGCTCGACCACGCGGGGCGCACCGCCACGATCGAGACGCCCGCCACCAGGGAAGCCGGCACCGGCAGCCTCGAACTCCCTTATGACGAGCTGGTGCTGGCGCCGGGCTCGGTCTCGCGGACCCTCCCGGTTCCCGGCCTCGCCGAGGCGGGCATCGGCTTCAAGACCGTCGAGGAGGCCATCGGCCTGCGCAACCACGTGCTGGAACAGCTCGACATCGCCTCCTCCACCCGCGACCCCGCGCTCCGCGACGCGGCCCTGACCTTCGTGTTCGTCGGCGGCGGTTACGCGGGCGTGGAAGCCCTCGCGGAACTGGAGGACATGGCGCGCTATGCCTCGCGCTACTACCACAACGTCGAGCCGGGGGACATGAAGTGGATCCTGGTCGAGGCGACCGGCCGCATCCTGCCCGAGGTGGGCACGGAGATGGGCCAGTACGCGGTACGCGAGCTGCGCGCGCGCAACATCGACGTACGGCTGGACACGCGGCTGGAGTCGTGCGGGGAACGGGTCGCCGTCCTCAGTGACGGCTCGCGCTTCCCGGCCCGCACCCTGGTGTGGACCGCGGGCGTCAAACCGCACCCCATCGTCGCGGCGTCCGGCCTGCCGCTCACCGCTCGCGGCCGCCTCAAGTGCACGGCCGCCCTCCAGGTCGACGGGGCCGGGCACGCCTGGTCGGCGGGGGACGCGGCCGCGGTGCCCGACCTGACGGCCGCGGAGCCGGCGAAGCCGGACGAGCCGCGCAAGGAGTGCGCGCCCAACGCCCAGCACGCGGTGCGCCAGGCCCGGGTGCTGGCGCGGAACGTCGCGGCGTCGCTGCGCGGCGGGCCCGTCGTGGACTACGCGCACAAGTACGCGGGGTCGGTGGCCTCGCTCGGCCTCCACAAGGGCGTCGCGCACGTCTACGGGCGCAAGTTGAAGGGGTATCCGGCGTGGTTCATGCACCGCGTGTACCACCTGAGCCGGGTGCCGACCTTCAACCGCAAGGCGCGGGTGCTCGCCGAGTGGACGCTCGCCGCTCTGTTCAAGCGCGAAATCGTTTCGCTCGGCTCGCTGGAACACCCGCGCGCCGAGTTCGAACTCGCCGCGGGCACCGGCCGCCACAACGAGGCGAGCTGACGCCCCGTCGCGCGCCGTCGGATCGTACGACTGCCGGGACCCCGCTACCGGTGCCACCCGAAGGCGTACGTTCCGGCCGGCCGCGGTCCGCCCGTCAAGCCGGACGGCGGCCTGCCACAACGCCGTGCCGGAGGCCGCACCGCGTCCACGCGTGCACGGGCGTACCGGAGTCAGGAACTCCACCTCGCTGCTCCGGCGTCTGACGGATGCCAGTCCGGTCGGCCACACTGGACGTGTGACCATGGGTGGGCTCGTATCTGCGAAGAGTGACAATCACGAGGATTCTGGACGTTTGCTGCAATCCGCCAGAGGGCGCCGAGCGTGCCCCCAGCCGACACCGCTCCCCGCGTCCGCCACGCCGGGGCCCTCCCGGCGCGGCCGCGGGCGCTCCCTCCGAACCGACGGCCCGATCCCGCGCGACGACGCGAAGTAAGAGGTACCCCTCCGTGAACTTCACGCGCTGGAGCGCCCGTCTCCCCGGTACACAGCGGCGGGGCGCCGCCAGGACCGACCGGGCCGCACCGTCGTCCGCGGCCACCGCGCCCGTGCCGGCCGTACCCGCCTCCCAGCCCTCCGGCGGCCCGCCGGTCCCCGGCTCGGTCCCCGCCGCCCGCGCCGAACACCCCGAAGCGGGCGCCGCCGACGACCGTGCCCCCGCCGGCCCCGGCCGCACGCCCAGCGTCGACGCGCTCTCCGTCCACGACATCCTCGGCAAGGTCCCGGCGCTGGTGGCGGTCGTGTACGGCCCCGAGCACCGCATCGCGTACGTCAACGGCGCGTACGCCACCGTCTTCGGCCCCCGCCCGCCCGGCGCCACCGCGCGCGAGGCGCTGCCCGAGCTGGACGCGCTCGGCCTGCTGCCGCTGATGGACCAGGTCCTGCGCAGCGGCCGGCCCCGTACGGTCAAGTCCCGCCGGGTGCCCGGCGGCGCCGGCGCCGACCAGTCCCGCGACGGGTATTACACGTTCACCTGCACCCCCATCGAGGTCGCCGCCAGCGGCCCGGCCCCCGACCCCGAAGTCGCCTGCGTGGCGCCGCACCGCGGCGTCCTCGTCTTCGGCGCCGACGTCACGGACCAGGTGGAGTCGACCGAACGGCTGCGCGCCAGCGAGGCACGCCAACGCGCCGCGGCCGTGACCCTCCAGCGGTCCCTGCTGCCGCAGGAGCTGGAACAGCCCGACGACCTGCGGGTGGCCGCGACGTACCAGCCGGGCGGCACGGACGCCGCGGTCGGCGGCGACTGGTACGACGTCATCACCCTCGGCGCCGGCCGTACGGCCCTGGTCATCGGCGACGTCATGGGCCGGGGCGTACGGGCCGCCGCCGTCATGGGACAGCTGCGGACCGCCGTACGCGCCTACGCCCGGCTCGACCTGCCGCCCCACGAGGTGCTCCAGCTGCTGGACGGGCTGGCCGCCGAGATCGACGCCAGCCAGATCGCGACCTGCGTCTACGCGGTCCACGACCCCAACGAGGGCCGCCTGGTCTACGCCTCCGCCGGCCACCTGCCCATCCTGGTGCGCGACGCCGACGGAACGGTCCACCGCGCCGCCGAGCCGACCGGCCCGCCGCTGGGCACCGGCGGCTGGCTGCACACCTCCGGCAGCGTCCCGCTGGGGCCGGGGTCGACCGCCGTCCTCTATACGGACGGCCTGGTCGAGCGCCGCGACAAGGACATCGACCACGGAGTGGAGGCCCTGGAACGGGCCTTCGCCGGCGCGACCGGAGCCCCGGACATCATCTGCGACCGGCTGCTGCGCGCCCTCGGCATCACCACCGACCACGACGACGACGTGGCCGTCCTGGTCCTCCAGCACCCGGCCCGCACGGGCCACGACGCCGAGCTGTTCCACAACGCCGCCCTCGAACTGCACGGCGGTACGGAAGCGGCGCCCCGCGCCCGCGCCTTCGCCTCCGGGGTGCTCGCCTCCTGGCGCTTCGCCCCCGAGTTGCACGACCTCGGCGTCCTGGCGGCCAGCGAACTGGTCGCCAACTCGCTCCAGCACGGCACACCCCCGATGCGGCTGCGGCTGCGCCGTACGGACCGCCGGCTGATCATCGAGGTGACGGACGGCGACGACCACCTGCCGCGGCGGCGCCGGGCCGAGCCCGCCGACGAGGCGGGCCGCGGCATCTCCATCATCGCGACGATCGCCTCGGCCTGGGGCTCCCGGCGGACACCGGGCGGCGGCAAGGCCGTCTGGTGCGAGTTCGCGCTGCCGCGCGAGTGATTCCGTGCCGTACCCGAGGCCAGGACACATATAGGGACGAGGCCGCCGGATCGGCCCGGCGGCCTCGCTCACCTGTTTACGGGGACTTGTCCGCGGGGGCGGACGTCACGCCACCGCTGTCACGGACTCCCGCCGCGGCACCGCGGGCACCTCGGCATCCGCCGCAGCCGCCTCCTGGGACGCCGGTGCGATCGCCCGGAGGTGCGGATTGTCCTGCGCCGGGCTCAGCATCCGCCCCAGCCGCAGCGCCAGCAGGCTGATGCCGACGGCGCAGAGCACCAGCATCCCGATGTACGGGGCGGACAGCCCGAAGCCCACCATGAAGGCGCCCACCGGCGGGCCGACCGCCAGCGCGATCTGCTTCACCAGAGCGAAGACCGAGTTGTACAGACCGACCAAGGACGCCGGCGCCAGGTCGGCCACCAGCGGAGCCATCGTCGGAGAGAGCATCGACTCCCCTATACCGAACAGGGCGTAGGTGGAGATCAGCAAAGTGGTGGCGACCGCGTGCGCACCGTGCACCAGGCCCGACAGCCCCGCCGCCAGCCACGCCACGGTCCAGATCAGCCCGACCACGGCCATCACCCGGCTGCGCCGCCGCCGCTCGACCAGTTTCAGGACCACGAACTGGGCCACCACGATCGCCGCCGTGTTGGCGGCCAGCGCGATACCGAGCGTGGACGGCGCGATGCGCGTGACCTCGGTGGCGTACGCCGCGAGCCCCGACTCGAACTGGCCGTAGCAGGCAAAGAACAGCACGAAGCCCAGCAGGCACAGCCACATCATGCGGCGGTCGGCGAACAGCGAGCGCACCGCGCCCTTCGCGCGGGCCTCGCCCGGCACCGCGTCCTCGACCCGCGGCGCACGGGGCAGCCGTACGGTCGCGATGGCCGCGCCCAGCACCAGGAACATCACGGCCTCGATCGCGAAGAGCCGGACGAAGCTGCCGGCCGCCGTCTCGTCGACCAGCAGGCCGCCGATCAGCCCGCCGATGCCCAGGCCCAGGTTGTTCAGGAAGAACTGGGTGGCGAACGCCCGCGAGCGGGTGACCGCCGTCGAGCACCACACGATCATCGTCGCCAGGGCCGGCTGGATCACCGCGATACCGGCGCCGAGCGCCACGGCGGACAGGATGACCAGGGGCTCGGTGGTGGACAGGCCCAGTCCGAGCGAACCGGCGGCAGCGGTGACGGCACCCACGACGGCGACCGGCAGGGGGCCCCGCCGATCGATCGCCCAACCGGTGAACGGCAGCACGAGGAGCGCGGCGACGGCCAGCATCATCAGCACGAGACCGGCCGTGCCCGCGCCGAGATCCCGCACCTTCGCCACATAGACGTAGAGATACGGAACCGTGAAGCCGTTGCCGAACGCGCTCAGCGCGTTGCCCAGCTGGATCCGGCGCAGCGCGGCGCCCATCGCGGTGGTCACACTCACCTACCTAGGTCAGATCGAAGGGGACTAGACAGTCACACCCTGAAGAGTTCAACACTAAAGTTCGAAGCTAAAGAGTACATGCCGAAGGACTTCAGTGCCAATGCGTCTCGTGCCATACTTCCCGGCATGCCAGAGTCCTCAGATGCGGCCCACAGTCCCGCCGAGCCGAGCCTCGAGGAACAGATCGCGGCCTACCAGCGAGAGTTCCAAGACCTCGATCCGCAGGTGGAGCAGGTCGTCTCCGCACTGCAGCGCCTCAACCGCCGGATGAACGTCGCCTACGGGCGGCAGACCGCCACCCTCAACATGAGCAACGCGGAGTGGGAGGTGCTGAAGGCCCTGGTCGTCGCGGGTGCGCCCTACCAAATGGGCCCCGGCGAACTGGCCAAGCGCCTCGGCCTCACCCCGGCCGCCATGACCCACCGCATCGACCGCATGGCGAGCGAGGGCCTGGTGACGCGGGAGCGCGACGAGGCCAACCGCGTCCGCGTGATCGTGGAGCTGACCCAGGAGGGGCGCGAGAAGTGGGTAGAGGCGATGCGGATGGCCTCGGTCTTCGAGGAGGAGCTGCTCCAGGACCTCTCTCCCGAGGAGCGGGGGGCGCTCGGGGAGATGCTGACCCGCCTGCTGTGCCGGGTCGAGGACGCTCAGCCGGACGCGGACGGCCGGCTCACCGACCTCGACTGACAGGGCCTCCGGCGCGACATAACCGGTTGACCGGCGGTGGTTGACATGACCTGCGCCCGTACGTAGTGTTCTCCGAGTTGCCACGGAGCCGTAACGGTTCTGCGGTAGCTCCTCGCGCCGCACCGGCGGCACAACCACTACTGCACGACTCCCGAACGGGAACAATTTCGGCTTGCCGGAATTCGAACCGCCGACTCGATTATGA
>NZ_JBIRJY010000003.1:0-92013 GCF_044329785.1 Streptomyces sp. NPDC017529
GGGCGACGGAGTTCACCAGGCCATGCTCGGCATCGCCCGGTTGCACAACCTGGCCCTCACGGGATAACTCACACCCCATACGGGACAACCTCTAGGAACGACCACGCGGCTCGACTGACCTCACGCCCTGGCCTTCTCAAGCACTGCTCTCACCTGAGTGAGCCCCGTGTGGGCTTCGAGCTTGCGGAGCGCTGGGGCGATGCGCTGCCGGGGACGTACCGATGCCACACCGGTTGAGAGATCCAGGACCCGGTCAATGATGCCCGCAGCTTCCTCCACCTCTCCGGCTGCCAGGTAGGAGTCTGCCAGCCACTGAGTTCGTCGTGATCGACCCAGGCCGCCCAGTCGGGTGGGGGCGAGTCGTCAGCCGAGGCAAGCGCTGTCTCCGCAGCGTCCAACGCCCTCTCCGTCTCAGTAGCGTCCCCTGCGACGGCATAGGCCCATGCAAGGCGTTCGCGCAGCAGCGCCTGCACGCTCAGCGGTGCCGATGGGGTGGCGATCAAGCAGGCACCAGACGCGTCTTCCACTCCGCCTTTCGGGGTTCCGCCGCTCTTTTGGTAGCCGAGGAATGCCAGGGCATTGCCTGCTAGAGATAGGTCGCCGGCCTCGGTGGCTACTTGGTAGCTCTCGTGGTACAGGCTGCTCGCATCAGCATGATTGCCGTTGTCGAAGGCCGCCCATCCGGCCTGTTGAGCCTGCTCGGCCAGTACGGACAGCAGTTGCTTTCCGGTCGTATCAGTGCATCTGACCTCGCGCAGCATCCTCTTCGTAGCTTGGTACTCCCCGAGGTACACACGATAGGTGTCCCCTCCGCCCAAAATGTCGTCCATGCGCCGAAGGCGGGCTGTCCGCCGGCGCAGATACTCGGGGTAGCCGCTGCTCAGTTGGCCGTGAGGAGCTATGCACGCCGAGTCGGGCAGGCTGACCGCAAGTCCGGCCCCAGCAGTCAGCTTGAAAAACTTTCTGCGTCGCACAGCGTCTCCGTGTCGTGTGGTGGCGATACGTCGAACAGGCGCAGCGTTCTCTTCAGTGGGCGTCAGCTCCCAATCGCGGGGCGCGAGCCCCACCATGTGGCCGGGGATGCGCAAGGCGTCAGCTACCAAGCTGATCTTCTCGAAGCTCGCAATACGCCCTACCCCGCGCGCCAAGGTCCCAACGCGCTCCGGCTTGATGTCGCATGCCGCGGCAATCCTTGAGTAGGAGATACCTATTGCGTCCTTGGCGAGCCGGAAGACGGTGCCGAAGTCATGCGCCGCTAGAGCATCTGCCACATCCTCTCGCTCCAAGAAGCCGCATGGCAACGCGGTTGCTGACTGGTCCATGGTCATGAGAAGCCTCATTGTGCCTGCTGGCGCCAATCTGCCCACTGGCTTGCCCGGCAGCCTACCCATGCCGGGGATACCCCTTGCGGGGACGGCAAGGCCGTTATGACGCGGCAGTGTTGCCGGTGTCGCCGGCGCTCCCCGTCCGAGTCCGCCAGCGGGTCGCTCTGGGCCTGCCCAGGTGCGGCCGGCGGAATGGTTCCAGCTCCGTCGTTCTCGTCTTCCTCTTCCTTGCCGCTACCTACTGATCAGCCCCTAGACCCCCGTCTGCTGCCGTGCCCACCCGTGGCCCCGGCGAGGCATTGCGGCAGTAGACGGGCCTCAGAAGTCCCCTCGCATCGTCCGACCTCCGCGAGGGGATCAGGGGGTACCGATGCCGAAACCGCTTCTACGGCCCGGCGCCCCCGCCCTCCCGGTCGCACGCCGCCTCGTTTCCGTGAGCGGAGTCGACCGGGCAGGTCAGCAAGTGCAGCACTCCCAGCTCATCCCCCCACCTAGGAGGCACGCACGATGAGCATCACCGCCGAAGCCCCGACACGCACCCGTGATCCGCGGGTCATCCTGAACGCGCTCGAAGAGCGCGTCCCCCACCTCGTCGCCAATGTCGGCGTGGACGACCTGTGGGAGCGCGAAGTACAGCTCCTCTTGCGCGACAGCGTGGCCGTCCGCAGCCTCGCCGAGCGCATCCTCGGTCAGGGCGTCGCGTACCTGATCACCGCCATGGAGAACGCTGGCGTGGACATGGGCGTCGGCAAGACGGTCGACACCGGCGTCCATCAGATCATCCTCGACACGCCCTTGTACTTCGCGTTCTGCAACCAGTACAACGGCGGCATCTACAAGCACCACGCTCCGCTGATCGAGCGTCGCCGCGACGGCACCGTGATGCGGACAGCCGACCTCATCAGCAAGAACGGTTTCGAGGTCGACACCGAACTGTGGGCTTCGGACGAGTCCGACTGCTCACCGTGCGACAACAAGGTGCCCGACAGCCACTGATCTCGGCCCTGCCGGCACTGCAGTGCGCGCCTCTGCCCCCTGCGGGAGGCGGGGGCACGCCCCGTTGTTCACCCCACCCCAAAGGAAGTTCGTTGCGCGCACAGCACCGTTACGACCATGAACGCGATAATTGGGATGCCTTCGCCCGCAGCACCAGGGACAAAGTGTTCGAGGACGCCGAGCCCGCCTTCTGCTGGACACAGTACGCAGGGCACGGCCCCGGCCCGGAACTGCTCGGCGACCCGTCAACCGCCTTGGAGATCGGCTACGGTACCGGCCGGCATCTGGCCTACCTCGCCAAACGCGACGTGAAGATGAGCGGGGTTGACCTGTCCCCCGTCGCAGTCGAGCAGACGAAGGAAAGGTGGGGGTCGCTGGGCGTACAGCTCCATTGCGCCGAAACCCTCGACTTCCTGGCCACGACGAGCGAGACGTACGACGCCATTTATTCGATCTTCGGGGCAGCCTGGTTCGCCGACCCGGCCCGCCTCTTTCCGCTGGTGCATGAGCGCCTGAACCCCGGCGGCCGATTCGTGTTCTCCCAGCCCCCGGCCATTCCCGGAGCCTACGGCCCACAAGGGATGTACAAGGGCGGATTTGCGGGCAAGGAGACGTTCCTGTACCGCTACGCCTACACCCCAGAGAGCTGGGGGAACTTCCTGGCGGATGCGGGGTTCGAAGAAGTCGACGGGCAAGTATTCGCCGCTCCGGAAGAAGGCCACATCGGAACCCTCATCATGCAGGCGCGGCGAGGCTGAAGGTCGGGGGCTTACTTCCGTTCGAGCACGTTCCGGATGCGGCCTGCTTCATGCCGTTGTACCGCCACACAATCGCCACACGACGCTGAGCAACATCCCGAACCGGCCACAAACAGTGAGCGCTCCGTCACTGAAGGGCGTGCAGCGGAAAGCCCTCCGATCTGGCGTTTTGCCAGACCGGAGGGCCTTGCGCCAGGCGACCGGCGGACGAGTCGGCCTATACGCCGGGTTCTGTCGCCGAAGGGCCTTGCGGCCCGTCGGGAGACGGCCATCCATCTAGGGCTGTCGTTGCCGGCAGCCTCGTGCGGTCTACCCGCGGACTCGGGCGGGCAGCCCTCGAACGTCCGCGCAGAAACACCGGGGTGTTTCCTCTTGACCTTGCTCCGGGTGGGGTTTACCGAGCCCTCCGAGTCACCTCGGAGGCTGGTGGTCTCTTACACCACCGTTTCACCCTTACCGGCGCCTCGCGGCACCGGCGGTCTGCTTTCTGTGGCACTGTCCCGCGGGTCACCCCGGGTGGGCGTTACCCACCACCCTGCCCTGTGGAGCCCGGACGTTCCTCGGGAGGATCCGATGAATCCCCACGCGGCCGTCCGGCCGGCTCGTCCGCCGTGCCGACCATGCTACCTGCCGGGCGGCTGAGCCTTGACCTTGACGCAACGGCAACGTGTGTACTGGCCGCATGAGGATCGGAGAGCTCGCGGCGCTGGCCGGTGTCACCACCCGGACCGTACGGCACTACCACCATCTCGGCCTGCTCCCGGAACCCGAACGGCTGGCGAACGGCTACCGCGCGTACCGGCTGCGCGACGCGGTGACGCTGGCGCGGGTGCGGCGGCTGACGGAGCTGGGGCTCGGGCTGAGCGAGGTGCGCGACGTGCTGGCGGACGACGCCGGGCGGGAGCTGCGCGAGGTGCTCGGTGAGCTGGACGCGGACCTGGCGCGGCAGGAGGAGGAGATCCGCCACCGGCGCAAGCGGCTGGAGGGGCTGCTGCGGCAGGTGGAGAGCGGGCATCTGCCGGACGAGGGGCCGTGTTCGGAGCAGCTGACGGCGCTGGTCGGCGAGATGCAGCGGGTCTCGGCCGCGCTGCCGGGTCCGGAGCCGGCGATGGCGGTGAAGGAGCGGGAGATGCTGTCGGTGCTGGAGATGACCGCGGGGCGACCGAGCAGGGCGGGCGGATGCTGTCCGTGCTGCAGGAGGCCGTCATGCCGCCCGGGGCGATGGAACGCGCCTACGAGGTCTACGCCTTGCTGGACGAGCTGGCCGGGGTCGAGCCCGGGGACCCGCGGGTGGAGGAGGCGGCCCGCGCGCTCGCGACGTGTATTCCGGACGGGTTGGTGGAGGAGCTGCGCGAGGTGGAGAAGTTGGAGGAGGGGGAGGCGGCGACGGGCGGGTCGCGGTTCGATACGGGGTTCTTGGGGTCGTATTTCGCGGACTTCGCGCCGGCGCAGGAGGAAGCCGTGCGGTGGGCGGTCCGGTTGGTGCTGGAGCGGGACCGTGGGTAGCGGTCGCGGCGCGGCCGGAGGGGGAACGGGAATGAAGGGGACGGGAATGGGGGGTAGGGGCACGGGGGGCACCGGTATGGGGGGTCGGCTGGCGGCGTACGAGGGGCGGCGGATGGCCAGCCTGGCGCTGTGGGTGGCGCGTCGGCGCCACGGCGTGGGTGCCGGGGAGCGCGCGCTCGGGTATGCGCGGGCGCAGGCGCCGATGATGTACGGCTTCGCGTTCGTGTGCCTGGTCGAGACGGTCGGTGTCGGGTTCTTGATGGCGCAGCTTCCGGTCGCGCACCTGGTCATGCTGGTGCTCGACATCTACACGCTGCTGACGGTGCTGAGCTTTCAGGCCGCCGCCGTGACCCGGCCGCATGTCCTGGGGGACGGCGGGCTGCGGATACGCAACGGGGCGCAGCTGGACCTGTGGATACCCCTGGAGCGGATCACGTCCGTCCGCTACGACCTGCGCTTCCCGAAGACGGAGGTGGACAAGCGCCAGGAGCTGGAGCGGGACGGCGTGCTGGAACTGGCGGTGGCGGCGCAGACCTGCGTCACCGTCGAGCTGGCCGAGCCGGTCGTCGCGGTGAAGCTGCTGGGGCAGCGGGTGGCGGCCCGTACGGTCCGGTTCCACGCGGACGAGGGGCGGGCCGCGGTCGCCGCCATCAGGGAGGCGGTCGCGCGCCGGAAGGAAGCGGAGGGGGAGGAAGAGGGCGAGGGGAGGAGTGTGGTGGCGCCGGTGTGAGAGGGGCGGCCGCTCCCGAACGTAAAGTGGCGGGGCCATCGCACCGGGAGTTTAAGGAGAAGCGCGTGCTCGTGTTGCTGCCGCCGTCCGAAGGGAAGGCCGCGTCCGGGGGCGGGAAGCCGCTGGATCTGGGGGCGCTGTCGCTGCCAGGGCTGGGCCCCGCGCGGGAGGCGGTGCTCGAAGAGCTGGTCGGGCTGTGCGCGGCGGACGAGGCGAAGGCGCAGGAGGTCCTCGGACTGAGCGACGGCCTCAGGGGCGAGATCGCGAAGAACGCGGCGCTGCGCGAGTCCGGTACGCGGCCGGCCGGCGAGATCTACACGGGCGTGCTGTACGACGCGCTGGGCCTGGCCACGCTGGACGCCGGGGCGCGGCGGCTGGCCGGGAAGTCGCTGCTGGTGTTCTCGGGGCTGTGGGGTGCGGTGGGAATCGGTGACCGGATCCCGTCGTACCGCTGCTCGATGGGGGTCAAGCTGCCGGGCCTGGGCGCGCTGGGCGCGTACTGGCGTACGCCGATGGCCGGGGTGCTGCCCGAGGCCGCGGGGGACGGGCTGGTGCTGGACCTGCGGTCGGCGGCGTACGCGACGGCCTGGAAGCCCAAGGGTGAGGTCGCGGGCCGTACGGCGACGGTGCGGGTGCTCCAGTCGAAGATCGTGGACGGCGCCGAGAAGCGGTCGGTCGTCAGCCACTTCAACAAGGCGACGAAGGGGCGGCTGGTGCGGGACCTGCTGACGGCGGGGCGGGCGCCGGAGGGCCCGGCGGAGCTGGTCGAGGCGCTGGGCGATCTCGGGTACGTGGTGGAGGCCGAGGCCCCGGCGAAGGCGGGCAAGGCGTGGGCGGTCGACGTGGTGGTCAAGGAGCTTTAGGGGCGGCAGCCACCCCGTGTTGCAGTACGTGCAATGAGCGTTGCGGATGTTGTCGGGCGGGCGCAGTATGGGCGCGTGACTACCGCTGCCTCCTCCCCCGCCGGCGCGCCCTCCGTTCTCGGGCTCGCCCCCGTGATCCCGGTCGTGGTCCTCGACGACGCGGCCGACGCCGTCCCGCTCGCCCGCGCGCTGGTGGCGGGCGGGCTGCCCGCCATCGAGGTGACGCTGCGCACGGCCGCGGCGCCGGACGCGATACGGGCCATCGCCGACGCGGTGCCGGAAGCGGTCGTGGGCGCGGGCACGGTCCTGGCCCCGGAGCACGTGGACACGGCGGTCGCGGCGGGCGCCCGCTTCCTGGTCAGCCCGGGGTGGTCGCCGCGGCTGCTGACCGCGATGCGGCAGTCCGGCGTGCCGTTCCTGCCCGGCGTCTCGACGGCGTCGGAGGTGGTGACGCTGCTCGACGAGGGCGTGACCGAGATGAAGTTCTTCCCGGCGGAGGCCGCGGGCGGCACGGCCTACCTGAAGTCCCTCGCCTCGCCGCTCCCCCGGGCCCGGTTCTGCCCGACCGGCGGCATCGGCCTGGCCTCGGCCCCCGCGTACCTGGCGCTGCCGAACGTGGGCTGCGTGGGCGGCACCTGGATGCTCCCGGCGGACGCGCTCCGCGCGAAGGACTGGGGGCGGGTGGAGCGCCTCGCCCGCGAGGCCGCGTCGCTGCGCTGAGGCGGCGCGACACGCATCCACACGACGCGCATCCGCACGACACGCGTCCGTACGGCGCGGGCCCGGCCGGTGCGGATCGGCGTCCCCGCACCGGCCGGGCCCTCTCCCCGCCGGCCGGCTAGGCCCGGCCGCCGTCCCGCGGCGTGACGATCGGGAACATCGGGTCCGGCACCGTCAGGTAGCCGAAGACGGTGTCCGCCGCCGCCTGGTCGTCGACGCGGATCGCGCCGTTCTTGACCGCCGCGTCGAAGTTGTCGCGGAACAGCGGGCCGTCCAGCGCCAGCGAGTCGAACGCCGCCCTGGTCAGGACGATGGTGGCCTGCGGCTTGCCCGCGTAGAGGTCCTTGCCCGCCACGTACACCAGCACGCCGTTGCGCAGCGTGGTGGTGCACTCCTGCCGGGTGTCCGTGAAGTTCCACTGGAGGACGATCGCGGCGCGCTGCTCCTCGGCCGCCTTCGGTCCGTCCACACTGCGGGCCATCGCCGCGAAGACCTGCTCCAGGCTCATGCTGCGGACCAGGTCGGGCGCGCCCTTGCCGGTGGGCCGCTGCGGGCCGTTGCGCAGTTCGTCGGCGCCGGTGAGGAAGAAGTTGCGCCAGGGCCCGTTCTCGGCGCCGTAGCCGAGCTGGGCGAAGGTCTTGGCCTGGAGGGCCTTGGCGTCCTTGGCGGCCTGCTCGGAGACGGTGGCGGGGTCGGCGAAGATGACGTGGTTGAGCAGTTCGACGACCCAGCGGTACGCCTGCGGGTCGTCCGGGTGACGGTCGTAGGCCTCCTGCGCGGTGCGCACGACGGCCTCGGCGCCGCCCATCGCCGCCACGTACCGGGTGCCGGCCTCGGACGGCGGCAGGTTCCACAGGTGGGCCGGGTTTCCGTCGAACCAGCCCATGTAGCGCTGGTAGACGGCCTTGAAGTTGTGGCTGAGCGAACCGTAATAGCCCTGGTTGTACCAGTGTTCGGCGAGCCCGGCCGGCAGGTGCTGGAGTTCCTCGGCGATCTGTATTCCGGTGTATCCGCGGTTGACGAGCCGCAGCGTCTGGTCGTTGAGGTACGCGTACATGTCCCGCTGGTTGCTCAGGAATTCGAGAATGTTTTCCTTGCCCCAGCGCGGCCAGTGGTGCGAGGCGAATTCCACTTCGGTGTGCTCGCCGAAGGTCTGGATCGCGTCGGTGAGGTATTTCGCCCAGGCGTGCGCGTCCCGGACCTGGGCGCCGCGCAGGCTGAGAATGTTGTGCAGGTTGTGGGTGGCGTTCTCCGCCATGCACAGGGCCTGGAGTTCGGGGAGGTAGATGTTCATCTCCGCGGGGGCCTCGGTGCCGGGCGTGAGCTGGAAGAGCAGCCGTACGCCGTCGACGACCCGCCGGTGCAGGCCGGCCCGCCACGGGATGACGTCGGCGGGCGTCCAGTCGTCGCTGGTGACGGCCTGGGCCGCGCCGATGGAGTCGGTCGGCGGCAGGAGCGTGACCTCGCCCGTGGAGATGGTCAGCCCGAGGCCCGAACCGACCTGTGCGTACGGGGACTTGTCCAGCCCGGCCGCGTACATGTACTCGGCGCGGCGCGCCATCGCCGGGCCCGCGTAGACGTTCTCGCTGACGGCGTGCTCCAGGAACCCGTCGGGCGCGATGACCGGGAGGTCCGCGGGCACTTCGTCGCCCCGCTCGGCGAACAGGCCGCGGGCACCGCCGAAGTGGTCGACGTGGCTGTGGGTGTAGATCAGGGCGACGACCGGCCGGGGCCTGGGGCGGTCGCCCTCGACGGTGTCGCGGTAGAGCTTGAGGGCGGCCTGCGCGGTCTCGTAACAGGCCAACGGGTCGACGACGACGAGCCCGGTGTCGCCCTCGATGATCGTCATGTTCGACAGGTCGTAGCCGCGCACCTGGTAGACGGCCCGGCTGCCGTTGGAGGTGACCAGGAACAGCCCGGCCGACGCGGTGAGCACCCCTTGGCGCCACAGACTCGGGTTGACCTCGGCCGGCGCCTCGTCGCCGCCTTCGGTGAGGAAGTCGTACGACGCGAAGTCCCAGACGGCCTTGCCGCTGTCCGAGCGGGCGGGGATCACCGCGACGTCCGGTCGCGCGAGCAGTTGCCTGTTCGCGTCCTCGAAGTCCCGCGAGCCGCCCGCCGGGAAACGCTCCGCGGCGTTTCGATTGGCCTGTGCCACGGACGGGGAAACCTCGACGGGCTCGACGTACTCGCTCGACATACCAACCTCCGTACAGGCATGCGGAATTCACGCACGCGGTGAGGGAAAAGACGCTGGCCGCGCCCTGGTCTGCAAGCGACGCTATGGAAGCGGAGGGCGGCTTACAAGGAAACGAACAAGCCACCCGGCACGGACCGGCCGGACGCCGGTGAAAAGCACCGGATTCACGCCAAGGAAAAATGGCCCGGAAAGGGCAGGTCCGGAGCGGGAATTGCCCGCCGGCCCGCCCTTCCGGAGGTACGGGCGGGCCGGTGCGCGTTCAGGCGGTCAGTTCCGTCTGGGCGGCGGCCGCGGTGACGGGCGTGTGGCGGATGTACCACTCGGTGCCGAACAGCCGCTCCCTGGCGTCCGGCGCGAGGCCGTCGAGCATCCCCGGCAGGGCTCCGCGCGCCGCCTCGGAGCGGTGCGCCAGAATGGCGGCGGTCTTCTGCTCCAGCCAGGGCCGTACGTCGACGGCCGCGGTGACCAGTTCGTCGGGCACGCTGTAGAGCGACTCGCGCGCACCGAGCACGTCGCGGAGCCGCGGCACGGCCGAGTCGGGGTGCGTGGCCAGGTAGAGGGCGCGCGGCTGCCACGGTTCACCTGCCTCGGGGTAGAGCTTCCCGAGCCCGGCCGCCTGGACGGCGAGCATGGTCACCCGGTGGGTGTGCACATGGTCCGGGTGGCCCGGCAGCCCTCCGTACGCGTCGTGGGTGACGACGGCCTCCGGGCGGGTCTCCCGAATGTGCGCCACCAGCCGTCCCACCGCCTCGTCCAGCGGCGCGTCGCACAGCCGCGCGCGGCCCGGGGCCGACCACGGCACCCTCGCGTCGGCGTAGCCGAGCATCCGCGGCTCGCCGGCGCCGAGGATCGCGAGCGCCTCGGCCAGTTCGGCGGCGCGCGGGGTGTCCTCGGCCCAGGTCGCCGTGACGACCGCGGTACGCGCGCCAGCGGCCGCGTGCCGGGCGAGCACCCCGCCCGCCGACAGCGACTCGTCGTCGGGGTGGGCGAATACCGCGAGCAGGTCGGGCAACGCCATCGGCGTACCGCCTTCCGTCAGGAGAGGGCCCGGCCAGACCCTCTCAGCGCAGATGTCCCGTGTCGTTCAGCAGGCGCACCGACGCGTTCCCGTCGGCGTAGTACGCGACGGCGGACAGCGAAGCCGCGGAGAGTTCCATGCGGAACAGGGACTCCGGCGGGGCGCCGAGGGCCAGGCGTACCAGGGTCTTGACCGGGGTGACGTGGGTGACCAGCAGCACCGTGCGGCCCGCGTACCGGGCCAGCAGCTTGTCGCGGGAGACGGCGACGCGGCGGGCGACCGAGGCGAAGGACTCGCCGCCGGTGGGTGCCGCCTTGGCGGAGCCGAGCCAGGCGGCGAGGTCCTCGGGGTGGCGCTCCTGGACCTCGGCGAAGGTCAGGCCCTCCCAGGCGCCGAAGTCGGTCTCGCGCAGGCCCTCGTCGACGCGTACGTCCAGGCCGAGGCGGGCCGCGACGGTCTCGGCCGTCTGTTGGCAGCGCTTGAGGGGCGAGCTGACGACGGCCTGGACCGTGCCGCGCGCGGCGAGCGCTGCGGCGACCGCTTCGGCCTGGCGGTGGCCGGCCGGGGACAGCTCAGGGTCGGAGCCGCCGCTGCCGGAGAATCGCTTCTGCGGTGTCAGCGCGGTCTCGCCGTGCCGCAGGAGGACGAAGGTGGTCGGCGCGCCGAGGTCGGCGGGCGCCCAGCCGGCCGGCGGCGCCTTCGGCTCGGTGGCCGGAGCGGCCTCGGCGGCCTCCGCCGCCGCGTCGGCGGCGCGGGCCGCGGCGCTGCGCGCCGGGCCGCCCGCTTCGAGTCCGGCCCGCGAGTCGCGCGGCTCCCACTGCCGGCCCGCCTTGCCCGCGTCCATGGCCTCGTTGGCGAGCCGGTCGGCGTGCTTGTTCCGCTCGCGCGGGATCCACTCGTACGTCACCCGCGCGGGCGGGAAGACCCGCTGGGCCTCGGCGGCCAGCGGCCGCATGTCCGGGTGCTTGATCTTCCAGCGGCCCGACATCTGCTCGACGACCAGCTTGGAGTCCATCCGGACCCGGATCTCCGCCTCCGGGTCCAGCGCGTGCGCGGCGCGCAGCCCGGCGACCAGGCCCCGGTACTCGGCGACGTTATTGGTCGCCGTGCCGATGTACTCGGCGGCCTCGGCGAGGGTCTCGCCGGTCGCCGGGTCGATGACGACCGCGCCGTAGCCCGCGGGCCCCGGGTTGCCCCGGGACCCGCCGTCGGCCTCGACGACGAACGTACGGGCCACGGCCTACAGGCCCGAGTCGGGCGTGCGCACCAGGATGCGGCTGCAGTTCTCACAGCGCACGACCTTGTCGGCGGGCGCGCTGCGCACGTCGTTCAGCTCGGTGATGTCCAGCTCCAGGCGGCAGCCCTCGCAGCGGCGCTGGTAGAGGCGGGCGGCGCCCAGGCCGCCCTGCTTCTCCCGCAGCTTGTCGTAGAGCGCCAGCAGGTCGGCCGGGATGTCGGCGACGGTCAGCTCGCGCTCCTTGCGTACCGTGTCGGCCTCGGCGTCGATCCCGGCGAACGCGGCGTCCCGGCGGGCGACCGCGTCGTTGACCTTGGCCTGCACGGACTCCACGCGCTCGGTCAGCTCGGCGACGCGCTCCTGGGCGGACTCGCGGCGCTCCATGACCTCCAGGACGACGTCCTCCAGGTCGCCCTGGCGCTTGGCGAGGGAGGCGATCTCCTTCTGGAGGTTCTCCAGGTCCTTGGGCGAGGTGATGGCACCGGAGTCCAGGCGCTGCTGGTCGCGGGCGGCGCGCTGGCGCACCTGGTCCACGTCCTGCTCCGCCTTGGTCTGCTCGCGGGTGGTGTCGCTCTCCTCGGTCTGCGCGGCCACGAGCAGGTCGCGCTGCTGGGTGAGGTCGCCCTCCAGGGTGTGGATCTCGGCCAGCTCGGGGAGGTTGTTGCGCTTGTGCGCGAGCTGGCTGAGCCTCACGTCCAGAGCCTGGACGTCGAGGAGGCGGATCTGGTCGGCGGGCGCGGCGTTCAGCGTGGGGCTCCTGTTGTGTTCGTCGGGGTCGTGCGGGCGTCGGACGCCGCGTGGGCGGTCCAGGGATCGGTGACCGTGCGCGAGACGTGCGTGCGCAGGTTCCAGCCGTGCCGGTCGGAAATCTCGTCGAGCTGGGCCGCGGCCTGCTCGCACCAGGGCCACTCGGTGGCCCAGTGGGCGGCGTCGAGCAGCGCCGGGCCGCTTCGCTGGGTCGCCTCGGAGGCGGGGTGGTGGCGCAGGTCGGCGGTGAGGAACGCGTCCACGCCCGCCGCCCGCACGTCGTCGAAGAGGCTGTCGCCGGAGCCGCCGGAGACGGCGACCGTGCGGATCGTACGGTCGCCGGCGCCGGCGATCCGGACGCCCTGCGCGGTGGCGGGCAGCCGGGCGGCGGCGTACGGGCCGAACTCGGCCAGCGTCATCGGGTGCGGCAGCTCGCAGACCCGGCCCAGGCCGCGGCGGCCGTGCGCGTCGGTGGCGTCCGGCACCAGCGGACCGAGGACGCGCAGGTCCAGGGCGCCGGCCAGGGCGTCGGAGACGCCGGGGTCGGCGGTGTCGGCGTTGGTGTGCGCTACGTGCAGCGCGATGTCGTTCTTGATCAGCGTGTGCACGACGCGGCCCTTGAAGGTGCCGGCCGCGACCGTGGTCGTACCGCGCAGGTAGAGCGGGTGGTGCGTGACGAGCAGGTCGGCGCCGATCCTGACCGCCTCGTCGGCGATCTCCTGCACGGGGTCCACGGCGAACAGGACCCGGCGCACCTCGGCGTCCGGGTCACCGCAGACCGTGCCGACGGCGTCCCACGATGCGGCCCGCTCGGGGGGCCAGAGGGCGTCGAGCGCGGCGAGGACTTCAGACAGTACGGGCACGGGTGGAAGGTTACCTCCCACCCGTGCCCGTATGACGGGCCGCTTCGGACGGCGGCGGGCGGGCGGCCGCGCGCTCCGGGCGGCCGGGGCGCGAAGTCGGGGACGCCGCACCCCGGGGCGGACCGCTGCATAGAGCACAATCACCCCTCACGCCTCAGGCGAAGCAGACATCCGCCACTCTTTTGCGTGAAGTGCCGCAACCTTCGCCGAACGTTTGGAAAGACGAAAACTAGCTTCGAGCGCACTGACTGGAGGTGAGCACTCGATGACGGCCTGTGTCACCGAGGACGCCGCGGCGCCGGACACCCGGCAGCGCCCCGCGGCGCTGACGATCGCCGCCGACGGCTCCTACGCCGCCCGGCTCGCGCGCCACGAGAGCACCGGGAGCTGGTTCCCCGAGCGCTGGACGCTGGCCGGGCCCGAGCCGTACGCGGTTCCGCTGCCCGGCAACCAGCCCGAGGAGGCGGACACCGAGCTGCTGCCGCTCACGGACGGCCGGGTGCTGATCCGGCGCCGGTCCGGGGACCGCTTCGCGCTCGCCCTGCTGTACCCGACCGGGCCCGGCACCGGCGAGCTGGCGCTGGGCGCCGTGAGCGCGTCCGGGCTGACGCTGCTGCCCGCATCGCCCTGCGGGGCCCGCGCGTACGCGCTCGCGCCCGGCGAGCGGTCCACCGTGCTGTGGCTCGTGCACGACGGCCGCGACTCCCCGGTGCCCGGCCTGGCGCACTCGGGCCCCGCCTGCGTCGCCGAGATCCCGGGCCGCTGCACGGGCGGCGTCTGGCTGGACCGTACGGGCCGGCTGCTCGCCCTCGACCAGGAGCTGGACGGGCGCACGAAGACGGTGGCGGTCGACCTGGAGCGCGGCGGCGAGACCAGCCCGCTGCTCCAGATCACGGAGGAGAGCAACGACCGGCTGCTGCTGGCCGACCCGGACAGCGGCCTGCTGGTGCTGCGGTCCGACGCGGCCGGGCACGACCGGCTGGGCTGGGGCGTGCTGGGCAGCGCGCTGCCGGTGCGCTTCCCCGAGTGCCTGCGGCTGCCGGACGCCGCGCTCCGGCCGTTCGCGGTACAGCCGGGGCAGGCGCTCGCGCCGGAGAGCAGCGCGGTGGCGTTCCGCGTCGACGCGGTGGGCGGCACCTGGCTGGGCGTGTGGCGGCCCGCGGAGCGCAGGCTGCGGCAGTTGGCGGCCCCGCGCGGGTGGCTGGCGGGGGCCGGGCTGTGGACGGCGGACGGCGAGCTGCGGCTGCCGTTCGTGACGCCGATGGCGCCGTGCGGGCTGGCCCGGCTGCCGGCCGGGACCACGGGGCTCGCGGAGCGCGAGGCGCCTTCCGGGGAGTCGGGGCCGCGCGCGGAGGTCGCCGTACGGCACTCCCGGCCCTCGGACACCCCACCCCCGGACAAACTTCCCGAAGGGCCCCCACTCGCCAACTTCCCGCCCAGAGCGGCACGATGGATTCGATTCTCCCCGGCTCCGTCCCCAACTCCTCCCGTAGCGCTCCGAGTAGACCGCCCGGACGGCCGGCCGGAGGTGCGCTCCGAGGCCCCGCCTCCCGCCGCCTCCACACCATCCACACAACCGGAGTCCGTTACCCAGGAACCGTACGCCGCGCCCGCGCATCCCCTTCCTTGCAGGCCGGTGCCGTTGCAGCAGGCGCCCCTCGCGGCCCGGGAGGCCCGGTAGAGCAAGATCGTTCGCGCCGTTAGAATCGGGCGGGGGCTACGCAGCCGGTTGACCGGCCACCGACGGGTGCTGCCGCGGCAATCCCAGCGGTTCGCTGGGAGAGGTCCCGACGCGTACAGCTGTAAGCGATCTGACGGAGTGACTCCTCGCATGTCCGAAGCCCGAACCGATACGACCCAGGCGCGCCAGTACGACGCCGCCCAGGCCGCCGCGGCGGCAGGCGCCGGCAAACACCGTGGCCCGGCCGCCTCGGAGGACGCCGACGCGTCCCCGAACGGCAGGCACCGCCGGAGCAAGCAGACGCAGGACGCCTGAGGCGGGTCCGTACGACAACGGCCGTGGCCGCCGCACCGCGTTCCAGGGGTACGGGGCCACGGCCGCTGTCGTGCGCGCGGGCGGTCAGCGGTGCTTGAGGCCGAGCACCTCCGCCGCCGCGAACGTCTCGTGCGGCGGGCGCTCCGCGTAGTACGGCGTCAGCGCCTCGTCCAGCTCCTCGTAGGTGAAGACGTCCTTCGCGGTGTCGAAGCGCGCCGCCACCTTCGGCCGTTCGACCACCGCGACCATGCCGCCGTGCACGACGAGCAGCTGCCCGTTGACCCGCGCCGCAGCCGGCGAGGCCAGGTAGCCGACCAGCGGCGCGACGTGCTCGGGGGCCAGCGCGTCGCGGGCCCCGCCCGCCGGCACCTCGAATCCGGCGAAGACGTCCTCGGTCATCCGGGTGCGGGCCCGGGGGCAGATCGCGTTGGCGGTGACCCCGTACTTGGCCAGGGCCAGCGCGCAGGAGGTGGTGAGGCCGACGACGCCGCCCTTCGCCGCCGCGTAGTTGGGCTGGCCCGCCGAGCCCGCGAGGAACGCCTCGGACGAGGTGTTGACGATCCGCCCGTACACCGCGGCCCCGGCGGCCTTGGACCGCTCGCGCCAGTGGGCGGCGGCGAAGCGCGTGGTGTTGAAGTGGCCCTTGAGGTGGACGCGGATCACCGAGTCCCACTCGTCCTCCGTCATGGAGAACACCATCCGGTCGCGCAGGATGCCCGCGTTGTTGACCAGGACGTCCAGCTTCCCCCAGCGCTCGACGGCCAGCCGGACCAGACCGCGTGCCGTCTCGTGGTCGGCGACGTCGCCGAGGTGGGCGACGGCCTCGCCGCCCGCCGCCCGGATCTCGGCGGCGGTCTCCTCGGCCGGGCCCGCCGACGCCGCGCCGGAGCCGTCCCGGCCCGGCTGCCCGTAGTCGTTGACGACGACGGCCGCGCCGAGCCGGGCGAGTTCCAGCGCCTCCGCCCGGCCCAGGCCGCGGCCCGCCCCGGTGACGATCGCGGACAGTCCCTCAAGCGGCCGTGCGGTGGGAGCGCTCACGGTGCCGGCTTCCTCTCGGTCGGTGTGCGTACGCGGCGGGCCGGGCCCTGCGGGGCCGGTCCGGTCAGATCTCGATGCACGTACGGAGGGCGGCGCCGGTCCGCATCTGCTCCAGCGCCTCGTTGACCTCGGCGAGCCGGACCCGGTGGGTGATCAGCCCTTCCAGGTCGATCCGGCCCGCACGCCACAGGGCGATGGCCCGCTCGTAGGACCGCAGCACGTCCCCGCCCCCGTACAGCGACGGCAGGATGCGCTTCTCGTCGAAGAACAGCTCGAACATGTTGACCTGGAAGTGGTCGTCCACCGCCCCGGCGCCGACCACGCAGAGCGTGCCGCCGCGGCGCGTCGCCTCGTAGGCGGTGCGGGCGGTGGCGGCCTTGCCGACGACCTCGAAGACGTAGTCGAAGCCCTCGCCGCCGGTGATCCGCTGCTTGGCGTCGGCCAGTTCCGCCGGGGCCACCGCCTCGGTCGCGCCGAAGCGCAGCGCCGCCGCACGGCGGTTCTCCACCGGGTCCACCGCGACGATCCGCGCGGCCCCGCACACCCGCGCACCCTGGACGGCGGAGATGCCGACCCCGCCGCAGCCGATGACGGCGACCGACGCGCCGGGCTCCACCCGCGCGGTGTTCATCGCGGCGCCCAGCCCCGTCGTCACCCCGCACCCGATCAGGGCCGCGATCTCGTACGGCACGTCGTCGGGGATCGGCACGGCGCAGTCGGCGGCGACGACCACCTCCTCGGCGAAGGTGCCGGTGCCCGCGAAGCCGAAGACGTCGGGTGGATCGGCTGCGGCGCGGCGGAAGTTGGGCGTACCGGCGTTCATGAAACCCGCCAGGCACAGCTGGGTCTGGCCGCGCTTGCACGACGGACACCTACCGCAGGCGGGCAGCCAGCACATCAGCACCCGGTCGCCCGCCGCGAGGCCCTGGACGCCGTCGCCCACCTCCATGATCTCGCCCGCGCCCTCGTGCCCCGGGACGAAGGGCGCGGGCTGCGGCAGCACCCCGCTCATCGCGGACAGGTCGGAGTGGCACAGCCCGGTGGCCCGGATGCGCACCCGCACCTTCCCCGGGCCGAACCCGACCGCCTCGACGTCGTCGACGACCTCCAGCTTGTCCTGCCCTGTCTGGTGCTGAATCGCTGCGCGCATGGTGCGCTCCCTTCGCGGGGCGGCCGGGTCCTGGTGGGGGTGTCGCGGGCGCCGGGGCGCCGCCTCAGGCGCCGGACGGGCTGATGTCGATCACGGTGTCGGCGAGGACCGGCGCGTCGTCCCGGTCGGCGGCCGTGACCGACACCAGGACCCGGCCCGGCTCCCGCCACATGCGCACGCGCAGCGTCTCGCCGGGGTAGGCCACCCCGGCGAACCGGGTGGTGTACGCGGCGACGCGCGCCACGTCGCCGTCCAGCACCTCGTCCACCACCGCCTTGAGCGTGACGCCGTACGAGCACAGGCCGTGCAGGATCGGCCGGTCGAAGCCGGCCAGCTTGGCGAACTCGGGGTCGGCGTGCAGCGGGTTCCAGTCGCCGGACAGGCGGTAGAGCAGCGCCTGGTCCTCGCGCAGGTGCCGTTCGACGGTGCGGTCCGGGGCGCGTTCCGGCAGCTCCAGGCGGCCGGCGGGCCCGCGCTCACCGCCGAATCCGCCCTCGCCGCGGACGAAGATCTGCGTGTCGCAGGTCCACAGCGGGCCCTCGTCGTCGGCCGTCTCGGACCGCAGCACGATGACGGCGGCCTTCCCCTTGTCGTACACGGCGGGCACGGTGGCCGTCGTGACGGCGCGCCCCCGTACGGGAATCGGCCGGTGCACGGTCACGGTCTGGCCGCCGTGCAGGACCGCGGCGAGGTCCACGTCGATGCCGGGCGCGGAGAGGCCGCCGGCCAGCGCCATCCCGCCGCCCGCCACGGTCGCGAAACTGGGCAGCACGTGCAGCCGGCTCTCCAGCGTGTAGCGCAGCTCGCCGGGGTCGGTGGCGGGGACGCCCGCGCCGATGCCGAGGTGGTAGAGCTGGACGTCCTTGGGCTCCCAGGCGAGCTCGGTGGTCCTCGGCCCGGCCGCGGTGGCCTTGGCGGCGTCGATGGGCATGGGTCTGCTGCTCCTTCACCACGGTGTGAAGACCCCGGCCCGGCCGTCCGCACCGTCGGCCGTGCCGGGGTCGCCTGCGGTCGGCCGTCCGCGCCGTCGGGTCCGGTCGGCACGGATACGTGCGTGCGCGTACCGCACCCGCCGCTCGTTTTAGAACGCGTTCTATCCGACGGCATCCATGTATAGCCGATCCGGCACCGCCCGGGAACCCCTGACGCCCCGTCAGCCGACCGGGCGGACGCCCCGGTGCGTCGCCCGTGACATGTGTCCCCGTGGGCCGACTACATTCGCACCTGCCGGGGCCACAGACGGCTCGGTAGCGTCCTGACCAGGACGCGAACAGGGAAGAGGCAGTGCACGACGTGCGAAGGAACAAGCAGAGCGAGCCGGACGGGGACTGCGGGGCCGGGCCGGCGACGCCGCGGGAAAAGCGCCGGGGCAGGGACAGAGGCCCCAACAGCTTCACCTTCCTGCCGTGGCTGCTGATGGGCATCGGCGCCCTGTCCAACATCTTCAGCGGCAAGACCCAGAACACCTGGCTCGCGGGCCTCGGCCTGCTCACCTTCAATTCCCTCTACATCTTCGTCGTCTTCTCGGCCTTCAACCCCCGCTACCGCGACTCCCGCGTCCCGGTCTACGGGCTGGCCGCGCTGGCCGCGGTCACCTATGCGATCACGATCGGCTTCGGCCACGCCTGGCTGCTGTTCTTCCCGCTGCTCTCCCTGGCGTCCGGCACCGTCCGCGCGATCCGCGGCAAGCCCCACTTCGTCCTGCTCTTCGTCCTCAGCGCCTCCGCCGGCGCCGTCGCGGGCGTCCGCGTCGGCGACGGCTGGAACGCCTCCGCCATCGGCTACGGCACCTTCATCTCCGGCATGGTCGCCGCCACCGTCCTGAGCCTCTTCGACAGCATCAAGCAGCTCGACGAGACCCGCCAGGAGCTGGCCCGCACCGCCGTGGAGAAGGAGCGCCTGCGCTTCTCCCGCGACCTGCACGACCTGCTTGGCCACACCCTCTCGGTCGTCGTGGTCAAGGCCGAGGCGGTACGGCGGCTGGCGCCGCGCGACCTGGACGCGGCACTGGCCCAGGCCGCCGACATCGAGGCGGTCGGCCGCCAGGCGCTCACCGAGATCAGGGAAGCGGTCACCGGCTACCGCGAGGGCAGCCTGCGCACCGAACTGGACCGCGCGGCCTCCGCCCTCCGGGCCGCCGGCATCGACCCCGTCGTCCGCCGCTCGGGCCCGCCGCTGCCCCCGCAGGCCGACGCGCTGCTCGGCTGGGTGGTGCGCGAGGGCGTCACCAACACCGTCCGGCACAGCGGCGCGGCCCGCTGCGAGATCGAGGTACGCACGGACGCCGCGGGCGACCGCGCCCGGCTGACCGTCACCGACGACGGCCGCGGCCCCGACCCGGCCGCGACACCCCCCGCATCCGGCGGCACGGGGCTCAAGGGCCTGGCCGAACGCCTCGCCAGCGCCGGCGGCACCCTCGACGCGGGCCCGGACGGCCGCCGCGGCTTCCGGGTGGTGGCGGAGCTGCCGGTGGACCTGGACGAGGTGACGCCGGAACGCTGAGAGCCTGGCCGCGTACACCTCACATCTCCTGTACAACTTTCTCCTCAAGGGGTAACCCCCGCCTCGTACGGGACAACCTTCTAGCTATGTCCCGAGGGTCTACGATCGGAGAACCCTGTGCGCATGACTGACATCCAGCGCTGCGAGATCCGCCCCGGACGTCTGGTGGAGTGGACGCTGCACCCGGCGGCCGTCGAGACCGCGACGAGCCTGCCGAACGACACGCGCCCGCCCGCCTACATCCAGGAGTCCCACGTACGCACGGCACGGTCGGTACGCCAGGACGGCCTGTTCGTACCGACGTGGCTCGGCACCGCCTTCGACATACCGGGAAAGGCCGACCTCGACGTCCTCCAGGAAGCCCTGCGCGCCTGGACGCTCCGGCACGAGACGCTGCGCAGCGGTTTCCGCTGGTCCGGTGACGAGATGCGGAGGTTCACGCTCGACGCCGACGCCGTCGTGCTGCACCGTACGGAGATCGGCGAATTCTCCGACGCGGCGGCGCTGACCCAGCACCTCCAGGACCGTTTCGACGCCGGCGCCGACGCGCTCTCCTGGCCGAACTTCATCTTCGCCGCTGTCGTCAGGGACGACAGCACCAGCGTCTACATGGCGTTCGACCACAGCAACGTCGACGCGTACTCGATCCAGCGCATCACCGCCGAGATCCACGAGCTGTACGCGGCCGGCCTCGACAGCCGCACCGTGGACACGGCACCCGTCGCCAGCTATGTCGACTTCTGCGCGACCGAACGCTCCAGCGCCGACCAGGTCGACGACACGCACGAGGTCGTCGCCCGCTGGCGCAAGTTCATCGCCCAGTGCGACGGGAAGCTGCCGAACTTCCCCGTCGACCTCGGCCTCGACCCCGAAGGCCCGCTGCCCACGCAGAAGTTCATGCACGAGATGCTGGTGGACGACGCCACGGCGGCGGCCTTCGAGGCGTACTGCCGCCCGTACGGCGGGAGTTTCATCGGCGTCCTCGCGGCCACCGGCCTGATCGTCCGCGACATCGGCGGCCAGGAGGTGTACCGCACCGTGGTGCCCTTCCACACCCGGGCGAGGTCCCAGTGGTCGGACTCGGTGGGCTGGTACGTGGGCGGCGCGCCGATCGAGGTTCCGGTGGGGCAGGCGCCGGACTTCGACAGCGCCATGCGGATGGTCCGCGCCGCGCTGCGGGAGAACCGGTCGCTGTCCCGCATCCCGCTCGCCCGCGTGCTCCGGCTGCTGGGCGCGGACTTCCGGCCCACGTCCCCGGACCTGTACTCGATCGTCTCGTTCGTCGACGCGCGCGCCGTCCCGGGCTCCGAACGGTGGGAGCACCTCAAGGCGTACGGGCTGATCCGGGTCTCCTACGGCGACCAGGTGTGCGCGTGGATCACCAGGCTGCACGAGGGCCTGCAGTTCGCCGGCCGCTACCCGGACACCGACATCGCGTACGGCAACCTGCGCCTGTACGTCGAGCGGCTGCGGGAACTCATCGTCTCGGTGGCACGGGAGGGCGCGGCGTTACCCGCCTGACGACCTGGTCACCGGCCGGGGCCCCTTCGACCCGGGGCCCCGGCCGGGGCTGGCTAGGCTTGTCCCATGACCGACCCGGACGGCGAGCAGGCCGAGGCGTGTGTGAAGGTCCTCCTGGCCGAGGACCAGGGGATGATGCGGGGCGCGCTGGCGCTGCTGCTCAACCTGGAGGACGACATGGAGGTCGTCGCGCAGGTGCCGACCGGGGACCGGATCGTGCCGGTGGCGCTGGAGGCCAGGCCGGACATCGCGCTGCTGGACATCGAACTGCCGGGGCGCAGCGGGCTGGACGCCGCCGCCGAGCTGCGGGAGAAGCTGCCGTCCTGCAAGGTGCTGATCGTGACCACGTTCGGGCGGCCCGGGTACCTGCGGCGGGCGATGGAGGCCGGGGCGTCCGGCTTCCTGGTGAAGGACGGCCCGGTGGAGGACCTGGCGGCGGCGATCCGGCGGGTGCTGGCCGGGGAGCGCGTCATCGACCCCGGGCTGGCCGCTGCCGCGCTCAGCGCGGGCCCGAACCCGCTGACCCAGCGCGAGCGCGACGTGCTGACCGCGGCCGTGGACGGCGCGACCGTCGCCGACATCGCGGGCAAGCTGCACCTCTCGCAGGCCACCGTCCGCAACTACCTCTCGGCGGCCATCGGCAAGACCGGGACGCGCAACCGCATGGAGGCGGCGCGCGCCGCCCGCCAGAACGGCTGGCTGTAACCCCCGGGCGGCTACTCGGCCGCCCCCTCCCGCAAGCAGGCCTCGTATCCCCTCGCGTCCAGCAGGCCGTCGGCCTCGGCGGGCCGGATCAGGCGGAACACGACCAGCCAGCCGGCGCCGTACGGGTCGTCGTTGATCTGTTCCGGGGCGTCGTTGACGGTGTCGTTGACCACGAGCACCGTGCCGGTCAGCGGCAGGTAGACCTCGGTGACCGCCTTGACCGACTCCAGGGAGCCGAACGCGTCGCCCGCCTCGTAACGCTCGCCCGCTTTGGGCAGTTCGGCGTAGACGATGTCACCGAGCTGCCGCTGCGCGTGCTCGGTGATGCCGACGGTGACCTGATCGCCCTTGATCCGGACCCATTCGTGGTCCTTGGTGTACGAAAGATCCGCGGGGATGTTCGCCATGCCGCGGACGGTGCCACCGCGCTCCGGCGGAGGCAAGGCTTCCGGCGGGGCGCGGGCGCGGCGGGGCCGGGGCGCCGCCGACCAGGACCCGGCGGCCGGTGGCGGGGACAGGGGGCGGGGTCAGCCGTGGTGGGCGTCCTCGGGGCGGCGGGGCAGGGCCAGGACCATCAGCAGCACACTCGCCAGCAGGATGACCGTGCCGACCTGGAAGGCGAGGCCGTACCCGTCGGCCATCGCCGCCGGTCCGCCGTGTTCGCCCGTGATCCGGGAGGCGGCGACGGTGGACAGGATCGACAGGCCGAGCGCGCCGCCCATCTGCCGCGAGGTGTTGATCAGCCCGGAGACCAGGCCCTGGTCGGAGGGCGCGGCGCCGGAGGTGGCGATCGAGGCGACCGGGGTCGCCGTCAGGCCGGCGCCGAAGGACATCAGGACGCCGGGGCCGAGCAGCGTGCCGAGGTAGGTGCCGTCGGCGCCCATCTGCCCCTGCCAGACCATTCCCGCCGCGGATATCAGCGCGCCCGCGACGGCCAGGCTCTTGGCGCCCACCCGGTTCATCAGGCGCGGCGCGATCTTCGAGCCGAGCACGATGCTCAGCGAGTGCGGGATGAAGGAGAGCCCGGCTTCCAGCGGCGTGTAGTCGAGGACGTTCTGCACGTAGAGGGAGAGGAAGTACCACATGGAGAACATCGCGGCGCCGGCCAGCACCATGGCGCTGTTCGCCGCGTACACCGACCGCAGCCGGAAGAGTGTGAGCGGCATCAGCGGCGCCTTGGTGCGGGCCTCCACCAGCACGAACACCAGGAGCACCAGGAGGCCCGCCGCCAGGGGCAGCAGCGCGACCGCCGACGTCCAGCCGTGCGACTCGGTCTGCACGATGCCGTACGCCACCAGCGCGAGGCCCGCCGTCACCAGCAGCGCGCCGGGGATGTCCAGGCGCCGCCCCTGCCCGCGCCGGCTCTCGTCGAGCCAGAGCACCGCGCCGGCCAGCACCAGCGCGCCGACCGGCACGTTGATCAGCAGCACCCAGCGCCAGGACAGGTACTCGGTCAGCACGCCGCCGACGAGGCCGCCGACGGCGCCGCCGCCCGCGCCGACCGCGGTCCAGGTGGCGATGGCGCGGGTGCGCGCCGGGCCCGCGGGGAAGGCGGTGGTGAGGATGGTGAGGGTGGCCGGGGAGAGCACGGCCGCGCCGACGCCCTGGACCGTACGGGCGGCGATCAGGTGCCAGGACTCCTGCGCCAGGCCGCCCGCCAGGCTGGCGAGGGTGAAGAGGGTGAGCCCCACGACGAATATGCGCTTGCGCCCGAAGAGGTCGGCCATCCGGCCGCCGAGCAGCATGAAGCCGGCGAAGGTGATCACGTAGGCGTTGACGACCCATTGCAGGCCCAGTTCGCTCAGCCCGAGGCCGGTGCGCATGCTGGGCAGCGCGACGTTGACGACCGAGACGTCGAGGACGACGAGGAACTGTCCGGCACAGACCAGCAGCATCACCAACCAGGCGGGCGGGGGCGTGCGTCGGGCGTTTTCGGGCAGCGTGGTGGGAGTGACTGTCGGGGGCATGGTCTCCATGGTTGCACCCGGCACACGCCGGTGAACATCGGAATATCGGCCCGGCCTCGGCCGCCACCTGTCCTGGTCCTTCCGGCGTACGACGGGCGGCCGCGGATCCCGGGTGCGGAAGGGAACGTTCCGGGTGGCGCGGTGCCGGTACGGTCACGCCCCGCGCAAGAGTGTGACGACCGCCGCGCCGCCCAGGCCGATGTTGTGGGCCAGCCCCACCCGCGCCCCCGGCACCTGCCGCGCCCCGGCCGTACCGCGCAGCTGCCACACCAGCTCGGCGGCCTGCGCCAGGCCGGTCGCGCCGAGCGGGTGCCCCTTGGAGATCAGCCCGCCGGACGGGTTCACCACCCACCGGCCGCCGTGTGTGGTGGCCCCCTCCTCGGCGAGCTTGCCCGACTCCCCCTCCGCGCACATGCCGAGCGCCTCGTACGTCAGCAGCTCGTTGACCGAGAAGCAGTCGTGCAGCTCGATCACGTCCACGTCCTCGATGCCGAGTCCGCTCGCCTCGTACGCCTGCCGGGCCGCCGCCTTCGCCATCGGCCTGCCGACGACGTCGATGCAGGACCCGGAGGCGAAGCTCGCTTCCGTGTCCGTCGTCATGGCCTGCCCGGCGATCTCCACCGCCCGGCCGGCGAGCCCGTGTTCGCGGACGAACCGCTCGGAGGCGACGACGGCGGCGGCCGCGCCGTCGGAGGTCGGCGAGCACTGGAGCTTGGTCAGCGGCCGGTGGACGGTCCGGGCGGCGAGGATCTCCTCGACCGTGTAGACGTCCTGGAACTGCGCGTTCGGGTTGTCCGCCGAGTGCCGGTGGTTCTTGGCGCCGACCGCCGCGAGCTGCCGCTCGGTCGTGCCGTACCGGTCCATGTGCTCGCGCGCGGCGTTGCCGAAGATCTGAGCGGTCGGAGGCGTCATCTCGAAGCCGTGCGCGGCGGCCATCACACCGTAGTGCCGGGCCACGGGCGATGTCGCGAAGTCACCGCCGTCGGCTCCGCCGCCCAGCGCGCCGCGCTTCATCTTCTCGAAGCCGATGGCCAGTACACAGTCGTTGAGGCCGGAGGCGACGAACTGCCGGGCCATCATCAGCGCGGTCGAGCCGGTCGCGCAGTTGTTGTCGACGTTGTAGACGGGGATGCCGGTCAGGCCCAGTTCGTAGACGGCGCGCTGCCCGGCCGTGGACGCCTGGTAGCAGTAGCCGACCGGTGCCTGCTCGATGTCGCCGTACGGGATTCCGGCGTCGGCCAGGGCCTTGCCGCCCGCCTCCTTCGCCATGTCCCAGTACTGCCAGTCCCGCGTCTCGGGCTTCTCGAACTTCGTCATACCGACGCCGATGATGTACGCCTTGCCCGCCATGTCCGTCCTCCTCGTCGGTGGCGCCCGCGGTCAGCCGACCGGGCGCGGTTCGGGGTCCCTGGGCAGGCCGAGCAGCCGCTCCGCGACGACGTTCAGCTGCACCTGTGTCGTACCGCCCGCGATCGTCAGGCAGCGGGACATCAGGAAGCCGTGCAGGGCGCGGCCCGCGCCGCCCTCCCCCGTCGCGCCTTCCGGGCCGAGGAGTTCGAGCGCCAGCTCGGCGACCTTCTGCTGGTGTGCCGTCTGCACCAGCTTGCGGATGCTGGCTCCGGCGCCCGGCTCCAGCCCGGAGACCTGCTGGAGGGTGGTGCGCAGCCCGATGCACGCCAGCGCGTGCGCCTCGGCGGCGAGCCCGCCCACGCGCTCGCGCACCGTGTCGTCCAGCCCGGCCGACCGCTCGATCAGCGTCTCCAGGCCGGCGCCGAAGGTCACCTGGTCGGCCATGTGGACGCGCTCGTTGCCCAGCGTGTGCCGGGCCACCCGCCAGCCGTCGCCCACCTCCCCCACCACCGCGTCCGCCGGCAGCGGCACGTCGTCGAAGTAGACCTCGCAGAAGAGGGAGTCGCCGGTGATCTCCTTCAGCGGCCGCACTTCGACGCCGGGAGCCGCCATGTCGACGAGGAAGAAGGTCAGCCCCTGGTGCTTGGGCGCGCCGGGGTCCGTACGGGCGAGCAGGATGCCGTGGTCCGCCCGCTGGGCCGCCGAGGTCCACACCTTCTGGCCGTTGACGCGCCAGCCGCCGGCCACCCGCTCGGCCCGGGTGCGCAGCGCGGCCAGGTCGGAACCGGCCTCCGGCTCGGAGAACAGCTGGCACCACGACTGGTCGCCGCGGAGCGTCGGCAGCAGGTGGCGCTCCTTCTGTTCCGGCGTCCCGTAGGTGATCAGCGAGGGCACCACCCAGGTGGCGATGCCCAGACCGCCGACTTCGACGCCCGCGTCGCGCAGCTCCCGCTGGATCGCGAGCTGCTGGACGGGGCCCGCGCCCAGGCCGTACGGGGCGGGCAAGTGCGGCGCCGCGTATCCGGTGGGCGCCAGTTCGCGGCGTACGGCGGCGGGGTCGAGGCCGCGTACCGCGCCGATCACCTCGCGGGCCTGCTCGCGGTAGGCGGCCGCCTCCCGCGACCGCTCCGCCGGCAGGTCCGTGCGCAGCTCGCGCCGGGCGCCCCGCGCGCCGAGCCCCGCCGCCCGCAGCCGGTGCGCGGTGCCACCGCCGAGCAGTTGGCGGGCCACGGTCGCCCGCCGCAGGTACAGGTGCGCGTCGTGCTCCCAGGTGAAGCCGATGCCGCCGAGGAGCTGGATGCAGTCCTTGGCGCAGGTGAAGGCGGCGTCCAGGGCGGTGGCCGCGGCCAGCGCGCCGACGAGGCCGCGGGCCGCGGGGTCCTCGTCCGCCGCGCGTGCCGCGTCCCACGCCAGGGCGCGCGCCTGCTCGACGCGTACGAGCATGTCGGCGCAGAGGTGCTTGACGGCCTGGAACCTGCCGATCGGCCCGCCGAACTGCTCGCGCACGGTGGCGTGTTCCGACGCGGTGTGCAGCGCCCAGGAGGCCGTGCCGCACGCCTCGGCGGCGAACAGCGCCGCCGCCAGGTCCCGTACGAGGCCGCTGTCGATGTCCAGCACCCGGCCGGCCGGTACGCGGACGCCCTCGGCCGCGATGCCGGCGGCCGGGCGCGTCGGGTCGGCGGCGGTGGCCGGCACCCGTACGGACAGCGCGTCGGTGTCGGCGGCGAGCCAGACGGTGCCCGCCGGCGCCTCGGCCGCCAGGACGATCAGGTCGGCGTCGCCACCGCCGAGGACGGGCGGTGCCGCGCCGTCCAGTACGTAGCCGCCGTCCGTCCGGGCCGCGCGCAGCGTGCCCGCGCCGAGCGCGACGGCGCCGATGCGCTCGCCCGCCGCCAGGGCGCGCACAAGGCCGGGGGCGCCGCCGCGCCGCAGCAGTTCGGAGGCGAGCACGCTGGGCAGGTACGGCCCCGGCAGCGCGGCGCGGCCGGTCTCCTCCAGTACGACGGCGAGGTCGAGGAGGTCCCCGCCGCCCCCGCCGTCCGCCTCGGGCAGGTGCGGGCCGAGCAGGCCCATCGCGGCGAGGCCGTCCCAGTACGCGGGGCGCCCGCGCCGGCCGGCCCCGGCGTCCAGCAGCTTGCGCAGCTCCTCCGGCGGCACGGTGCGGGCCGCCCACCCCCGTACCGCCTGGGCCAGGTCCTGGTGTTCCGGTGTGATGGCGATACCCATGGCGGGCACAGTAGAACAGGTTCCAAACTGACGGTAGGTCAGGTCGGGGCCGGATCGCGGGCCGGACGGGCGGGCCGGACGGGCGGGCCGGACGGCCGGGACCCGTGACCAGATCCGCGACCGGGACCCGGGTCCGGAGCCCGCGTCCGGGGTCCGCCCCGCCCGGCCGCGCATGACCGGCACGTACGATCCGTCGTTGTGAGTCACCGCCGCACGCCCCGGTGACCGTACGACTAGGAGGAATCCCCATGGCCGCCGCGAACGCCCCCAAGCCGGAGACCCTCGCCGCATTCGAGGCGGCCAAGGGCTTCATGCCCCTCGACGAGGGCCTCGCGCTCTACGACGCCGCCGCGCGGGCCGCGGCGCTGGGGCTGCCGCTCGTGGAGGTCGGTACCTACTGCGGCCGCTCCACGATCCTGCTCGCCGACGCCGCACGCGCGGCCGGCGTGACGGCCGTCACCGTCGACCACCACCGCGGCAGCGAGGAGCAGCAGCCCGGCTGGGAGTACCACGACCCGTCCGTGGTCGACCCGGAGGTCGGCCTGATGGACACCCTGCCCACCTTCCGCCGCACGCTGTACGCGGCCGGGCTGGAGGACCACGTCGTGGCGCTGGTGGGCCGCTCCCCGCAGATCGCCGCGATCTGGAACACGCCCGTCGGCCTGGTCTTCGTCGACGGCGGGCACACCGACGAGCACGCCACCGCCGACTACGAGGGCTGGGCACCGCACGTCGCGCCCGGCGGGCTGCTCGTCGTCCACGACGTCTTCGCCGACCCGGCGGACGGCGGCCAGGCCCCGTACCGCGTCTACCGCCGCGCCCTGGAATCCGGCGCCTTCACCGAAATGTCGGCACACGGATCGCTGCACGTACTGCGTCGCACCGGCGAAGGCCACTGACCTCCCCACTACGATCGCGATGTGTCGAACGGCAGTACATTCCCCCCGCGCCGCCGCTTCGGCGGCACCCTCGTCGTCGTCCTGGCCGCACTGCTGGCCGCCTGCGCCGCCGGCTGGCTGATCTGGCGGTCCGCGAGCGGCCACGGCGGCGGCAGACCGCCGAAGGCGCTGCCGGCGCCGAGCCCGGACACACCCGGCGAGGACACGCCCGGCAAGGACGCGGACGGCGAGGCCGGCCGGGACGGCAAGGGCGACGAGCCCGGGTCCGGCGGCCGGGCCGGCACCCGCCTCAAGGGCAAGATCGTCCTCATCGATCCCGGCCACAACACCCGCAACCGCGACCACGCCCGGGAGATCGCGCGCCAGGTGGACGTCGGCAACGGGCGCAAGGAGTGCGACACCACCGGCACCTCCACCAACGACGGGTACGCCGAGGCGTCCTTCACCCTCGACGTGGCGCGGCGCGCCCGTACCCTCCTCCAGGCCGAGGGCGCCAAGGTCGTCTTCACCCAGGACGGCGACCGCCCGTACGGCCCGTGCGTGGACGAGCGCGCCCGCGCCGGGAACGAGGCCGGGGCCGACGCCGCCGTCTCCGTGCACGCCGACGGCTCGGGTGAGGGGAACCGGGGCTTCCACGTGATCCTCCCCGCCCGCGTCACCGCCGGCACGGCGGACACCTCCGCCATCGTCGGCCCCTCCCGGCGGCTCGGCGAACACCTGGCGGGCCGGTTCGTGGCACTGACCGGGAGCGCCCCGGCCAATTACATCGGCGGCGGAACCGGCCTTGACGTGCGCTCCGACCTGGGCGGCCTCAACCTCTCCCGTATTCCCAAGGTGTTCCTGGAGTGCGGCAATATGCGGGACGCGAAGGACGCCGCGCAATTGACCGACGCGAAATGGCGGGAAAAGGCCGCGCGCGGGATCAGCGAGGGCATTGCGGACTTCCTGGCGGAGTAGATACCGACAGGACGGCCCACAGGATCCGGCGGTAGGTTCCCCCTTACGATGGGGGGCCACCCCGCGCCTCGCCATGCGCCCACCAGCGCATAGGCAGCGACAGCGACGACCAAAACACCGGAACCGACAAAGGACCCTTACGTGAACATCCGCTCCCTCACTAGAGGCGACGGCGTGGTGATCGGAGCAGCGGTGTTGCTGTTCATCGCCTCGTTTCTCGACAGCAGCTCGTACGACGGCTCCGACTGCACCGGCAGCTTCTGCCCGAAAATCACCTCCACGAACGCGTGGGACGCGCTGCCCCTGCTGATGGGCGTGTACCTGGGCGGCGTGCTCGCGGCCGCCCTGATCGTCGTGGCGCGTGCCCTGCCGCAGCCGCTGAAGGTGGCCGGCCTCGACCTCGGCCAGTTCGGCGTCGCGTTCTCCGTGTTCGCCGCCTGGCTCGCCTTCTGGACGATCGTCAGCGCCTCCGGCGCGGGCGCCGGCCTGATCCTCGGTCTGATCGCGGCCCTCGTCCTGGCCGGCGCGGCCGTGGCCACCCCGCTCGTCCCCGCCCTCAAGGCCGGTCTCATCCCCGCCCCGCGGCCGCAGGCGCCGTCCCCGTACGGCGCGGCCCCCGGCCAGGGCTACGGCTACCCCGGCGCCCACCAGCAGCAGCCGGCCCCCGGCGGGTACGGCTACCCGGGCGCCCAGCAGCCCGGCCAGCCGCAGCCGGGCCAGGGCCAGCCGGGCCCGCAGACGTTCGGCGGCCAGCAGCCCGCGCCGGCCGCCGCGCAGCAGCCCGCCGCCCCCGCCGCGGACTTCGCGCCGTTCTGGTTCGCGGTGCCCGTCGCGCGCCCGCTGTACGGCGAGGACGGCGCGCCGACGCCGATCGCCGAGCTGGCGCCCGGCACGTGGTACCTGGCCGTCGACCAGCGCGGCCCGGCGCTCGTCGCGCAGACCCAGGACGGGCGCCGCGGCGTCCTCCAGGACACCACCGGCATCCAGCGCGGCTGACGCACGCGCGCGTGCACCGCACGGCCCCTCGCCCCCGGGCGCGAGGGGCCGTCGCCATACCGACCCGCCCTTCCCTTCCCCTCCCCCGCCTCGTACAGTGCATCCACCGCACCTGACGCCCCGTCAGCAGGCCGGTACGGGAGGGCACCGCCATGCGACTCGGCCTGGCACTCGGCTACTGGGGCCGCGGCCCCGACCCCCGGCACGTCGAACTGGCCCAGGAGGCCGAGCGGCTGGGCTACGACTCCGTATGGACCGCCGAGGCCTGGGGCTCCGACGCGTTCACCGCGCTCACGTGGATCGCGGCCCACACGTCCCGCGTCAAACTGGGCACCGCCATCGCGCAGATGGCCGCCCGCACCCCCACCGCCACCGCGATGCAGGCCCTGACCCTGGACCACCTGTCCGGCGGCCGGATGCGGCTCGGGCTCGGCCTGTCCGGGCCGCAGGTGGTCGAGGGCTGGTACGGCCGCCCGTTCCCCGCGAGCCCGCTCACCGCCACCCGCGAGTACGTGGACATCGTCCGCCAGGTCCTGCGCAGGGAAGCCCCGGTGACCCTCGACGGCCGCTTCCACCCGCTCCCCTACCGCGGCCCCGACGCCACCGGCCTGGGCAAACCCCTCAAGCCCATCACCCACCCGCGCCGCGCCGACCTCCCCGTCCTCCTCGGCGCCGAGGGCCCCAAGAACATCGCCCAGACCACCCGCATCGCCGACGGCTGGCTCCCGCTGTACTGGTCGCCGTACCGCACCGACGCGTACGAGGCACCGCTCGCCGGCGCCCCCGACGGCTTCCTGGTCGCGCCGATGGCCCTCGCGCGGGTCTGCGACGACGTCGCCGAGGGCCTGCTCCCCGTCAAGGGCATGCTCGCCTTCTACATCGGCGGCATGGGCCACGCGGCCCGCAACTTCCACGCGGACCTGATGTCCCGCATGGGCTACCCGGACGAGGCCCGCCGCATCCAGGACCTCTTTCGCCGGGGCCGCCGCGCGGAAGCCGTCCGCGCCGTCCCCGACGCCTTCGCCGACGCCATCTCCCTGACCGGCCCGCGCGCCCGCATCGCCGACCGCCTCGCCGCCTGGCGCGAGGGCCCGGTGACCGACCTTCTGATCACCACCCGCGACCCGCACACCCTGCGCGTCCTGGCGGAGCTCAACACCTGACCGGCACCCCACCCGCCTGGAAATCGAACCCGAGGTCTCGTCCCTCAGCCGAACGAGGAAACCGACAGCCACTCGTCCAGGAACGCCCGGTCGCCGGTGATTTCGACGCCGGGGGTGTCGGGCGAGAGACGGCGGTAGTAGACGCGGAGCAGGTCGGCGGCGGGGGCGTGAAGGGTGACGGTGGCTTCTTCGGCGGTGTGGCGGTAGGCGGGGGCGGTGCCGCTGAGGTCGACGACCCAGTCGGCGTGGGTGCCGGGCGGGGTGTCGGTCGCGTGCAGGCGCAGGGTGCGGCCGGTGCCGAGGAGGCGGTTGGACTCGTGGTCGGGCCGGAGGGTGGGGATCATGCAGATCAGTTGCGTGTACTCCTCGATGGTGTCGGCGGCCACCTCCGGGTCCAGGAGGAAGTCGGCGCCGGTCGTGGCCGCCGCGTCGGCCCGGTGGACGACCGTCTCGTGGGTCATCCGCCGTGCCCAGAAGCCGGACGGCTGCCCCGGTGCCCAGACCCAGATCGGGGTGTCGGGCCCGATCCCGCGCAGCGCCTCGGTGGTCAGCCGTGCGCCCTCGGCCAGCCAGGCGTCCAGTGCCGCCGGGTCGCTGCCCGCCGGGCCCTTGTACTCGGGGACCGAGTCGAACGGCACCATCTCGGTGGCCCGGGTCCGTACGGTCGTGTCGACCCAGCGGAGTGCGCCGCCGACGTGCCGTATGAGGTCTTCCAGGGTCCAGTCCGGACAGGTCGGCACGGTCGCCTTCAGGTCGCCGCCGCGTACGGTGCGCCGGAACGCGTCGGCCTCGGCGAGGACTTCGGCGCAGTAGCGCTCGTGGTCAAGTGTCCCGATCATGGTGGTCATGGGTCGCACTGTAACGGCCGCAGTGCTCGGCCGGACGCCGGGCCCCGGCCCAACGGGCCGGGGCTGTAGGGGGAGTTGTTTATTCCGGGCTTACGCGGCTACCCGGCCGGCATGGCCAGCAGACACCGGTACGGAAGCAGTCACGCGGCCACGGCCGTCACCGTCATCGCGGACGTCACCGCCCTGATCCTGGGCCTGTGGATCGCGATGTACCTGCTCGACGCGAACCGCGCCAACGACTTGGTGCACTTCGTCCAGGGCGCGGCGCGGTGGCTGGCGGGCTGGTCCTACGACCTGTTCACCTTCGACACGGACTGGCTGCGGACGCTGGTGAACTACGGGCTGCCGGCGCTCGTGTACCTCGTCGTCGGGCACGCGCTCGCGGCCCGTATCCGGCGCATCGAGCACTGAGGAGACGGTGGGGCGGCGGTGCGTGGGGCCGCCCCACCGGGCAGCGGCAGCGGTCAGCGGCAGCAGTCCGGGTCCAGTCCCGTCGGCAGGCGTTCGCCCCCGAAGACCGCGGTGGTCGCCTCGTCTCCCCCCAGCGCGGCCACGGCGAGCAGCATCGATCCCGCCGTCCAGGAGGTCTGTTCCTCGGGCCAGACGGCGTCGTCGTCGAAGACGTAGCCCGTCCAGTACATGCCGTTGTCGGCGCGCAGGTGCTGGACCCACTTGAGGACCTGGACGGCACTGTCGGACTCGCCCATCGCCCAGAGCGCGAGGGCCAGTTCGGCGCTCTCGCCGCCGGTGACCCAGGGGTTGGGCAGGACGCAGCGCACACCGAGCCCCGGGACGACGAAGTCCTCCCAGGCGGACTCGATGCGCTCCTTGGCGGCGGTGCCGCGCAGGGCGCCGCCGAGGACCGGGTAGTACCAGTCCATGGAGTAGTGCGCCTTGTCGAGGAAGCGTTCGGGGTGGTGCCGGATGGCGTGGCCGAGGCGGCCGAGGGCCAGTTCCCAGTCGGGCTGGGGTTCCTCGCGCTGTTCGGCGATGGCCAGGGCGCAGCGCAGCGCCTGGTAGACGGAGGAGGAGCCGGTCAGCAGCGCGTCGGTGACGGACGTTCCGTCGTCCTCGCGCTTCCAGCCGATCTCGCCGCCGGGCTGCTGGAGGTCGAGGACGAACTCCATGGCCGCGTAGACGGCGGGCCACATGCGGTCGACGAAGGTGTCGTCGCCGGTGGACAGGTAGTGGTGCCAGACGCCGACGGCGAGGTAGGCGCAGAAGTTGGTCTCGCGGGCGCGGTCGGTGGGGGCCGTGGCGTCCCCGTCGGCGTAGGCCGCGTACCAGGAGCCGTCCGGGTTCTGGTGCCGGGCCAGCCAGGCGTACGCGGCCTCCGCGCGCTCGTGCTCGCCGGCCGCGTCCAGGGCCATGGCGGCCTCGGTGTGGTCCCACGGGTCGAGGTGGTGGCCGCGGAACCAGGGGATGGCGCCGTCCTCGCGCTGGGTGGCCAGGATGCCGGCGACCGTGCGGGCCGCTTGTTCCGCGGTGAGCACTCCGGGCAGGACCAGGCGCTCCGTGCGCCCCGGGCTCGTCACTTGGCGGCCCCGGCGGCGTCCGTGGCGGCGGCGTCCGTGGCGGCGGCCACGGGCAGGTGCGGCTTGGTGGCGTACGCGACGAAGCTCTTGCCGATCACCGGGTTGAGCAGTTGCTCGGCCATCCGCGTGGCCAGCGGCTTCTTCATGATGTCCCAGACCAGCAGCTTGTGGTACGCCTTGACCGGCAGCGCCTGGTCGTTGTCGACGCCGAAGGCGCACTTGAGCCACCAGTAGGGGCTGTGCAGCCCGTGCGCGTGGTGGGTGCCGTACGGCTTCAGGCCCGCCTCGCGCATCTTGCCGAGGAGTTCGTCGGCCTTGTAGATGCGGATGTGGCCGCCCTCGACCTCGTGGTACTCGTCGCTCAGCGCCCAGCAGACCTTCTCCGGGCCGTAGCGCGGCACGGTCACCGCGATCCGCCCGCCGGGCCGCAGCACCCGCACCATCTCGGCGAGCACGCCCTTGTCGTCGGGGATGTGCTCCATGACCTCGGAGATGATGACGACGTCGAAGCTCTCGTCGGGGAACGGCAGGGCCAGCGCGTCGCCCTCCATGGCGGTGGCGGTGGCGCCCGCCGGGGCCTCCCCCGCCTCCTTCATCGCGGCGAACCACTTGGCGACCTCGCGGATCTCCTCGGCGTTCTGGTCGAGGGCCACGACCTGCGCGCCGCGCCGGTAGCACTCGAAGGCGTGCCGGCCCGCGCCGCAGCCCAGGTCGAGGACGCGGTCGCCCTGCGCCAGCGGGAATCGGGAAAAGTCGACGGTCAGCAAGGGCTCTCTGCTTTCGTCCTGGGGGGCCGCGTGCCTAGGGCCGGCGGCGGTGGGTCATGGCGGTGGTGGTAGGTACCCGGCCGGGGCGCATCAGGCGCGGCCGGCGGGGGACGGTGCGGTGGCGGGCGCGGGGCGGCGGGTGGCGGACCCGCCGGAGGACTGCAGGGCGATGGCTTCGCGGTAGCGCTCGGCGGTGCCGATGGCGGCCTGGCGCCAGGTGAAGCGGGCGAGGACGCGTTCGCGTCCGGCGGCGCCGAGGCGGCGGCGCAGCGCGTCGTCGTCCAGCAGGCGGACGAGCCCGGCGGCCAGCGCGCCCGCGTCGCCCGGCGGCACGGACAGGCAGGTCTCGCCGTCGGGCCCGGAGACCTCGGGAATGGCGCCGCCGGTGGTGGCCAGCAGCGGCGTACCGGTGGCCATGGCTTCGGCGGCGGGCAGCGAGAAGCCTTCGTAGAGGGAGGGGACGCAGGCGACCTGGGCGCCGCGGACCAGGTCGACGAGTTCGGCGTCGGTGATGCCCTTGACGAACTCGATGGCGTCGCCGAGGCCGTGCCGTTCGATGGCGGCGGCGACCGGGCCGTCGTCGGCGCGCTTGCCGACGACGACGAGGTGGGCGCGCGGGTTTTCGGTACGGACCTTGGCGAGCGCCTCCACGAGGTGGACGAGGCCCTTGAGGGGCACGTCGGCGCTGGAGGTGGTGACGATGCGGCCGGGGATCTCGGGGACCGAGGGGTCGGGCGAGAAGAGGTCGGTGTCGGCGCCGATGTGCACGACGTGGATGCGGCCGTCGCGTACGCCGAGGTGGTCGACGATCTCCTGGCGGGAGGAGCCGGAGACGGTCAGCACCGACGGCAGGCGGCGGGCGACGCGCTTCTGCATCCGGGTGAAGCCGTACCAGCGGCGTACGGAGGCGCGGCGCTTCCAGCCCTCCGCGGCGTCGAGGTCGAGCCGCCGGTCGACGGTGATGGGGTGGTGGATGGTGGTGACCAGGGGCGCGCCGAGGTCGCCGAGCAGGCCGTAGCCGAGGGTCTGGTTGTCGTGCACGACGTCGAAGTCGCCGCGCCGCGCCGCGAGGTGGCGGCGGGCCCGCAAGGAGAAGGTGAGCGGCTCGGGGAAGCCGCCGGTCCACATGGTGCCGACCTCGACGGCGTCGATCCAGTCCCGGTACTCGCCGCGCTTGGGGGTGCGGAAGGGGTCGGGCTGGCGGTACAGGTCGAGGCTGGGCAGCTCGGTGAGCACGACTCCCTCGTCGAGGACCGGGTACGGCTGCGCGCCGATCACTTCGACGGTGTGGCCGAGGCGGGCCAGCTCGCGGGAGAGGTGGCGGACGTAGACGCCCTGACCGCCGCAGAACGGGTTGCCTTTGTAGCTCAGCAGGGCGATGCGCAGGGGGCGGTCGCCGTCCGGGCCCGGGGAGGCAGCGGGGGCCTCGGCGGGGTGCGGCGCGACTGCCTGGACGGCCTCGGCGGACACTCTCGGCCCCCTTCTCGCTGGACTTTCGCCGGAGCGTAACCGCTGGCGCTAATCTAGAACAAGTTTCAGTGCGGATCGGCCACGGCCGGTCGGCGGCCGGTCTCCGGCCACCCGGCAGGGCCCTGCGGCCGATCGGCTACTGATCAGTTCAAGAGCTTCGAATCTACCGGCCCCCACCCCGGCGAAAAGAGCCGCACCAGGTGATTCGCGCCACGGACCACGGCCCTGCCATGCTGTGCCGATCGCTTGACCGGTACGCGCCGCACCGCGGACGGACTGTCACGGAATGGGACATATGACTACGGATTCCAAAGCGGCCGGATCGGCGCTTCCCGCCAGTCCTCCCCTGACCGAGCGTCAGGAAGCCCGGCGGCGCCGCATCCTGCACGCCAGTGCCCGGCTGGCCGTCCGCGGCGGGTTCGACGCCGTACAGATGCGCGAGGTCGCCGAGTCCTCCGACGTCGCGCTCGGCACCCTCTACCGGTACTTCCCCTCCAAGATCCACCTGCTGGTGGCGACCATGCAGGACCAGTTGCAGCACATGCACGAGACGCTGCGCAAGCGCCCGCCGACGGAGTCGGAGCCGGGCGCCCGCGTCGCGCAGACGCTGATGCGCGCCTTCCGGGCGCTCCAGCGCGAACCCCAGCTGGCGGACGCCATGGTGCGCGCCCTGACGTTCGCCGACCGCTCGGTGAGCCCGGAGGTGGACACCGTCTCGCGGCTCACCACGGCGATCATCCTGGACGCGATGGGGCTGGACGGCGCGCCGACGCCCGAGCAGCTCTCCGCGGTCCGGGTGATCGAGCACACCTGGCACTCCGCGCTGATCACCTGGCTCTCGGGGCGCGCCTCGATCGCCCAGGTGAAGATCGACATCGAGACGGTCTGCCGGCTCATCGATGTCACGGCGCCCCGGCACCACACCTGAGGTGACGGCTACGGGCGCGTAATCCCGCGCGAAGCACATTCGGGGCGCGCAGACCCCCGTCGCGCGCCCCCTTGCCCCTGCTTGGCCAGTTCTCCGGGTCCATGACAGCGGCATTGCCGGTATGAATTCCGGGTACTCGCAACGGAGCCGGTGCACAGGGGTCTGGAGGGGGACTGCAGTGATCCGGGTACTACTGGTCCACGACATCTGTCTGTTCCGATGGGCTTTGACAGAAGTACTCGACCGGGAGAACGACATCGAAGTCGCCGCCGCCACCACCGGTGACGCAGCGGAGCGGGCGTGGGCGACACGGCCCGACGTCTGCGTGGTGGACGCCGAGAGCGCCGAGCCGGCCGGCACCGGCTTATTGCGCAAATTATCGAAGCTCGGGAAGTCGAAAGCATTTACGAAATCGCCGGCGCTGCTGGTGCTGGGATCCGCAAACCGCCCCGGGCCGCTGCGCCGGGCCTTCGAAGCCGACGCGCTGGGATTCGTCGACAAGGAGGCCTCTCCGGTGCAGTTGACCACCGGTATACGCCAAGTGGCGGCGGGGAAACGGTTCGTCGACGGATCGCTGGGCTTCGGATTCCTGCAAGCCGCCGACATTCCGCTTACCCGCCGGGAGTTGAGTGTGCTGTCACTGGCCGCCGAGGGCTCCTCGGTCTCCGAGATCGCCGGCGTCCTGCATCTGTCGGCCGGCACGGTGCGCAACTACATGTCCGCCATCACCCGCAAGACCGGAGCCCGCAACCGCGTCGACGCCATCCGCATCTCCCGCGGGGAGGGCTGGCTGTAACGGGGCAGCCCCCGGGGACGGCGTGGCGCCGGCGCCCCCGCGGCCCCAGCCGCCCGCCAGTTCACGGTAGAGGGCGGAGCGCCGCAGCAGGTCGCGGTGGCGGCCCGTACGGGCGTGCGCCCCGTCCATCACCAGGACCCGGTCGGCGCGCAGCGCCGAGCTGATGCGGTGCGCGACGACGATCAGCGAACCGCCGGGACGGGCCGCGAAGGCGCGTTCGGCGCGGGCCTCGGCCGCGGGGTCGAGGTGGCAGGTCGCCTCGTCGAGGACGACCAGCGGGGCGGGCGCGAGGTAGGCGCGGGCCAGCGCGATCAACTGGCGCTCACCGGCCGAGAGTTCGGCCGGCGCGAGCGGGGCGTCCGGCCCGCCCAGCCGGGCGAGCAGCGCGCTCGCGCCGACCGCCTCGGCGGCGGCCGCGACGTCCGCGTCGGCGACCTCGCCGGGGCACAGGTACAGCAGGTTCTCCCGCACGGTGCCGGAGAAGACGTACGCCTCCTGCGGCACCAGCACCCGGCCCTCGGTGCCGGGCCGGCAGATCTCGCCGCTGCCGGGCTCCAGCATGCCCGCGACCAGCGCGGCCAGGGTGGACTTGCCGATGCCGCTCGGGCCGACGACGGCCAGGTGCCCGCCGACCGGCAGGGTCAGGTCGAGGTTGCGCACGACCGGGTCGGCGTGCGGCCCGTACGCGAAGGTCACGCCGCTGAGTTCGACGGCGACCCCGCTACGGGGGACGCGGTGCGGCCTGGCGTCCGCGGCCCCGGCCGCCGGTACGGCGGTCAGACGGCGCAGCACCACGCCCAGCCGGGTGCCCGCCGTGCCCAGCCCGTGCATCAGGCTCTGCAGCGCGGGCAGCAGCGACTGCGACAGGTACGCGAGCGCGCCCACCAGCGCCCCGGCCGTCACCCCGCGGTCCAGCAGCCAGGGCGCGGCGACCAGCAGCAGGACGATCGGCAGCCGGCCGCTGATGCCGAGGGCGAGCACCCGGCACACGCTCCAGCGGGCCAGGGCACCGGAAGCCCGGCGTTCGGCGTCGAACCGCTCGTCCGCCGCGGCGGCCACGCTCCGCTCGGCGCCGGCCGCGGTGATGTCGCGCAGCCCGCCGACCGCCGCGCCGGTCTCCTCCGCGATGGCCTCGTCCGTGACGAGGAACGTCTCCTGCCGGCGGGCCATCGGGCGCAGGGCCGCGCCGAACAGCGCCAGCCCGAGCACCAGCGGCGGCAGGACGAGCAGCAGGAGCACGGGGGCGAGCGAGCACAGTCCGGCCAGCGCCCCGACGGTGACGAAGACGAACGACCGGGACACCAGCACCAGCCCGGCGAAGGTGTCGCGGGCGATCTCCACCTGGTGGGTCAGCCGGGAGACCGCCGCGCCGTCGGGGGCGTGCAGCCCGCGGTCGACGACCTTGCGCACCAGGCTGTCGCGCAGCGGTTCCACCAGGTCGGCCACGGCCCCGTAGACGCGCGCGGTGCCGTACGCGCCGGCGCAGACGGCGACCGCCGCGGCCGCCAGCCAGGCGACGCCGACGGCCAGGCTGCCGCCCAGGAACCCGTCGTCGAGGGCGCGGGCGAGCGCGTACCCGAGCAGGAACGTCTGCGCCGACTCCACCAGGGACCAGCCGGCGAGGCGGCCCAGGACGGCGCGCCGCCGCTTGAGGAAGCGCGCCCCCGACCGCCGCAGCGGGGCGCCGGCGGCGATCTCCGGCCGGCCCGCGATGGCCTCAGGCATGCGCCGCCTCCTCGGCTGCCGCGGCGAACAGCTCTCGGTATCCGGGTAGTTGCCACAGTTCGGTGTGGGGCGCAAGGGCACGAATGCGCCCGTCGTCGAGCCAGGCCACCAGGTCGGCGCGGGCGGCGGTGGCGGCGCGGTGCGCGATGACGATACGGGTGGCGGCCTTGACGTCGTGCAGCAAGGCGCGGGAGACGTGCAGCTCGGTGACGGTGTCCAGGCTGGAGGTCGCGTCGTCGAGGATGAGCAGCCGCTCGGCGTGCGCGAAGGCCCGTGCCAGTCCCAGGCGCTGGGTTTCGCCGCCGGACAGGGGCGCGTCGGCGCAGCGGGTCGCGTAGCCGTCCGGCAGGCGGTGGATGAACGGGGCGGCGCACGCCGCGTCGGCGGCGGCTTCCACTTCCGCGCGGGCGGGCGTGTAGGAGCCGAGTGCCAGGGTGTCCCGGAGGGTGGTGCCGAGGAGCGCCGGGCGCTCGAAGGCGTAGCCGACCGCGCGGCGCAGGGCGTCGTGTCTCAGGTCGGGCAGCGGCACGTCGTCGAGGATCACGGTGCCGGAGTCGGGGTCGGCCAGCCGCCCGGCGACCGCCGCCAGGACGGACTTGCCGGTGCCGGAGCGGCCGACGACGGCGACCGAGGTACCGCCGGGCACGGTCAGGTCCAGGCCGCGCAGTACGGTGCGGTCGCCGCGCCGTACCGTCACGCCGTGTAGCTTCAGCGTGCCGTTCCCCTGGCCGAGCGGGCGGGATCCGTAGCGCATCGCCGGGACGTCCAGGGCGTCCGCGACGCGCCGGGCCGCTGCACGGCTGTGCACCAGGCTGTTCAGGCGGCCGACGAGCTGGCCGATGCCGGTGGCGAGCACTGCGTACCGGGAAGCGGCGAGCAGCCCGCCGACGCTCAGCTCGCCCTGCGACAGGCGAATTCCGGCCACGCACAGCACCGCGATCTGGAGCAGCGGTACGAGCATGGCGGCCTGGGCCGTCGACCTGCCCAGCACGTGCCACATGCGGCGTCCGTGGCCGGCGAGGCCGGGGAGGGGGGCGAGGATACGGGCGGCTTCGCGGCGCCGGGTGCCCGCCGCGGCGATGGTGCGGGCCCCGCCGACCGCCTCGACGAGCCGCCCGGCCATCTCGCCCTGGCTCTCCTGGTAGCGCCCGACGCAGTCGCCGGTGTCCCGCGCGAAGGCGCGCAGCAGCAGGGCCAGCAGGGGCATGCCCAGGAGGAAGACGGCGGCGGTCCAGGCGTCGACGAACGCGAGGGCGACGAGCGCGCCGACCGGGGTGGCGAGCGCGGCGGCGGAGGACGCCAGGGCGGTGGGCGCGGTACCGGCGTGGGCGGCGTTGCCGACGACGCGGGTGACCAGGTCACCGGTTCCGTACCGCTCGCCGGCGCGCGGCCCGGCGGCGAGGAGGTGGCGGGTCAGGCGGCGCCGTACCCAGGCGGTGCCGCGTGCGTCGGTGGTGCCGGTGAGCAGCCCTTCGAGGGCGTCCAACAGGACGATCAGACAGGTCAGGGCCGCGCAGGCGAGCAGCCACGACCCGGCGGGGCGGTGCGTCAGCAGCAGGTCGAGGGTGTGGCCGAGGGCGGCGGGGAGGGCCAGGCCGACGCCGGCCGAGACGATGGTGAGCAGCAGGATCGCGGTGGCGCGCAGGGCGCTGTGGCGCAGGGCGCCGAGCAGCAGCCGGTCGGCGGGGGTGACGGTCACGGGCTCTCCCACGGGGGTGTGCGTGCGGCCCACGCAGGGGCCGCACGCACGTCCGGATCACAACTCCCGGATCGGTACTACCGGTTCAGGCGTTCCGGTAGGGCTGCCGTCCGGTCAGAGGCACAGGACGATGCTGGCGTCACTCCAGCAGAGCAGCAGGCTGGCCTCGCTGCCGCCGCCACCGCCGCCGCCGTGCTCCGGAGCGTCCATCGCCTGAAGGTCGAGAAGCGCCATGACACTTTCCTTTCACTATGGGGACGTAGTTGTACTTGTTGTGCTGGTGTTGCTGCGGTTCCGGGTGACGGGTCTCCCCGGCTCACCCGGTGGTACGGCTCCGGCACGCAGGCCGGAGCCGGCTTCAGGGCCGCCGTGTCCCGGAGGAGGGCGGCGGCGGGAGGAAGGGCAGGTGGACGGGCCGGTCGTGCAGCGCGGCCCCGAGGGCCAGCAGGCAGCCCGCGGTTCCGGTCGCGAGGTCCATCGACAGGCGCATCATCTGGTCGCCCGGGAAGGCCAAATGCTTCTGGTAGGGCACGGCGTACCAGCTCAGGTAGGAGATCTGGGCCGCCAGCCCGCCGTCGCGGTCGGCGCCCGGCGTGGTGGTCCGCGCGAGGTGCAGGACAGACCCGGCACGTCCGCGGAACAGGCCGGGCTGGGCGTAGAAGCGGGACTTGGCCGCCGGCAGGATGGCGGTCCGCGCCTCCTGGAACTCCTCGTCCGCACGGTGCGCCAGGTAGTCGTCCAGGACGGTGGCGATGCCGACGCTGCCGCCGCCGAGGTACGGCAGGGTGCGCCAGCCCTCGTCCACGACCAGGGTGCCTTCCTTGTTCCGTACGCAGCGCGCCAGGTCGCGCCGGAGCGCCTCGGCCGCGAGGTCGAGCAGGCCGGGGTCGCCGGTGCTCTCGTACAGCCGCAGGAAGAGCAGCGCGGGTCCGCTGGCGCCGCGCAGCAGGCCGGCCCGCTTTCCGCAGGCGTCGAGCCGGTCGGCGGTGTGCCCGGCGGCCTCCAGGGCCCGGTCGCGCAGCCCGCGCTCGCCGCGGGTGCGGGCGAGGTGGTCGAGCGCCAGCCCGATGCCTGCCAGGCCGCCGTGCAGGTCGGGGGCGAGACGGTGCCACTTCTCCGCGAGGATCTGCTCCATCAGCTCCATGGCCCGCTCGGGGTGGCCCAGCCGGTCCAGTACGCAGGCGACGCCGGCCAGCCCGTCGTAGAAGCCGAGCGGGGTGCCGGGGGGCGGCGGAGCGGTCTGCCGCAACAACCACTCTTCGCCTTCCCCGTACCCCCCGGCACCGGTCTCGGCGAGCGCGTAGAGGACGCCTGCCGCGCCGTACGCGACCCCCAGGCCGCCGCCGTCCGTGAACTGGGCGATGTCACCGGGGAAGAGCCGGTCGGTGCGCTCGGGGGTGGCCGAGGCGAGGATGCCGCGGACCATGGAGTCCCGGCAGCGCGGCCAGTCGGCGGGCTCCGCGGGGAGGTAGGGGGCGGGTTCCGTCCGCCGCTTCGCGGGCGGGGCCTGCGGGGTGCTCGCGGGCGTGGTTTTCGGCGTGCCCTGGATCACGTCCACCGCTTCGGCCAGGAACCGCGCCGGTACGTCGGGGAACTCGTGCGCCACGACGTCGGCGAGGTGCGCGGCCTTGTCCCGGTCGATCACCAGCAGGGTGGTCATCGGCAGGAACAGCGCGAGCCGCAGGCAGGCGAGCGCGTAGCGGTCCACCTCGAAGCCGGTGCGGTCGGCGGGGGCGATGAAGCCGGGGTGGGCCAGCGTCTGCCGCTGCCCCTCGCCGGCCTCCGCGGCCGCCTCGAAGTCCAGCAGTTTCACGCCGCGTTCGTCGGGCGCGACCATGATGTTGAACATGTGCAGGTCGTTGAAGACGACGCCGCGGCGGTGCACGGCGGCCACCACGTCCTCGACCGCGGCGTGGATGCGCAGGGCCCACTGCGTGTACTCGGCCAGGGCGGACGGCTCCGGCGCGACCCCGATCAGCGGGTGCCGTTCGGCGAAGAAGGAGTTGAGGGTGCGCCCCTCCAGGAAGTCCATGACCAGGAAGCGGTGCTCGTCCAGCGTGAACCAGTCGCGGACCTCGGGCGCGACGCCCAGCCCGGACAGCTTCCGCAGCGCGTCCCGCTCGCGCTCCAGCCGCGTGACGGCGTCGGCACGGTCGGCGGCCAGCCCGGCGTACGGGCGCGCCTCCTTGAGCACCACCTTGTCGCCGTTGCGCCGGTCGCGGCCCAGGTAGACGCCGCCGCCGTTGGAGAAGTGCAGCGCGGATTCGATCTGGTACGGCAGGTCCGTGACGGTGGTGGAGTTGCGGGCGGCGAGCTGCGGGGCGAGGAAGTCCGGCAGCGTCACCCACTCCGGCGGCTTGAACGCGGGGCCGCGCCGGTCGGGGACCAGCTTGCCCTCGGGGTTCTCGATGGCGGCGGCGAGGCTGCCCTGCTCGTCGACGCAGTAGCGCCGGGTGAAGCCGCCGTAGCGTACGTACAGCGGGCCGTTCCGCCACCGGAGGTCGCTGAGGATGTACGGGCCCGGCTCGCCGTCCAGCAGTGCGCCCAGCTCCCGCAGGATGGTGTGCAGCTGCTGTTCGTCCGACGGGTAGACGGTGGCGAACTTGCCGCTCGAACCGCGGTCGGCGTACTTGGAGTTGCGCAGGTGCAGGGGGCGCGGTCCGGGCACGAACTTGAACGGAACCAGCCGGGCGACGCAGTAGTCCCACACCTGGGAGGCCGTCTTCTCGGCGTTGTCCGTACAGGCGGAGACGTGGATCTTCCAGCCCTGTGCGGGCAGCCCGGGGCGCGGTGCGCCGGCGGCGTCGACGGGGTTGACGTGGAGCCAGTCCCCGGAGAGGAAACACCGCCACCCTTCGGGGACTGCGCGCTGCGCCGCTTCGTAGAGCGGGCCGCTGCCCGACGGGGCACCGGTGCCGGTGGAGAGACGGTCCGGGGTCTCGTAGAAGGTTCTGTCGGCGAGACAGTAGATCTCGTACCGCTTTTCCATCGATTCCCCCCTCGGCGGCGTGGACTTGAGATTTCCACGCCGCCGGGGAGGGTTAACAGTCACAGATGTCACGAGATCACTGTGAGAAGTTCACGGGTTACCGAAGGTACGCACCGGTGGGCGCGTGCCTCGCACCCGCACCGCCCAGCGGGGACGTCCGCACGGCCCGGTGGCCGGAAGCCGCTCACTCCTCGGGCGGGAAGACGGCCTCGCCGGTGTCCGCGAGCGTGATGGCTATCGCCTCGACGGGGCACCCCTCGGCGGCGGCCAGCACGTCCTCGTCCGCGTCGCGTTCGGCCTGCCGCGGGTGCGACTGCCGGGCCGCGTCCAGCTCGAACCCGCCGGGCGCGGTGGCCGCGCACATCCCGGAGCCGATGCACACGCCCCGGTCCACCGTCACGCGCCAGCGGGGCCCCGCCGCCGGCTCGCCGCCCGTACCGCGGTTGCCGCCCTTACCGCTCATGCCGCCCCCTCACCCCGTCGCCGGCAGGTGGATCGTCTTGTGCTCCAGGTACGCGCCGAAGCCCTCGGGGCCGAACTCCCGCCCGATGCCGGAGTCCTTGTAGCCGCCGAAGGGGCCGAGCACGTCGATGCTGAAGGTGTTCACGGAGTACGTGCCGGTGCGCACCCGCCGCGCGATGTCGACGCCATGCCCGGTGTCCGCGGTCCACACCGAGCCGGACAGCCCGTAGTCGGAGTCGTTGGCGATCCGGACGGCCTCCTCCTCGGTCTCGTACGGCAGCAGGCAGATCACCGGGCCGAAGATCTCCTCGCGGGCGACGCGCATCGCGTTGGACACCTCGCCGAACAGCGTCGGCTCCACGTACCAGCCGGTCTCCGCGCCCTTCGGCCGGCCGCCGCCCGTGAGGACCTTGGCGCCCTCGCGCTGCCCGATGGAGATGTAGTCCAGCGAGCGCTGCTGCTGGCGCCGGGAGACCAGCGGGCCCAGCTCGGTCGCCGGGTCCAGGGGGTCGCCGATGCGCAGCGCGCCGGCAGCGGCGACGAACCGTTCGGCGATCTCGTCGTAGTGCTCGCGGGGCGCCAGGATGCGCGACTGGGCGATGCACGCCTGCCCGTTGACGAGCCACGCGAACGGCGCGATGCCCGCCACCGCGGCGTCCAGGTCGGCGTCCGGCAGGATGACGGCCGCCGACTTGCCGCCCAGCTCCAGCGTCACCCGCGTCAGGTGGCGCGCCGCGACCTCCATGACGCGCTTGCCCGCCGCGACCGAGCCGGTGAAGGCCACCTTGTCCACGTCCGGGTGCCCGACCAGGTACTCGCTCACCTCCCGGTCCGCCGGGAGGATCGACAGCACGCCCGGGGGCAGCCCGGCCCCGCTCGCGATGTCCGCCAGGATGTACGCGTCCAGCGGCGTCTCCGGCGACACCTTGAGGACCACCGAGCAGCCGGCCAGCAGCGCGGGCGCCAGCTTGGCCGCCGCGGTGAACTGCGGCACGTTCCACGGCACCACGGCCGCCACCACGCCGACCGGCTCGCGCCGCACCAGCAGCGGCCCCAGCGCGCCGGCCCTGCGCTCCTCGAACGGGAAGTCGCGCGCGACGGTGACCGCCGCGTCCCACGCCATCACCGCGGCCAGCGCCTGCACCATGACGGAGGAGGTGTACGGGGTGCCGTTCTCGGCGCTGACGACCTTGGCGATCTCCTCGCTCCGCGCGGCGAAGGCGTCCTTGATCCGGGTGACCACCGCGATCCGCTCCGCGAGCGGCGTCCGCACCCACACCCCGGAGTCGAAGGAGGCACGGGCCGCGGAGACGGCGTGGTCCACGTCGGTCCGCGAGGCGTGCGGCACCCGGCCGATGACCTGCTCGGTGTGCGGCGAGACCACCTCGATGGTGCCGCCGCCGGCCGGATCGGCGAACTCGCCGCCTATGTAGAGCCGTCCGTGCTCGACGAGGTCGCTCATGGCTGCCGCCTCCTGCGGGTCGACCGTCCGGGAATGCCGCCGAAATTCCTGACGCTGCATCAGAACTGATACCAGTTGCAGTTATGGTGGGCAATGCTCGGCACGGCGGCGCGGCCGGACCGCGCGGAGGCGGGGAGGCGGCGGATGCCGGAGGCGACCGGAACCGGGCAGGCGGCGGCCGGCCCCGGGGTGACCGACCACAAGGGCGGCGTGTGGTCCGTCGCCGTGCCCATCCCGGACAACCCGCTCGGCCACACCCTCGTCCACCTCCTGGAGACCCGCCGGGGCCCGGTCCTCGTCGACACCGGCTGGGACGATCCGGACTCCTGGGACGCCCTGGCCGCCGGGGTCGCCGCCTGCGGCTTCGACGTCACCGACCTCCACGGCGTACTGATCACCCACCACCACCCGGACCACCACGGCCTCTCCGCCCGCGTACGGGAGGCCTCCGGCGCGTGGATCGCCATGCACGACGCCGACGCCGCCGTCGTACGCCGCACCCGCGAAGCCGAACCCGGCAGGTGGCTCGACTACTTGATCGCCAAGCTGACCGCGGCAGGGGCACCCGACAGCCACCTGGCACCCCTGCGCACGGCGCGCGCCGGGGGCGGCGGACGGGCACTGCCCGGACAGCGGGCCGCGCTGCCCGACCGCGCCATCGCCCCCGGCGAACTGCTCGACCTGCCGGACCGGCGGCTCCGCGCCGTATGGACGCCGGGTCACACGCCGGGCCACGTGTGCCTGCACCTGGAGGAAGAGCACCCGGCGCGCCGCCCCGGGCACGGCCGGCTCTTCTCCGGCGACCACCTGCTGCCCGGCATCAGCCCGCACATCGGGCTGTACGAGGACCCGGACGACGCGACGGCCACCGACCCCCTCGGCGACTACCTCGACTCCCTGCGCCGGGTCGCCCGTCTGGCGCCCGCCGAGGTGCTGCCCGCGCACCAGCACGCCTTCACCGGCGCGGAAGGGCGCGTACGCGAGCTGCTCGCCCACCACGAGGCGCGGCTCGCCGGCCTGCGTGCCCTGCTCGCCGCGCCCCGCACGCCCTGGCAGCTCGCCGAGGGCATGGAGTGGAACCGCCCGTGGGAGCGGATCCCGTACGGGTCGCGCACCATCGCGGTCTCCGAGGCCGAGGCCCATCTGCGCCGCCTGGTCGCGCTGGGACAGGCCGAGCGGGTCGCGGGCTCGGACCCCGTCGCCTATCTGGCCGTCTGAGGACGCCCGGCCGCTCCCCGTACGCGCGCCCCGGTCCCGGGCCGTCCGGAGGGCACCCGTAAGCCGCCGGTTAAAGTGTGCGGGACAATTTCATCCCGTGCCCGATCGGGGGAAGCCGGTGGAAATCCGGCGCTGACCCGCAACCGTGATCCGGGACGTACGGCACCGACACGTCGGACGCCGGGGCCGCGCACGGTCCCGGGCTCCCCGGCCGCCCGCCGCCCGTACGCCCGGCGAGCCGGAGCACTCGTTGGGGCACGACCAAGGCTCCCGCCACCGCAAGACCGCGCCTCCTCGCGCGGACGGCCGGTGCGCGGCACCGTCGAGGTATGCGGAGCTGAGCCCGGTGCCACCGCGGCCGACGACCGATCGGCGTGCGGCGGGGCGTCCGAGTGCGGCTGCGCACCCACCGCAGCGAACTGACCCGAGAGGCACCGACCCGATGGCCACCACGGCTTCCCAGGCCCCCCTGGCTCCCAGGGCTTCCACGGCCCCCACCTTCGCCGGCCTGGCGCGCCGTGCCGCCGCGGCGCTGGCCGGCGCCGCCCTGCTGTGTGCGGCCGGCACACCCGTGGCGGCCGCCGACTCCCCCGCTCCCGCCGCCAAGGCCTCGAAGCTGCCCGACGGCCTGTACGGCACGAAGGACCCGCAGTACGACGGCGTGTGGCGGCAGTCGCTGGCGCTGCTCGCGCAGCGCACCGTCGGGGTGCGCCCGTCGGTGACGGGCGTCGACTGGCTCGCCGGCCAGCAGTGCTCCGACGGCGCCTTCGCCGCCTTCCGGGCCGACCCGGCCAAGGCGTGCGACGGCAAGACGATGCGGGACACCAACCAGACGGGCGCCGCCGTGCAGGCGCTGGCCGCGCTCGGCGGGCACGACGACGCCGTGCAGAAGGCCGTGAAGTGGCTGAAGTCGGTGCAGAACAAGGACGGCGGCTGGAGCTCGATGAGCGGCTCGCCCAGTGACGCCAACTCCACCTCCGTGGTGATCGGCGCGCTCAAGGCGGCGGGCGAGAAGCCGGAGTCCGTCAAGAAGGACGGCAAGTCCCCGTACGACGCGCTGGTCACCTTCCAGCTGGGCTGCGAGGCGAAGAAGGGCGAGCGCGGCGCGTTCGCCTTCCAGCTCAAGGGCGGCAAGCCGGCCCCGAACGCGGACGCCACCGCGGCGGCCGTGCTCGGCGGGCTGGGCGACGGCTTCGTCGTGGACCCGGCGGGCAAGGACGCCGGCAAGCCGGTCGAGCCGCTGAAGTGCGACGGCGGCAAGGCCGGGCAGCGGGATCCGAAGAAGGCCGCCGAGGGCGGTGCGGCGTACCTGGTCTCGGTGCTCGACGCGGGCGGCCAGCACCTGAAGTCCGCGATGCCCGGCGCGGAGAACCAGCCCGACGTGGGCAACACCGCCGACGCCGTACTGGCGCTCGCCGCCGGTTCGCACGGTGCGGCCGCCCGGAAGCCGCTGCAGTGGCTGGAGAAGAACTCCGCGCAGTGGGCCAAGGAGGGCGGCCCGGCCGCGTACGCGCAGCTGGTGCTGGCCGCGCACGCCGCCGGCGGCGACCCGCGCGCGTTCGGCGGCAACGACCTCGTCGCGCAGCTGAACGCCACCGGGCCGAAGCCGGCCCGCAGCGCCGCGCCGTCCGCCACCCCGCAGAAGGGCGCGAAGGACAAGGACGACTCGGGCTCCGGCACGTGGTGGATCGTCGGCATCGTGTTCGTGGCGAGCGTCGGCGCCGGGTTCCTGGTGAGCGGCCGCCGGAACAAGAGCGGCTCCTGATGCGCCCGCCGCGGCCCCGGCACGCCCGCCTGCTCGGCGCCCTGGTCCTGGCCGGCGCGGTCACGGGCCTGGGCGCCGCGCCCGCGCAGGCGCAGGAGTACCGCTACTGGTCGTTCTGGGACGGGCCGGCGGCGGGCGCCTCCCCGGCGAAGGACGGGGGCTGGTCGTACGCGACCGAGGGCCCGGCCACCACCCGCCCCCGGGACGGCGCCGTGGCGGGCTTCCGTTTCACCGTCAGCGCCGGCTCGGCGGCGGCCGGCAAGCCGCGCCGCGCCGCGGACTTCGCCGCGATCTGCGCGAACACGCCCGCCGAGGGCGGCACCAAGCGCGTCGGCCTGGTCCTCGACTTCGGCACGAAGGCGGAGGCGCCGGGCGGCGAGATGCCGCCCGCGGTCCGTACGGAGTGCGCGCGGCTGCCCGAGGACGGCACGGTCGGTGACGCGCTGGCCGCCGTCGCGGGGCCGCTGCGCTACGACTCGAACGCGCTGCTGTGCGCGATCGCCGGGTACCCGAAGTCGGGCTGCGCCGACAAGGCGGGACCGGGACCGGGGCCGGGAACCCCGGATCCCGGTGCCTCCGGAGACGCGTCCGCCTCCGGCGAGGGTACGGACGGCGACGACTCGGGCGGCCCCTCCGCCGGGCTGATCGGCGGCATCGCCGCCGTGGTCGTCCTGGGCGCGGCGGCCGGGTGGCAGGCGCGCCGCCGCCGCGGATGAGCGCCCGCGTCCCCCGGGCGACCCGCTCCACCGCGCTGCACGCGGGCGCCTGGTGGCTGTGGGCACTCGGCCTGGCCACCGCCGCTTCCCGGACGACCAACCCGCTGTTGCTGGGCCTGCTGATCGGGGTCGCCGGGTACGTGGTCGCGGCGCGCCGCTCGGACGCGCCGTGGGCCCGTTCGTACGGCGCGTTCCTGAAGCTGGGTCTGCTGGTCATCGGCATCCGGCTGGTCTTCGCGTTCTTCCTCGGCTCGCCCGTTCCCGGCACCCACACCCTGGTGACGCTGCCGGAAGTGCCGCTGCCCGAGTGGGCGCGCGGCGTGCGCATCGGCGGCCGGGTCACCGCGGAAGGCATGCTGTTCGCCTTCTACGACGGCCTGAAGCTGGGCACCCTGCTCATCTGCGTCGGCGCCGCCAATGCGCTCGCCAGCCCGGCCCGGCTGCTCAAATCGCTGCCGGGGGCGCTGTACGAGGCGGGCGTCGCGGTCGTCGTCGCGATGACCTTCGCGCCCAACCTCGTCGCCGACGTCCAGCGGCTGCGGGCCGCGCGCCGGCTGCGCGGCCGCCCCGACCGGGGGTTCACGGCGCTGCTCCAGGTGGGGCTGCCCGTCCTGGAAGGCGCGCTGGAACGCTCGGTGTCACTGGCGGCGGCCATGGACGCGCGCGGCTACGGCCGTACGGCCCAGGTGCCACCCGCCGTACGGCACACCACCACGGCCCTCACCCTCGGCGGCCTGCTCGGGGTGTGCGCCGGTACGTACGGGCTGCTGGCCGACACGGGAGCGGCGTACGGCCTGCCGGTGCTGCTCGCCGGGCTCGCCGCGGCCCTCGGCGGACTGTGGCTGGGCGGCCGCAGGACCGTCCGCAGCCGCTACCGCCCGGACCGGTGGGGCGTGCGCGCCTGGCTGGTGTCCGGGTCGGGCGTCGCGGTGGCGGCCCTGATGATCTGGGCGAACTCCTACGACCCGGCCGCTCTGCACCCGCCCGCCGTCCCGCTCACCGCGCCCGCCCTCCCGCTGTGGCCGGCCGCCGGAATCCTGGTGGGCCTGCTGCCCGCGTTCGTCGCGCCACTGCCGCCGCACACGAAGGAGTCCCCCCAGTGATCCGCTTCAACCAGGTGTCGGTCACCTACGGGGACGCGGCGCGGCCCGCCGTCCAGGGCGTCGACCTGACCGTGCCGGAGGGCGAACTCTGCCTTCTCGTCGGCCCGTCCGGCGTCGGCAAGTCCACCGTACTGAACGCCGTCTGCGGCCTCGTACCGCACTTCACCGGCGGCACCCTGCACGGCCGCGTCACCGTGGCAGGCCGGGACACCCGCACCCACAAGCCGCGCGAACTCGCCGACGTGGTCGGCACCGTGGGCCAGGACCCGCTCGCCCACTTCGTCACCGACACCGTCGAGGACGAGCTGGCGTACGGCATGGAGTCGCTGGGCCTGGCCCCCGACGTCATGCGCCGCCGCGTCGAGGAGACCCTGGACCTCCTCGGCCTCGCCGACCTGCGCGACCGCGCCATCACCACGCTCTCCGGCGGCCAGCAGCAGCGCGTCGCGATCGGCTCGGTCCTCACCACCCACCCCAAGGTGCTGGTCCTGGACGAGCCGACCTCCGCCCTGGACCCGGCCGCCGCCGAGGAGGTCCTCGCGGTGCTGCAACGCCTGGTGCACGACCTCGGCACCACGGTCCTGCTGGCCGAACACCGGCTGGAGCGCGTCGTCCAGTACGCGGACCGGGTCATCCTGCTGCCCGCCCCCGGCGCGCCGCCGGTCGTCGGCGCGCCCGCCGACATCATGGCCGTCTCCCCCGTCCACCCGCCGGTGGTGGCCCTCGGCCGCCTCGCCCACTGGTCGCCGCTGCCGCTGTCCGTACGCGACGCCCGCCGCAAGGCGTCGCCGCTGCGCGAACGGCTGACGGGGGTGGAGTCGGGCGGAACGGCGCCTTCCGGGCCGTCCGGCGCCGTACCCGCCGCACCGCCGGAGGCGGGCCCGGGTGACACCGGCGCGGCCCGTAAACGCTTCGGCCGCCGGCGCCGCCGCGAGGACCGCCGGGAGGCCGGTACCGCGGGCGCCCGCCCCGGCACCGGCACCGGGCCCGCGCCGCTCGCCGCCGAAGCCGTGGGCCTGTCCGTACGGCGCGGCCGGACCGACGCCCTGCACCGCGTCGGCCTGGCCGTACGCGCGGGCGAGACCATCGCCCTCATGGGCCGTAACGGCGCGGGCAAGTCCACGCTCCTGACCACCCTCGTCGGGATGCACGAGCCCGCCGCGGGCTCGGTACGCGTCGGCGGCGCCGCTCCGCACCGCACCGGCCCGCGCGAGCTGCTGCGGCACGTCGGCCTCGTACCGCAGGAACCGCGCGACCTGCTGTACGCGGACACCGTCGCCGCCGAGTGCGCCGCCGCCGACCACGACGCGGACGCCGCCCCCGGCACCTGCCGGGCGCTGGTCACCCGGCTGCTCCCGGACGTACGGGACGACACCCACCCGCGCGACCTCTCCGAGGGCCAGCGGCTCGCCCTCGCGCTGGCCGTCGTGCTCACCGCCCGCCCGCCGCTGCTCCTGCTCGACGAGCCGACCCGCGGCCTGGACTACGCGGCCAAGGGCCGTCTGGTGGAAGTGCTGCGCGGGCTGGCCGCCGAGGGGCACGCCATCGTCCTGGCCACGCACGACGTCGAACTGGCCGCCGAACTCGCCCACCGCGTCGTCATCCTCGCGGACGGCGAGATCGTCGCGGACGGGCCCACCGCCGAGGTCGTCGTCTCCTCGCCCGCCTTCGCGCCGCAGGTCGCCAAGGTGCTCGCGCCCCTGCCGTGGCTCACCGTGCCGCAGGTCGCCCACGCCCTGGAGGCCACGGCATGAGCCGTACGCTCCCCTCCCCGCCGGACCGGCAGGCGCGCGCCGTCCGGCTGGGCCCGCGGGCCGTCATCGCGCTCGTCCTCGTCTCGGTCGCCGGCGTCATGGCCTTCGGATGGCCGCTGCTGGCCGACTCCGCCTCCGGCCTCGCGCACTCCAACGACGCTCCGTGGCTGTTCGCGGCGCTGCTGCCGCTGCTGCTCGCCGTCGTCGTGGCCACGATCGCCGACACCTCGGCCTCCGCCGCCTCCGGAGGCGCCCCCGGCCTGGACGCGAAGGCCATCGCCATGCTCGGCGTGCTGGCCGCGGCGGGCGCGGCGATGCGCCCGCTGGGCGCGGGCACCGCCGGCATCGAGCCGATGTTCTTCCTGATGGTGCTGGCGGGCCGGGTGCTGGGTCCTGGCTTCGGCTTCGTCCTCGGCTCGGTGTCGATGTTCGCCTCCGCGCTGCTGACCGGCGGCGTGGGGCCGTGGATGCCGTTCCAGATGCTGTCGATGGGGTGGGTGGCGATGGGCGCGGGCCTGCTGCCAGGCCCCGACCGGCTGCGCGGCCGCCGCGAACTCGTCGTGATCGCGGCGTACGGCGCCGTCTCCGCCGTCCTGTACGGCCTGGTCATGAATCTCCAGGGCTGGCCCTACATCGGCGGCCTGGGCTCGGGGGTCTCGTTCGTACCCGGCGACCCGCTGCCCGACAACCTGGCCCGCTTCCTGGCCTACTGCCTGGCCACCTCGCTCGGCTGGGACCTGCCCCGCGCCCTGGTCACGGTCGTCCTCACCCTCACCCTCGGCGGCACCCTCCTCAAGGCCCTGCGCCGAGCCACCCGCCGCGCGGCTTTCGACGCACCGGCAGCGTTCGCGTCACCACCGGGGGCAGGCCGGGAGCCGGGAGCGCATCGAGCCGTGGAGTAATGGGCAATATAGCCAAAAGCCCATTACTCTCACCCCTCCTCCCTGTGACCCCACCCACAGGACTTCCGTCACATACGAGCCCTCTTCGTAGGCCGTCCTCTTCCGTCAATCCGCTCCCCTGCGGGAAACCACGGGCAGGACTTCCCGCCCCGCGTGCGAGATCCACTAGTACGAGCGGGGGATTGCCATCCCGCCCGAGCACTTCCCAGGGTGGACGTGTCGCCGAGAGCAGCGCGGCCTTTCCCCCCGGCCGCGCCCTCGGCGGCGTCCCTTGCCCCCTGTCGGAAGGTTCCTCCTCCGTGACCTCCCCCGCGTCCACGATCACCAGCCGTCTCGCCGCCCACAAGAAGGCCGCCGTCGCCGTCGGTGCCGTCGCCCTGGGTGCTTCGGCCGCCGCCTTCGGCGCCACTCCGGCCCAGGCCGCCGCCCCCGCGCAGGCCCCGTCCTCCGCCGGCGCGAGCGACGCCAAGGCCGCGGCGCACAAGCTGATCCCGGACCAGGCGCAGTACCAGTGCTTCAGCAACATCGTCGAGCGCGAGAGCGGCTGGGACCCGACCGCCACCAACCCGTCCAGCGGCGCCTACGGCCTCGTGCAGGCCCAGCCGGGCTCGAAGATGGCCTCGGCGGGCCCGGACTGGAAGACCAACCCGGAGACCCAGGTCAAGTGGGGTCTGGACTACATGAACACCACCTACGGCAGCCCCTGTGACGCCTGGAACTTCTGGCAGTCCCACAACTGGTACTGAGCAGCGGGGCCGGCCCCGGCCCGGCTCCGTACGCCGGTCCGCCGCCCCTCACAGCCGCTGGATGATCGTCCCCGTCGCCAGTCCCCCGCCCGCGCACATCGTGATCAGCGCGAACTCCTTGTCCGTCCGCTCCAGCTCGTGCAGCGCGGTGGTGATGAGCCGCGCCCCCGTGGCGCCGACCGGATGACCCAGTGCGATCGCGCCACCGTTCACGTTGACCTTGTCCAGGTCCTGTTCGAAGACCTGCGCCCACGACAGCACGACCGACGCGAACGCCTCGTTGATCTCGACGAGGTCGATGTCCTTGAGTGACATGCCGGCCTTGCCCAGGACGGCCCGTGTCGCGTCGATCGGCCCGTCGAGGTGGTAGTGCGGGTCCGCGCCGACCAGGGCCTGGGCGACGATCCGGGCCCGCGCCTTGAGTTTGAGCGCGCGGGCCATCCGCTTGGACGCCCACAGCACCGCGCTCGCGCCGTCCGAGATCTGCGAGCAGTTGCCGGCCGTGTGCACGGCGGTCGGCATGACCGGCTTGAGGCCGCCGAGCGCCGCCATGCTCGTGTCGCGCAGCCCCTCGTCGCGGTCCACGAGCCGCCACATGCCCTGCCCCGCGGCCTGTTCCTCCTCCGTGGTCGGCACCTGTACCGCGAACGTCTCGCGCTTGAAGCGCTCCTCGGCCCAGGCCGCCGCGGCCCGCTCCTGGGAGAGCAGGCCCAGCGCGTCCGCGTTCTCGCGGGTCAGACCCCGGTTGCGGGCGATGCGTTCGGCCGCCTCGAACTGGTTGGGCAGGTCCACGTTCCACTCGTCCGGCCAGGGTTTGCCCGGCCCGTACTTGGATCCGCTGCCCAGCGGCACCCGGGACATGGCCTCCACCCCGCACCCGATGCCGATGTCGACGACGCCGGCCGCGACCATGTTGGCGACCATGTGGTTGGCCTGCTGGGACGAGCCGCACTGGCAGTCCACGGTGGTGGCGGCGGTCTCGTACGGGAGGCCCATCGTCAGCCAGGCGGTGCGCGCCGGGTTCATGGACTGCTCGCCGGCGTGGGTGACCGTGCCGCCGACGATCTGTTCGACGCAGTCGGGCTGGATGCCGGTGCGGGCGAGCAGTTCGCGGTAGGTCTCGCCGAGGAGGTAGGCGGGGTGGAGGTTGGCGAGCGCGCCGCCGCGCTTGCCGATCGGGGTGCGTACGGCTTCGACGATGACGGGTTCCGCGGCCATGACTGACTCGTCCTCTCCTCGCGTCCCGCAGGACGTCCCGGCACCCCCGACGACGGAACTGGTACGCGTTCTAGTTCCACGGACAGTCTCTTGAGCCGTGGCCGGGGGCGCAAGGGTGCTGCACCGCCCTTCGCCCGGTATCCGCGTGCGCGAGGCGGCGGTTGACGGCGTCCGCTCCCTTGCCGCTTCGCCCGCCCTCTTGCCACTTATAGAACTCGTTACTACCTTCACGGACATGAGCTGACGGGCCGTCAGGACAGCCGACCGGCCGACCGGTACCGGTCCGGACCAGATCTGGAGTGCCGAGATGCCTTGCCCCGCGCTGCCCGACGGATTCGACTTCACCGACCCCGACGTCTACCAGAGCCGCGTGCCGCTGCCCGAGTTCGCCCAGCTGCGGCGGACCGCCCCCGTCTGGTGGAACGCCCAGCCGCACGGCATCGCCGGGTTCGACGACGACGGCTACTGGGCCGTGACCCGCCACGAGGACGTCAAGGAGGTCTCCACCCGGCCGGAGCTCTTCTCGGCGAGCCTCAACACCTCGATCATCCGCTTCAACGCCGCGATGACCCGCGACAAGATCGACGTACAGAAACTGATCATGCTGAACATGGACCCGCCGGAGCACACCCGGGTCCGCCAGATCGTCCAGCGCGGCTTCACGCCCCGCGCCATCCGCGCCCTGGAGGACGGGCTGCGCACCCGCGCGCGGGCCATCGTCGCCGGGGCCCGGCGCAAGGGGTCCGGCGACTTCGTCACCGACATCGCCTGCGAGCTGCCTCTCCAGGCCATCGCCGAGCTGATCGGCATCCCGCAGGACGACCGGGCCCGCATCTTCGACTGGTCGAACAAGATGGTCGCGTACGACGACCCGGAGCTGGCCATCACCGAGGAGGTCGGCAACAACGCGGCCGTCGAGCTGATCTCGTACGCGATGAACCTGGCCGCGGCCCGCAAGGAGTGCCCGGCCGAGGACATCGTCAGCCGGCTCGTCGCGGCGGAGGACGAGGGCAACCTCGCCTCGGACGAGTTCGGGTTCTTCGTCCTGCTGCTGGCCGTCGCGGGCAACGAGACGACGCGTAACGCGATCACGCACGGCATGCACGCGTTCCTGACCCACCCGGACCAGTGGGACCTGTACAAGCGCGAGCGGCCGCGCACCGCGGCCGAGGAGATCGTGCGCTGGGCGACCCCCGTCGTCTCCTTCCAGCGCACCGCCACCCAGGACACGACCCTGGGCGGCGCGCGGATCGGCAAGGGCCAGCGCGTCGGCCTCTTCTACGCCTCCGCCAACAACGACCCCGAGGTCTTCGACCACCCCGAGACGTTCGACATCACCCGCGACCCCAACCCGCACCTGGGATTCGGTGGCGGCGGCCCGCACTTCTGCCTCGGCAAGTCGCTCGCGGTCCTGGAGATCGACCTGATCTTCAACGCGATCGCGGACGCCGTGCCGGACATCGCCCTCGCGGACTCCCCGCGCCGCCTGCGGTCCGCCTGGCTCAACGGGGTGAAGGAGCTGCGGGTCCGGTACGCGTAGGCCGCCGCCCTCCCGCGTCCTCGCGGCCCCGCGTCGTCACTTTTGCGTCTCCCGTGGTTCCTTCGGTCCTCAACCTTGCCAACGGCTACTGGCAGACTTACATTCAACTCGCCAGTAACACCGGCGAGTTCTGCACACCCTCCACGTGACCCTCACGTGCCCCCACGCTCCAGTCACGTGTCCAGAACATTCCCCCACACTTTTCGGCTGCGCGATCCACCGCACATCGAAGGGGACCACTCTCATGAAGGACGCACACGGCAGACACGTCACGGGGCGGGTCAGCTGGCGCAAGTTCGCCGTGCTGTCCGTGCCGGCCTTCGCCGGGACGGCGGCCCTGGCCATCGCCCTGGCCAACGGCGCGCTCGCGGCCTCGTTCGCCGTATCGGGCCAGCAGTTCAAGGTGTCCGCCGCCTCCCTCAAGGGCGACGGGTTCGCCCAGTACGGCGGCGTCGACCAGAACGCCCGCGGCGACCTCCTGCCGGTGGCCGTGACCGCCATCAAGAAGGCCGAGTTGCGCAGCCTGTGCCAGTCGGTCGTCACCACACTGCCGGTGATCGGCGACATCTCGCTCAACCTCACCGCGGGCAGGGGCAGTACGCCGGTCAAGGCAACCGACCTCTTCGTGGACGCCACCCAGCTCTCCGGCAACGCCGACTTCACCAACATCGAGATCGGCCGGGACGCCTCCACCCTCGACAAGGGCCCCGCGACCGCCCAGGGCATGCAGGACCTCTTCGCCCAGCAGGCCGACGACGTGAGCATCACCAACCTCAAGCAGACGGCCTGGGCGACCAACGCCGGCACCTTCCGGCTGTCCGGGCTGAGCATGGCCATCTCCAAGGGCAAGAAGGAATGCTTCTGACCCGGCGGCGCCGGCGCACGACGGCCTGGCGGCGCTGGCGCAAGGGCCGCCCCTTCTGGGGCGGGCTGGCGGCCATCGTCGCCGGCGCGGAGATCTGCGCGATCCCGCTGGCGCCGCTCAAGGTCATGCTCCAGCAGGGCATCGCCGGGATACCGTCGGTCCTGATGGGCATCGTGATGATCCTGATGGGCCTGTCCGCCTGGTTCGCGCCGCACTACCGGGGCCTGGCCGGCATCCTCACCGTCCTGGTCGCCGCCGCCGCGCTGGTCATGTCCAACCTCGGCGGGTTCCTGTTCGGCACGATCGTCGGCATCCTCGGCGGCGGCATGATCTTCGCCTGGCAGCCGCGTCCGCTACCGGATCCCGACACGAGTACGGACACCGGTACGGACACCGCTACCGGGCCGGGCGCCGAACCGGAGCAGGCGCCGTCGGACAGCAAGCAGCCGCAGAGCTGATCCCCGGGCCCCGGCCCCGCCGCAGCCACGTCCCCCGGTCTTTCCCCTCCGGGCTCGCCGTACGCGTACGCCGGAAACGCCGTCCGCGTACGCCGGTCCCGTCATGTGTACACACCGCTCGCAGAAGGAGATCCGCGATGACGCACAGACCCGCACGCTCTCGCGCACATCACTCCCGCGTACGGCCGCGCGCCCTGCTCGCCGCCGGTACGGGAATCCTCGCGACCGCGTCCCTGTCCCTGGCCCTCACCGGCTCGGCCACCGCCCGGCCCGCCACCGACCGGCCCGTCGCCCTCGATTCGACCACCGTCACCCCCGCAGGGCACTCCTACGCCGCCGACCTCACCGGCAAGGCCACCTTCAAGGCCGGTTCGGTGACCGTGACCTGCACCGTCTCGCACGCCACCGGCCAGGTCCCGGACGCCCCGGCCAACACCAACGCCTCCGGCCCGGTCGGCAACGGCATCTCGGCACCCACCTACAGCTCCTGCACCACCAGCATGCCGGGCGTCCGCGCCACCATCGAGACCTCCGGCGCCTGGGGCGTCTCCATGCAGAACGGGGCGTCCATCACCGCCGGGCTGACCATTCCGACCGGCGGCTTCGTCCTGAAGACCAGCGGTCTGGCCACCTGTACGGTGACCGCGGCGCCCACCGGCGCGGCGGTGGTGAGCGGAACCTGGACCAACGGCGCGCCGTCCACCCTCGGCTTCACCAACGCCTCGGTACCGGTCGAGGTCGTCGGCGGCTTCGGCTGCCCGACCAGCGCCACGACCTCCACCTTCAACGCGAACTACCGGGTCGCCGACACCACCGACCCGGCGTCGCAGATCACGGTCACCGGCTGACGCACCAGGCCCCCGGTGCCGTCAGGCCGTTGCCCTCACCCTCCGGTGAGGGCAACGGCGACCGCCGCGGCCCCGGCCATCAGCACCACCGCCGCGGCCAGGAACCCCGTCACCAGCCGGCGCCGCAGCTCCCGGTAGACGCCTTCGTATTCGGCGCGCAGCTCCCCGCTCCGCGCCGCGATACGCCGCAGATACGTACGGGAGATCTCCAGCTGGTCCGCCCGGTAATGCCGTTCGACCTCCTCCCGCTGCGCACGCGTCAGCCATGGCAGCCCGGCGCAGAACGCCTCGGCGCGAGTGCGTGCGCGGTCCTTCTCGGCTTCCCAGAGCAGATATCCCTCGATCTCGTTGATCGCCGCGGCCGTGCCGGCCGGCGTACCTCCGCCACCGCTCACACCAACGCACCTCGCTCCTTCTCACGGTCCGGTCCGGGCGCCCCGACCCCGGGGTGGTGCAGGTCGAATGCCGGGGATTCGGAGCGAATACGCGGCAGGGCGGTGAAGTTGTGCCGGGGCGGCGGGCACGAGGTGGCCCATTCCAGCGACCGGCCCCAGCCCCACGGATCGTCGGTCCCGACCTTCTCGCCGTACTTGGCGGTCTTCCAGACGTTGTAGAGGAACGGCAGGATCGACATGCCGAGGAGGAACGAGAAGATGGTCGATACGGTGTTGAGCGTAGTGAAGCCGTCGGCGGCCAGGTAGTCGGGAATGCGCCGCAGCATGCCCTCGGCGCCCAGCCAGTGCTGGACGAGAAAAGTGCCGTGGAAGCCGATGAACAGCGTCCAGAACGTGATCTTCCCGAGCCGCTCGTCCAGCATCTTCCCGGTGAACTTGGGCCACCAGAAGTGGAAGCCAGCGAACATCGCGAAGACGACCGTGCCGAAGATGACGTAGTGGAAGTGGGCGACGACGAAGTACGTGTCGGTGACGTGGAAGTCGATCGGCGGTGACGCCAGGATGACGCCGGTCAGGCCGCCGAAGGTGAAGGTGATCAGAAACCCGACCGCCCACAGCATCGGCGTCTCGAAGGACAGGCTGCCCTGCCACATCGTGCCGATCCAGTTGAAGAACTTCACACCGGTCGGTACCGCGATGAGGAACGTCATGAACGAGAAGAACGGCAGCAGTACGCCGCCCGTCGCGTACATGTGATGGGCCCAGACCGTCACGGACAGCCCCGCTATCGAGATCGTCGCCGCGATCAGCCCGATGTAGCCGAACATCGGCTTCCGGGAGAAGACCGGAATGACCTCGGAAACGATGCCGAAGAACGGCAGCGCGATGATGTACACCTCGGGGTGCCCGAAGAACCAGAACAGATGCTGCCAGAGCAGCGCGCCGCCATTGGCCGCGTCGAAGACGTGCCCGCCGAATTTACGGTCCGCCTCCAGCGCGAAGAGCGCCGCCGCCAGCACCGGAAAGGCCAGCAGGACCAGCACACCGGTCAGCAGCACATTCCAGGTGAAGATCGGCATGCGGAACATCGTCATGCCCGGAGCACGCATACAGACGATCGTGGTGATGAAATTGACCGCGCCGAGGATCGTACCGAACCCGGAAAGGGCCAGGCCCATGATCCACATGTCTCCGCCGATGCCCGGGGAATGCACGGAATCGGAGAGCGGCGCATAGGCGAACCAGCCGAAGCCGGCCGCGCCCTGCGGAGTGAGAAACCCGCCGACCGCGATCAGCGAGCCGAAGAGGTAGAGCCAGTACGCGAGCATGTTGAGCCGGGGGAACGCGACATCGGGCGCGCCGATCTGCAACGGCATGATCCAGTTCGCGAAACCGGAGAACAGCGGCGTCGCGAACATCAGCAGCATGATCGTGCCGTGCATCGTGAACGCCTGGTTGAACTGCTCGTTCGACACGATCTGGTGACCCGGCCTGGCCAGCTCGGCGCGCATCAGCAATGCCAGCAGGCCGCCGACACAGAAGAACGCGAACGAGGTGATCAGGTACAGCGTGCCGATCGTCTTGTGGTCGGTGGTCGTCAGCCACTTCACGGGGGACTTCATGCACCGTAGGTGTCCGGGGCCCCGGAGAACTTCACCAAAAACCGGGTGTGAAGATCGGGGGCATGCCGGACACCAACAGATCATGAGCAAGGACGCAGCCGCCGAGGACGGCCCGGGCGGGTACACCGACAAGGGCGTCGGCAGGGACATCGGCAGAGACGTCGGCAGGGACGTCGACGCGGCCTTCGCCGACGCCTACCGCGCGCATTACTGGGCGGTCAGCCGCTTCGTCGCCCGCCGCCTGGACAGCGGCCAGGCGGACGACGTCGAGGAGGTGGTGGCGGAGGTCTTCTCCATAGCGTGGCGGCGCCGCGCCGAACTGCCCGAGTCGCCGCTGCCGTGGCTGTACGGAGTCGCCCGCAACTGCCTGTCGAACACGGTGCGCGGCTTCGGCCGCTACCGGCGCCTGCTGCACCGCCTCGGCAACCACGAGGCGGCCCACCGCCGCCAGACCGTGGACAGCCCCGACACGGACCGGCCCGGTTCCTGGGTGCACGAGGCCCTGGACCGCCTCTCCACCGCCGACCAGGAAGTGCTGCGCCTGACCGCCTGGGAGGAACTGACCCTCCAGGAACTGGCCGTGACCCTCGGCTGCACCCAGAGCGCCGCGGCGATGCGGCTGCACCGGGCCCGCAACCGTCTCCGTACGCAGATAGAACGGCTACGCCCCAGGACACCACCGGACAGCGCAGCGAGCCCGGCCCCTGCCCCTCCTCCCCCACGCCGTACGACCCCACGACGATCGTCCCCCCTGCCCGCACCCGCGGTGCCGACCCGAGCCGGAGGCCGCAGCCATGACTGACGCCGACGCAGCCATGACTGACGAACTGGAACTGCTGCGGCAGGCCGACCCCGTACCGTCCGGGGCGGGCCCCTGGCGCGACCGCCCACTGGACGCCCGCGCGGAACACCGGCTGGCCGCCCTCATGAGCGCCGACGCGCCGCCCGACGCGCCGGCGCCCGAGCGCGCCGCCCGCTCCGCCCGTACGCCCCGGCCGCGCCGCACCCGGCGCCTCCTCCTCGGCGCCACCGCCGCCTCGGCCGCCGCGGTCGCGGCCCTCACCCTCACCTTCTCCGGCGCCGGCACGTCACCGGCCCAGGCCGCCCCCACCGCGCTCGTCGTACAACGTGACGCGCCCGCCCTCCCGCTCGACAAGGTCGCCCGCAACGCCGAGGCATACGCCCGCGCCCTGCGCAGCGCCCCCGGGCCGCACCGCGGCAGCCACCTCCAGAGCTGGTACCTGAGCATGCGGACGGGCCCCGACGCCGCGCCGCCGGTCACCGTCCCCGAGGAGCGCATCACCCGCTGGAACCCGGACGGCAGCGGCTCGGAACTGGTCGTCGCCACCGATCCGCGGCACCCCGGCCGCCCGGTGATCAACGACGCGGACGGCGAGTGGCGCACCGTCAACGACGGCAAGGTGCTGCACCGCAAGACGTACCCGGAGGGCACGCGCCTCGACGACCCGGTCACCGGCGACGGCACGCTCCCCGCACGCCCGCCCGCCGACCCCGACGAACTACGCGCCTACCTCTCCACCTTCTACAGCGGCGCCGGCACGAAAACGCAGCCCCTCCTGATGGCCCTCTCCTCCTTCCTCCAGGAGTGGACCCCGGGCCCGCGCGAGTCGGCCGCGGTGGCGCGCATGCTGTCCCGGCTGCCCGACCTGCGCCCGGCGGGCCAGGTCGTCGACCGCCTCGGCCGCCGCGGCCAGGCGTACGCGTACCGCGGCACGGACACCTCGGACGGGGCCATGGACGGAACGCTGCAACTGGTCATCCTCGACCCCGAGACCGGCCGGGTCCTCGGCATGGAGACGACGTTCACGAAGGACGTCCCCGACTTCCAGATCAAGTCGGGCGACGTCCTGTCGTACGAGGCGTGGATGCCGTAAGGCGCGCCCCGGCGCTCCTCAGTGACCGAGCCGGTCGAGGGCCTGCTGCGGGTAGCGCGCGCCCGCCACGGCGTCGGCGGGCACCGCCGCGCGCAGTCGGGCCGCCTGCTCGGCAGTGAGTTCCAGCCCGGCCGCGGCGGCGTTCTCCTCCACATATCGCGCCCGCTTCGTGCCGGGGATCGGCACGATGTCCTCGCCCTGCGCGAGCAGCCAGGCGAGCGCGGCGCGCGCCGGCGGCACGCCGATCTCGTCGGCGACGCGCCGTACGGCACGGACGAGCGCGAGATTGCGCTCGATGTTCTCGTCCGAAAACCGCGGCCAGCGACGCCGGTTGTCCCCCTCGCTCAGCTCCTCACGGGAAGCCAGGGCCCCCGCGAGCATCCCGCGCCCGAGCGTCGAGTACGCCACGACGGCGATGCCCAGCTCCCGGCAGGTGGCGAGCATTTCGCCTTCGGCGACCTCCCGCGTGAACAGCGAGTACTCGACCTGTACGGCACTGATGGGGTGCACGGCGTGCGCCTTGCGCAGCGTCTCCGGGCTGACCTCGGACAGCCCCAGGTGGCGCACCTTCCCCGCCGCCACCAGCTCCGCCATCGCGCCGACGGTCTCCTCGACCGGTACGGCGGGGTCGCGCCGATGCGCGTAATAGAGGTCGATGTACTCGACGCCGAGCCGGCGCAACGAGGCGTCGCACGCGACCGGAACGTACGCGGGCGACGTGTCGACGGCGTCCACCCGTCCGGACACGGGATCGTGCCGCAGCCCGAACTTGGTCGCGAGGACGAGGGCGCCCCGCGCGCCCGGCCCCCGGCCGCGCACCCATTCCCCCACGAACTCCTCGTTCGCGCCACGCCCGTACGCGTCGGCCGTGTCAAGGAACGTCACGCCCGACTCGGCGGCCCGATCCAGCGCCCGCCGCGCTTCCGCCGGATCGGCGGGCCCGTACGCGACGGACATCCCCATACACCCGAGCCCAACCGCAGAAACGCTGGGCCCACCGGCCCCAAGCCGCCGATACCTCACAACCGCCCACCGCCCACCGCCGCCACGAAGGCCGCGAACGCGGCCGGGGGGAGGGTGAGGGTGGGGCCAGTGGGGTTCTTGGAGTCGCGGATGGCGATGGTGGTGGGGTGGGGAGCTATTTCGACGCAGGAGCCGCCGGTGTCACTGCTGTGAGCGGACTTACGCCAGCGGGCGGAGCCGAGGGGTGCGCACTCGACGCACTCGCCACCTTGGTCGCCGCTGTAACTGGACTTACGCCACTGGGCTCCGGGCGGCTCGGGTGTGGTCCCCATAGCGTTCCTCCATCACTCGCTGGATCAGTTCCGCCGAGTCCTGAAGCGACAGGGCAGCGGCTTGGAGGTGAGCGTAACGAAGCCCAAGGCCCCTGACTTCGACGGGGTTTGGGGTCACATGCTGCATACCGTACCCCTCGAAGGAAACGAGAGCCGGGTCGCTTTCGAAGCGGTAGAGCGTGAACGAGCCTTGCAGTCCGGCGTGGGCTCCAGCCACGAACGGCAGCACTTGGAGGTTCACCCACGGGTTGCCGCCGAAATTCAACAGGTGCGCCAGTTGCCTTCGCATCACTGCACGGCCACCGATTTCCTGGTACAGGACCGCCTCGCCGAGAACCACCCACAGCACAGGGGGGACGTCCTTCGCCAGCACCCGCTGGCGGTCGAGCCTGGCAGCTACCTTGCCCTCCAGGCCGTCCTGGTCGACCGCCCCGAGAACAGCACGCGCGTACTCCTCGGTCTGCAACAGTCCGTGTACCAGTTGCGCCTGGAACACGTAGATCTCTGCGGCCCTGGCCTCTCGGAGCGCCGCCTCCTGGAACCAAGCCGGGAGCTGGCTGCGCAGGACCAGGCCCACCAGACGTTCCAGCGCCCCGTCCGTCTTCAGCACGTCGTCCATGCGCTGGCTGAACTGACGCGTCGGCACCTTCTTCGCCGTCTCGACCTGGCCGATCAGCGAACCGGTGTAGCTGGCCCTCGCCCCCAGCTCCTTGAGCGTGAGCCCGGCCGTCTCCCGGTAACGCCGCAGTTCACAGCCATAGTGATCCAGCGGTGAAGCATCTGGGTCGAGAACGTTGCTGCGAGCCACGGGCCACGCCCCCTTGATCAACTCTGCCAACAACGTGACAGGTTGGGTTCCGTACGTAGCTCAGCGTAGCCACTCGGTCGCACGCTGGACGCATGAAGTGGATGACTTTCACCATCGGTGAGCACTCGGCCCGGCACGTGCGGCGGATCGTGCGGACCTATCTGGCCGACTGGGGCATGGCGGAGCTGACGGACGCGGCCGAGCTGGGCGTCACCGAGTTGCTGTCCAATGTCGTACGGCACGTACCCGACCGCCGTTGCACGATTCTGATCCTCCGGCGACCGGGAGGCATGCGCGTCGAGATCAGCGATGGCGCGCCCGGCCTCCCCGTAAAGGGCACGTCACCCGATGACCTCAGTACGCGGGGCCGCGGGCTCGTACTCCTCGACGCCCTCGTGGACCGCTGGGGCGTGGACCCCGCCGTAGGGCGGATCGGCAAGACGGTGTGGTTCGAGTGCGAGGCCGAGGAGACGCCGGCGCGGCCGGCCGAGTGGCGGGGTGTGCCCGGATGGCCGATGCTTGATGGGCGCGACGATCCTGCGGCGCGGCAGTGAACCAGCGGAACGCTGAACGCTGCCGCGCCGCTCGCGTAGGGGCGTACGGGGGCGGTCTCAGGCCAGCGGTACGTTGACGCAGGCCAGGCGGGCGCCCGCGGTGCCCGCGTGGCCGGGTTCGGTGTGGGTCTTGTGTTCGTGGACGACCACGGAGCGCGCCTCGCCCTGGCGGACGTGCCAGTTGACCTTGGCGACCGAGGCGCCGTCGCCGTCCTCGTCCGTCTTCATGTCGAGCCACACCTCGTTGCGCGGGTTCGCGTAGGCGGGGTCGACGGAGGGTTGGACGGGGTCGCGCACGTTCTGGTAGTGCGGGCCGGAGTCGGCCGGGTTCGCGCCGCACGGCTTGGTGTGCACGTGGGCGCCGTACGTACGGTCCGGGACCAGGCCCGACAGGCGCAGGGCGACGACCGTACGGGCGCCCTTGCCGGACCCGTACCGTTTCTCCACGACCGCGACCCGGCTGCCCTCCGGCACCAGGGTCGGGTTGTGGGTGACGGCCTCACCTGTAGGGGACGCGGTGAAGTGGGCACGGACGGTCACGTTCGCGCACTGCACTCCCATGGCCGGCGCGGCGGTCGGCGCCATCGCCAGTGATGCGGTCAGCACTGCCGTAGCAAGAGACATGCGACGCACCTTCGCGCTCCCGTGCGACAACCGGAACCGGGTATCCGGTCAAGCGGGGCGCACGGGGAAGTTATGGAAGAGGGGCGTTCGCAGCCCCCGGCGCGCGGCTTCCGAAATTAATGGGAACGCGCGTGCATACATTCGCGTGGACTGGGCAGGGTCAGGTTCGTGCGTTGCATATGTGGCGCAACTCGGGGCAATTCGGTTGCGGTGATCGCAGCGAGATGGATCACACACATAAGGACCGCGTAAAGCCCTTTGAGGCGTTGTTTCCCCTGTTGAGAGCAGGGTTGAGCGCTGTTGCGCGGTCAACCGTGCACTGTCCGTGATGAGCCGCTCTGCCCCTATGGTCGACCTTTGCCCACCACGCCATGGCGGGCTCGGCCCGCTGCTGCGGGTGTTCCATGCAGTCGTCCCAGAGAGCGCAGGCGAGCGAGCACGTGCCGACGCAGTCACCCGTCGCACCGCGGACCCGTACCGGTGGTTCCGCACCCGATCCGGCCGGGCCGGAGAAACTGGAGAAGCGGGGGCAGGGCGGCAGTGACGTCACCGTCGTCGATCCGTCCATGGTCAAGCGCGCGGTCTCCGCGGCCGCGGTCGGCAACGCGATGGAGTGGTTCGACTTCGGCGTCTACAGCTACATCGCGGTCACCCTCGGACAGGTCTTCTTCCCGTCCGGCAACCCGACCGCGCAGTTGCTGTCGACGTTCGGAACGTTCGCGGCGGCCTTCCTGGTACGGCCCATCGGCGGCATGGTCTTCGGGCCGCTCGGTGACCGGATCGGCCGGCAGAAGATTCTCGCCATCACCATGATCATGATGGCCGCCGGCACCTTCGCGATCGGCCTGATCCCGTCGTACGCCTCCATCGGCGTCTGGGCACCGATCCTGCTGCTGGTCGCCCGGCTGGTGCAGGGCTTCTCGACCGGCGGCGAGTACGGCGGCGCCTCGACCTTCATCGCCGAGTACGCGCCCGACAAGAAGCGCGGCTTCATGGGCAGCTGGCTGGAGTTCGGCACGCTGGCCGGTTACGTCGGCGGCGCCGGCCTGGTCACGCTGCTGACGTACCTCTTCCGCCACGACCACGACGCCCTGCTCTCCTGGGGCTGGCGCATCCCGTTCCTGGTCGCGGGTCCGATGGGCATCATCGGCCTCTACCTGCGGATGCGGCTGGAGGAGACCCCGGCGTTCGCGCAGCTGGAGCAGGAGGCGCGGTCCAAGGAGAAGAAGCGCCGGGAGGTCGAGAAGAAGATCGGCCTGCGCGAGATGATCTTCGGCCAGTGGCGCGCGATGCTGCTCTGCGTCGGCCTGGTCCTGGTCTTCAACGTCACCGACTACATGCTGCTGTCGTACATGCCCAGCTACCTGACCTCGGAGCTGAAGTACGACGAGACGCACGGGCTGCTGGTCGTGCTGGCGGTCATGGTCGTGATGATGTGCGTGCAGCCCTTCGCGGGCCGGCTCACCGACCGCTTCGGGCGCCGCCCGGTCATCGCGACCGGCTGCGTCGGCTTCCTGGTGCTCTCCGTACCGTCGCTGCTGCTGATCCGGCAGGGGTCGCTGGCCGGCATCGCCCTGGGCATGGCCGTACTCGGCCTGCTGCTGGTGTGCTTCACGTCCACCATGCCGTCCACGCTGCCCGCGCTGTTCCCGACGAAGGTGCGCTACGGCTCGCTGTCCATCGGCTTCAACATCTCGGTGTCGGTCTTCGGCGGTACGACTCCGCTGGTGGTGACCGCGCTGATCGGCGCGACGGGCAACAACATGATGCCCGCGTTCTACATGATGGCCGCCGCCGTGGTCGGCGGGATCGCGGTGCTGCTGATGTCGGAGAGCGCGCGCAAGCCGCTGCCGGGGTCGCCCCCGGCCGTGGAGACGGAGTCGGAGGCGCGCGCGCTGCGCCGGGCCGCGGCTGCGGCTGCGGGGTCCGCCTCGGGTGTCGCTTCCGGGAAGAAGCGGCGGGTGGCGGAGTCGCCGGCCTGAGGTGAAGGGCGGCGCCGGCTGCCCCCTTGCACGACTTGTGCAACGCCTGCAACGCCTGCAACGCCTGCAACGCCTGTGCGCGAGGACGAAGATCGTCTTCGCGCACAGGCGTTGTGGCGTCTCGGCTACGTGTCGCTCGGGCGGCCCGCCCACTCACCGTCGTCGCAGGTCCGGCCCGACGGGTCCTTCTGGCCGTGAGGGTAGAGCGCGTCCCCTGTGGTCGCACCGGACGGCGAGGGATAGAAACTGGTGTAGGCGAAGCGGCAGCTGTCACCGCTCGCCGGACGTTCGTGCGCGGGGCAGGCCGACGCGGCGGGGACGGCGGCCAGGACGGCGCCGACCGCGGAGACCGCCACCACCGCGGCGCGGGTGAACTTCCGCTTGGAGTACAAGAGGTTCCCTTCCTTCACCGGGCCGCGCCCCTCGCGCGCCCCGATGGCCATGCTGGCGGGAAACCACCGCCCGGCCCCGGCCACACTCCGGCACCCCGGCGGCCGCAACTCCAACGGCGGACACTCACGGTACGGCGCCAGGCCCGCCGCCGGACGCGCTACTGCTCCACCAACCGCACGAACGGAACGCCCTCCCCCGCCTGCCGGAAGCCCTCTGCCGTGCCGTCGACCTCGAACCCCATGTACGAGGTCAGCTTCCCGGCCGCCTTGGGGTGCTTGGTCGCGTACCGCGCCATGATCCGGCCGCCCTCCTCGGCGGGGAGGAAGTGCGCGATGACGGCGCACCGCCTGCGGCCGACCTGGATGGTGGCTCTCGGCTGCGCCTGAAGGTTGCGGTACCACTGCGCGCCCACGCCGAAGCCGGAGGCCAGCGTCCACGTACGCGCCTGCTGGTCGTACGACACCACCTCCAGCACGACCCGCCTGGTCTTGCCCGACGTCCGCCCGAGGTGCTCCAGAAGCAGCAGCCGCTTCCCGAACAGGCCACCGAGACCGAGCCGGTAGAGGTGGATGGGGGCCCGGTAGGCGAGCCGCTTCCAGCCGGTCGGCCGCGCGGGCCGCCCGACCTGCCGCGCTGCCCGCGGCGACCGCGACGGTTCCTGTCCCGCTCCTGAGTTCGACATACTCCGAAGCTAACCCCACCCACCGACAACGGAACTGACGCAACCGGCCGAGCTGGGGCGCGAACCCCGCGCGTTCTCCCGTGTGTCCGGCAGGACCTGGCCGGCGGCCGGGCCGCGGTATACGGCACGATGTTCGGTATGAGCATCGTGAAGATCAATGTACTGACTGTGCCCGACGAACAGCGGGACGTGCTGGAGAAGCGGTTCGGGGCGCGGGCCGGTTCCGTGGACTCGTCGGACGGTTTCGAGTGGTTCGAGTTGCTGCGTCCGGTGGAGGGCACCGACAGCTACCTCGTCTACACCAGGTGGAAGGACGAGGAGTCTTTCCAGGCGTGGATGGAAGGGCCGATGAAGGCCGCGCACCAGGGTGGTGGCGCGGAGGGCGGCGAGCGGCCCAAGCCCGCCGCCACCGGGTCCACGCTGTGGTCGTTCGAGGTCGTGCAGCAGGCCGGGCCGAAGAAGCAGGGCTGACGCGGCACGGGGCGGCCCGGCCTGTGGGGCTGCCCGGGGCTCAGAAGTCGAGCAGGCGCTGGGCGGTCTCGCGGTAGTGGCGCAGGGCGACGCGGAGTTGTTCGGTGTCGGCGTTGCCCTGTTCCCAGGATGTGCGCAGGGCGCGGCGGCGGGCCGCCAGCGCCTCGGGCAGGAGCGCGGCCAGTTCCTCGTAGAGGCTGTCGGCTTCCTGGACGGCCTCACGGGGGCGGTCCACGAAGCCGTTGACGGCGTGGTCCAGCCGCTGGCTCAGCTTGTCGCGGGCCTCGGCCGGGAGGAGGGGCTCGGCCTGGCCCATGTGGCCGGAGCCGGAGGTTTCGGACGGGGTGGGCTCGCCGGTCCGGTCGGCGGAGCCCGCGGGGTAGTCGGTGTCGGTGCCGGGCAGGCCGGCGTACGCGCCGGGGGTGGTGTCGGCCGCTCCCGAGGTGGTGGCGGGCGGCGGGGCAGTCGGCTGCTGCGCACTGCGGGTGCCCTCGTACGCCGCGGCTCCGCGCTCGGGGGGCGGCATGCCCTCGCTCGCCGCGCGTTCGCGGGGTGTCTCGACGGGGCCGGGGTCGCGCTCTTCGAAGGTACTCATCGCGCACCGCCTTCCGCAGTGTCGTGCCCGTGGCCGCGGCCGTGCGTCCAGGGGGGACGCAGCCGGTCGCCGAGCCGCCGGGTGGTGGCGTTGGGGTTGGGTTTGGGGTTGGGTTTGGGGTTGGTCCTGTGGTGCCCGGTCCTGTGGTGCCGGGGGGCGTGGTGGGTGGTGGTTCCGTCCGGGCCGGACTTGAGCAGTTCGGAGAACAGGGCCCGCGCGTGCACCACGGCCGCGCGCAGTTCCTCCGTGCCCGCGGCGTTGTCCGGGCGGTTGTTCCGGGCGCGTACGGCGGTCTCGTGGGCCTTGCGGTAGTCGTGGACGCCCTGCGCGTGGTGGACGGAGAGCGCGTCGGTCTGCTCGTCGTAGCTGTCGGACGGGTAGCCGCGCTCGCGGGCGAGGCGGCCGATCAGCAGGTCGGCCTCGACGACGGCCTGTTCGGGCTCGTCGACGAACTGCCGCTGCACGGCCTCCCAGCGCTCCTCGTACTGTTGGCGCAGGTCGGGAGCGAGCGGCAGGGGGCGGAACGCGCCATGCCGGTCCAGCCGCCGGTTCAGCTCGCGTTCGGCGGCGGCGGTGTCGCCGTCGTGTACGGCGACGGCCCGTTCGTACTCGGGGCCGAAGCGGCGCCGCAGTCCTCTGCTGCCGCCGCGGGCGACCTTGGCGCGGGCTAGCAGGACGAGGGCGGCGATCACGATGAGCGCCACGATCGGGACGATGATCAAGGTGATGGACATATCGGCCGGGTAGCCCTGCCGGCGGGGGCCAAACCCCGTACGGGGGCGGGCCGGTGGCGGCCGGCGACCGGGCGCGGTACGCGGTATGCCGGAGAAAAATCCGCGGCGGCGGCCCCGTGCCCACCGGCACAATGGCACTATGCCCGACGCCCAGCCTGTCACTCTGCCCGTCTCCGGTACCGGCCGCCCGCCCGCTGCATGGGACATTTCGGCAGAGACCGACCAAACCCCCGCCGCCGAGGCGCTGTTCCGCGAGTACTACACCGAGGTCGCGGGCCGGTACCACGTCCTGCACGGCTTCGATCCCCTCACGCCCGAGGACGTCGAAGAAGGGCTGGCGACGTACCCGCCCGGCCAACTGGCCCCGCCCCGCGGAGTGGTGTTCGTCGCCCGGTACGAGGGCGAACCCGCCGCGTGCGCCGGGCTCCTGCTCATCGACGGCGGGCGCACGGCGGAACTCAAGCGGGTGTTCGTGCGCGCCCCGTGGCGCGGACTGGGCGCGGCGCGCGTACTGATGGGCGTACTGGAGCGGCGGGCGTCGGAACTCGGCGCCGAGCGCCTGCGGCTGGACACCCGGCGGGACCTGACCGAGGCCGTCGCGCTGTACCGGGCGCACGGGTACGCGGAGATACCCGCGTACAAGGAGGACCCGTACGCGGACGTCTTCTTCGAGAAGCGGCTGGTGGAGGCGGCGAGCAGGTGAGCCGAGCCGAGGCTACGGGCCGGGGCTGCCCGGCCGGCCCTCCCCGCGCGCGGGCGGCCGTGACGCGCGGGCCCCGCTGCCGTGCGGGCGCTCCGCGTCCGAGCCGCACAGCTCCGTCGACAACTGCTCGACCAGCTCCGTCAGGTCGGTGGGCCGGTCCTCGGTCCACCAGTCCCCCAGCAGTTCGGCCAGCGACTCCCGGCGGGCGGCGACCAGCCGTTCCGCGACCGCGCGGCCCTTGTCGGTGAGGACCAACGGCAGCCCTTCGCGTACCGCCAGCCCCCGCTCCTCGATCTGCCGGGTGGCCTCCGCGATCACCCTGAGCGGCACGATGCTGCGGTCGGCGAGCACCCCGGGCTCCACCGAGCCGAAGCGGTTGATACGCAGCAGCATCCAGCTCGACGCGGGCCGCAGGTCCAGCCCGGCCTTCTCGGTGACGCGCTCGTAGACCGCCTTGCGGCCCTCCAGGCTGCCCAGTTTGGACAGGGCCCGGCAGACCTCGTCGTACGAGGAGCGGTGTACGGGGTTGGAGGCGAGCACCTCGGAGGTGTCGGGCGCGGTGACGCCGCGGCGCAGCGGCTCCTCGCGCAGGAACCAGGCCAGCACGAAGGCGACCAGCACGACCGGGACCGCGTAGAGGAAGACGTCGGTGATGGACGTGGAGTAGGCGTCGAGCACCCCGGCCGCCTCGGAAGCGGGCAGCCGGCCCACCGTCCGCGGATCCTCCGCGATCTTGGACGGGTCGACGCCGGGCGGCAGTTCCCTGCCCGCGAGGGCGTCGGCGATCCGCGGCCCCAGCTTGTTGGCGAAGATCGTGCCGAAGACGGAGACGCCGAAGGAGGAGCCGATCGAGCGGAAGAACGTGGCGCCGGAGGTGGCGACGCCGAGGTCCTGGTAGTCGACGGCGTTCTGCACGATGAGGACCAGGACCTGCATGACCAGGCCGAGCCCGAAGCCGAAGACGAAGAAGTACAGGCTCATCACGGTGACGCTGCTGGACGGGTCGAGCCGGTGCAGGAGCAGCAGCCCGGCGGCCGTGACGGCGGTGCCGGCGATGGGGAAGACCCGGTAGCGCCCGGTGCGGCTGACGATCTGCCCGGAGGCGGTCGAGGACAGCAGCATGCCGATGACCATCGGCAGCATGTGCACCCCGGACATGGTGGGCGACACGCCGTGCACGACCTGGAGGAAGGTCGGCAGGTAGGTCATCGACCCGAACATCGCGAACCCGATGACGAAGCCGATGACCGCGGTGAGGGTGAAGGTGCGCAGGCGGAACAGGCGCAGCGGCAGGACCGGTTCGGCGGCCCGGCGCTCGACGGCGGTGAACACCGCCAGCAGGAGTACGCCGAGCACCCCGAGGCCGATGATCTGCCAGGAGCCCCAGTCGTAGCTGACGCCGCCGAGCGAGGTCATCAGGACGAAGCAGGCGGCGACCGCGGCGATGAGGAGGGTGCCGAGGTAGTCGATGCGGTGCGGGGCGCGGTGGGCCGGGATGTGCAGGACGGCGGCGATGACGAGCAGCGCGACGATCCCGATGGGCAGGTTGACGTAGAAGACCCAGCGCCAGCTGAGGTGGTCGACGAACAGGCCGCCGAGCAGCGGGCCGAGGACGCTGGTGGCGCCGAAGACGGCGCCGAACAGCCCCTGGTAGCGGCCGCGGTCGCGCGGTGGCACGAGGTCGCCGACGATCGCCATCGACAGCACGATCAGGCCGCCGCCGCCCAGGCCCTGGACCGCGCGGAAGGCGATCAGCTGCGGCATGTCCTGGGCCACGCCGCACAGCGCGGAGCCGATCAAGAAGATCACGATGGCGGTCTGGAAGAGCCGCTTGCGCCCGTACTGGTCGCCCAGCTTGCCCCACAGCGGGGTCGCGGCGGTCGAGGCCAGCAGGTACGCGGTGACCACCCACGACAGGTGGTCCAGACCGCCGAGGTCGCTGACGATGGTGGGCAGCGCGGTGGCCACGATGGTCTGGTCGAGTGCCGCGATGAGCATGCCGAGCAGCAGCGCGCCGATCGCGACGAGGACCGTCCGCCGGGACCGGCCCTCCCCTGGGAGGGCCGGAGCGCCGGTGTGCTGCGCCATGAGCGTCCCTCTCTGTTGCGGGCTCTGTTGCGGGCTCTGTGCGGGCTCTGTGCGGGCCGGGGTGGTGCTCGGGGTGGTGCTCCTTCCCATCCTGATCGTTTCGTGCGGATACGGCCTGCTGAGCGCGGTGCGGCCGGGTGGCTCCCGGATGCTCCCTGTGCAGGATGGGGCCAGACCGGGATAATCACTGACCGATCGAGGGCTTCAGGGAGGGGAACGCTCGTGACGGCTGAGACCTGCCCGCACTGCTCGGCGCCCTCGCGCGCCGACGGCCGGACGAGGTGCCTGTGCGAGGCGGCCGGTGCCGAGGACTTCGATCCCCTGCGGGTGCGTCCGTATGTACGGCTGCCGGACGAAGCGGACGCCGGGGGCGCCGGCCCGGACGCGGCGGCCCGGGCGCTGCGCCCCGATCCGCGCCCCGCGCCGCGGTTCGGGTTCCGTACGGTGCCGCCGGCCGGGTCGCGGGCGGGCGCGCGCGGCGGCTCGCGCGCGGGACCGCGCCCCGGATCGCGTACGGGCTCGCACTCCGGTTCGTGCGCCGGCACGCAGTCCGACCGGGCGTCCGGCGCGCACTCCGGGGGCAGCGAGAGCGGCGAGGTGCACGGCGACGCCTCCCGGCGGCGCAGGAGGCAGGTGGCCCTGGGCGTCATGGCGGCCTCGGCGGCGGCCTTGGCGGCGGGCGCGGTGCTGCTCAGCGGCGCGCTGCTGTCCGACGCTGACGAGGACCGCGCGCTGCTGGACGACCACCGGAGCGTGCCCACCGCCGCCCGGACGGCGGACGACGGCACGGACAGCGGCTCGGGCGGCGGACCGGGGCGCCGCGCCGCCCCGCCGCCCGCCTCGCCCACCCGTACGCCGCACCGGCCGCCCGGAGCACAGCCGGCGCCCGGCCCGTCCCGTACGCCGTCCCCGCCGCCCTCGCCGTCGCACGCGCCGGGCACGGCCACGGCGTCCGGCGACATCACCAGCGCTCCGGAGAGCCGCGCGCCGAGCAGCCCGCCGGGCGGGCCGATCGTGCTGCGGGAGGGCGCCACCGGGCCGGAGGTCCTGGAGCTGCAACGGCGGCTGGAGCAGCTGGCCGCGTACTTCGGCCCGGAGGACGCGCGCTACGGCGCCGCCGTCCGCGCCGCCGTCGCCGCCTTCCAGCGGTCGTACGGTGTACGGGGCGATCCGGACGGCGTCTACGGGCCGCGGACGCGCGGTTCGCTGGAGGCCCGCACGGTCGAGCCGTGAGCCCGGGGCGGCGGCCCGGGAGGGGGACGGGCCCGTCACCGGCCCGGGTCACCGACCCGGGTGGCCCGTCTCACCAGGGGGTGGTTGGCCTCCGGCCGGGTGCTCTTTGTATCGTGTAGGAACAAAGTGGCTCCGCCCGCACTCCCTGACCGGCGGGCGGAGCCGCTTGACTCTTTCCCCAGCGCCCAGGAGCCCGCCGATGTCGGCCACCACCACGCTCACAGCCCGCGCCCTGCTGCTGGACATGGACAGCACGATCGTGAACTCCGAGGCCGTGGTCGAGCGCTGCTGGCGCCGCTGGGCCGACGAGCAGGGGCTCGACGCGGACGAGGTGCTCAAGGTGGTGCACGGCCGGCAGGGCTGGGCCACGATGGCCGCGCTGCTCCCCGAGCGCCCGATGGAGCTCAACCACGAGGACAACCGGCGGATGCTGGCGCAGGAGACCGCCGACGTGGACGGCGTGGTGCCGGTCCCCGGCGCGCCCGCCTTCATGGCCGCCCTCGCCCGGCTCCCGCACGCCCTGGTGACCTCCGCCGACATCGCCCTCTCCGACGCCCGCATGGGCGCGGCCGGGCTCCCGATGCCGGCCGTGCGGATCACCGCCGAGTCCGTGAGCGCCAGCAAGCCGGACCCCGAGGGCTTCCTCAAGGGCGCGGCCGAGCTGGGGTTCGCGCCCGAGGACTGCGTGGTCTTCGAGGACTCCGAGGCGGGCATCGCGGCCGGGCGCGCGGCGGGCATGCGGGTGGTCGGCGTCGGCGAGCGGGCCGGGGCCTTCGGCCCGGACGTCCACGTACGCGACCTGGAGCAGATCCGCGTCGAGGCGCTCGCGGACGGGTCGATAGCGCTGCACGTCGCCGCCTGACCGGGCGGAAGAGGCGGGGCGGGCCGGCGGCCCGCCCCCTTCCCGTACTCAGCCCGCGATCGCCTCGTACAGGCTGAACCCCGCCAGCAGCACCATCACCGCGGCCGCCACCTTCGTGATCAGCTTGAGCGGTACGTACTTCATGAGCGTGCGGCCGCCGAGGATGCCCAGGCCCGCCACGGCCCACAGGGCCAGCACCGCGCCGACGCCCACCGAGACCGGGTCGTCGTAGCGGGCGGCCAGGTTCGCGGTCATGATCTGGGTCAGATCGCCGAACTCGGCGACCAGGATCATCATGAAGCCCGCCCCGGAGACCTTCCAGAAGCTCTGGTCGGCGGGCTTCTTCACCTCCTCCTCGTCCTCGTCCTTCTTGAAGAGCAGGACCGCGGCGCCCGCGAGGAAGAGCACGCCGACGACCGCCTGCACGAGGCGGTGCGGGAGCAGGGACAGCACGCTGCCCGCGGCGATGGCGAGCGCGACGTGCACGGCGAAGGCCGCGGCGACGCCGGCGAACACGTACGAAGCGCGGTAGCGGGTGCCGAGCATCAGCCCGGCCAGGGCGGTCTTGTCCGGCAGCTCGGCCAGGAAGACGACGCCGAAGACGACGGCGGCGACGGTGAAACTGAACACGGGGTGTCTTACCTCGATTGGTCGGGCCGCACCGAGGGGCCCGGAAAAGGGGTCGCTTCGGCACGGCAGCGTCTCTTGCGCACACGTGCGTCTGCGCAAACACTGCGGCCGAAGGTCTCGCTGGCGCGGCAGGGACACATGCCACCTGTCGCGCTCCGGGCGCCGGCCCACCGCGGGCGGCCTGTCACCTGGGCGGTGGCGGCCGACGGGCGGGCAGTATGTCGACGGTCCGGCGAAGAGCTACTCCCCTTCTGCTGTGGCCAAGGGTACGCGGTGCAGGCGCCCGCGGGCCACCAGCTCCAGCACCACCGCGACGGCCGACGCCTGTACGGCCAGCAGCGCGACCAGCACGAACAGCTGGACCGCGCCCGCCTGAACGGGTGAGGCGCCGCCCAGCAGCATGCCGACGAAGGCGCCGGGGAGCGTGACGAGTCCCACGGTGCGGGTCTGGTCCAGGCCCGGCAGCAGCGCGTCGGAGGCGGCCGGACGGGCGACCTCCATCCGGGCCTCCCGGTCGGGCAGGCCGAGCGCGAGGCCCGCCTCCACCTCGCCGTGCCGCGTCTCCAGCTCGTCCAGCGCCCGCCGCCCGCCGAGGACGGTGGCGGTGAGCGCACCGCCGATGAGGATGCCGGCGACGGGGATGAGGGTGACGCCACGCGGCGGCACCAGACCGGTGAGCAGCAGGGCGCCGACGACCGGTACGACTCCGGCCGCGAGGGGAAGGGCCGCCCACCACCAGGTGCGGTTGGGGGTGAGGCGGCGGCCCGCCGTCCGCACGGCGACCGTGAACATCAGTACGAGGAAGCAGAGCAGCCAGGGCACGGACCGTACGACCCAGCCGATGAGGTACGAGACGGCGGCGAGCTGGAGGGCGGCCCGCAGCCCGGCGAGGGCGAAGGCCCGCGCGTGGCCGAGGTGCGCGAGTGCCGCGACGGCCACGGCGGCGGCCAGCAGGACGGCGAGAACGACCCCGAGGGTGGCGTTGACCGGCAGCAGCACGCGCTCACTGTAGGGCGGCCGGGAGTGCGGGGGCGGACGGGCGCGGCGCGTCCGGCGCGGCGGAGGCAGGCGCGCACGGAGGGGCGTACGCGCCCGCGCGGGCCACCGGCCGGGACGCCGGGTGCGGATGACGTACCGTCAACCCCTTGAACTGACGTGGGCATGTCGCCACTCTGTTACCTGGAGCCCATCCGGTGGACACCCCACGACCCCACCATGGGCCCGTCCCGCACCTCGACTTCCCCCCCCCACATACAGGGAGTTACGATGCCCAAGGTCTACGCGCGTCGCGGTTCGCTCGCCGCCGCCTCCGCCGCCGCCCTCGTCTGCACGCTGTCCTTCGGCGGCCAGACCGCCCAGGCCGCACCGCCCACCCCGCCGGACGCCGCCACAGCGCGCGCCTACCTCGCCCAGATCAAGGAAGCGCCCCAGGGTTCGCAGGACGGCTACAGCCGCGACAAGTTCCCGCACTGGTCCGACCAGGGCCAGAACTGCAACACGCGCGAGGTCGTGCTCAAGCGGGACGGCGAGAACGTGCAGACCGACGCCAAGTGCGCCGCGACCGGCGGGACCTGGAAGTCGGCCTATGACGACGGCGTGTGGTCCAAGGCGTCCGACGTGGACATCGACCACGTCGTACCGCTGTCGGAGGCGTGGAAGTCCGGCGCCTCGAAGTGGACGACCGAGCGCCGCAAGGAGCTGGCCAACGATCTCACCCACTCGCAGCTCATCGCCGTCACGGACAACGTGAACCAGGAGAAGGGCGACAAGGACCCGGCCAAGTGGCTGCCGCCGAAGACCTCTTACCACTGCACGTACGCGCGGATGTGGGTGTCGGTGAAGCACACGTACGGGCTGACGGCCGACTCGGCCGAGAAGGCCGCGCTGAAGAAGATCCTGGACCGCTGCTGAGACACGCGCGCCGCGCCGGCACCCGGCCGACCGTGCGCGCCGGCGCGGCCGGTCCGGCACCCGGCCGACCCCGAAACGACCCCGAAACGGCCTTGGGCCGGCTTGCGTCCGAGTGGCGCAACCGTACGACCGGATGGCTCCGTCTTTCTCCGTGCAGCGGCCGGAGCTGCCCCGTCGCCCCGCGAGCGGCTCCTATCCTCTGAGCACGCGTACGGGCACCGGCCCGTACGAGGGGAGGTCCGCCGATGGCCGTGCTGCGCCTGGGGCCGCTGCTGCGGTACGTGGACGAGACCAGCGCGACGGTGTGGGTCGAGACCGACGGGCCGTGCGAGGTGCACGTCCGGTGCGAGAGCGGCGCCGGCGGCGCGGAGCGCGCCTGGCAGGTGGCCGGCCACTACTACGCGCTGGTGCCGGTCGCGGGGCTGACCCCGGACAGCGAGACCCCGTACCGCGTCCTGCTGGACGGCGAACAGGTCTGGCCGCCGCCCGGCAGCCGCTACCCGGACAGCACGATCCGCACGCCCGCGGCGCCAGGCGGCGAACCGGCCGGGCAGCGCCTGCGGGTCGCGTTCGGCTCCTGCCGCTGGGCGGCGCCGCCCGCCGACACACACGACCCGGTCGGTCCGGACGCCCTGGACACCCTCGCGTCGGCGCTCGCCGCCGACCCCGCGCGCGAACGCCCCGACGTCCTCCTCCTGCTGGGCGACCAGATCTACGCCGACCAGACCTCGGACGCGACCGCCCGGCTGCTCGCGGCCCGCCGCGACACCTCGAAGCCGCCCTGGCGGCAGGTCGCGGACTACGAGGAATACACCCACCTCTACGCCGAGTCGTGGCTCGACCCCGAGGTGCGCTGGCTGCTCTCCACCGTCCCCAGCTGCATGATCTTCGACGATCACGACGTAATGGACGATTGGAACACCTCCGCGGCCTGGCTGGCCCGGGTGCGCGCCACCTCCTGGTGGCGGGAGCGGGTGCTCGGCGGCCTGATGTCGTACTGGGTGTACCAGCACCTGGGCAACGTCTCCCCCGCGGAGCTGGAGAAGGACGAGCTGTACGCGCGGGTCCGCGCGCTGCCCGACGGCACGGCCCTGGTACGGGAGTTCGCGGCCGCGGCGGACGCCGACCCGGGCTGCGCGCGCTGGAGTTACCGCCGCGACTTCGGCCGCGTACGGCTGGTCATGGTCGACACCCGCGCCTCCCGCGTCCTGGACGAGGGGCGGCGGGCGATGCTCGACCCGGCCGAGGCCCGGTGGCTGCGCGACGCGGTGCTGGCCGACCACGGCGCGTACGACCACCTGCTGGTCGGCAGTTCGCTGCCGTGGCTGCTGCCGAACCTGGTCCACGACGCGGAGAGGTGGAACGCCGCGCTGTGCGCCGGGGCACGCGGACCGGGCTGGGCGCGCCGGAGCGAGCGGCTGCGGCAGCGCGCCGATCTGGAGCACTGGGCGGCGTTCCCGGAGTCCTTCGCGGCGCTGACCGGTCTGCTCGCCGAGGCCGGTTCGGGCGAGGGGGCGCCGGCCACGGTGTGCGTGCTGTCCGGTGACGTCCATCACGCGTACGTGGCCGAGCCGCACTGGCACGACGGCACCGAGCCGGTCGGGCGGGTGCTCCAGCTGACCTGCTCGCCGGTGCACAACGGCATTTCCGCGTCCATACGGGCCGGCTTCCGCTTCGGCTGGAGCCGGGCAGGGCGCCGGCTGGGGCACGCGCTCGCCCGGCACGCACGGCTGGACCGGCCGCCGATCGGCTGGCGCCGCACCGGCGGCCCGTGGTTCGGGAACCAGCTCATGACGCTGACGCTGCACGGGCGCGCGGCACGGCTGCGGCTGGACCGGGCCCGCGGCGAGCGGGGCGGTGGGGCACGGCTGTCGTGCGCGCACGAAGAGCTCTTGACGGGGCATCAAGGGCAAGCGGGTCATCGGGGAGCGTAAGCCGCACGGCGGACGCGGCACCCGCGCGCCGGCGGCACTTCGGGCCATGAGCGTTTTCGGCCACCGGCCGGATATGGCCAGATGTTGAACTTGCAAGTACCGATTAGGTCTCCCTAACCTGTCCCTTTGTCGGTTCCCGTCCCCGAAACCGCAGGAGTCCCCACCATGTCCGCTCAGTCCCCGGTGACCGAGTTCACCGAACGAATCAAGCCGCACACCCTGTCGTTGTTCCGCATCGTCGTGGGTCTGCTCTTCGCCTGCCATGGCGCGTCCTCGCTGTTCGGCATCCTCGGCGGCGCGATGGGCAAGGGGCTGACCGTGCCGGCGGGCAGCTGGCCCGGCTGGTACGCCGCCGTCATCCAGCTGGTCGGCGGCGTCCTGGTGATGGTCGGTCTCGGCACCCGCACCGCCGCCTTCATCAGCTCCGGCTCCATGGCGTACGCGTACTTCTCCGCGCACGCCGGCCAGTCCCTGTGGCCGCTCCAGAACGGCGGCGAGCTGTCCGCGCTGTTCTGCTGGTCTTTCCTGCTGCTCGTCTGCACCGGTCCCGGCGCCTGGTCGCTGGACCGCCTGTTCTTCGGCGCGCGGCGGCAGCCCGAGGAGGCCGGGGCGACCGCGCGGCGCGAGCCGAGCGCGGCCTGACGGCGGCACCGGCGGCCCGCTGCCGCCGGCATACAGACGAGCGGCGGCCCCCGGTGTGCACCGGGGGCCGCCGCTCGTGCGGTACCTCGCGCGCGGCCGGGCAGCCGCGCCCGTGCGGCAGTCAGAGGATCTTCGAGAGGACGTTCGAGAGGTTCTTCGGCAGGGCCGTCGAGGAGTCGAACGGCACGGTGTAGCACGCCACCGCCCGGCCGGCGGTCCCCGCCACTCCCTGCCGGGTCGCGGTCCGCCGCTCGTGGATCACCAGGGACCGCGCCTCACCGGCCCTGAACCGCCAGTCGTGCCGGGACTCGGCGAACCCCTCGCCCTTGCCGTTGGTCGTGAAGTCCAGCCACACCTCGTTCTTCGGGTTGGCGAAGGCCGGGTCGGTGGAGGGCGTGCGCGGGTCCTTGCGGTGCTGGTAGTGCGGCCCCGAGTCGTCCGGGCGCGCACCGCACGCGTTCTTGTGGACATGCGCCCCGTACGTGCGGTTCGCCACCAGGCCGGCGACCCGCAGGCCGACCCGGGTCCGCTTGTCGCCGGCGCGCTGGCTGACCGTGATGCGGGAGTTCTCGGGCACCAGCTTCGGGTCGTACGTCAGCGCCTGGCCCAGCCTGGTCCCGTTCGGGCGGGTGAACTGTCCCGCGACCGTCACCGCGTACTCCGAGTTGACGGAGTTCTTCGTGACCTTGCCGTCGCCGTCCGCCGCCGCGGCCGCCGACATCGGGCCGGGCGTGAGCAGGAGCGCGGTCGCCGCGGCGAGGGCCGCCCCGGTGACACCTGCCGCCTTGGCCGTCCGCTTCGCCGACGGCGTCGTCCATGTCTCCATCTATGTCTCCATTTCGTGTGCCACTCCGCTCCAGGACGCCCTGCCGTGCTCACACAAGGCGCGCGTATCGGCTTATAACGTGCCCAAAGCCGCGCTCTTTTGCGCCACGGCCGGAGCAGACGGGTGACAGTGACATCCGGAGCCTCTGCGGGGGCGGATGTGAACCCAACAACACCGTGTGCCCCGGAACGTCACCGTGTGCCCGCCAGGCGTACGCTGTATGGCGGTACAGCCGCCCCAGCCGCCGATGCGACGTCGCGGCAGGGGTTCGGACCGGGAGAAGGACGTTGTTGGAAAGCCTGGGGCCGCTGAGCGGCACCCCTTGGGTCTACGCGGTCGTCGGTCTCTCCGTACTCCTCGACGTCTTCGTGCCGATCCTGCCCAGCGGCGTCCTGGTGATCACCGCGGCCACCACGGCCGCCGGCACCCGCACCGCGGCCGGCGCGGTGGGCGTCTCCACCTCCGTACGCGGCGACGCCGACCTCGCCGAGATGCTGGCCCTGGTCCTGTGCGCGGCGACCGCCTCGGTGCTGGGCGACATGGTCGCCTACCGGCTGGCCTGGCGCGGCGGCGACCGGTTCGACCGCGCCATCGCCCGCTCCCGCCGCCTGGCCGCCGCGCAGGAACGACTCGGCGCGGCCCTCACCCGGGGCGGCGGCGGCATCGTCGTACTGGCCCGGTTCGCGCCCGCCGGGCGCTCGGTGGTCAGCCTGGGCGCGGGGGTCGCACACCGTACGGTCCGGGAGTTCCTGCCGTGGTCGGCGCTGGCCGGGCTGGCCTGGGCCGCGTACGGCGTAACGCTGGGCTGGGTGGGCGGCCAGTGGCTCGGCGCGTCGTGGATCGGCACCGCCGTCTCGGTGTTCGCGCTGTTCGCGGCGGGGTCGGCGGCGGTGTTCCTGATGCGCCGCCCGGAGCGCCGGACCGCGTTCCCCGCGACGACCGCCGACTGAGCCGCGAACCCGGCGCCCGCGCACCGGGGCCGGGTACCGGCCACTTACCGGCCGACCGGATTCCGCCCTGCGGGTGAACGGTATGCAAGGCGGGGCGGGGGTCCGGCCGGGAAAGAGCCGGGCGGGTTGTCAGACCCCGGTGCGAGGATGAGGGCATGGACAACTGGCTGTGCCGCCCCGAGACTCCCGAGGACATCCCGGCCGTCCGCCGGATCAACCTCGCCGCCTTCGACACCTCCGGCGAAGCCGATCTGGTCGACGCGCTGCGGCAGGACCCGTCGGCCTGGCTGCCCGGCCTGTCGTACGTGGCCGTGCCCGCCGGGTCCGGGGCGGCGGCCGCGCCCGTCGCGCATGCCCTGCTCACCCGCTGTCACATAGCCACCGAACCGGCCGTCGCGCTCGCGCCCTGCGCCGTGCTGCCCGAGCACCACAAGCAGGGTGCGGGCAGCGCCGTCATCAGGGCCCTGCTGGACGCGGCCCGGGATGCGGGCGAGCGGACGGTCGTGGTGGTGGGGCATCCGCCGTACTACCCCAGGTTCGGCTTCGAGCGCGCCTCCCGTTTCGCCATCGTGCCGCCCCAGGAGTGGCCGGACGAGGCGTTCATGGCGCTGTCCCTCGACGGCAGCACGCCCCCGCCCGGCATGGTGCGCTACGCGGAGGCGTTCGGCATCGCGTAGCACGGCTGCCCGGCCTCCTCCGGCTCCTCCTGCCCGGCCTGTTCCGGCTACTCCCGTCCGGCCTGCTCCGCGCGCCGGTCCCGCTCCTCCGGTACGACCGCGACCGGGCACACCGCGTGCAGCAGTACGGCGTGCGCGACCGAGCCGAGCCGGCGGCCGACCGGCAGGCGGCGGCGGTGCCGGGCGACCACGACCAGGTCGCTGGCCTTGGACGCCTCGACGAGCTGCCCGGCCGCGTCCGCGTCCCGCAGCTCGACCGTCACCGCCACCTCGGGGTGCCGCTCGCGGTGCGGCGCGAGCGTCTCCGTCAGCTGCTTGACCAGCGCGTTCTCGTACTCCTGCTGGGTGCCTTCATAAGCGGCCACATATTCGAACGCGGGCGGCGCCAGCATCGGCCAGGAATAGCCGGAGACGACCTTGAGGCGGGCGCCGCGCCTGCTCGCCTCGGCGAAGGCGAAGCCGATCGCGCCGGGCTCGTCCGAGGACGCGTCGACGCCGAGCGTGATCTGCCGCTCGGCGGGGCGTACCACCTCGCCGTCCGGACCCAGCTCGCCGCCGCGGTCCGGGCGGGGCACCACCACGACGGGCCCGGCCGCGTGCGCGGCGCAGGCCATGCCGTTGGAGCCGAGCAGCAGGCTGGCGAAGCCGCCGCGGCCGCGCGAGCCGAGCACGAGCAGCTGCGCCTCGGCGCCGAGGGCGGGCAGCAGCGTGTCGGTGAGCCCGCTGAGGCTGCGGTATTCGATGCCCGGCAGACCGGCCGAGTCGGCCTGCCCGTTCAGCGTCTTGCGCAGTTCGTCCAGGACCGGGTCGCCGATGCCGGACTCGGCCGCCGCCCGGCCCTCCGTCGTGACGTACGGCCAGACGTGCACGACCTGGAGCGGTGCGGAGCGCAGCCGGGCCGCCTCGATCGCCCAGCGCAGCGCCCGTTCGCTGTCGGGGGATCCGTCCACCGCGACAATGACCGGCAGAGTGTCCATGTGCGCCTCCATACGACCAATAGCGTGTGCTATGCCCAACTATTTCCATCCTCCTCCCCCGCGCCGTCCCGGCGACAGGGGGCGAAGGTCCCGGCCGGGCACGGAGTAGAGTCGAACGTCACTTCTCAGCCCCTTACCTGGGACGCAATGAACACACTTCAGGCCCCGCAGCTCGTCGCGTGGACCGAGGCCGGCGAGGACCGAACCGCCCGCTGGCGCTCCGAGAGCGGCACGCCGCCGCCCCGCCGGGTGGCCGTCGCGGACGACCGCACGAAGGCCGACGACGCGTACAAACTCGCCTGCGAGGGCACCGCGCTGCTGTGGCGCGGCGACTTCCACAACGCCCGCCAGCTGCTGACGGCGCTGGCCCGGCGCATCGACCGCCGCCCGCGCAAGCGGCCGCCGGCCGACCCCGCCCAGGCGTTCCACCTGCACCGGGCCGCGCAGAGCCAGCGCGCCCGCATCCTGGGCATGCTGCTGGTGCCGCTGGATCCCGGGTACGAACTGCCGCTGCACCGCGCGCCGGACGTACGGGAAGCGTGCGGCCAGGCGTACGGCCCGGACGACGCCGGGGACGGACGGCGGCTCCCCCTGCTGGTCTCGCTGCGCGAACTGCTCGGCGTGATCGGCGCGTACGAATGGCGCAGAAACGGCGTCGCGATCCCGGCACTCGGCGGCGACCGCGTCCACCCGTACTACGGCGTCTTCTCGCCGGTCCGCGGCGAGTACGTGGACCTGGTGGCCCGGGCCCCGCTGCCCGCCGTCCCCGGCCCCGCCTTCGACATCGGCACCGGCACCGGCGTGCTGGCCACGGTGCTGGCGCGGCGCGGCGTGCCGCGCGTCGTCGCCACCGACCAGGACCCGCGGGCCCTGGCCTGCGCACGGGAGAACACCGAACGGCTCGGCGTGGCGGACCGCGTGGAGGTCGTCGCGGCCGACCTGTTCCCCGCCGGGCGCGCGCCGCTGATCGTCTGCAACCCGCCCTGGGTCCCGGCCAAGCCCACCTCCCCCGTCGAGTACGCGGTCTACGACCCGGGCAGCCGGATGCTCCGCGGCTTCCTGAACGGCCTGGCCGGCCACCTCGCACCGGGCGGCGAGGGCTGGCTGATCCTCTCCGATCTCGCCGAACACCTCGGGCTGCGCACCCGGGACGAGCTGACCGGCGCGTTCGCGGCGGCGGGCCTGGCGGTCCTGGACCGCCTCGACATCCAGCCGCGGCACCCCCGCGCCCGCGACGCCGGCGACCCCCTGCACGCGGCCCGCGCGGCCGAAGTCACCTCGCTGTGGCGACTGGGCGCGGCGGACCCGCCGGGCCCCGGCGCGTAGCACCCGGCACCCGGCACCCGAAGGAGGAACAGGAACCGCCGCCATGGACGTGCAGCAGCTCACCGAACGCGCCCGGCGCCTCGCCGCCACCGCCACCCCGGCCCGGCGCCGGCTCCTCGGCATCACGGGGCCGCCCGGCGCCGGCAAGTCCACCCTGGCCGCCCACCTGGTGTCCGCGCTCGCCGGATCGGCCGCGCTCGTCCCCATGGACGGCTTCCACCTCGCCGAGGCGGAGCTGCGCCGCCTCGGGCGCGTGGACCGCAAGGGCGCCCCGGACACCTTCGACGCGGGCGGCTACGCGGCCCTGCTCGCGCGCCTGCGCTCCCCCGCGCCGGACACCGTCGTCTACGCCCCCGCCTTCGACCGCCGTATCGAGGAGCCGGTGGCCGGCAGCATTCCCGTGCCGCCCGGCGTGCCGCTCGTCGTGACCGAGGGCAACTACCTGCTGCTCGACGGCCCTTCCTGGGAGCGGGCCAGGGCCTGCCTCGACGAGGTCTGGTACGTGGACCTGGACCCCGCGGAACGGGTACGGCGCCTGGTCGGCCGGCACGAGCGCTTCGGCAAGCCCCGCGCGCACGCCGAACGGTTCGTGCACGCCTCGGACGAGGCCAACGCCCGGCTGGTGGCGGCGGCCAGGGACCGCGCCGACCTGGTCGTCAGCTTCGCGCCGGACGCGGCGCCGGTGCCGTACGACGAGGGCTGAGCCCCGCGTTCCGGCGCGTCACCGCACCTTCTCGTAGACCTCCACCCGGCGCCCCGCGGTGTCCGTACGGGCCGTGCGCTCGAAGTGCCGGTCGAGGACGCGGAGCTTCCCGGTCTCGCGGGCGGGCGCGGAGGCGGCGCGGTGGGTGTCCGTGACGACGACGATGCGGGACTTGCCCAGCATCGCCGTGCGTATGTGCTCGGCGCTGCCCTCGACGCCCTTGATGGTGCCGGACGACACCGGGCCCTCGACCAGCGCGAGATCGTCCAGGCCGGTGAAGGCCGACGGCGACACCTGTGCCGTGTCGCGCCGCGCGGCCGGTATGAACAGCACGCCGTCGCCCGTGCGCGCGACCGACGCCACCTGTTCCGCCGCCCGCAGCACGTCGTCCACCCGGCTCTCCGGCTTGCGCAGAGCGGTCTCGACGGGCAGCAGCGCCACGAAGGCCAGCGCCGTGACGCCCGCGAGCGGCACCCAGGTGCGTCCCGGGACGGCCTGGACGGTCGCCGCGATGCCGACGCCGAGGAGCAGGGCGAAGCCGATGTTCGTATAGAGGACGTAGCGGTCGAGGTAGAGGGGCTCCACCAGGGCGGAGGCCAGCAGCAGGCCGCACTGCGGCACGGCGAGCAGCGGCAGCCCGACGGACGCCGGTGTGAGGGGAGCACGCCCGCGGCCCGGGTACGGGACCCGGGCGCACGCCAGCGCCACGAGCAGCAGGGCGGCGACGCCCAGCAGCGTGGAGGCGGCGACGGGTCTGATCCAGGACACCTGCCCCGACTGGGTGCGGCTGGCCAGGATGAGCGGCAGCGCGCCCGCCACCACCACGGCGGCCGACACCGACCACGGCAGCAGCAGCGGCCGGTGGCCGCGGCGGCGGGCGACGAGGACCGTGACGGCGTGGGCGGGCAGGACGAAGAGCGAGAACCAGTTCAGCAGGGCCGTGGTCAGCATGACGGCGGCGTAGGCGGCCCAGCGCGGCCCGGCGCGCCACCCGAGCCGGCCTGCCCGCGCGGCTGACGGTGTGCGTCCGGTCGCGCCCACCAGGATCCACGTGGCGGTCGCCACGCCTGCCGTGACCAGCGCGTACGCCCGCCCTTCCTGCGCGTAGTGCTGGATGTTGGGGATCAGCGCGAGCACCAGGCCCGCGGCGAGTCCGGCCCACGGCCCGGCGAGGCGGCGGCCGGCCGCCGCGGTGGCGGCAGCGGCGGCGGCGACGGCCAGTACGGAGGGCATGCGCAGCACGGCCGTGCCCGTACCGAAGACCTCGAACACGCCGTGCATCAGCATGTAGTAGAGGCCGTGCACGACGTCCACCTCGTCGAGCATGTGCCAGATCTCCGCCACCGAGCGCTGCCCGACCTGCCAGGTCACGGCCTCGTCCCGCCACACGCTGCCGTCCCGCCGGATGCCCCACAGGCCGAGCGCGAGCGCCAGCAGCGCGGGGAGGACCGGGACGGCGAACCGCGCGAGCACGGGAGCGGGGGCGGAGGGTGCCGGGCCGGCGGGGGCGATGCCGGAGCCGCGCTGCCCGGGGAGGACGTGGGCCGGCAGGGGGCGGACGGTTTCAGCGGGCATGTCATGACCCTACACGGCATGTATACATGGCACGTATACACGGCATGCATACGATGCATGTGTACGCTCCAGGCCGCCGACCGGGCCACCGCCCGCACCGCCGGACGCCGCCTGTGGCGCGCGACGGCGCCCGCGCGCCGCCCCGCCCGACACACATGACGCGGAACGGGAACTTCGCCGCACCCCCACCCGTACATTCGGCAGATACCGCGCATGCCATCATGACACCATGAGTGTCAACGAGGGCGGCGCGGAGCCGGTCGAGCACCTCGCGTACGAGGTGATCCGACGCCTGCGGCCGCTGCACCGCACGGTCGTGCGCGCCCTGGAGCGGGAGTTGTCGGGCACCGGCCTGACGGCCGGTCAGCACGCGCTGCTGGACGCCCTGCACCACCACGGCCCGCGGACCGTACCGGAACTGGCCCGCGCCCTGGACCTGGACCGCCAACCGGTCCAGCGCCGGGTGAACCACGCGGCCGGCCTGGGCCTGGTCGAGACCGTCCCCAACCCCGCGCACCGGCGCTCCCCCCTCATCCGGCTCACGCCCGAGGGCTCCGAGGTCATCCGCTCCGTCCAGCGCTTCGAGGCGGCCGGGCTGCGGCGCGGACTGGCCGGGCTGCCGGCCGCCGACGTGGCCACCGCCCTGCGCGTACTCGACCGTCTCGGCGAGGAGTTCCGCGCGCTGGCCCGCGACACCCCGCCGGATCCGCACTCGCCCCGGGCGACCCCGGCACCCCTCCCGGCACCCGCACCCCACACAGGACGGCACGGAGCATGACGACCCAAGGAATCAACGCCTGGCCCGAGACGGAGATCGAGAACGGCACGATCCCGATCGAGAACGGCGAGCTGTTCTACGAGTCGGCCGGCGTCGGCTCCGAGGGCGACCCCTCGGTGGTCCTGCTGCACGGCGGCATGCTCGACCAGCGCATGTGGGACGAGCAGTTCGCCTGGCTCATCCACTCCGGCCTGCGCACCGTCCGCTACGACGCGCGCGGCCACGGCCTGTCCTCCACCGTCGACGGCGACTACGCCCACCACGAGGACCTGCGCGCTCTCCTCGATCACCTCGGCATAGCGAGCGCCATCCTCGTCGGCCTCTCGCACGGCGCCCGGGTCGCCCTGGACACCGCCCTCGCCTACCCGGACCGCGTCTTCGCGCTGGCCCTGGCCTCGCCCGGGGTGAGCGGCCGGGCCTTCACCGACCCGTTCCTCCTGGAGCACATCAAGGGACAGGTGGCTGCCCTCAGCGCGGAGGACGAGGAGGAGGACGGCGCGGAGCGCTACATCGAGCACTTCCTGCGCATGTGGGTGGACGGCCCGCACCGCGACCCCGCCGCCGTGGACCCGGACCTGCGCGAGCGGATGCGCGCCTCGGCCGACGCCAACGTCGTCGTGCACGCGGGCGGGATGGGTGCCGGCCTGCCGGCCGAGGTCGGCGCGTACGAGCGGCTGGCGGAGATCCGCGTACCGACGCTGGTCCTCGACGGCGACCTGGACAGCTCCGACATCTCCGCCAACGCCCACGCCATCGCCCTCGCCGTCCCCGGCGCCCAGCGGGTCCGCATCCCCGGCGCCGCCCACATGGTGAACCTGGAGAACACCGCCCACTTCGACCAGGCCCTGCACGGGTTCCTGTCCGGCCTGCCGTACTGAGCCCTGCCCGTCCGGTGCGCGGGGCGGGGTGCAACGATGAGCGCGTCATGATTGCGGGGCGTGTTCTCAGGGGCTTGCGGGCCGGGGTGTTCGCGGCGGTGTGTGTGCTGCTCGCCGCCCTCGGCCACGCCTTGATGTCCGACGCCCCCGTGCCCTGGTGGCTGGTGCTGGGTGCCGTGGCGGTGACGGCCGGCGGCACCTGGTGCCTCGCCGGCCGCGAGCGGGGCCCGCTGTTCGTGACCTCGCTGACGCTGGCGGCGCAGGCCGCTCTGCACGCCGCCTTCTCCTTCGGGCAGTCGGTGGCGTCCGCGGCGTCGGCCATGGCGGACGGCAGCGGGCAGCCGTCCCTGGCCCAGCGCTGGGCGGCCTCGTTGACGTGCGGCGTGGGCGGGCGCGCGATTCCGCAGCGCGACGCCGAACGGATGCTGCACGAGGCGGGGATCAACGGGCACGGCGGCCCGATACATGAGGTGCACGGGATGCACGGGATGCACGGGATGTCTTCAGGGTCCTCGATGCCATCGGCACCCGACATGACAGGCATGCACGACATGGCGGGCATGCACGGCAGCATGACCGGCATGATCGCGGCGCACATGCTGGTCGCGCTCCTGAGCGCGTGGTGGCTGTGCGGCGGCGAGCGGGCGGCGTTCCGCGTCGTACGGACCGTCTCCGTACGGCTCTTCGTGCCGCTGGCGCTCGTCCTGCGCGCGGTCCTGCCCGAGCCGCCCCGGCCCGCCCGCCCGGTCCGCCGCGAACCCCGGCGGCCGCTGCGGCGGCTGCTCCTCGTCCACGTCATCTGGCTCCGCGGTCCGCCCCGGGAGACCGCTGTCTGCTGACAGCACGGTCACACCCAGGGCTTCACGTCCTGGTCCCGGTAGTTTTCCCGAAGGCCAGAGGACTTTTGATGATGACTCCTGTCCGGATGACGACTCCTGTCCGGAAGGCGGCTCCGCCGGCGATGCCGCCGTCCGCCGCCGATCCCTCGCGTACGCGCTCCCTTTCAGACCTGCCGGTCGCCGCCCGGAGCGCCGTCCCTCCGCAGCCGGTCGAGCAGACCGTCCAGTGCCGGGTCGTCCGGTGCCGGGCCGTCCGTGCCCGCGGCCGCCTCCCGCGCGGCCGAGGTGAGGCGCCGCAGCCGGGCGGCCCGCTCCGACCAGCGGCGGCAGTCCGCGCAGCCCGCGAGGTGGGCGTCGAGCCGCGTGTCTGTGACGCCCGGCGGCAGCCGTTCGCCGTCCAGGCGGGCGGAGAGGGCGGTTCGTACGCGCGAGCACTGCATGGCCCCATTCTCCCCGAATTCCGCGGGCCGCGGCCCGCGCCCGCCGGCGGGGAGGTGCGGAGTGCGGGATGACGCCTCGGTGACGGCCTGGGCCCTCGCGGCCCGTAGCGGGGACGAGGCGGCCGTGGAGCGGTTCGTCCGCGCCACGCAGTTGGACGTACGCCGCTACGTCACGCACCTCAGCGGCGACGCGCAGGCCGCGGACGACCTGATGCAGGACACCTACCTGCGGGCGCTGCGCAGCCTCCCCGGGTTCGAGGGGCGGTCGTCGGCGCGCACCTGGCTGCTGACCATCGCGCGCCGGACGGTCGCCGACCGGTTGCGGTCGCTGGCCAGCCGGCCCCGGCTCGCCGGGGCCGACGACTGGCAGGCGGCGGCGGAGCGGGCACAGCCGCGCGGCGTGCCGGGGTTCGAAGAAGGCGTCGCGCTCGCCGAACTGCTGTCGGCGCTGCCCGCGAACCGCCGGGAGGCGTTCGTGCTGACCCAGCTGCTGGGCCTGCCGTACGCGGAGGCGGCGGCGATCGCCGGCTGCCCTGTGGGGACGGTGCGTTCCCGGGTGGCGCGGGCCCGCGAGACGCTGGTGACGCTGCTGGCGGAGGAGGAGCCGGTGCGCGCCGCCGCCTGAACCGGCCGGGGGGGCGGGGCGGCCCCCCCCCCCCCCCCCCCCCCCGGCCCCCGGGCCCCCGCCCCCCGAGCGCCCCGGGGGCCGGCCCCCCCCCCGGCGGGGCGGGGGCCCGGCCCCCC